>DATKHV010000023.1:0-114704 GCA_035510055.1 Candidatus Cybelea sp. | reverse complement strand
GCGACATGTGGCACAGGTTAGCGTGCTCCTGCGCACGCAGGGGATCGCGCCGCCTTTTCTTGACCTGTTGAATTACCTGCCCATCGCTTGAAGCGGTTAGTCCTTCGTTGTAAGTTGTTGATGAGAAAAGAGTGGCGAAAGCCGGAGAAGGGCGGAAAGACGGGGCTCCTACCGTTCATGTCATTCCACCCGCGCCACCACCCAAGTGGAAGCGACGAGCTTCCGGGCAGGGCGTTTGTCGCATTCATAGGTTTCTTCTTCTCCCACCAGGATTTCAATTTGCCGCGTCAGCAGTATCAGCAGTGCAGTGATGGAAGTGTCTCGCCGCGCGGCAAGGATTTTGGCCTTGCGAATGGTCCGACGATCCAGCCTGATGGTGATTTCCGACGCCGCCTAGACGAGTGCCGCGGGCACATGGCGCGGGAAAAGCGGCAACGCTTCCCGCGCCAATGCATGCGCGAACGCTTCGGCTTCCGTCGAGCGGCTATGGCGGCATCGAAAATGTCGCATCTGCCAAAACCTCGAAGGAACGGTGGCTGATTCCTAGGTCGCAAAGTTCGCCTAAAAGCGCAAAATTCTTCGAGCCGATTCTCTCGCCAACCCGTGCACTTAAATCTCTACAATATTTGGCGGCGTGGTTCGTCTACAGTGATGGATGGATGAGCCGGTGAGCGTCACGTCGATGATCGAGCAAGACCGTCAAATCTCGGAGATCATCGCGCGGGAACGGTTGCGGCTGCGAAATTTTATCCGGCGTCGTGTGCCCGATCCCGCCGATGCCGAGGACATCGTACAGGAGGTCTTCTACAAACTGGTGGAAGCGAATCGCCTACTGATGCCGATCGAGCACGTTACCGGCTGGCTTTTTCGCGTGGCGCGCAATCGCATCACGGACCTTTTCCGCAAGAAGAAGCCAGGGACGTTCACCGACGAAGCGACGCAGGGCGAAGACGGCGAAGTGCTGCAGGTGGAAGACCTCTGGCCATCGCCGGACGCGGGGCCGGAAGCGCTGTACGTCCGCAACGTAGTTCTCGATGAGCTGGAACTTGCGCTCGAGGAACTGCCGGAGCAACAACGCGAGGTGTTTGTGGCGCACGAGCTGGAAGGGCGCAGCTTCAAGGAGATGGCCGCGGAAACCGGCGTGAGCGTGAATACCCTGCTCTCGCGCAAACGCTACGCGGTGCTGCATCTGCGCGAGCGATTGCAAAGCGTTTACGACGAATTCATGAAAGCATGAGGGACTGAACATGAAAAAGAAATGGATTTGGATAGCTCCGCTGGCGATTCTGGCGATCCCGGTATTTATCGCCATCGGCGGCGAGATCGTGCTGCACCTGTGGAATTGGCTGCTGCCGCCGCTTTTTGGCTGGCGTCAGATCACCTTCTGGCAAGCGCTGGGACTTCTGGCGCTGTGTCGGATCCTCTTCGGCGGATGGGGCGGGCACGGTAACGGCCGCCCCCATTTGCGGCGCCGCTGGAAAGAGCGCTGCGAACAGATGACGCCGGAAGAGCGGGAACGGTTCCGGCAACGGATGGGGGAACGGTTCGGATTCCGCACGGCCAGCAGCGAGAACAAGGGGCAATGAGGGAGGGAGTTCGATGACCCTGCGCCCAAGGAGAAAAAAAAGGAAGAGGCCAACCGGACCCTTCGACTTCGCTCCAGGTAAAGGTCGCCTTTACAGGGATTACTCGCACTGCATTGTTGGAATCGAGCTGGCTGCTGCGCGCACGTTGGTCAGGTAGGCCTGGGAATTGCTAAACGCGAAAGTGCTTTGGGTGCAGGTGATGGGTTGCAAGCGAACAAAGTTGAAGTTTAATGTTGGAGCGAGCTTGGAGCCTTTCGGCTCATTCATCGCGGTATTCACGGTAACCACGAGATCGTTCACAGCCTTATTGTAGGTGTTAACGCTTTCGACCAGCTTGTTGTAGCGGTCGATGTCTTTTCTGCGTGCTGCTTCACTTTCCAAAAGAGCTTTTATCACCGCGTCCTGACCTGCGAGAGCCACATCCGCCAAGAGCCCCTCGGCCTGCGCCAGAGTCATGGCGTCTTGCAAGCGCCGAAGGGTGTAAATTCCAGAGTATTTTTCTTGGCGCTCCTCTAATTCGGTGCTGCACTGGGTATCGGCGGAGTTCATCTGGCCGCGGCCGCCCTCGATGACGTACCAACGGATGAACTCCGCGAGCTTGTCGTGCTGCAAAGAAACCCTTTGATATTCGTTCTTGGCGCTCATGAAATAATCCACGCCCTCTTCCGGTGAGGCATCTTTGTACTTTTTCATGCCTTCGTCGTACTCGGCCTTGCTGATTTGTTCGGTCTTGTAAACCACATCCAGTCGAGCCGCCATGCGGTTGAATGCCACGCACGGCAGCGGCTCGTCCGGAACAAAGGTCCTTTCGATGACAGCGGGGAGCCGCTTTTGTTGGGCCAGCGCCAGGCCGGGCACGAGTAAAATCGCCACTGAGATTAGAACCGCTCTCATGGTCTGCCTCCTACCCCATATTGTATAGAGATGCTGCAAAAGGGAGACTGGAAAATAGAAAGGGCTAAGCAACGTGGTTGGTGTTCCGCGAGTTGTTCACCGTCCACAAATGGCCTCACAAGCGGCCAACGTTAGCTCGAGTGGATTGCCGGAAACACGGCGTTGCCGGAGGGAGACTAGAAAACAGAAATTGGAAAAGAGAAAAGGCTAAGCAAGGCGGTTGTTGCTCTGCGAGGTGTTCGCAGTTCGCAAACGGCCTGAAAGCGCGATTCCTGTTAGAGGGAGCGCAGGAAATCGAGGACCTCCTGCTGCTCGTGAGTCTTCAAATGATTGAAATGTTCGATGACCTTGTTGGCTTCGCTGCCCTGGCTGCGGTGAGCACGAATGGCTTCGAGAAGGTTGGCGGTGCGTCCATCGTGGAGAAAGAAGACGCGTTGTCCGAGGCCCCAGAGAGGCGCGGAGCGGAACTCGTCGGGGCCGGCCGCGCCCTGGGTGATGCCGTCGGCGAGGCCTTTGCCCATGTGATGAACGAGAAGGTCAGAATAAAGATTCACGGGCTGATTGGAGAGCGCGGCGCTTGGGTTAGTCGAGGAACCGCTGGCAATCTTTGCGCCGGTGGTGAACGAGGGTGTATGGCAATGCACACAGCCAATCTTCATAAAGGTGGCGCGTCCATGGGTGCTGGAGGGTGTGGCAGGCGCGGGAGCGGGCGGGGCCAGCATGCGCATGAAGTCGGCAAAAGCTTCGATGTCGGAGAGAACCCCGGTGTTGGAATTACCGGAGGCCGAAGAAGCAGGCGTGAAGTTGACGGTGTCCTCGGGAGTGGCATGGAAGAGACAGCCGGGGGTTTCGTCGCGTTCCTGCGGGAAAAGCTGGTTGGTGACGCCCATTTCGACGTTGTAGGCCTCGCTGGCAAACAGGAGAAGAGATTTGTTCTGAGCCTTCCAGCCAAAACGCGTGATCGTGCCATCGTTGGCGCTGCGGTTGACGTTTCCGCCAAGGTGAGCGTTGGCGTGCCCGGAAATGCCTAGTGCGGATTTCTGCGAGGCGTTGGCTTGCATGTTCGCGAGGATGGCGGAGTCTGGAATCGCTTCGATGAGCCCGGCGCCAAACACGGGAGTGGGGATGCGGAAAATGATGTTGGGATTGCCGCCTTGACCGGTCAGAGGAGTCCCCGCGGGACGGAAGTCGAATTGGGCGATGTTGCAACCGGGAGCGTCGGCGCGGCCAGTGATCACGAAAACGTCGTGCACGGAGCCGTCAGCGACTCCGTTGCTTTTCTTAAATCGCGCTTCGCGGACAGGACCATTGGGGACGATGAACCAGGGCACGGTGTTCTTCGCTCCATTCAGAGTGGCGACGGCGATTTGGGGGTTTTGCGTCGGGCTTGAACCGCCGGCAGCCGGTTGCGCGTGGCACGACAGACACTGGTTGGAGTTGAAGCGGGGACCGAGGCCGTTGTTCGCGCCGCCAGTCACGACCTCGATATCGGCGAACCTCGCCTGCCCATCCTGGAAGAAGGCAGTCTCATCCGATGTAAGACCGTTCAGCGGACCACCGGCAGCCGGTGGGCCACCGCGCACGCCCGGATCCACTGGATTGGATTGACCGAAAGTGTGGACGCCGGCGCTCAAAGCCAATACAACGATAGCGCCGAAACAACGGCGCACAACTCTCCCGAGAGTCATCACGGTTAGCCTCCGTGAGCTGGGATAAGGGATTCTAGCTGACTTGGACTCGGGAAGGAAGGCCAGAGCCGGACCTGGCCGGACCTGGAGGTGGAAAAAACACGTGGTAAACTGTCGCGTTTTGAGAGGAGGTTCGTGTGACCGCTGGCCAACGCACCCTGCTGTCGTTTGCACTGATTGTGATTACGCAAATTTCGAGCGCGGGTTTGTTCGCGCAACAAGCTTCCGAGACCATCGACCCAAGTTTGTACTCGGCGATGCGCTGGAGGCTCATCGGACCCCACCGCGGTGGCCGCGTCACAGCGGTCGCCGGAATTCCCGGCGATCCGGCGGTCTATTACATGGGTACGCCGGGAGGCGGAGTCTGGAAGACGACGGATGGCGGGCGCGTCTGGAAGCCGATCTTCGATGAGCAGCACGTGGCGTCCATCGGCTCCGTGGCGCTCGCGCCCTCAAACCCCAACATTATTTACGTGGGAACGGGTGAACAGACGCGCGGCAATGGAATGTACAAATCAACGGACGCAGGAGCTAGTTGGATGCGCATCGGACTGGAGAAGGCGCACTACATCAGCTCGATCGTGGTGGATCCCCGCAGCCCCGATATCGTGATCGCGGGCGTGCTGGTCCGTGCCGTAACCGGCGTCGGCTCCGAACCGCCGGAGCGCGGGATTTTTAAATCCATGAATGGCGGCAAGACTTGGACACGCACGCTTGCGAAGGACGAACTAGAGGGCATCGCCGACTTGTGCGCAGACCCGGGAAATCCTCGAGAACTTTTCGCCGCCATGTGGCATCAACGCGACCCTTTGGCCGGCCCCGGCGACAGAACTAAACAAGACGGATGGATTTATAAATCGACGGATGAAGGCTCCACCTGGAACCAAGTGGCGGGGACGGGTCTGCCTTCCGAGCCGCTCGGCCGCATCGGACTGGCAGTCGCGCCGGACACGCGCGGCCGGCGGGTATACGCGATTACCGGGTTGGGACTTTTTCGTTCGGACGATGGCGGCGACACGTGGCGGAAAACCACGAGTGACCCGCGGGTGGTGAGCAGCGGCTACATCAGCCGGGTGTACGTTGATCCGCGCAACGCCGATATCGTGCATGTGATGCAGACTTCCACCTATCGGTCGAGTGACGGCGGGCAGACTTTTCTGGCGTTCAAAGGCGCGCCGGGCGGCGACGACTATCACGTTCTGTGGATCGATCCGCAAAATACGAACCGCATGATTCTGGGAGTCGATCAGGGCGCAACGATCAGCCTCGACGGAGGCAAGACGTGGAGTTCGTGGTACAACCAGGCAACCGGGCAATTCTATCACGTCATCACCGACAATCAATTTCCGTACGTGGCCTACGCCCCACAGCAGGATAGCGGCACGGCCGCGGTGCCCAGCCGAAGTGATTACGGCGAGATCAGTTTTCGCGATTGGTTTTCGATTGGCGGGTTCGAGTTTTGCTACATCGCGCCAGATCCGCTGAACTCGAATACGGTTTACTCGGGCGGGTGGTACGGCAGCGTGGTGCGCTTCGACAAAACCACCGGACAGATTGCTCACGTATTCGTTCGGGGCAACCAGGACCGCACGGCGCAAATGGCGCCGCTGGTTTTCTCGCCGCAGGACCCGCGCACGCTTTACTTTGGCACGCAGTACGCGATGAAGACGACGAATAACGGCGATACCTGGCAGCGGATCAGCCCTGATCTGACGGCGCGCACCGGAGCGCCAACGAAAACCGAGGGTGGCAATCCCGGAGGACACCAGCCGGGCGAGGAGGCTTCGGGTTACGCGGCCGATGAGGATGAAAAGGATGCCGCGGCGGAACAAGCTCCCCGGGGACGCCTGGCGCTGACCGCGCTGGCGCCTTCGCCCATCTCTTCCGGAACAATGTGGGCCGGCAGCGGCAACGGAATCATCCAAATGACTCCGGACGGCGGCATCACGTGGCAGAACGTTTCGCCGCCCGATCTGCAGCCGGAAACGATGGTTAGCATCATCGAGGCTTCGCACTTCGACGCGAATGCCGCTTATCTTGCCGCAATCAATATTCGGGATGCGACGCCTTACATTTATCGCACGCGCGACAGCGGCAAGTCCTGGCAGAAAATCACCGAAGGACTCGAACCTGGCCGGATCGCGCGCGTGGTACGCGAAGATCCCAAGCGAAGAGGGCTTCTGTACGCAGGTACGGAGGATGCCGTGTACGTTTCCTTCGACGACGGCGATCACTGGCAATCGCTCGAATTAAATCTTCCCACGTCGGACATGCGCGATTTGGCGGTGCATGATAACGATCTGGTAGTCGCCACGTACGGGCGCGCTCTTTGGGTGCTTGACGATCTCTCTCCGTTGCGGCAAGCCAGCGCGCAAATCGCGGGCTCGAATGCGTACCTGCTGCGGCCCGCAACGGCGGTTCGCGTTCGCTGGGACAACGACCAGGAAACTCCGCTGCCGCCTGAAGTTCCCGCGGGACAGAATCCGCCCGACGGCGCGATCATTTATTACTATTTGAAAGCAACACCCGGGTCGGCCATCACGGTGGAAATCCGAGACGCGGCTAGAAAAGTCGTCCGCCGTTTCTCGAGCGAGCCGCCTTCGCCCGACAAAGCGATCAAAAACGTCCCCGATTATTGGTTCGCCCCGCTCGCGGGCATTCCGAAAAATAAGGGGCTCAACCGCTTCGTGTGGGACCTGCACTACGATCCCCCTCCCACGCTGCAATACAGCTACTTTGGGAATTCGCTGGATTTTGTGGAATACACGATTTCGGGCCACGCCATCGCCGGGGACACGCCGCGCGAGCAGACGCTCGGGGCGCTCGCCGTTCCGGGCGAGTACTGGGTGGTGCTCACGGCCGGAGATCAGAAACTTACCCAGCCGCTCGTGGTCACGCTCGATCCGCGCGTGCACGTTTCGCAAACGGACCTCGAGCAACAATTCGAGACCGCCATGAGGATCGCAGCTGGATTGAAGTCGAGCTACGAGGAGTTCGGCAAAGTGGCAGCGCTGCACAAGGAAATCACGGAACGCAAGAAGAATCTTGAATCCAACGCGCAAGCCAAAGATGCGGCCGACGCGGTAAAAGAGGCCGAGACGCAAGTCATTGCCATCCAGACCGGCACGACCGCTGCACCCGGAATCGGGCCGATCAATCGCGATCTCGCGCGCATGGCGTTCATGGTGGAAAGCGGCGACGCACCTCCGACCGCCAGCGCACAATCGGCGGTGACGGAATCTTGCAGCGGACTAACGAAGCGTCTGGCCGAATGGCGCGAGCTCGAAAGGCAGGCGCTCTCCGCGGTGAACGCGGCGCTTGAAAAGTACAACCTAGCTCCGCTGCCGCTCACAACCACGGGAGAAGCCCCCAGCGACGCGTGCCAACCTTAGTTAGAGCGGTCAAATCACTGTCGAAGGTGGCCGGGTGCCGCGAGGAACGCAGTATCGTAATGGCAGTTTGATTTTCCTTCACGAGCCGCGCGCTTAGCGGCGCGGAAGCGACGGGTTACTATGGGCGGACCGCAGGCGATCCAGAACCGCGATAGTCACGAACAGTGAACTCGCGCATGCCACCAGGCGCGCCGGTACAAGTCATCGACCTCTCGCGCGGGTCCGCTACCGACGCACGCTCACCAAGGCAGGATCGGCTTCGTATCCCTCTTCCTCGACGGTCTTGCGTGCCGCTTCGCCCACTTTCCGCTCGTCGGCGTCCTTCGGCAAACTGCAATATCGCCGAATGACTTCTTCCCCGTTCACAATGCGAACCAGCCACTTGCCCTTTCCAGCATCCCAGCTAACTTCCACTTGATCCGCACGCATAAATCACCTCCTGCGGGGCTACGCGGACGCCCGCTTCTGTTGCGCATCCTTCTTATACGCTTACTCCGTCTTGAATGCGACAACCACGTGCTCCCGTTGCTCCCGCCAACAGGTACTGCCCTAGCAGGAAGACCATGGAAACCGAAAATTGTCGAGTATCCGCCCTGCGGGAAACAAAATCAGGGGCGCTTTCCTAGAGACCATATGGCTCGTGGAGCAGACCTGTAGGTTGGCTTCGGGGCCGTTATTCGAATTCGCGTCGGGGAGCGGATTGCTCAAGGCCGACCTGGCCGGCGGCGATTTCGGCCTTGAAGTAATTTTCGCCCTTGATGGGGGAGCCGGCGAGGCGGCGGAGCATAGCGATTTGGCCGATGTGAGTGAGAGAATCGGCAACCGGGGCTTGGAACAGGCCTGCGGCTGAGGCGTTCAGGGGTTCGCCGGAAGCGATAAAATCGTCAAACTTTTTTACGGCGGCAAAAAAGCGCTCGATTTCGGCGTTCCAGGGGAGCGGCGTAGAGTCGTGCCACGTTTGTTGGCCTTGCGCGATGGAGAGCGCCCAATCAAATAGGTCGCCCATGTGTGCGAGGATTTGCGCGGGAGTGCGGGTCTTGTCGCCGATGTGGAAACTGGCGAAATGATCGGGAGCGCCGCGGAGGGCTTTGCCGCCGCGGTAGGCCACGGTGGCAAGAGTGTGGCGAAGTAGTTCGCGGGCTGGATCGGATGATTGCGTCATGTGGTGATTCCCCTCTCCTGAAAAAGTGGCGACGAAGAGTTTAAACGCAGAGGCAGGAGAGAGGGCAGAAAAAAATAGGAGAGGTAAGGAAAAGAAAAAACAGGGAAAGGGAAAGGGAAAGGCCTTACCCCTGAAGAGGTTAGCTACAGGGCGTGACGAACTACGCCTTATTGCTTGGTGTAGGCGCGGACGTAATCGACTAGCATCTGCTGGGGGAAGATGGTGGTGCTGTCGGGCGAGCCGGGCCAACTGCCGCCTACGGCCACGTTGAGAATGATGAAGAAAGGGTGGTCGAAAACCCAGGTGCCGCCAGCGGGCCATTGGGATTGCCTGAAGGTGGCGTAGAGATTCGAGTCGACGAAGAAACTTACCAAGCCGGGCTGCCACTCGATGGCGTAGAGATGAAAAGAGTCGGCGAAATTCTGTCCGGCGGGAAGGCTGAAGGACAGAGTGGCGTCGCTCGTGGGGCCGCTGGTACTTGGGCCGTGGAGCGAACCGTGGACCGTGCCGGGCTCCTTGCCGACATTTTCCATAATGTCGATTTCGCCGCACTTGGGCCACCCGACAGAACCGATGTTGTTGCCGAGCATCCAGAAGGCGGGCCACATTCCCTGCCCTGCAGGAATTTTGATGCGGGCTTCGAAACGGCCGTAGGCTTGATTGAACAGCCCTTCCGTTTTCAGGCGAGCGGAGGTGTAATCCCGCGTTGTGCCGTCACTGCAGGCATAAGCGGGCTGATGCATCGCGGTGATGACTAAGTTGCCGCCCTTCATTTGGGCGTTCTGGGTGAGATTGGTGTAGCACTCGAGTTCGTTATTGCCCCAGCCGCTGCCGCCAGTGTCGTAGGTCCATTTGGAGGAATCGGGGGAAGTGCCGTCGGCGCCGTTGAATTCATCGCTCCAGGCAAGCGTGTAGCCGGCGGGAGGAGGCGGAGACTGCATGGGAGTGGCGCTGCCGCAGCTCAACAGGAGCAGTGCTACGGCTAGAGGAATCAGAGCAACGGGTGGCGTCTTCCATCTGAATTTGGTCATGTGTGAAGCACAAGCGCAAGCCGCCCGGCCTGGGCCGCTAAGAAAGATTCAGGGCGCGCTTGAAGGAGCCCTTCTCACTGTCGATTTTCTTCTGGAGCTGGAGGATGGCGTAGAGAACGGCTTCGGGGCGCGGGGGGCAGCCGGGAACATAAACATCGATGGGAATGACCTGATTGCAGCCCTGCACAATGGCGTAGTTGTTGAAGACGCCGCCGGAAGTGGCGCAAGCGCCCATGGAGATGACCCACTTGGGCTCGGGCATTTGATCGTAAAGCTGGCGAATGACCGGAGCCATTTTTTGCGAGAGGCGGCCGGCGACGATCATCAGATCGGCTTGGCGGGGCGAGGGGCGAAACACTTCGGCTCCGAAGCGCGCGAGGTCAAAGCGGGCGGCGGCCATGGACATCATTTCGATGGCACAGCAGGCCAAGCCAAAGCCCAGTGGCCAGATGGAACTCTTGCGGGCCCAGTTCACGGCTTTGTCGAGCGTGGTGAAGATGATGCCTTCGTCTTCGAGAAGGCTGCCGAAGTCGTCGGGCTTGGTCAGGGTGACGTGTTTTCCGAGTGATGTGCTCATATCTTTCGTCGGAGTTATTTTCTCATAGCGGGGCGGGCAAGACAAATGGAGCGTCTAGACCGCTGCCGGCTACCTTCCGATTACCCAGCCTAGCGGGATCTAGCTTCAACCCATTGACCTACGTTCGCGTCCCAGCCGAAGAGTTCCCTGAAGAAACTCTCGATCGCAGCTGCAGATCGGGCGTCCGACGGAGCGTGATATGCGACCCCCGGGACTGGGGGTCCCTCTTCGTGGGTGAAGCCATGCATGGCACCGCCGTAAACAATCAGTTGCCAGTCGGCACCGGCGCGGTTCATTTCTTCAGCAAACGCGCTCACCTCCATCATTGGAACATGAGGGTCCAAGGCTCCCTGGCAGACGAGTATCTTTACGTTGCTTAATCCCGGCTGCGCTGGTTCGATCGTGTGCAAACTTCCATGGACGCTAATTACTCCCGCGAGGTCCACACCGCTCCGCGCCAGTTCGAGTACGGTCATGCCGCCGAAGCAGTAGCCCACCGCTGCGATACGCCCATCGACTTGTGGTTGCGACGCCAGCACTGCGAGCCCTGCTCGCGCCCGCTGGCACAACTTGGCGCGGTCACTGCGCAGTTCCGTAATCCGCGCCATCACGCGTTCACGATTGCCGGCCACACCATTGCCGTACATGTCGCAGGCAAAGACGACGAAGCCGAGCTCTGCCAGCCGCCTCGCTCGCCCTTTAGCATGGTTGTCGAGGCCTGCGCCCCCGTGGACCACCAGAATGCCCGGGCGCCGGTGATCGCGCAAATCGTCCCAAGCTAAATGGCCGGTGAGTTCTGTATCGCCATCACGGTATTCGATTGCTTTGGTAGTTATGGACATGCCTTCACCCTCTCGAGCAACCCTCGGCTCTCGCGACCTAGCGGAACTGAAGCGCTAGGGAACCTCCAGCGAGGTTGCTGCATGAATCTCCGTTTATAATTATACCATAATTTTTATAAATAATCAAGAGCGATCCAGCGACCGAAAATAAAATGGAAAAGAAAATGGCCAGGCGGGGGCCGAAAACGGCCGTAAACTGGCACGTTTACACTAGTTTCGCGGACATCAGGACGTTAATTGATAGTCGGACGGGGACACGGAGCGGGTACGACGTAAGTAGGAGACGACGGATCCGGGCCAGAGGGTGGTAATTTCACCGGTGGATTGGTCTTGATACCAACTTTTGCAGCCTCCGGATAGCCAGACGGTGCCGGCCATGCGGCGGTAGGTTTTTTCGACAAAGGACTGTTGAATTTCCGGGCGGACTTCCAAGATGCGCTGTTTCTTGCGTTTCATCAGTTTCAGACAACCCAGGGCGTAGCGTACTTGGGCTTCGATCATGAGGACGACGGAATTGTGGCCGAGGCCAGTATTGGGGCCGAGAAGCATGAAGAAATTGGGAAAGCCACTGACGGTGACGCCGAGATAAGCGGCCATACGCTTTCCCCAGGCTTCGTGAATTTCCAGGCCGCCTTTCCCTACCACACGGCAGCCGATGAGCGGTTCAGTGGCGCGGAACCCGGTGCCGTAGATCAACACGTCGATGGGGCGCTCGACGCCGTCGCGCGTGACGATGCTGTGGGGACAGACTTCGGAAATCCCCTCCGTGACAAGCTCTACATTCGAGCGATTCAGAGTGGGATAGTAGTCGTCGGAGACGAGGACGCGCTTGCAGCCAAGTTGATAGTTGGGCGTGAGCGCCGCGCGCATCTTGGGATCCTTGATGGTGCGGGCGAGATGACGGAGGGCAATCTCCTCGGCTTTCTTTCGAATGGATTCATTTCCAAGAAAACCAAGGACTCGAAACTCCTGCCGCCAGAAAATGTATTGGCGCAAGGCCCAGCGCGTGATGGGGATGCTGCGAAAGCGGCGCTTCCATTTTTCGCTGAAAGCGAAATCGAGGCGCGGAACAATCCAGGGCGGAGTGCGCTGAAAGAGATGAAGTTTGCCGACAAGCGGGGCAATCTGCGGGACGAATTGGATGGCGCTGGCGCCGGTGCCGATGACAGCGACATTTTTGCCGGCCAGGTCCACGCGGTGATCCCAGGTTGCGGAATGGAACGCGGGACCTTGGAAACGGTCGAGGCCTTGGATTTCGGGATAATGAGGCACGTGCAGCGCGCCCATTCCCGAGACCAGCACGCGGGCGCGGATGCGCATTCCGTCGCCAGCAATAGCGTTCCAGACACCCGCAGATTCATCCCAAGCGGCTTCTCGAAAACGAGTGTTGAGGAGCAGATACGGAGCGAGGCCGTAGTGCAGGACGCAGCACTTAAGGTAGGCGTGGATTTCCCGCTGGCCGGGATACATGCGCGTCCATTCCGTGGATGGCGCGAAGGAAAACGAATAGAGATGTGAAGGAATATCGCAAGCGCAGCCGGGATAGCGATTGTCCCACCAAGTGCCGCCGATGTCGCAGCTCTTTTCAATGAGCAGAAACGAGTTCATGCCAGCTTCGAGAAGTTTGATGCCCATGCAGAGGCCGGAGAAACCGGCGCCGACAATGAGGACGTCGACATTGGTGACGGGGGCGTCGGTGGTAATCGCCACGGCGTCGGTCATGCGGGCGTCACCACTTCCTTGGTGGATTGCGCGGCCGCCACTTGAGTGCGGAGAAAAGCGGTGCTTTCCCGCAGAGATTCGCGTGCTTCGGGTACCAGGTGCGGGGCGAGCTGCCAGGCGTGTGGAACGACGGGCCAGATTTTCAGCTCGACGCGAACACCGGCGGCACGGGCGCGCTCGGCGAAGCGCGTGGAATCGTCGAGCAGGACCTCGTCGGCGCCCACATGCATGAGAAGCGGGGGCAGGCCGGTGAGATCGGCGTAGAGCGGGGAGGCCAGAGGATTGCGAGGATCGGTGTCACCGAGATAATAGCGCGCAGAGAAGGCTACACCCGCGCCATCGAACATCGCACAACGCTTAGCGTTAGTGCGAATGGAGTCGCCGGTGGCAGCCAGATCGGTCCACGGAGAAAACAGCGCGGCTGCGGCTGGGAGCGGAATTCCGGCGCTGCGAAGAGAGAGCATCAGCGAGAGCGCAAGACCGCCGCCAGCGGATTCCCCTGCGACGACAATGTTCCGCGGCGAATATCCTGCGCTCAGAAGCGCGCGGTAAAAGGCGACCGCGTCTTCGACGGCTGCGGGAAAGCGATTTTCCGGCGCGAGACGATAGTCCGGGGCAAAAACGTGGGAACCATGGAGCGCAAAGTAAACGGTGATCGGACGATGGGTCTCAGCGGAGCAAGCAAAGTATCCGCCGCCGTGAAGATAAAGGAGCACCATGTTGCCCGGCGCCGGACCTTCGAGACGTTCACCGGGGACGCCGCCGAGATGAACGGGCGCAACCTGGACGGTCTCCGGAACTTTGTAGGGATCGGGACGAAGGATTTTGCGCGCGACACGATAATCCCGCACACCTTTCAAACGGCGCTTGACCCGCCATTTGACGATCCAGACCGAAAGCCGAGCTTGGAGGCTGACCGACATTCCCTGCCGCCATGAGTGCGATTTAGACGGAGAGAGGATATCACTGTCTGACTCGCGAGACTGAAGAAAGACTGGCCCTTCCCGTCAGGGTGAGGAGTGTTGCCTTTGGCGGTGGCGGAGGGCAACCGTTGGCGCGCCGGAGAATTTCAGAGTTTTGCGACCGCGCCAAACCAGGAGAGCGGACGCGACAAGCAGTAGAGAAGTCACTCCACCCAAGACCAGCCCTTGCGAGACTGGCTGTGACGGACTCGGGATTCGATCGATCGGAGCAGCAGAGAGCGGCGTGGTGCCAGCCGGAGCCGCCAAGGCTGGGCGGAGACGAGGCGCAGGTGGTGAGAGCGCTTGAGTCTTGCCCTGGTTTGCGAGCGGCGGAAGCGTTCCGGTTTCAGAGAGTTCAAACTCCGGGCCCGCTCCTGCTTTAACTTGGCTTGCGGCGCGAACTTGATAGCGGCTGTTATCTGTTGCCAGAATTTTGAAGGCATGTGAACGAGACGAAAATTTCATGGCCAGTGGAATCATGACCGCGAACTGTTGTACCGGAAACACCAGCTTTGGATGAAACGCAGCTTGTCCCTGGTAGGGCACGTCGTAGTTGAAGGCAAATTTGGTTGCTCCGGGGCGCAAGGGAAAATTCACCGTGTAATGCCCCGGCTCGCCCGGCACCGCCGCTGCGGAAATCGTCCCGCCCATACTTCCCGGACCTGCCGCGAGGACCGAATCAATCACGGCATTTCCCGGCAGATACACTTCAAATGTGCGCTCGCCCGCCCGCGTCAGAGGCGGGCGGGAAGAGTTCTTTATCTCGATCAAGTCGGAAACGTGAAGCCGGTTTCCGTTGGTTGCCGTGCGAAGGATTTCGATTGTGCCGGTTATGCCCCGTACCTTTGCCGCTGTGTCGAACACTTCGAGAAAGAGAGATTGGCCGGGAGAAACCTGCTGATCATAGCTTACGCCCTGGTGAAGCACGCGTACCACGTAGGACTTGTCAGGATAGCGCGGGTTGAGAGCAAATGTCCCCTGTCGATCCGTCTTTGTGCGTGCCTCCGCGGTTCTCCCATCCAGCCGAACAAGGATTACCTCATCGCCGACGGAAGGCTCGCCGCGGCTCTCGTTGCGGACCGCGCCGGTGAAGTTGTTTGCGCCCCGTGCCACCGCTGAAAAACACAGCATCAGCACGAGCAGTGCGAGAAGTACTCGCATACGGAATCCCTTGGGGCAGAGACGATGGTTCATCATTCGGTTGCCGCATTCGTTGATGAGATTGTCGCCGGGCGTGGCGCCCGTCCGAACATGATGCCGGTTTCCACCTCCACGGGTTTTCCATCTCGGAGATAGGGCCTGAACCGCCACTGAAATAGGGCATCGGTAATGGCTTTGGCCTGATCGGGGAAGGCACTCAGAAAATGAATGTGCTTCACCTGGCCTTCTTTGTCGATGATGACGCGGACCGGAACAGGATTGAACCTCGGTTCTGCAAAGACCGGATCAACTCTCTCCATCACGTTTTCGCCGTTCGCGTAGTCTTTTATGCATTCGGGTGCGTCACCGCCGCCCCTCCCCGAAATTGGACCAGCTTCGTCCGGCAAGTTCATTTTGTTCATTCCCTCGACGAGGCTTTCCAGTAGCTTCGTGTCTCGGCTGATAAAGACAAACTGGATGATGTGGCAGCGAATTTGAGTGGCCAGAACGTGCCAATGAAGCTCGGCGGCGGGCGAACCGTAGTCGAAGCGGACGAAGGAATGGTCCGCGATCCTAACCAACGTCGGCAATTGTTCCACTCTGTAGTCCGCGGCCAAGCGGTCCTTGCTGTAATTTATCAACTCCAGCGCGTTCGTGTGCGGGGTAAGCGCGAAAAACAGATCCTGGGCGGCGATCAAAACACTTCCTCGACCTGGGCCCTTGAATGTCTTCGCCGGCCTGATTTGCGCGAGGACATAGTAGCCACTATCGGAAGGAGGCGGTCCGGTGTAGTGCTCCATCCAATCCGGGTATAGCGGGTAAGTGAGACCAAAATACGAATTCTGATAGACATTTTTGACCACTCTGCCGCCTTCCGGGAGAGCCGTCACTGAATCGCTGGCACTCGACCATGCGCCCTTAACAAAGATGGTCCCGCTTGGCAGCTTCTTTCGATCCGTATTTGTTGAAAAATCGCCGCCACTCTGAAGAGCGCCTTGCGCGCGAGCAAGCAGCAAGATGAACAGACCAAAGAGTTGCAAGAGGCGCGAAAAGTTTTTGCTCATATGCGGAAAGCCCGTATCTCCGAGCGAAAAACCCCCCGGCGAATCAGTTTTGTGTTTCGCCCGGAATAACCGTGGCCAAGAATTAGAGCGAGCGCAGGAAGTTCAGAATGTCCTGCTGCTGGCTAGGTGAGAGGTTTTGGTCGAAGATCGCCTCCACCGTGCTGGCTTCGCCGCCATTGCTGTCATGGGCCTCGATAGCGCAGAGCAGGTTGCTGCAACGGCCATCGTGCAAGAAGAAGATGCGCTGTCCCAGCCCCCACAGGGGAGCCGTGCGAAATTGATCTCCGCCAGCGCCGCCTTGGGAGACGTTATCCGCCAAAGTCGCCCCCATGTGATGGATTTCGATGTCGGAAAACAAGTTAGCAGCAGCTTTGCTCAAACCAGCCGTTAAGTTAGAGGGCTGGGTGGCAAGGGAAGGGGTATGGCAAGTAGCGCAGCCGATGGCGCTAAAGAGCTTGCGACCATTAGCGATCGAGGTTGCTCCTCCCGGCGAGGAAGTGGAAGGTGTGGGCTGATCCAAGAACTCCATAAAGGTATTGAAGAGCCCCACGTCACTGGTGACCGTGGAGGCGCTGGTACCACCCGAGTGGGTAATGTCCTCCGGGTAGCCGATCCCCGCGAGGTTCAAGCAGGTGGCCGGAAGCCCGCTTCCCAATTGGTCCTCCCCCGGCAATGGGCGGTCTTGCGTAAACAGTTCGTTGGAAATGCCCATTTCCACGTTGTAAGCCTCACCCGCGAAAATCATGAGCGACTTGTTCTGGGCCTTCCAACCGAAGCGGGAGATGGTGCCATCGTTGCCGTTGTGGTTGAAAGTGCCGCTAATCCCAAGATTGTTGTTCGCCTGGGATGCATGATTGGCCAGTAATGTTGCGTCGTCAATATTTGCCATTAGTCCAGTGCCAAACGTGGGTGTGGGAATGCGGAAAATAATGTTGTTGGCGGCCCTCGCAGCATTAAAGCTGGGCTGTGGCAGGCTGCAACTTCCCGCATCGGAACGACCGGAAACGGTGAACAGGTCTTCCACGCCGCCGTTAGGGGCGTTGGGGTTGGCATTGCCAAATTGATCGAAGAAGAACGGGAACCGCGCTTCGCGCACTGGGCCGTTTGCCAAGACAAAATAGGGAATGGTGTTGGTGCTGCCATTCACGACTCCGTTGGCAATCACCTGGCTTTGGGGATTCGCCCCGACATTCGGGAAAATAGCAGCAGCCGGGCTGGTTCCGCCCGGAGCCGGTTGCGAATGACAAGCCCCGCAGGAGTCCAGGTTGAAGCGCGGTCCCAGACCCGGGTTGTCTCCGGTAACCGTTTGGTGCTCGTTGAACTGCGCGAGGCCAGTTTGGAAGAAGGCCAAGTCGTTTGGGCTGGCCGTGACAGAAGCAAATGGCTGGCCGGCATTCACTCCGGTATTGCTGCGCACGCCTGGATCGGTTTGAGCGAAGGCCATTCCCGGGAAGAATAGCGGCAGCAAAAATGCGAGAACCGACGCGAGCTTTATCGTTTTCATCGATGGTCTCCTTGGCCCGGGAAGCACACCAACGCCCCGCGTCGGCACACTTCCAACGTCAATGGTTCTAGCAATTTTCAGAAAACTTCCCGCTGGGTGCGTCAATTGCTAGACGCTACCTGAAAGTAGAGTGAAATTCTTTTTACTATTCTCCTCGCAGCAAGCACAAGCGAAAGTGATTAGCATTCTCGGGCTTTTGTTAGCATTTACTGCGGTCACATTGTTTCCGGTAGCGCGCCGGAGCCTCGGTGTAGCGCCGTTCAAATGCCCGAATGAAGCTGGAGGCGTGTCCGTATCCAACGTTGTGGGCGATTTCTTTCACGCTCATGTAACTGCTTGCCAGGAGGTAAGCTGCCCGCTGAAGCCGCTGTTCGTTTAACCACTCGCCCATCGAAACTCCCGTGTGATGCTTGAACAAGCGCTGGAGATGGGAAGGGCTCAGGCGGAATTCGCGGGCCAGATCGCGGATGGTGAGTGCCGTCCCGGATTCCGCCATGCGCAGGACCTTTTCTACGCGCGCTTCCCATAGATTCGTTGTGAATTGGCGTGCTTTGGCGGACGCTGCCTGTGGCGTGCCCTCCTCGGAAACAACGACGCTGGTGTTATTCGTTCTTCGAAAGCTTATAGCTGAATTTAATCTGCGCACTGGGGTATCCTCCAGGGTTAAACGATGTGCGCTGGCGACACGACTTTGCTGCGGAATTGCAGCGAAAAATAACAGCGGGGTGGAAAGCTGTATATAGTACGGAAGGACAGTCTCGGGACAGGATGGATTCGGGCGATGGGGGCCTTAGATTTTGAGCACGACTTTTCCGAACTGCGAACTGGACTGAAGATAGGTGTGAGCGGCGGCAGCTTCCGAGAGCGGAAAGACGCGGTCGACGATAGGTTTTAGTTTGCCGGCGGCGACGAGCTTCATCACCGTTTGCAATTCCGACTTAGTGCCCATGTAGGAGCCGAGGAGCGAAAGCTGGCGGCTAAACAGGAAACGCAGATCGACTTTGGCGTCGTAGCCGGTAGTGGCTCCACAAGTGACGAGGCGGCCTCCGGGGGCAAGGCTGGCGAGACTGTCGTCCCAGGTGGCCGTGCCGACGTGCTCGAAAACAACGTCAACGCCACGCTTGTTGGTGATGCGGCGGACTTCGTCGCGGATTTTTTGCGTCTTGTGATTGATGAGATGGTCGGCGCCGAGTTGCTTGGCTTTGTGTAACTTTTCATCGGCGCTGGCAGTGGCGATGACGCGCGCGCCGAAAAATTTTGCAATTTGGATGGCGGCGCTGCCGACGCCGCTGCCGGCTCCGAGGACAAGAACATCCTCACCGGGTTGTAGCTCGGCTCGTGCGAGAAGCATGTGCCAGGCGGTTTGAAACACCAGCGGAATCGCGGCGGCTTCTTCAAAAGTGAGATTTTCCGGATACGGGAGGCAATTCACTTCAGGGGCGCGGACGAATTCGGCGCAGCCGCCGTCCATCCTGTAGCCCAGATTGGTGAATTGGCGGCAGCGGTTGTCCTGGCCGGAGATGCAGGCGGGACACTTGCCGCAGGTTACCCCGGGGGCTAACACGACTTTTTGGCCGGCACAGACGGTGGAGACATCGGCGCCAACTTGCGCGATTTCGCCTGACACATCGCTGCCCGGAATGTGCGGGAGCGGGATAGCTACGCCCGGGATGCCCTGGCGCACCCAAAGGTCGAGGTGATTCAGCGCGCAAGCCTTCACGCCCACGAGAACTTCGTTCGGGCGGATCGCGGGGTCGGGCGCCTCGGTGTATTTCAAAACGTCGGGCCCACCGTGCTGATGGAAGACAACGGCTTTCATGAGAACTCCCTGGCGATCTATGGAGTGAGTACGCTATCACTGCGTCGAAAATGTGTCTAGAAAGCTCAGTGGGGGGCGCAAAAAAAAACACCAGCAGATTTCCATCACACGATTCTCTTGAATCGACGCAAGTGTGGGAGTAGGATTTTGACTGCTTCAGTACCGCGGGAACCAGCCACTGCGTTTCTGACAAAAAACCCACAGGAGGAACCCGCTATGCCAACCACCAAGGAGTTCAACATCAACATGGAGGACCGACCGAGCACGCTCGGGAAACTTTGCCGGGCGCTGGCTGATCGCAACGTCAACATCATTGCGTTCCAATCCGCACCGCTCGAAGGCAAGGCTCAGGTGCATCTAGTCGTGGACAATCCGACAACCGCGAGGACCGTGCTGGATTCAGAGCGACTGTCTTACAAAGAAGTCGATGTGGTGCGCGTAGTGCTGCCGCATCGCGCTGGCGAACTCGCGCGGGCCGCTGAGCGGCTCGGGGAGGCCAAAATCAACATTAACTTTGCCTATTGCGGCGTAGAGCCGGGAAAGAATGAGCCGGTTCTTTTCTTCGGCGTGGCGGATGCCAGCCGCGCCGCGACAATTCTTGACCAAGCTGTGTCAGCCGCAGCCGGCCGCTGACCGGCAAGCCTGTACAAACTCCAACGGAAGTCTCGAGAGGCCGCCTTCCGCGGCCTCTTCGTTTTTGGCAGCGCTAGTTCGGGCCGCGTTGCGAGTCGTAACCGGGACTTTGCGAATTGACATGACCTGGCGCGCGGCGTAGCGTAATTTGTAGCGGACTCTATGGACCTGTTTGAAGAAATTGTGAGGATGCGGCGGGCCGGGCAGCGGGCGGCACTGGCTACAATTGTTCACACCAATGGCTCGATCCCCAGCTATGAGAGTTCGCGGATGCTGGTGCGCGAAGACGGTTCAATCGCAGGAACGATTGGCGGCGGGTGCGTGGAGGCAGAAGTTTGGGCGGCGGCGAAGGAAGTGATGCAGAAGGAATCGCCGCGCAAGATGGTCTTCAACTTAAATAATGAAGCGGGTTACGACAGCGGCTTGATTTGTGGCGGGACGCTGGAAGTTTTCGTCGAACCGATACTGCCGCAGCCCATGCTCTACCTGTTCGGTGGCGGGCACGTCTCGATGGCGGTAGCCAAAGCGGCCAGCGCGGCGGGTTTCGGCGTCGCGGTGGTCGACGATCGCGAATCGTTTGCGAATAAAGAACGCTTCCCGATGGCCCAGGAGATTTACACCAGTTACGAAGATGCCATCGAGAAAATTCATGCCAGTGCATCAAGCTACCTGGTAATCGTAACGCGCGGCCACAAAGAAGACATGCGCGTGTTGGCCTGGGCGGTGCGGACAGAAGCGCGCTACTTGGGAATGATCGGCAGCAAGCGCAAAGTTTTGTCGGTGTACAAAGCGCTGGAGAACGATGGCTACAAGCCGGAAGAGTTCGAACGCGTCTACGCGCCGATGGGGCTGGAAATTGGCGCGCTTTCGCCGGAAGAGATAGCCGTGAGCATAGCGGCGGAATTGGTGGCGGTGCGCCGGAATGCGGCGACCGCCGCGCACAAGAAACTGAAATACGAAGCGCACGCTTCGCCCATCCTGCAAACGGGCGAGCGCTGAAAGGGAGCGCATGCTGGCCGCCGTCATCCTCTCCGGCGGGGCCTCGAGCCGAATGGGCTCGCCGAAGGCGCTTCTGCCCTACCAAGGCCGGCCTTTCCTTGAACATTTATTGGAAGTCACGGTACTAGCGGAAATCGGCGTGCGTCGCGTGGTGCTAGGCGCACAAGCGGAGCCGATCGCAAAAGCGGTGAACCTCAAAGCCCATGAAATCGTTGTCAATCACGACTGGGAAAAAGGACAGTTGAGTTCCATCCAAGCGGCGCTGCGAAGCTTGCCACCGGGAACCGACGGGATGCTGCTCTGCCTTGTCGACCATCCGTTGATCAGCCGCGCCCTGATTCGGGACTTGATCGAAGAGTTTTACAAAGCGAAGGGTCCTATCGTTTTGCCCGTCTTTGAAGGGCGCCGCGGCCATCCGGTCATTTTCTCAGCAACGTTATATGACGAACTGCTGCGCGCGCCGATCGAGACAGGTGCGCGGGCGGTCGTGTGGGCGCACAAGGGAGAAGTTCAAGAAGTGCGCACGAACGAAGAAGGCTGCGTGCTGAATCTGAACGACCCGGAAACGATGAACTCGGTGCTCCGGCCAAAGGACTAACGACCTCGGGAGGACAGCTTTTCTAGTAGAGCGTTGAACGCGTCAGCGGCGAGTTGGGCGCCGTGGAAGGTCGCCGGCGGAAGTCCGCCAAGCGAATGAGAGAGGAATTCGGCTGTGACAGAGCGCGCTTCCGCAGGCGTGCGGCCGCGCAGCTGTTCGGTCAAGAGCGACGCACAAGCAATCGCGGTCGTACAGCCACGGCAGAGGAAACGTGCCTCCGCGATCTGGCCGTTAACGATTCGCGCCGAAAGCTTGAGGATGTCGCCACAAACGGGGTTGCTGACCTCCACCGTGGTGGCCCCGGGAAGTTCCCCCGCGTTGCGCGGGTTGCGAAAGTGATCGAGAACTGCTTCGCTGAACATTTCTGAAGTATGGCAAACACTCCTCGATTGGCGCAACGATGAGGAACGGAAAAACTCTACTTTTTCGGAGGCCAATACTTCTTCTCGAAGGAAGCGACCACGACGTAGTTGGGATCGACCATCTGGGGTGAGATGGATTTTGGCAATGCGCCTTTGTAGCCGCTTGAGACCCCCGGTGGTCTGCTATTCTCTGGGGACAGCCATGCCGGCGACTCGAAATCCAAGACTGCGAATTGTTTCGCTGGCTCCCAGCGCGACCTCGATTTTGTGCGCCATAGGAGCTCGGCGTTTCCTGGTTGGCGTGACCAAGTGGTGCGCGGACGTAGCTCCAGTTGCGAACCTGCCAAAGCTGGGCGATTGCTGGCACATGAAGTCCGTGGACGAGATTCTGCGGCTGAAACCGGCGCTTGTGATCGGTTCCGTGCCCTACCAGCGGGAAACAGTCGCGAAACTTCTTGAGCAACCCTTCCCTTTTCTGGCCCTGAATCCGCGCACTCTCGCTGACATCGCTGCCGACGTACGCCTTTTGGGTGGCGTCACGCACCGGGCGGCCGCCGCCGAAAAGCTGGTCGAAAAAATGCACCGGGCGTTTTCACAAATCGCGACGAAAGCGCGGCGATTCCAGAAGCGCGTTCGCGTTTATTGCGAGGCGTGGCCGAATCCTAGAATTAGTTCTCCACCTTGGGTAGCGGAATTGGTCGGAATTTGCGGGGGCCAAATGATAGTTCCGAGTGGAGAGCAGGTCGCCGAAGCGCAGGTAGCGACGGCTAAGCCCGACCTGATCGTCCTCGCCTGGGCAGCTACGGGAAGCAAGGCAGACCCACAGCAGGCGTATAAAATCGCGGCATGGAAAGATGTGCCGGCGATTCGTAACCGTCAGTTCCACGTGATCAGCGATGAGTTGCTCAACACTCCGGGTCCGCCTCTTGTCCAAGGTGCGCACGCCCTCTACAAACTCTTTCTGTCCGCAGACAGAATGCGAGAAAGCACATGAGGACCGTCGTCGCGGCCGTCATCGCGCGCAGTGACCGGCGACTGCTGATCGGCCAGCGCCGGAAAACTGATTCTTCTCCGCTTAAATGGGAATTTCCCGGCGGAAAGGTACGGGACGGCGAATCTCCACAAGCGGCGCTCGCGCGCGAGTTGCGAGAAGAACTTGGCGTCACGCTGCTCACGAGCGTTGAGCTCGGCCGCGTCCGCCACCAATACGCCGAGACGCCCGAGGAGCTGGAAATTCGCTTCTTCGCAGCAGCCATCGCGGAATCGGAACTGGCACCCCGTGTGTTCGAAGAAATCGCCTGGGCTTTGCCGAAAGAGCTGGGGAACTACGATTTTCTTGCTGCCAACCGCGAACTCGTCGCGCAATTGGCCACCGGACGCATCAAGCCCGCGGAGATCCTCGAAAAGGCCAAAGAAATGGGCCCCAGCAATACCCCGCGCTAGAACTGACTCCCTTTCCTTCCTTATGAACCGCCGTCAGGAGATCACCGGATTCGGCTTGTCGGCATTGATGCCGAGGTCTTTGACGGCTTTGTCAAGGACACAGCGCTCGACTCGGCCGTCCACGAAAAGCTCGTGCAGCGTGGCCAGCGTGATAAAACGTGCATCAACCTCAAAGAATTCACGCAAGGAGGCGCGGCCCTCGCTGCGCCCGAAGCCATCGGTTCCCAGTGACGCCAAATGCCGCGGCATCCATTTGCTGATCATATTGGGCAAAGTCTTCAAGTAGTCGGAAGCCGCTACCAGCACTCCGGGAGCGTCCGCCAGGCACTTGGTAACGTATGGCACGCGCGCCTTCTCGCCAGGATGCAACCGGTTCCAGCGCTCGGTCTCGATGCCATCGTTGTAGAGTTCCTTGTAACTAGTCACGCTCCACACATCGGCGGCCACGCCGTATTTCGTCTCGAGAATTTCCTGCGCTCGCAACGCTTCGTTCAGAATCGCGCCGCTCCCAAAAAGTTGCGCGCGCAACTTGGATTTCGCGTTCGCCGAAGGCCGGAAGCGGTACATCCCGCCGAGAATACCGTCCTTCACGTTGCCCGGCATGGCCGGCATGGCGTACGGCTCATTCATCACCGTGATGTAGTAGAAGACGTTCTCGCCGTCTTTATACATGCGGCGAATGCCATCCTGGATGATAACCGCGATTTCATAAGCAAACGCGGGATCGTACGCTTTGACGTTCGGTACGGGAAGCGCGAGGACGTGGCTGTTGCCGTCCTGGTGCTGCAAGCCTTCGCCGGAAAGCGTGGTGCGTCCCGAGGTCCCCCCAAGCATGAAGCCCCGCGTGCGCATATCCGCCGCGGCCCAGATGAAGTCCGCAATGCGCTGGAATCCGAACATTGAGTAGTAGATGAAGAACGGAATCGTGTTGATTCCGTGAGTGGAATAGGCGGAACCCGCGGCAATGAACGACCCCATCGACCCGGCTTCGGTGATGCCTTCTTCCAAAATTTGTCCGTCCTTCGCTTCTTTGTAATAGAGCAAAGTGTTGACGTCGACGGGTTCGTATTTCTGGCCGACGCTGGAGTAAATCCCCGCGGTGCGGAATAGCGACTCCATGCCGAAAGTGCGAGCTTCGTCCGGAACGATGGGCACGATAAGTTTGCCAATCTCCGCATCTTTCAGCATTTTGCGAAGCATGCCCACGAAAGCCATCGTGGTGGACACCTCCCGGCCTTCGCTGCCGTCCATGAACTCCTTAAAGAGTTCGTCGTGGTCAGCCGCTAAAGGCTTCGCACGAATGCTGCGTTTGGGAACGTAGCCGCCTAGCGCTTCGCGCCGCGCGCGAAGATATTGGATTTCAGCGCTGTCCTCCGGCGGCCGGTAGAACGGGACTTCGATGCAATCTTCGTCGCTAAGAGGAATGCCAAAACGCGAGCGGAATTCGCGCAATTCGTCTTCATTCAGCTTCTTCTGCTGGTGTGTGACGTTTTTGCCTTCGCCAGCCTCGCCTAGCCCGTATCCTTTGATCGTGCGCGCAAGAATCACTGTCGGTGAGCCCTGGTGTTCCACGGCCGCTTTGTACGCCGCATAAACTTTGCGGGGATCGTGCCCGCCCAGGCGCAGCCGCCGCAGACTCTCGTCGGACATCGGCTCCACCAGTTTCAGCAGTCGCTCATCTTGCCCGAAGAAGTGCTGGCGCACATAAGAACCAGAGGAAACCACCAGCTTCTGGTATTCCCCGTCAACGGTCCGGCCCATGCGCTTGATCAGCAGGCCTTCGGTATCCCTTTCGAAGATGGGATCCCACTCGCTTCCCCACAAAACCTTGATGACGTTCCAGCGAGCGCCGCGGAACGCGGATTCCAGTTCCTGGATAATCTGCCCGTTTCCGCGCACCGGACCGTCGAGGCGCTGCAAATTGCAATTAATGACAAAAATCAGGTTGTCGAGATGCTCTCGCGAAGCCAGCGTGATCGCTCCGAGGGACTCCGGCTCATCGGTTTCACCGTCGCCCAGGAACGCCCACACCTTGGCGTCCGTCACCGGCTTCAGGCCGCGGTCCTCGAGATACCGGTTGAAGCGCGCTTGATAGATCGCCATCAGCGGGCTCAAGCCCATGGACACCGTCGGAAATTCCCAGAAATCCGGCATCAGCCACGGATGCGGATAGGAGGAAAGTCCGCCGCCGGGCTTCAGCTCTCGGCGGAAATTCTCCAGTTGGTGGGGGCTGAGGCGGCCTTCCAGAAAAGCCCGGGCATAAATACCCGGCGAGGCGTGCCCTTGAAAATAAACCGTGTCGCCTTCGAACTCCGCGCTGCGTGCCCGGAAGAAATGGTTGAAACCCACTTCGTAAAGCGTGGCCGCTGAAGCATAAGTGGAAATGTGACCGCCGATGTTGTGCTCCACGCGGTTCGCACGCACCACCATAGCCAGCGCGTTCCAGCGGATGAGGCTCTTGATGCGCCGCTCAAGTTCCTGGTCACCCGGGAAGAGTGGCTCGAGGCGCGGCGGAATGCTGTTGGCATAGGGAGTATTCGCAGTAAATGGTAGGTCGATACCGTTTACGGTGGCATGCGCTCGCAAGCGTTCCAGGATTTCGGCAGCAACTTCCGGACCGCTGGACTCCAGCACGGAATCCAGCGACTCAAGCCATTCCTGAATCTCTACGTCTTCCATGCCGTGGGGCTGGGTCGATATTTCGTTGTCCATAACTTCGCTTCAGATCCTCGTCTTTCGATTTTCCGCTGGTCCCGCGGAAGGTGCGGCGGATTTATGCTCGCAATAAGCATATTAGAATACACCTGGGAGACGTTCTCTGCACGGCCGGACGGAAGATTTCTTAAGTCGTGTTGAGTAACAATAAGTGCTGGGCCCGTTTTTTTTTGCGCCTCACAACGTGCGCCCTGCATCGACAACCAAGGTATGCCCCGTAACAAACTCCGCTTGCGCGAGGTAGGAAACGGCATCAGCGATATCGGATGGCTTCCCCGTATGGCCAAGCGGGGCAAGTTTGCTGAACTCTGTCTCCCACTCCGGAGGATCCCCCGGCATGGTGATCGTGCCGGGGGCGATGGCGTTCACGCGCACTTCCGGCGACAAGGCCTTCGCCAGTACTCTCGTCAGCATCACCACGCCCGCTTTTGAAATAGAGTGCGCGATGTATCCCGGCCAGCCCAGCAGCCCGCCGGTGTCTGTGAAATTAATGATGCAGCCTTTCGTCCGCCGCAGCAGCGGCGCTGCCGCCTGCGCGCAAAAAAATGGCGCTTTCAAGTTCGCATCCAATGAAACGTCCCACACTTCCTCCGTCGTGGAAATAATGCTCGAGGGGAGAAAATTCGCCGCGCTGTTCACCAGGATATCCAGCCGCCCAAAATGCTTTGCAGCTTCGTCAAACAGCCGCTTAAGGTCCGGAATGCTAGTCAAATCCGCGGCAATTGCGAATCCGCGCCGCCCCAAATTTTCAATCTCGGCGACCGCTGATTGCGCCGCCGTTGCGGAAGACCGGTAGTGGATGACCACGTCGGCACCTTCTTCTGCCAGCCGCAATGCGGCCGCCCGACCGAGCCTTTTCGCGGCCCCCGTCACCAGAGCCACGCGCCCCTGCAGCGGCTCTCCCGGCTTTTTGCCGTCTTCCGTCATCTTCGAGCTTAGAACCGTAGCACATTCACGTAGCACAGGCACTCCAGGCCTGGGCTTTTTCTTCCTGGCGAAGCTTCGCCGGGGAAAGACACGTGCGCCTGTCCTGCCATACAATCATCAAGCTGAGGAGGACCAATGCACCTCGATCTATTGGCCATCGCCGCGCACCCCGACGACGTGGAACTCACCTGCGGCGGAACGCTGCTCAAGATGGCACAGCGAGGCTACAAAACCGGCATTCTCGATCTGACCGCCGGAGAAATGGGTACGCGGGGTACGCCCGAGATTCGCGCCAAAGAAGCCGCCAAAGCCGCCAAGCTTCTTTCCGTCAAGTGGCGGGGCACCCTTGGAGTGCCAGATTCCGACATCCAGCCCTCTCGGCAACACAAACTCCGCCTGGCCGCCGTCATTCGCGAGCTTCGCCCGAAAACTGTTATTCTTCCTTATTGGGAAGCACGCCATCCCGACCACTACCACGCTTCGACTCTCGGCTATGAAGGATGCTTCCTGGCGGGCCTAAAGCAACTGCCCGTCGCAGGCCAAGCCTTTCGCCCCTTCAAGATCCTCTATTCCATCTCCTACTACACCGAAGTCCGTCCCACTTTCGTCGTGGACATCACTTCCCAGTACGCGCAGCGCCGCAAGGCCATCCTGGCTTTCGCTTCGCAATTCCGGCCCGCCAAAAGTGAAAAGAAAGGCGGAGTCCAGCTCGCTATCGACCGGTTGGAAGCCGAAATGAACCAGTTGGCCCGCCACTATGGCCAAATGATCGGCGTGGGCTACGGCGAGCCCTATCTGCAAAAGGAACTGATCAAGATGGACGACGTTGTAAAGATGGAAGTTCGGTCGATCTGAAACTCGAAAACTGCTAGTCGTCTTGGGCGGGGGTAAACCCCGGGATGGTCTGCCCAGCCCCCGCGCGCTCCACCCGGACGCGGATCTGGGCCTGGTCCTCAGCGCCGGATTTGCGCAAAATGACCATGGTATTCAGGGCCTCGGAATAAAGCCTCGTCACCAGGTAAATCTCTTTCGTGCCGTCTTTCTTCCAAAGTTGGCCGATCTGTATCTTCGGAGCGCTCATAGGTGATTAGCTTTGACTGTAGAGTGCGACGCGAAGTGTGTCAACTACCCTCCATGCAAGTGCTATCCGCACAGTATGCCGGAGAGGAAGTCTCCCTTCCAGCCCGGCCTTCGCCATTCGGGGTGCCGCTCCGCACGAAATATTGCGGGAACTTGCGGGCATAGGAAACCTTCTGGGGCGGTCTACCATCCTAGTAGTCAGTCAAGTTACGGTATGTGCCTGCTCGGGTTTTGTGGGTGTATACTAGGGATAGGCGGAGGTCGCCATATGCAAACGATAGTACGGCAGAGCCTGAAGCTGGCGCTGGTTAGCGCTTTCCTGGCGAGTTCGGTCCTCGCCGCCCCGCAAAGTCAAGATCCTCCAACTCCGCCGCCGGCTCAAGACCCTGCAAAAACAACGCCGCCACCAGCACAGCAGCAAACCCAGCCGCAGACGCAACAGCAGACTCAGCCGCAAAGCGGCACGCAGCCGGTCCCGCAGCAGGATACCGTGACTCCCAAGAATTCCAAGGAAGACGTCGAAGCCATCGGCAACCGCAACGTTGGCAAGGGCGTGAATCTGTTTTCCTTAGAGCGGGAAATCTCCCTTGGCAAAGCTTTGGCGCAGGAAGTGGAGCGTTCTTCAAAGCTGATCGATGACCCCGTCGTCACCGAATACGTCAACCGTGTTGGTCAGAATCTCGTGCGTAATTCCGATGCCAAGGTGCCCTTCACCATCAAAGTGATCGATTCCGATGAAGTGAATGCCTTCGCGCTGCCTGGCGGCTTCTTCTACGTAAACAGCGGCTTGGTCTTGCGCGCCCAGGAAGAGTCGGAACTCGCCGGGGTGATGGCTCACGAAATAGCCCATGTGTGCGCTCGCCACGGGACGAAAAACGCCACCAAGGGCGAGCTCATGCAACTGGCTTCTATCCCGGCCATGATTTTCATCCCCTACAGCATGGCCGGCTACGCCATGTACCAGGGCCTGAACTTGGCGATTCCCTTGACCTTCCTGAAGTTCAGCCGCGACGCGGAACGCGAAGCCGACTTCCTCGGCCTGCAGTACATGTACAAAGCCGGCTACGACCCGAACTCCTACGTAACCTTCTTCGAGCGCATCCAGGCCGACGAAAAGCGCCGCCCGGGTACCATCCCTAAGGTGTTCTCGACGCATCCCCCGACTCCGGACCGCATCGAGAATACGCAAAAGGAGATTGCCCGCATCCTGCCGGCGAGAAATGAATACATTGTTACTAGCTCCGAGTTTGATTCTGTCAAGGGTCGCTTGCGCAACATCATGTTCGCGCGCAAAGTAACGGACAACGGTCCCGGCAAGCCCACCTTGCGCACTAAGACCGAGCAGTCCAAAAAGCAGCCCGACGGCAACGATCCCAATAGCACCGACGACGACCGCCCTACACTCAAGCGCCGTCCGGATTCTCAGCCCTGATTTTGTAGTGGCGGGTCTTTAGACCCGTTCCTTTTCTTCAACCGGCGGCCGCTGGCCGCCGGTTGTCTTTGCATGCACGATGTGAATAGGAATTCCTGCCGGACGCTAGCGATTCTTATTTAACAGACCCCGCTTCCTTTTCAGAGGCAATCGGCTCTGCGGGTAATTGCATTGCTTCGATCGCCATTCTCGCGCCCTTCTCGTTCAGGAGTGGATTCTTCTAGGGCCGCTTGCAGGGCTGGTCAGCTTTTGGAGTGACTGCCGCTAGCCGCCCAAAAGCTCCATCAAACCCCACTCGGCGATCCCGGCCCGGCCTGGTCCGGAGCAATGTCCACAATGGTGATCACCGCTCCATCAACCTTGTTTTCCGTTGTCCGGTACGGAAGGATTTTGAGCTGATAATGAACGCCAGTACGGTCCGTCAGCTCTCTCTCCAAAGTGTCCGAGTTCGACATCACTAGCAAAACCATCGCCTGGAGATCGGCGATTTCGATTGTCGGGTTGATATTGGAAAGCGGCCGCCCGATGTCGCCCGCAATTAAGCCCAGAAACTTGCGCGCCTTGGGGGTGTAGCGCCGGATTGTTAAGTCGCTGCCAATCATGATCACCGCAATATCGATGCTCGCCAGCAAATTGATCAGGTCATTGTTGATCTGCGATATTTCCAGGTTGCGGCTCCGCAGTTCGTCGTTGACGGTCGTCAATTCCTCGTTGGCGGACTGCAATTCTTCTTTCGCCGTTTCCATTTCTTCATTGGTGCTCTGCAGTTCCTCGTTATTTGAGAGAATCTCTTCGTTTGCGGACTGTAACTCCTCGTTGGTGGCTTCCTGCGTTTCGATCACGGATTGCAGATACTCTTTCGTCGCCGCCAGTTCCTCTTCGAGCTTTGCCGTCCGCCTCGTGACTGCTTGTATTTCTTCGCTGGGCCGCAATCGGCGTTGCTCCGTTTCCTTCGGAACTTTCGGCTGGGCTTCCTGGAAAACAATCATGAAGTACATCTCATTCGTATTTCCCAGCGTCACGGGGATGACGTCGAAATTCACTGGTCGCGTCCGCTCCTGTGCGCGCGATCCTTGTTCGTTTCCATTTCCACTCTTGATGAGCAGATTTTTCTTTCCGACTACCGCGTTTTCCTTCTTCGCCCGGCTGATCGCGTTCTGTAGCTCCAGGACCAGCCCTTCCCGCGCCATTTTCAGCAAGCTCAAGCTGGGCCGCCCGGGCGACAGCTTGAGGTAGCGGTTCACATTCCCGCGTGTGTGAATGATCTCCATCTCCTCGTTCACGAAGACGGTCGCCGGAGCATATTGTGTCAGCAGTCGCCGGTCGAATTCTTTCTGGGCTTCTGCATAATTCCAGTTTGTTTCCACGGGTTTCGCCGGAATCCGCGCCGGATTGTATTCCCTGCGTTCTCCCAACGAACTAAGTGAAAATCCGGCTGGCGCCAGGGCCACTCCGCCTTTCTTTAGGAAAATCTTGTTGCTGCGATCTGCAGCGGAGAAAAGCCCTGTCGCGGTGCCCAGGCCCTCCGACATCCCCAGTATCAGAAACCCGTTGGAGCGCAACGCGTAGTGAAACATGGAGATGATTCTGCTCTGCAGAACAGGCTCGAGATAAATGAGCAAGTTCCGGCAGCAGATGATGGCCATGCGGGAAAAAGGAGGATCGCTCAGCACGTTGTGCTGCGCGAAGATACAAAGGTCGCGGAGGGCCTTGCTGACGCGGTAGCCGCCCTCCACCTTCGTGAAAAACCTGTGCAGCCGTTCCGGCGATACGTCCCCTTGAATATTTTCCGGATAGAAACCGTTGCGCGCTTTTGCCACGCTCGACTCGCTCACGTCCGTCCCGAAAAACTGAATTGGAACCTGCGAAGCCTTCTCTCCCAGAAATTCAAACAAGGCCATCGCCATCGAATACGTTTCTTCTCCGGAGGCGCATCCCGGTGTCCAGACGCGGATTCCCCCTTCCCGCGACAGGTTCTTCTCTACCGCCGGGAAGACCGTGGATTTCACAGCTTCAAATACGCGCGGACCGCGGAAGAAGCTCGTGACGTTAATCAGCAAGTCGCGATACAGCGCCTTTATTTCAGCGGGGTGGCTTTGTACAAATTGGGCGTACTTCTCTATGTGCGCAATCTTGTGAACCACCATGCGCCTCTGAATGCGCCGCAAAATGGTGGTCTGCCGGTAATGCGTGAAATCCACCCCCGTGGCCCGTCGCAATACTTGGAATATGTTGTTCAGCCCCTTGCCCATCACCGGCGCATCTTCGCCCGCTCCCGACAAAACGTTCCTAGCCAGATAAGGATGGCGCGCTATGCGCTCCAGTTCTTTGGCGATTCCTTTGGGCGGCAGCACGTAATCCACGCAACCTGCCATCACCGCGTTTCTCGGCATCCCATCGTACTTGGCCGACGCTTCGTCCTGCGCCAGGGTCACCCCACCATGGGCTTGAATCTCCGCCATTCCCAGCGTCCCGTCGGATCCTGATCCCGACAAGATCACTCCAATCGCCCTATTCCCTTTTTGTTCCGCGAGCGAACGCATGAAATGATCTATCGACATGTGTGCCCCTCGCGATTCTTCACGCGGGCCCAAATGCAGAGTATGGTCGGAAATGGACATCGTGGCATTCGGAGGAATCACGTAAACCTGATTGGCTTTCACTTGTAAGCCCTCAGTCACCTCCGTCACTTTCATGGCGGTTTTTCGGCCGAGCAACTCCGTCAAGATGCTGTGATGTTTCGGGTCCAGATGTTGCACCAGGACAAACGCCATCCCGGTGTCGGCCGGAAGATAATTCAATAAATCCGTCAACGCTTCGATGCCGCCGGCTGAAGCTCCAATCGCCACAATTGTAGCGTCGTGCGTTGGCCCGCCTGCCGGCAGGCCCGGCGCTTTCGCGGGTTTCCCCCCTTTGTTCTTACTTGCGGGTTTGGGCTTCATAAACCTTCATTCGGCCTTCCTGGCCGAACCGGCAGATTTGCGGGGAATTGCCGGAGTTCAGAAAATTGCAAGCCAGAAGGGAGAATCGTCGAGTGGGATTCCCACTCCCTATCCACACCAGAAACACCGTTCGCTCGCGATTCTAGTTCAATTGCCAAAGCACGACAACACCTGCTTGTTCAGCTTCACGTCCCTTATTACCTAGACCGAGATAGACGACCGAGACTTCGCCCTTCACTGCTCCGTCACATTGTGCTAGCGTAACAGTGTCCCGCGCGCCAGCTACGGCGACGCGTACTCCATCATGCGGTCACCCAGCCGGTGGTGGCACGATCCCGAAATAGAATCCATTTCCGGGTCGCCAGGAGAGCGCATGAACACCGCCAATCAACGTCGCACGCCGACAGTTCCCCTGCTCGATCTGCTCGGCCGTCTTCGAGCTCAGCGCCGGAGAATGGCTGCGCTCTCGAAAAAAAACCTTACTCTGCAAACACAAGGCAAGCGCCTCGTGGCTGAGTCCAACTGCTTGGCCGAGAATGTCCAGCGTTCCTGCTCGAATCTGGTAAAAACTTCTTTCGCAACCCGCACCGCCGTTAGCGAACTTCGTCTGCGCCGCGGCAGAACCCCAGGCGGCACACCGCTCCTTTCCATTCAGCTTAACGAGCCCGTGCTTGCCGACTCCCCGGACTTGGTCGACGCCCTTCAACAAGCCACCGAACTCCTTAAGATGGAGTTCTCCGATACCGAAGGCAGCGGACACCAGACACTCGTAAAGTGTGAGAAGGTCCTCGAGCGTACTCGCTCTACACAAACGATAGTATTGCCGCTTTATTAGAAGCCTGGGCCATCAAGGTTGTTGGCCACAGCGATTACCGCGATTTCCGCTCTTCCATTTCTTCCAGTGACCGCGGCCAATCCTCCCTCAAGAGCCGGCTAAGCGCGCGGTCCGCGAGCAATTTTCCTCCCGTCTGGCATTGCGGGCAGTAGTTGGTCTCATTCTCTTTGTACCGAATGCGCTGGACCTTCGTTCCGCATCGCGGACAAGCTTCTCGGTAGCGTCCATGTACGGCCATCCCGGGGCGGAACGCGGTCACTTTTTCTGGAAACTTATCTCCAGTTTCTGCGCGCAACTTCTCCGTCCAGCTTATGAGGGTTTCCCTGGTAGCTCCGTACAATCGGGCGATCTCTTCCGGTTTCATTCGCTGCGTCAGCAGCACCGGTGAAAGCCGCGCGCGATGCAGAATCTCATCCGAGTAAGCGTTGCCAATTCCGCTGAACAAGTGCGGATCTGTAAGCGCGCGCTTCAACGTGTGATTTGCGGAAGTCAAACTCTGCCTAAACGCATCGCTCTCTGCGGCCAGTACATCGATCCCGCCCGGATCAAGCTGCCCCAGTTCCCTTTCCCCCTCCACTACATGGATTGACGCCCGCTTCTTTGTGCCAGCCTCCGTGAGTGTAAGTGTCCCGCTATCGAAATGGAAAGCTGCGGACACGCGCCTTCCATCCGGTGTGACCCGTCTCTCCTTCCAGTGCAATCGTCCCGCGATCATCAGGTGCAACACCAGCCAAAGTTCATTGTCGAACCCGATGGCGATCCGCTTTCCGATTCGCCGGATGGCTTTCACGGCGTGGCCCTGCGCCGAGTCGATGGGCGGCGTTGCCGTTCGCAGGAGAAACGGTCCCGCCACAACAACTTGCTCCAAAACATGCCCGAGGATCCGCCGGTCCAAAGCTTCGATATACACGACAATGTCCGGCAACTCCGGCACTTAGGATCCCCTCCATTAAGGTACGCCCGGCAGCGTCCCTGCTGAAACCTACGCTTGGTTCAAGCCAAGAACGCTCTATCCACCAATGATTTCGAAGTGCTCTGCGCGTTGCTAGCGCCGGAAAGGCATGAATAGTTTATCGGCCGTTTTCCAATCAGAACCTACGCCATTGTCCCGCACCATGTCGCACAATACCGTTCAAGCCTTTCGGCATTAACTGGCCCCTCGGAGTTTCCCATCGCTCGTCGTTTTTCAGAAGCATTGAATTGCCGATGGGCTGCGCGTACCATTCCCCAGTCCACTCCAGGAGCGTCTCATGAGAGCAAAACCGTTTCTTACGTGTACTTTTGCCTGCGTCGTCACGCTTTTAGCTGCACTGGCTCGCGATCTCCAGTCTCAGTCTTCCCCATCCTCCCGATCGTGGCCCCCTGTTTCGCCGCTCGGCGCTCCCAACGATCTCCCCAATCCGTATCTCGCGGGCGTAAGCTGGGGCCAACTGCCCGACGGAAGAAAGTGGGGCTCCACCGCTGGGATCGTCCGCGGCTTAGATGGCAATATCTGGGCTATCGATCGCTGTGGTGTCTCCGGGTCGCAAGGTACAAACTGCGCAAGCTCACCCCTCGACCCCATCTTCGAATTTGATCCGTCCGGTAAATTTCTCAAAGGCTTTGGTCACGGGCTATTCGTAAGCCCCCACAAGATCACCGTCGACCACGATGGCAATCTGTGGGTCGCCGACAACGGTATCAAAGACGGCAAAGGCCAGCAGGTTTTCAAATTCAACCAGGATGGCAAAATCCTTCTCACCCTTGGGAAGGCTGGTGAGGCTGGCCCCGGCTTGGACACGTTTGACCAGCCAACGGATGTCGCCATCGCTCCCAACGGCGACATCTTTGTGGCTGACGGTCACGGCGTCGCGCCGACCGCCAACGCCCGCATCTTGAAATTCGATAAGAACGGAAAGTTTATTAAGACCTGGGGGAAGAAAGGAAGGGGCATCGGCGAATTCGACGTCCCACACACACTGGCATTCGACTCGAAGGGACGCCTTTTCGTCGGCGACCGCCAGAACAACCGCATCCAGATCTTCGACCAAGACGGCCGTTTCATCGCCGAGTGGAAGCAGTTTGGCCGGCCGAGCGGAATCTTCATCGATAACAACGACGTGCTGTACGTCGGCGATTCCGAATCCCGTGAAGGCAAGGAAGGCTATGGCTACAACCCTGGCTGCCGGCGCGGCATTCGCATCGGGAGCGCGAAAGACGGCTCGGTGAAGTACTTCGTGCCTGATCCGGGGCCCTATCCACCCACGGAGGGGTCCACGTCAGCAGAAGGCGTCACGACGGACGCTCGGGGAAATATCTATGGCGCCGAGTACACCATGGACGTAAAAAAGTACGTACTCAAGTAAGTTAAAAGAGACAGCCGCATGGAGGGAAGGACGATTGCAGAAACGGTTTTCCTTTAAGCGGAGCTTTCCATTCGCGGGCATCTCTCTTTGAGATATACAACTTGCCGCGCCGAGTTTCCTGCGAGACTTCTCGAAGACTCGCACGGGTTTATGCCACGGGACACGAAGACACGCCTTTTTTTAATCCAAAGCTGGAACCGCGTTCCGTTCGCTGCGCCGCCGATGCAGATAGTGCATCGCAATGTTCAAATAAACGTTCCCGCAAGGCGTCTCGATGCAAATCACCAGCGCTTCGGTATCGGCGCTGCCGGCCAGCCCCGTTTCGTCCATGTGAATTTCCGGCGGAAACACTTTGAAATGAAAGCCTTGATCGTTTAGCAGCGTCACGGAATTGCCGATGACCATGTTTGCCATCTCGCAAACCGTTTCCCGCACTACCTGGTCGCTCGCTTCCACTTCCGTCCCCGCAAGAATGGTCGCTACCTTCATCGCCACTTCCGGCGACAAATCGAGAATCACGCGCCCCTCAATATCTCCCTTGATGGCGATCAGCGCCGCAACTCCTTTGCGGCGATAGGCCTCCTGGTCCATTTCCAGGTCCACGATTTTCGTCGGGGCCTGCAGTGACTCCGCGAAAACTGCATCCGCGGCGTTGATGAACGGCTGAATCAGTTCCATTCTCATGAGCGGTGCTCCCCGGCCATCGCCACTGGTGCGCCGACGGCGTTAGGATCGTCGCTAAGCACGTACCGGAGGATTTCGTACAGCACTTCCGGCTTCACCGGCTTCTGCACGAAATGCTTAGCGCCTTTCTGCAGAGCCGCCAGGATGTTCTCCTGATAACCCACGGACGAGACCATAACGATGCGCGCGTTAGCATGCTGCCGCACGATGCGCTCCACCGCCTCAATCCCTTCCATCTGCGGCATGGTGATGTCCATGAGCACGATGTCCGGACTAATCCGGTTGAATTCCGCGATGGCGGTCACGCCATCACCGGCTTCGCCGGCCACTTCGCCGCCGAACATCTCAATCATTTTGATGAGATTCTTGCGCGCGAAAACGGAGTCGTCTACGACCAGGTAGCGAACCGGCTGATTATCTTTTCGAAGTAGAGCGGCAAACTGCTTCATGGCCTTCTCCTTATCCCCGCACTCGTTTTCACGAGCGCTGGGAAGAAACGGGGGTTCTTTCGTTCTTGTCGTTCTTGTCGTGCTTGTCGTGCTTTTCACTCTTATCCGCGGACGAAGTTCGCTCCACGCCGTAATTGCTCACCAGGTAGGAAGCGACTCCGTCGAGAGGAATAATCTTGTTGGCATACCCTTTTAGAATTGCTGCGCGCGGCATCCCGCTGACGACGCAGGTGTCTTCGCTCTGCGCGATCGTCATTCCGCCGGCAGCCTTGAGCGCGCCGAGTCCTTCGGCGCCATCGTCGCCCATGCCGGTCATCAGGATTCCGACAGCGGTAAGTCCAAACTCTTGCGCAACGGAATGGAACAAAACATCCGCGGAGGGACGATGTCCATTTACAGGCGGCCCGTCGGACAGAACTACCATGTCGCCGCGGGGCATGCGGCGAACCATGATGTGGCGGTTTCCCGGGCAAATTAAAACGCGGCCGGCGAGCAAGAGATCACCAGAGCGCGCTTCGTGAATTTCCAAAGCGCAGCACTCGTCGAGGCGTTTGGCAAACATTTCCGTGAAGCCTTCGGGCATGTGCTGCACAACAATAATTGTGGAAAGAAAATCTGCCGGAATTTGTGACAAAACAAATTGCAAAGCGTTTGGACCGCCCGTCGAAATCCCGATGGCGATGACGCGGCGCGGTGGAAATGCCGTGCGCGTTCCTTTTCTCGGCGCCGGCGTATCTTCGATAATGGCGGGCGGAAGCTTGCGGCCCGCAGCACGTTTGGCGACTTTGATCTTGGCGATCAGCTGGTCGGCGATTTCATCGAGGTGTCCGGCAGCGGCATCCTTCGGCTTGGCGAGAAAATCGACGGCGCCAAGCGCGAGGGCTTTGAGCGTGGCGTAGCCGCCTTCTTTCGAATGCGTGCTGAAGAGAATGACCGGCAGAGGAGCGCGCTGCATGATGAGGCGCAGCGTCTCCATGCCGTCCATGCGCGGCATGTCCAGATCCAGCGTGACAACATCCGGATGCAGCTCTTCGATTTTCTTCAATGCAAACGCACCGTCCATGGCCGTACCGACAACTTCAATGGACGATTCGCGCGCCAGGATCGCGGGGATCAATTTCCGCATCAGCGCGGAATCATCGACGACGAGAACTCGGATGCGGTCGCTCATGCGATCGCTCCTAGCGGCGTCGCGCGAGCGAGCCGTGAAAGAACCGCGGGAACATTCAAGATAAGGACTACCGTGCCGTCGCCAAGAATAGAAGCGCCGCTAACCAAATCGCTGGAGACGATTTCTCCGGGAAGCGCTTTGATGACCAGTTCTTCCTCGCCAACCAAGCTGTCCACGACAAGACCAAAGCGTTTTTCGGCTGCGCCAATGACGATGACGAAATGTTTCTTGCGAGCCGGTTGCGACTCAATGCTGTGCAAACGGCTAAGATGGTCCAGCCTAACAAGAGTGAGAATTTGCTCGCGGAGGCGAAGAACTTCCCGCTGGTCGACACGGTGAATCTCGGGATCCGTGATGCGCGTGATTTCTACAACCGAGGAAAGCGGCACAGCGAAAAGGCGGCCGCCGACACGGAAAAGCAAAGTCTGAATACTCGCGAGAGTCAGCGGCGCGCGCAGTTGAATGGTGGTGCCACGGCCTTTTTGCGAAGAGATTTGGACCGTTCCCTTGAGCCGGTCGAGGACGGTTCGAACGACATCCATACCGATGCCGCGGCCAGAAACTTCCGTGATTTCGGCAGCGGTACTAAATCCAGACTCAAAAATAAGGCTGAGCGATTCCTGATCGGTCAAGCGCCTGGCTTCTTCCGGTTTCAAGATCCCTTTTTCGAGAGCGCGGGCGCGTAATGCAACCGGGTCCATGCCGCGGCCATCGTCGCGGACTTCAATAACGACTTGTGTGCCCTGGTGATAAGCGTTGAGATAGATAGTGCCGCGGGCCGCCTTGCCGGCGGGCAGGCGTTCATCAGCGGGCTCGATGCCGTGGTCCACGGCGTTGCGAACCAGATGCATGAGCGGTTCGGCTAAAGCGTCAAGAATGCTTTTATCGAGATCGGTGTTCTGTCCGGAAAGCTCGAGCGCGACATCCTTGCCGCACTGTTTGGCAACGTCGCGCACAACGCGCGGGAACCGGCGAAAGAGCTGCTCGACGGGCACCATGCGGATTTTCAAGACGCATTTGTGAAGCTCATCGAGGATGCGGGCTTGAAACGCCATGGCATCGGCAAGCTTTGCGCGCAGAGGATCGCGAGCGTGTTTCTGATCAAATTCGGTAAGCGTGCGATTGAGCATGGACTTTCCGATGATCAATTCGCCAACTAAATTCATGACCGCATCGATGCGGGTGGCATCCACGCGAAGAGTGCTTTCAGCAATCGCCGTCGCGGCGGAACCATCGGCGGGACTAGCCGGTGCGCTGCCTTCGGCGGACTCGGTGGAACCGGCGACAAGTTTCGCCGCCTGGGCCTCGAGCAAATCGCCGAGGAGTTCGTGTTCGGGAGTTTCCGCGGTTGCCGCGCGCTCGAGGCGCACGTCGGAAACAATCGAAGGAATGCGGCAACGCTGGAGGAGTCTTTCCTCCGGCTGGGAACTCGCCAAGGCCGCTTCGACTATTTCCACGGTTGCGGCCGTCAAGTTGTCTTCCGGCCGCAAAGCAATGAGGGTGCCGCTGCCATGAAGAACGTTTCGAATGAGCTGAAAAGCAGCGGCGCGCATCAAGCTGTTTGGATCAATGCGCAGAGCGACGTTGTAAACCGTCTCGCCGCGATGCACCGCTTCCGAGATCATGAGCTGTTCGTATTCCGTCCAAGCAAATTGCGCCGGTAACTGAGGCGCGGCAGAATCAGCACTGTCCGGGGCAGAAGAAGAAGGTTCCTCCAGCAATTTCCGGATCATGGCGTGCAGCGCATCCACGGAGGGCAGTTCCTTGCGGCGCTGGTAGGAGGTGAGCATCGCGCCAAAACTGTCCGCGGCGGTGAGCACCAGTTCGGCAAGTTCCTCGCCACGCGCGCGGGCCACCTGCGGGGTGAGCACATCCTCAAGTTCATGAGCGAGCTCACTGAGCTTATTGAATCCGCAAGCCGCCGAATCTCCCTTTAAGGTATGCACAGCGCGACGGACACGGCGAATGACCTCTTCGTCAGCCGGACGCGCTTCCAGCTCGAGCCCAGCTTCGTTGAGCGATTGTAGCAGTTCGTTGGCGCTCTCAAAGAAGAGAGCGCGCAACTCGCCGCCGCGATCCTCGGGAGGACGACTCACGCAGTGGCCTCGTTGCGCTGGTAAGCGGTGCCGTTGTTTTCATGAACCATTCTGAACTTCTGGGTGAGACCGAAAAGACTTTCCGCATGGCCAACAAAGAGGTATCCGGTCGGATTCAAGCAGTGCCAAAACTTTTCAATCAAGCGCTTTTGCTCGGCTTCGTCAAAATAAATCATCACGTTGCGGCAAAGAATAATGTCATTGCGACGGGGCAAAAACTCCGTTTTCAGATTGTGAAAGTCGAACTGGACGAGTTCCCGTAACTGCGGCTTGACCTTGTATTTATCGCCCGTTTTTTCGAAATAGCGCAGCCTGGTGGTGTAGTCCACAGGTTCCATCTGCTGCTCGCTGTAGACTCCTTCTTGGCCGACGCGCAGGCTGGCATAGCTGATGTCGGAAGCAACGATTTCCACTTTCCATGGCGGCGGGATAAGCGGCTTGGGCGAGGGCATTTCAAAAGGAAGCGGATTCCGCAAATAGTAATAAGCGAGTGCATCGCCGATCAAAATGGCGACGGTATAGGGCTCTTGCCCAGCGGAACAACCGGCGCTCCAAACCCGGAGAGTATAGTCACGACGCTCCTGCTTACGGTGCAGGATGTCCTCGAGAACAGATTTTTGAAGCAGGTCCAGCTGCGGACGATTGCGAAAGAAACTGGTTTCGTTGACGGTAAGGTTTTCCAGGAGGAGAGCGAGCTCAGCGCGTCCTTCCCTGCTGGTGAGCAAGCGGTAATAAGCATAGAAAGACTCGAGCTGGCAGGCCTTCAAACGGCGTTGCAGGCGATCTTTGAGGAAGTGAGAGCGGCGCTCATCGAAAAACATGCCGCATTCCTGATAGACCAGCGTCTGGAGGAGCTTCAGCTCTGCTTCGGTGAGTTGTACCTGGGCAGTAATCGTTCCCATTTTGTTTTCGTGAAGCGGAGCCGTAGTCCGGCGGCTAGAAAGGAAGCCGGAAAAAACATTACCTTGCGGTAGCGACGGGTTCCGCGGCCTCCTCAAGTCGTTTGTACTCCGGGCGATGCAGGAGTTTGGAGATATCCAGCAGAATAATGAGACGTCCCTTAAGTTTGCCGACGCCGGTAACGTATCCGGATTCGCCTTCCGCAAAAACACTGCCGGGGGCTTCGATGTCGGAAGGCGGAATCTTCAGCACTTCGGAAGCTGCGTTTACAATCAGGCCGATCAGCTTGTTATCCAACTCCACGACGAGGATGCGATTCTTCTTGTCTTGTTGAATCTCGGTCTGGCCGAATCGCTTGCGAAGGTCCATGACCGGGATGATTTTTCCGCGCAGGTTGATGACGCCCTCAATCAGATCGGGGGCGCTGGGGACCGAAGTAATTTCGGGAACGCGCACAATTTCGCGGACGGCGGCAATACGGACGCCGTACGTTTCATTGCCGATGCGAAAGCCGACGACTTGAAGATCCTTTTCCATCGAGAGATCTCCGGTCCTCTAGGAACGCAATTCCGCGTATTCCGGTTCCTGCTCACGGTCTAATTCCCCGTTGCGGCGCTTGCTACTGTAGGAGGAATCATTGCGACGCGCGCGCTGCTGGGTGGCGCGGTCGAGAACAAAACGGTCCATACTATCGAGCAAATTGCGGGATAGTTTGAGCATTTGCTCCGCGGCGGCGGAAAGCTCGGTAGAGCTAGAGGCAGATTGCTGCACCAGTTCGCGCATCTTGTCCATGGCGCGGACAACGGCCTGGGCGCCCGAAGCTTGTTCTTCGACAGCGGAATTGATTTCCTGGGTAATTTCGGTGAGGCGGCTGGTGGCCTTGGCGATTTGCGAAGAGCCAACGGATTGCTCGTTGGTAGCTGCTCCAATTTCCTGGGAGAATTTGTAGACTTCGGTGACCACGTTGGAAATCTTGTGCAACGCGGAGCCGAGATCGTTTCCGAGGGTCAGGCCTTCCTCGACGATGCGGGTGCTGCGCTCCATGTTTTCCACCGCCTGGCGGGCTTCCCGCTGAATGCTCTGAATCAAGTCAGCAATTTCCTTGGTGGATTGCGTAGACTTTTCGGCGAGCTTGCGAACTTCGTCAGCGACGACTGCGAAGCCCAAGCCGTGCTCACCGGCGCGAGCCGCTTCAATGGCGGCGTTGAGCGCGAGAAGGTTGGTCTGTTCGGCCAGGTCATCGATGACTTCGATGATCTTGCCAATGTCATCGGCGCGATGACCGAGAATGTTGATGATTTCCGCGGAAGACTGGATGGCCTGGTTGGTGCGGTTGAGGCCATCGGTGGCCTTTTCCATGGTCTGGATGCCAGTGACGACTTCTTCGCGAGAGCGGTTGGCGATGTCGAGCAAAACCTTGGCGGTATCCGCGACGCGCTGGATGGAAGTGACCATCTGATCGATGGATGCAGAAGTTTCCGCGACGCTGGAAGCCTGAACTTGGGTGTTCTTGACGACGTTCTGCACGTTGATGCTCATCTCGTGCATGGTGCTGGTGACTTCTTCAATGGCGGAAGAGGCCTGCACGCTGACCTTGGCGGATTCATCGGCGGCGCCAGCGACTTGATTGGAACCGGCGGAAACCTGGCCGGCGGAATCGCGAGTAGTGCGCACCAGATCCTGCAAACCGTGGGACATGCGAAGGAAGGCATTGCCAAGAGTGTCGCGCTTGGAACGCGGCACGACTTCCACGGCCAAATCACCTTCGGCGACAGCCATGGAGACACTGGCCATTTCCTTCAAATAGGCGACCATGTTGTTGAAGGTGGTGGCCAAAGCGCCGATTTCGTCGTTGCGGTGAATATCAATATTTTGGTCAAGGTCGCCGGAGTCGCCGATTTCGCGAGCGACGGTGATGAGATGAGTGAGCGGCTCGGTAATGGACTTGGCGGTCAGAAATGCGATGAAACCACCAGCAAGAAGCGCCAAGAACGTGCCTCCGGTGGTAATCCAGGTGCTGAAAGTGCTCATGCGACCCGCGGATTTCGTAGTTTCCTCGAGAAACTTGCTGATGTCGGCGTTGCTTTGGTCAAGAACGATGGATGACTTGGTCAGCCAGGAGGAGGGATCCTTCTGGAGGTAGAAAATTTGCAAGTCGGAGACAGTAGCATCGCCGGAATCGACTTGGTGGCGCTTGGCAATCAAGGGCTTGGCAAAGTTGTCGGCCCAGCTGGCTTCGGTGCTCTCCACCTGGATGAGGGCGGTGCGAACGACTTCGCTGGAGGCATTCGATTCGCCGCGCTTAATCTGGTCGATGATATCGTTGAGGCCCTTGTTCACTTTCTCTTCATCGCGGGGATCGCCGCTCAGAAGGAAGTTATTCATGTTGAGGCGATTCAACATGATTTGATAGCGCACGGATTCGACACTACGAACGCCGTCGAGAGCCATGCTGGCATCGGTGCGCGCCGATCTTTCTTTAAACCCGGCAACGATATTCACGATAAACAGCAGCGAAAGGATGGCCAGGATCAGGCCGAACCCCGCGTAAAGTTTTTTTCCGATGGTCATTGCAAAATGCCTCCGCTCACCTCAGCAGGGCAGCACCTTGATGTCTGCTTCTGCCGGTACCACCCACTGCTCAACCATTTTTCTTAATTCGCATGAAATTCAAATTCGACAACCTGCGTGCTTTCCTCCGGCGCAGGCACAAACTTCCACTCTTTCACGGCATCCTGGCAAGCCTGCACGAGCAAGGGGTGTCCACCCACAACCCGAGTGCTTTTCACATGGCCGTCCGGCGTGATGACCACTTCAATTTTGACCTTGCCGGAAACGTTCATGCGTTTGGCAAGCTCCGGATAGGCGGGACTGGTCCTGGTCTTGACCTTGCGTTTGGTTTCGTCAGTGGAACCAGTTTGGGCCAAGCCCGAGACCCCCGAAAAAACCAGAGCCGCGGTTGCAGTCACAGCCCACTTCTTCCACCATCTAGTTCTCATCGACACAACTCCTTATGGGATTGGAAGATGCCCCGCAGAAGAGAAGGCACGTGGCATGCCACCCTAAGGCGCAGCAACGAGGAGTGAAAGGCAGGTAGTCAAGCACCGGTAAGTAGCAGAAGAAGAGGGTGTTATGGAAAATTCAGAAGATGTATCCGGCGAAGCGTTAGAGTACCATTTGTCTCAGTTGGGCGGGACGCCTCGGCGTTAGGTCTCAGGCTGAGACGAAGTACAGAATGGGAACGCCCGCTGGTGTAGGCAATTTCGCTACACCAGGTAGCCCGGCAATTGACTCACCTTGAGATTCCCCGGTAGGGTTAGGGATAGACTGGCGCCTCCGAAGTTGAGACGCCGAGCACTTTCCTCTGGATCGATGCCGAGAACCAAGCTAAGAACGTCCGAGCGTGCCATGCCGAAGGGCGTGCGGGCGGAAGCGCGGCCGGCGATGTCCCGGCAGGGCGAAGAATTGATGGAACTGGCGGTTGAGGCGGCGCAGTCGCGGAACCTGCCCGATTTCCTGGAACAGTTTGCTGCTCGCGCCACGCGCATGCTCGATGCCATTTGGGGTGGCGTAGCCGTTTACCAGGGGCGCGAGACGGAGTTACACGCCATGCCAGGAGGAGCCGCGACGACGGAAGGTGCGGTGAACTGGCTGATTTCCTGCGCGCGGGAGAATCAGAACGGAATGGAAAGTCGAGCGATACCGAAACAGATCGCGGCGGCATGGTCCTTCGGCGAGGAGCCGGGAACGGCCGTCTTGGTGAGGATCGCGGCCAGCGACAATGAAAGACTGGGAACCCTGTGCCTGATCCGCAACCGCAAGACGCTGGGCGCGGATGAAAAAAGATTACTGCATGCGCTGGCGAGTCATGCGGCGCTGTCGCTGGAAAACTTCCGGAGATTCTCGCAGTTGGAGCGGTCCAAACGGCAGTGGGTCGAGGACATTGACGCGATTAGCGATTACATCGTGGTGCACGACCGCGCGTGGAATATCGTGCGAACGAACCGGTCGCTCGCGACACACCTTGGCGTGCCCCCGGTGGCGCTGGTTGGCGAAGCCATGAGTAGCTTGCGGCAAATTGCGGAAACGGGCAGCGATCTACCGTGCCCGTTTTGCCGAGACACGCAGCGGCCGAAGGAAGAGTACGTGGCGGCGTCGGCGGAACGCATCTTTCTGGTCTCAACGTCGCGGGCGCCGGGCTTGTCGGATGACGATACGCGCACGATCCATGTGCTGAAGGACATTACCGACCGGCGGGAGGCGGAACGGAAGTATCGCGAGCTGTTTGACAGCATTCAGGAAGGACTGTTTTTTGCCACGCCGGACGGAAGATTTCTGGACGTGAATGACGCGATGGTGCGCATGCTGGGGTACGCGTCGCGAGAGGAATTGCTGCGCGCGGACGTGAGCCCGCATCTGTATCCGGCGCCCGAAGTGCGGGAAAGATTCCTGCGGGCGCTGGCGGAGCGGGGCGTGCTGCGCAATTACGAAGAGACGCTGCGGCGCAAAGACGGAACGCTGCTGCATACCCTGCAAAACATTACCGCGGTGCGCGATGCTCGCGGACGCATCGCGCAGATTCGCGGGTTGATGCTGGACGTCACGGAACAGAAAACATTTCAATCGCAACTGCAGCGGGAACGCGATTTCAACCAGAAAATCCTGAATACCACGCAGAGCATGATTCTGGTGCTGGACACGGCAGGGCTCATCAGCTACGCGAACCGGCGTTGTTATGAAGCTGGTTACCAGGAAGGCGAATTGATCGGGCACCGGCTGGTGGACTGGGTGGAGGGTTCGCACCGGGAGGATTTTGATGCCGCGCTCGAAACGACGGCGCACGGCCACCAAGTGGAGAACCTGGAGCTGCGCGTGCGCCGGAGCGATGGATCGATGGGGCATTTCTCGATCAGCTTGAGCCCGATGAGGGACGAGCAAAATACCGTGAACAGCGTGGTGGTGGTGATGACCGACATCACGGACGCGGCGCTGCTGCAGGCCAAGCTGGCGCACAGTGAAAAGATGGCCACCATCGGGCGGCTGGTTTCGGGCGTAGCGCACGAAGTGAATAATCCGCTGGCGGCGATTCTAGGTTTCACGGATTTGCTGCTGGAGAATCCAGAAGTGCCGCGTTCGGCGCGGGAAGATTTGCAGATTATCCTGCAGGAGACGCAGCGAACCAAAGATATCGTGCAGGATTTGCTGAGTTTCGCGAGGCAGCGGCCGGTGCAGCGGGAACTCGTGCAAGTGAATAATGTTTTGCGGCAAACGATTAAGCTGCGAAGTTATGATTTCGCGAGCCATGGCGTGGAGGTGGTGGAAAACTTCGAAGAGACGCTGGCGGCGGCGTTGGGCGACTCGCAGCAACTGCAACAGGTTTTCCTGAACATCCTGAATAATGCTTACGATGCCGTGCAAGAGGCGGGGCAGCGCGGGCGCATCAAGATCCACACGCAGCGGCAAGAAGAGATGATCGAAGTGGCCATCAGCGACAATGGAACGGGGATTGTCGATCCGCAGCGCATTTTTGACCCTTTTTATACGACCAAGCAAGCGGGTAAAGGTACCGGGCTCGGACTCAGCATTTGTTATGGCATCGTGCGCGCACATGGCGGAGAAATTCAATGCTGGAACAATGAGTCGGAGCCGGGAAGCACTTTTCTGGTGCGCATTCCGGTAGCCACGGAAGCCGCGCTGGCGGCTGCGGCATCGAAAGAAGCGGGACGATGAGCACGCAACAAGCGCTGTGGACGGGAGGGCCAATCCTGCTTATCGAGGATGAACCGTCGGTCATCGCCTTTCTGCGGGCCGCGCTCGAACGCAAGGGCTACGCGGTGGAGGACGCTTCGTCGGGCGCGGAAGGACTGCAGCGGCTTTCGAATGGACGGTATGCGGGCGTGATTTCCGACATTCGCATGCCGGGAGCCGTGAACGGCGCGGAAGTGCACGGCTGGATCCAGAAGCACCGCCCCGAATTGAAGGCCCGCATTATTCTGATCAGCGGAGACACGGCCAACAGCGACACCCAGGCGTTCCTGGCGCGGAGCGGGACACCGTGTATCGAGAAACCGTTTCGGGTACAGCAATTGATATCAATGGTGGAGAAAACATTCGGGAAACCATGAGCGACGAGATGAAAACACGACTGCTGGTGGTGGATGACGAGCAAAGCATCCGCCGCCTATGCATGACGATCGGAAACACGCTGGGATACGTCTGCGTCGAGGCGGAAAGCGCGGAGGCCGCGCTGGCGCGGCTGGATTCCGATACGCCGGACCTAGTTCTCACCGACTTGAAGCTGCCAAATATGTCCGGAGTCGATTTGCTGAAACAGACCAAGCAGCTTCTTCCGCACGCCGAAGTCGCCATCATGACCGGCCATGGCTCGATTGAATCGGCGGTGGACGCGATGAAACTGGGCGCCTACGACTACATTGAAAAACCTTTTCGCGTTGAAAAGATGCGGCTGCTGCTGCAGCGCATGGCGGAAAAGGTCCGGCTGGTGACGGAAAATGAATTCTTGCGGGAGCGCGTAACAACCGAAGAAAACCTGGACGGGATCATCGGCAGTTCCGCGAACATCCAGGACGTGCTGCGCATGATTTCCCGATTGAAAGATACACGGACGCCGGTGCTGATCTCCGGGGAGAGCGGCACGGGAAAAGAGCTGGCCGCGCGCGCGATTCATTTTCGGGGGTCTATGGCCAAGACGCCATTCATAGCCGTCGATTGCGGCTCCCTGGTGCCGACACTCATGGAAAGCGAACTGTTCGGCTACGAGAAGGGCGCTTTTACAGGCGCGACGAAATCTAAGGCCGGGCTTTTCCAAGCGGCCGATGGAGGCACCATCTTCCTGGACGAGATTGGTGAATTGCCCCAGGAAATGCAAGCGAAATTACTGCGCGTTTTGCAGGAAAAAGAAGTGCGGCCGGTGGGCAGCAACGAGAAGGTCAACGTCGATGTGCGTGTGATCGCGGCGACGAATCGCGACCTGGAATCCGCCTATCGCGCCGGCACCTTTCGCAAGGACTTGTACTTTAGGCTGAATGTGGTGACCGTGCACCTCCCTCCCCTGCGCGAGAGGCGCTCGGACATTCCGGTGCTGGTGCATCATTTCCTGGATCGCTATGCCAAAGGTTCCCATATGCAGGTCACGGCGGCGGCGATGAAGAGCCTGCTGCACTATGACTGGCCCGGGAACGTGCGCGAATTGGAAAACTGCATCGCGCGCGCAGTGACGCTGGGCGATGGAAAAACGATCGACGTTGCCGATCTGCCGCCCGCGATTCGCAGCGAACCGGCGGATTCCGCGATCGCCATGTCCGAAGACACCTCGGCCTTGTCGACCACCGCCCTCGCCGAGATGGAACGAATGACGATTCTGCGAGTGTTTGAGCAGGCCAACGGCGACAAAGCGCTGGCGGGAAAGATGCTGGGCATCAGCCGCGCGACGCTGTATCGAAAATTGAAGCGCTACAACATCGCTCTAAAAGCAGGTTCCACCAGCGCCGCGGCTGACCCCCAAGCGGCGCCGCAGTAGCACGAGAAAACGTCGCCGAATGCGAGTCGAGCCGCATCCTGCCACGCCTCACCAGTGAGACGAAAATGTTTCACGGTGAGACAAATGAGCCAGCGAACTAGTCCGAGAAAATCCTAAGCCTCACCATTTCTGCAACTTGCAATCGCCCCGCGCTTCTAATTCTTTGGCGTTCAGCGTGCATCTCTGCCAGCGGAAGTCTCTTGTCGCTCGCGGTCGGTAGTGTATCTCGCTACGAGAACGCAAGGGGCTCCTGACCGGCAGGGCAAGAGGGGACATGGAAAAGTCCGGCGGCCTGACACTGATCGCGAACGAGCAAAGCTGCGCCGAACAGTTGGCCCGATTTTTTCCGCATGCCAGGCCGGTGCGAATTCCCGTGCAAGTGACCACCTCGCGCGGAGGAAGGACCAATCTTCGCGAAGCAGCGGTTGTAGAATTCGGCGGCCCGGAACATGCCATTTTCCTCTCGACTTTGCCGCTAGAATTCGACGATCACGTGCGGATCGAGGCCAGTGGTGAAGGACGACCGGCGGAAGCGGCCGTCGTCGGCCTGCAGTATCACGAAGGACAGAAAGCGGTGGCCGTCCGATTCATGCAAGGCCCCTGCGACTGGGTGGTGACACAGCCGTGAGCAAAACGATGACAACGCTGAATATCCCCGCGCCATCTCGATCGGAGAGCCCGCGACAGGCGCAATGGAAAGAAGCGCGCTCGGTGTTCCCCATCTACCTGGCGCTCGCCAAACAATTGGAATTCGAAATCCCCTTTACCCAGGCGAAGCGCAATCTTCCCGAGAAGCCGGACCTGGAGATCTTCAGCCAAGTGCACGACTGGCTGGATGCGATGGACGTGCGCGTCCAGGTACACCAACTTCGTCACCTTTTGCAAATGACCACGCTGAACGCCAGCGAAACAGGGCTGCGCGCATTGATTCAGCGTCACCTGCGCAAGCCGAAGAAGAGCAATGTTGACCGCGACAAGATCGACTTCCTGCTGGTGCAGTATTTCGCTCTTTGTGCCCCGCCTAAGATTTATCACAAGCAGATCGAGCCGGCCGATGTTGCCGACGTGATGCAGCCAGTGCTGGGAGAGGTGGACCCCGACCCGCTGGCATGGTGCGCCCCTTTGGAACAAATGATCGAGGCGCTCAAGAAATTTCGTAGCCTGCGGGAAATCCTGAAAACAACTTTCATCGAACAGGGCCGCAAGGTAAAGGAAACTGCCGGTGGAATGTTTTACGATCCCGCGGCACTGGTCGCATTCATCCGGTTCAATTTCCTGCTCCGGCGGACGCTGATTGAGCTGATGCATGCGGACTTGATCGCTATCCGCGCGGGGCTTGCGCAATTACAAACTGCCGGTGCACGGATCATCGATTGCCACCACTTGGGACTCACCGCGACGGAACCCCTCGCGAAAATTTGCGCCATGGCCGACGAATGGAAACAGCCTTTCCAAAAGGAGTACACGGAGCGGTCGGTCAGCCAGGCTTTTGACAAGTTGCTCGGGCTGCGCACCGACGTAGAGTTGGCGATCGAAAAGGCACTCGGAAAAGCGGCTGAAGCCGCACCTCTCGAGACGCCCACGAAAGCTGCAAAGCCCGTAGTGACGTCCAAGAAGGCCGCGGTGGAATCCCCAGCGCCAAAGCCGAAGGGAAAAGTGCCGGAGCGCGCAGCAGCGCCGGACACCGCGGAGGCCAATGCCGTTGAAGACCTGGATTTTGAAAATTGCATGGAGCAGATTTGGGAGCAACTGATTGCCACGCCACCTTCGCGTGGGAGGTCCATGACCACCGTGAAGATCGGCGGAGCGCGAATTCTGCTGTCGTCCTGGGAAGTAACCGCGTTCGTCAGCGAAGACGGGCCGTCCGCCGAGGATTTGCGGCGTGCCGTGGTAGCCCGCGTGGTGGTCATCGCGGCGATGGAATCCGCGAAGGAAACGGGGAATGCCACGTCGCTGGACCGCGCGATGAACATGGCCCGCGTGGAAGTGACGCGATTGCAAGAACGCGTGGATGTGGCCAAGCAAGCGAAGGACACGGAAGCAGCCGTCAATCTAGGAATCAGTACGAAACGTCTGCTCTCATCGCTCGATGAAGCAGAAAAACTTTAGGCCCATGGCGAAAAGGTCCGGCCAAGCCGGACGGAGACTTCTGGGAGCTGCTTTTCATTGCGAAACGCCAACGTAGTCATCCTGACCGATGAAACCGAGTTCGCGCGGTTGCTGACGGCTTGCTGGCAGGCTGAGCGGCTGGCCCCGAACATTGCAGTGGTCAATAGCGATTCCTGGCGCGAACAAGAAGCACCGACGCACGACTTGGTGGTGGTCGGGCCCATGCGTGAGGGAAAAATTACCAGCGTGCTGCGGTCGCTGGACCCGGTCACAGCGGTGATTCTTTGTGTTCCGGCAGACTCCCAGGAATTCGGGCAGTTGCGCACCAAGTATCCAAGATTGCTGCATATCCCCCTTCGCGAAGATTGGGCGCAAACACTGCTGCTGGTCGCCGGAGAATCGTTGCGGCGCACGAAAGCTTTGCAGATCGCTCGCCAGGCGGAGCGCAACGCTGCCCGGAATGAAAACCAGGCCACGCTTGGGCGCTACATGCTAGAGATGAAGCACAGCGTGAACAATGCGCTGACCAGCATGCTAGGAAATGCCGAATTGCTACTGCTGGAGCCTGGGCAACTTTCCTCGCAGTCGCTGGCGCAGATCAAGACCATGCATAGCATGGCGCTGCGGATTAATGAAGTGATGCAGCGTTTCTCATCGCTGGCAAGCGAGATGCGAGAAGCTGAGAATGCTTCTCAAGCTGAGACGGTAGAAACAGCAGCACCCACTTCGCGGCCTCGCTGAATTCCTCGGACACCGACGCAACCTGCTCATTTCAAGACATTTAGCCTAGAACGACACAGAAGCATGCGGAATCGAAAAGCTGGCTGCTTACGTGCACCTCTGCTCCGTGGACCAGTATGGAGAGAGTACGGCTGTGCACAAAAAAGTCCTAATCGTGGATGACTCGCTCGCTGAGGTCAAGCTGATTGAAGGCTTACTGGAAAAAGAAGGCTATTGGCCGATTGCCTTGCACGACCCCCAGCGCGTCGAAGAGATCATTACCAACGAACGGCCTAGTGTGATTCTGCTGGACATCGTCATGCCCGGGCGAAATGGATTCCAAATCTGCCGCGATCTCAAGGGTAGCGCGGAGTTCAATATGATTCCCGTGATCCTGGTGACTTCGAAGGACTCGGCCAGCGACAAGTTTTGGGGCCAGCAGCAAGGCGCGGACGGATACGTGACGAAGCCCTTCACGCGGGAAGATTTGCTTCGCGCGGTCCGGCGGTTTGCATGAGGGCTGGCGAGCGAGAGAGCAGGCCATGAACGAAGATTTCCATCTTGAGCCGCTTCCCGCGGACGCCGATACCGGTGATCTGCTCGAAGCTCTTGGGCCCATCGAGGAGCGTCCGCCAGAGTCGCAGTATTGCGTCTTCCGCAGCGGGCGTGAACGATTCTGCCTCCCGGTTCTGGACGTCGAGGAAGTGTTGGAATGGCCGTTGCTGACCAAGCTGCCACTCGGACCAGCTTACCTGGTTGGAATATTCAATTTGCGCGGGGCCATTGTACCGCTGATCGACATCGCCATTACCGAAGGCCGCCGGCCGGGATTGCTGCCGAAGCATGTGGTGGTTGCTTCGCTGCGCAGCGAGAGCCATCACGAGGATATTCGTATCGGCATCGCGTCCGACGAAGTGATCGGAACGTATTCGGTAAACACCGAGGATTTGCTCGAGCAAGCGCCGGAAAACGTGCCGCATTGCGTCGGAATGTTGCGGCACGACGAGCGCCTGGCGCTGGTGATTGATTTGCGCCGGCTGCTCGAAGTTTTTCCGGGGCCCAGCATTTGAGTTTAGTGGAGACGACGCCGACGGGTGGCGCGGGCTCCGCGGAAGAGATTTGGAGGGTAGTATGAAATCGCGATTGAGTTCCACAATCTGGACACTGGTCCTGCTGAACGGAGTGGTCGGCTTCATCGTCCTCGGACTGGCCTTCAGCGCCGGTAAGAAGGCCGGTGAGGCCTCCCTGTTCGACTTTGGCTCGCCAGCCGGGGGGACGATACTGTTCGCCATCGTACTGGCCCTGGCGACGGCGGTGATTCTCGCTTGGCGGTTCGGGGCGCTGCTGGGGCCGGTGCAGGCTCTCGCGGAGTTTTCCGAGCGCATGGCCGCAGGCGATCCGCGCGCACGTGCGGAGGTCACTTCGCATGATGAACTGGGCTATATCGCGGAGAACCTGAATCGCGCCGTGGCTCGAGTCTCCAAGGCCACGAGCAACCAGGACGCCAACGACGCCTTGCAGCGCAGTATCACGGAATTGCTGAGCGTGATCAACCAGGTTGCGCGCGGCGATCTGGCGCAGCGCGGCAAGGTGACCAACGACGCCCTCGGAAACGTAACCGACTCGATCAACTACATGCTCGACAACTTCACCAAGGTTCTTGAGCGTGTCCGCAAAGCGGCCATGGAAGTGACCGCCTGCTCCAACAACATTCTGGTGGCCGCCGACCAAATGCAGGCAGGCGCAACCCAACAAGACCAGGAAATCACGAACACCTCGAGCGCCGTCGAAGAGTTGACGGTATCGATGAAGCAGGTTTCCAACAACGCCGAAGCCAGCGCCGAAGCGGCGCGCCGCGCTCTGGATGCCGCCGAGCAAGGCAACCGCGCCGTGCGCGACACGCTCGAAGGCATGCAGCGCATCCGCGCATCGGTGCAAGCCACCGCCAAGAAGATCAAGTCTCTGGGCGACCGCTCCCTAGAAATTTCGGAAATCATCAACGTAATTAACGACATCACGGAACAGACCAACTTGCTGGCGTTAAACGCGGCGATTGAAGCGGCGCGCGCTGGCGAGGCGGGACGAGGCTTCGCGGTCGTCGCTGACGAAGTCCGCAAGCTCGCCGAACACAGCCGCAGTGCGACCAAGGACATCGCGGCGCTTATCAAGGCGATTCAGGCGGAGACAAACGAAGCCGTCGTCGTCATGGAAGAAGGTACCAAGGAAGTGGAAAGCGGCGCCACCCTCGCCGATCAGGCAGGCCGCGCGCTGGATGCCATTTCCAACGTGGTGCGCCAGTCGGCGGAACTGGTCCAGGAGATCTCGCTGGCATCAAAACAGCAGGTGCGCGGAACAGAAGGCGTGGCGCACGCCATGCAGATCATTTCGAGCATTACGCGGCAGACGTCGCAAGGCACACGCGGCACGGTGGCAACGGTGAGCCAGCTCGTCAAGTTGTCTGATCAGCTGAACGAAGCGCTGGCACAATTCCGCGCTTCATCGAAAGCAGCATCGGCGCATGAAGAATCCGAGCGGCCCGTCCCGGCAGGCGCTGTTCGTTAGGCAGAGACGCTCTGCTTCGCCAACGGACGGAAGTAAGAGCGCTACCCAGAATACGGGAGCATGATGAGCGAACGCCAGGGACACGGGCAAGGGTTGAGCGAACACGAGCTGAGCGAGATTCGCATGTTGATCGAAGAGCGCACGGGAATTTGCTTCGATGAATCGCGGGAGCGCTTCTTCTCCACACGTGTGCGCGAGCACCTGCGCGCCAAAGGTCTGGAGCGCGGCACGGAACTGCTGCGCCTCATGCGCAAATCCAACGTTGAATACGAAGGCTTGCTGGAGCGGCTCCTGACCCAAGAGACCAGCTTCTTCCGGTATCCCGGCGTGTATGAAGCGTTCGAGAAGCGCGTGTTGCCGGAGCTGCACACCAAGAAGTTCTGGAAGAGTCCCCGCACGCTAAGAATTTGGAGCGCCGGTTGTTCCACCGGCGAAGAGCCATATTCGATCGGCATTACCATCTCGGATTCACTGTCTTTCGCGGATTCGTGGAACGTGGAAATACTTGCGACGGACGTGGGACGGCACGCCTTGAAGCACGCCGAACAGGGGATTTACAAGGGGCGCAGCATCGGCAGCGTGAGCCAGAAGCAGTTGACAAGTCACTTTACCGAAGTGCCGGGCGGGTATCAGGTGAAACCGCGACTGCGCAAAATGATCTCGTTTACGCAGATGAATCTTGCTTCGGCGGTGTACGTCGGCCGCATGGACCTGATTTTTTGCATGAACGTGTTGATCTACTTCTCGGAAGAGCGGCGGCGGACGATGGTGCAAAGGTTTTATGACACTTTGGAACCGGGTGGATATTTGTTTTTGGGGCATTCGGAGTCCATCTCCAAGATGCCAGTGAAGTTTCAGGCCATTGTTTTGAACGATTGCATTCTCTACCGCAAGCCGACAGCGGAGGAATTGCAGAAACCCGAACTCGTAGCGGAGGGGCGAGCGTGAGTACGCTGGACCGCGAAGCCGTCGAAGTATTCCTCCAGGAAGCCTCGGAGAACCTGCAGTATTTGCGGGAATACGTGAGCGTGCTTCAGGACCTGGAGCCGCGCCGGGAGGATCTGGAACGGCTTTACATCTCGGCACACACGCTGAGCGGGACTTCGGCGAGTTATGAATTTCCGCGATTCTCTGAAATTGCCGGGAAACTTGCGCACGTTTTTCAGTATGCGCTGAACGCGCCTCTTGGCAGCGATCTGCACGGGCCTTTGACGGAGTTTCTTTCGGACGGAATTTCCCTGCTGGAAACAGATCTCCTGGAAATTAGCGACACCGGCAAAGAAAATGCCGATGATATTGCCGTTTTTAAAGAACGCTACCGTTTTGCGTTCCCCACCGAGCCGCCACCGCTGAACCTCTCCCAGCCGGAATCTCGTGAACGGTTCGAAGCCGAGGAGAATTCTGAACCCCTGGTTGCGGCAGCGACGGGTTCTTACTTCGACGCGCTTCCAACGGACGGCGACGTGCCGGACGAGATTCTGGAGTTTTTCCAGCCGGAAGCAGAAGAGCATCTGCAGGTCGTCAGCGATTGCTTGATTTCTCTGGAAGGCAACAACAACCCGGAAGAGATCAATAAACTGTTTCGCGCCATTCACACGGTAAAAGGGTCCGCGGCGCAGGTTGGGCTGAAGCGACTGGGAGCTATCGCGCACCGCGTTGAAGATCTCATCGGCCGTTTGCGCGACGGGGAGATTGAGCCGTCCCCGGCCGTCGTGGATTTGTGCCTTGAATCGGTGGACATTCTGAAGAAGACTCTCCATCGGCAGTGGACCGACGAAGGTGACATGCGAACTGGCGTTGATTCCCTGCTGGGGCGCATCGCGGAGTTTGCTCCGCTCGATCCCGAAGAAGCCGAAGCTGCGTCTGCCGTTGCTGACGTACCCGAGAGGGGCACGGCAGCAGAAGCCGCATCGCAAACTGCCGCACTTGCGAAGAAATCTGCGAAACAAGCTCCGGCTGGTACTTCGACAGTCAAATCGGTTCGCATTGCGCTTGCGCGGCTTGACCGCATGATGAATACGGTCGGAGAACTGGTCATCAACCGCACGCGTATGGTGGGACGCGTGGCCGAGCTCGAGAAACTCGTCGACACGTTGAGTTTCTCGAAAGAGCGGCTGCAGGGAAAAGTTAACGAATTTCAGGAGAAGTACGAATTTAACCGCGTCAGCAACAATCGAGCCCCCCAGGGATCCTGGAACGCCGAGCCAACCCCGCAGATGCTTACGAGCGCGGCTGCGGGCGACACTTCGTTCTGGTCCGAATTCAGCGAACTGGAAATGGACCGCTATGACGATTTCAATATCTTGTCGCGGTCAATGGCCGAAATCTCAGCCGACGTAAACGAGGTCCTCTCGCAACTAGAGGGGTTCATCGGCCGCGTGGAAGGTGACATCGACGAATTCACGAAGCTGGCCCATCATCTGCAAGACGAAATTACGGCCGCGCGCATGGTGCCGATCGGCACGCTCTATTCGCGATTGTCGCGGGCCGTGCGCGACGCGGCGAACTCTACGGGTAAGCACGTCGAACTAGATCTTTCCGGCAGTGAAACCGAACTCGACAACAATATCATTCAGCAGATTTCCGACCCGCTCGTGCATTTGGTGCGGAACTCTGTGGCGCACGGCATCGAACCGAGCGCCGACCGCTTGGCCGCCGGCAAATCGTCCGCGGGCAATATCATGCTGCGTGCCTACCACCGCGGCAATCACATTTATATCGAAGTTGAAGACGACGGGGGAGGAATCAACTACGAGCGCGTGAAGCAAAGCGCCATTGAACGAGGCCTGGTTTCCGCGGAAACCGCTGACCGGCTTACCGAACGTGATCTACGTGAAATACTCTTCCATCCAGGGTTCTCGACGGCCTCTGCAAAAACAGAACTGGCGGGGCGTGGAGTCGGCCTGGACGTCGTGCGAGCGAACCTGAACGCACTTAACGGCGAGATCGAAATCGAGAGCACCAGCGGCAAGGGCACCAAGTTCACGCTCAAAGTGCCCCTCACGCTGATTATCTCCCCGGCCCTGTTTGTACGCTGCGGCACGACGAATTTCGCGCTGCCATTGGCGGTCGTCGAGGAAATTCGCCGCTTGCGGGCCGATGAAATCGAAGATGTCGGCGGAAAACTGCTAACCAAAGTGCGCGACGTGGTCACGGAAGTCGTGCGCTTGGATACCTATCTGGGCTTACCGCCGCTTGAGCCCATGAACGGGTATTTCCGCATGGTGGTGACCAATGCCGGGAGCCGGAAGATTGGCCTGGTCGTCGAGGAAGTTCTCGGCAAAGACGAAATCGTTATCAAGAACCTGGGCGAATACCTGCGCCGCGTGAAACTCTTCCCCGGCACCACCATCGCCCCCGATGGCAGCCTCATTCTGTTGATCGACTTGAACCGCATGGTTGCGGCAGAACCGAGCGACCGCCGGCCAATACAGGCCAGTGCCAGCGCCGCGCGCATCTTTGCGCCAGGCTCGACGGCCGTGGCTCGCGGAAGCATCCCATCTGAAGCCATCGACCGCGTGGAACAAGAGCGCGTCATCGTGGTGGCGGACGACTCCATCAGCGTGCGCAAATTCGTTGGCCGCATGCTCGAGAAGAACGGCTACCGCGTGAAGCTGGCCGCCGATGGACTGGAAGCCGCCGAACTGGTGACCCAGCACGGCTGCCACCTGGTCATCACCGACCTCGAGATGCCGCGCATGACGGGTTATGAATTGATGGTGCAACTGCGCCAGAGTCCCTCGACGCGCCGCATCCCCGTGATGGTGGTTACGTCCCGCGCCGGCGCCAAGCATCGCGATCGCGCCATGAAGGAAGGCGCCACTGCATTCCTCACTAAGCCAGTGCAGGAAGATCAGCTGATCGCCGCAGTTGAACAACTTATAGGAACGGAGGCGCCACGCCCGGTCGCGCCGATAGCGTAAACGAATCATGGCTACCACCAACAAAAAGTTTCGCGTCCTCATCGTGGATGATTCCGCATTCATGCGGAAAGTTCTGGAGGGCATTTTCAATGCTGACGATTTGCTGCAGGTCGTAGGCAACGCCAAGGATGGCCGCGAAGCCGTGGCTTTGGCGGAATCGCTAAAACCAGACGTTATCACCATGGACATCAATATGCCGCACGTGGACGGTCTGCAGGCCACTGCGGAGATCATGACCACGAATCCACGCCCGATCGTCGTCGTTAGCTCGGAATCGCGCGAAGGCGCTGCAAGCACCCTGCGGGCGCTGGAACTCGGCGCCATTGAATTTGTGGCTAAGCCTTCGAGCGCTATCGATCTTGATATGCCGAGCGTGAAGGAAGAACTGCTGCGCAAGGTGCGCATGGCCTGCAAAGTGCGCGTCGTGCGTACGGCTTCACGCCTGGCCTCTACGATTCAGAATTCCAGTGGGGCCAAGGCTCCGGTGCCTGCACCCGTCAGCGCCCGTCCAGGGGCGACTTCCGGACTCGACCAGCGCTTCCCCGTCGTTGTGCTCGCGGCGTCTACCGGGGGACCAGCCACGGTGATGCGCATCGCTCCCGGATTCACAGCCGACTTCCCTGCTGCCGTCATCCTTGTGCAGCACATGCCGGCCGCATTCACTACGCAATACGCGGCGCAGCTCGCCGAATTTACAGGGATTCGCGTGAAAGAAGCGGAAGCCAATGAGCCACTTCAACCGGGCACCCTCTACATTTGTCCAGGGGGCCAGCATCTTCGCGTTACCGCCACTGGCCGCCTGCAACTCGACGGAACCACCGGCCGCGTCAACGGCTATCTACCGAATATTGACATCACCATGGAATCCGTCGCGGCCTTTGCCGGTCCCCTGAGTATCGCGGGCGTGCTTACAGGCATGGGCAACGATGGCGCCAACGGAGCCCAGGCCATCAAGAGCGCGGGCGGCTTGGTGCTAGCCCAGGATGAAGCGACCTCCGTCATTTTTGGTATGCCGGCGGAAGCCATTCGAGTAGGCGCCGTCGATCAGGTGCTGGGAATCGACGATATCTATTCCGCCATCGAAAAGCGCGTCCTCGGTATTTGCCGCACCGCGCCCGCGGGAGTTCGCTAATGCGCCTAGCGGCCCCCGCCAAGCCGGGTTCAGCGAAGTCAGAACAGCTCATTTTGTTTCGCGTCAGCGGACAACTATTCGCCGTTTCTTCCGCTTCGGTGCAGGAAGTGCGCAGCGCCGACAGCATGTCGGGCGCCGCCACGGAAATCAGTGCGCCGGGGATTCGAAAAGTGCGCTACGTTCTGCGCCGGGGCGATAGATCCCTTTTCATTGTCAACGGCGCCATGCATTTTGGATTGCACGCTGCCGAAGGAGCATTGCTCTTCGTGCTGCGCAAGACGCGCACCGCTCTCCTGATCGATGGCATCGAAAAGATGACCAGCATGACACGCTTGCAAGCTCTGCCACTCTCTTTCTGTCACGAGGAGCGGCAGTGGTACAGGGGGCTGACAGCCCTAGACCAAACCGTCGTGCCGGTGGTGAAACCGGAAGGCTTTCTTTCAGCGGATGAATTGACGTTGCTCGATCGAGCGCTCCTGGAATCGGACAACTCCGCTACGGCATCTATCGAGGAAGCGGACTCCACCGAATGACGATATCGGCCGAACTCGAATTGCAATCCTTCGTCCTATTGCGGCTGGGCGAGCGGCGGTTTGCTGTTTCGGCGAAGCACATTGCCGAACTGGTTGCCCCGAGCCGTGTTTTTCGCTTTCCGCACCGGACATCAAAGTTGGAAGGCGTTATCCTCCGCCGCGGACGCATTGTCCCGGTGTGCGATGTTTCAGAAATACTGCTCGGCAAGCGTCTGACATCGCGCCGCTTCTACCTGATCGCCGTGCGCAGCTACGGTACACAGAAAGAGTGGATCGCGGTGCCGGTTACGGGCGAGTGCGAGCTGATTAATTCGGAAATGATGGCTGCCGCGGAATCCGACGCGCCGCATGTCGCCGGCTGGCTATCTCATGACGGCGATGTGATCGAAGTCCTGAACCTGGACACCCTAACGCCCGGCCCGGAACAGCTGCTTGGGAAGCCCGCCGGGCAGCAAATGGCGGAGGCACGGCCGTGATTTCCCCCGGACGACCTGTCAAAGTTCTGCTCGTCGACAGCAACGTCTATTTTGCAAAGCGCTTGGGCGACGCGCTGAAACGCGAGGGTTTTGAGGTGGTGACCAGCACGCAAGCCGCGTTCGCTCTAACCACACTCGAATACGACGCGCCATCCGCTATCCTCTGCTCGACCAAGATGCGGGAGATGGGCGCTCTGGAAATGGCAAGAATTATTCACGCGGACTCGAAAAACGCAAATCTGCCTGTCATCGCCTTGGGTGACGGAAGCCAGCGCGCGCTGATGGAAGCGTTTCAGGCTGGTTGCGACGATTACATCGACCGCGACCAGCAGCCGGCGGTCATTGCCGCTCATGTGAAGCAGATCCTGGTCAGCAAAACGGAGGGCTTTCAGCCTACCCAAATGCTGGACCAATCCGACACCAGTCTTAGCGGCAATCTCACCCACCACGATCTCACGGGCGTCATGCAAATGCTCGGGCACGCCCACCAAACTGGGGCGCTGCACATCAACGCGGGCGAGACCGACGGTGTGTTGTTCTACGACGCCGGAACGATTTCGCACGCGGAGTGCGGCAATTTGTTCGGCGATGAAGCCGTCATTCACATTTTGAAAAGCCTCGGAAACAGTAGCGAAGGCGTCTACAAATTTACCTATGGGACTACCTCGACGCAGCGTACCGTGCTGCGCTCGGCCACCGATCTTATGCTGGATGCCATGCGCGAATTCGATGAAGGAACGCGCGACATGGCGGACAAGGAAGCGCAATGAGCGAAGCGATGACCCTCCCGCCGCTGGGCGAAGCTCCAGCCAAGCGGAAACCTACTGTCTACTTTATCGATGACAGCGCGACGATGCGCGAAGTCATCAAGATTGCTTTTCGCCGCGAGAACATCAACGTCATTACCTGTGCTGATGCGGCTTCGGCGCTCGCCCAGTTTGAGCAAAACCGCCCCGACGTGGTCATCACCGACGTGATCATGCCCGATCAAGACGGTTATTCTGTCTGCAGCCAGATCAAGCAGAATCCGGAGTTCAGCGCAACACCGGTTGTTCTGATGTCCGGCGTCGTTAACAAGAGCGTGGCGGATAAAGCAGTTTCGGTGAAGGCCGATGAACTCATTCGCAAGCCTTTTCAGCCTCAGGAATTGATTGGACGCGTGAAGAGCCTCCTTGAGCCCAAGAGCCAAACGCCCACGCCCGCGCCTGAGCGCACAACTCATGCAAACGCTCTGAGCAATCTCTTTTCGCCCCCTCCGGCACCGGTGGCGCCCCATTCTGCTGCCCCACCGCCTCCGGTCCCGGCTACCTCTGAATCGGCATGGCCGCGAGCACTCGCCGAAGCGTTCACCCCGCGGCAACCTTCGCAACCTCAGCGCGATCCCCCACCATCGCATGCAGCTCCGACATCGGCCGATGTCCAGAAGCTTCGCGTCGAGATCGCTCATTTGGACTTGCTGGTGAAAAAACTGCAAACGGAGCTTCAGATCGAGCGCCAATACAACCAGGCCCTGGAAACCCAAATTCGCGCACTCACGGAAGTTGGCTAGCGGCTCCGGAAGAAGTGATGGCAATGTGGCAGCAAGGTTGCCTTTCAGCCTTTGCGTTTGTGCGTCCTGGCGACGCACTACGAACTGCAGATGGCAAACCGAACAACCGCTGCCCGCTGCGCTGGGGAGTACTTTTGTACTATAGTAGCGAGTCGAGCGGGCCATGGAAAATGGAGGGGTTCGGTCCGTCCGCATGGCGGATGGATCTCCCCAGCCTAAATTTGCCCGGGGTTTCTTGCCGCCCCGGCCCAAGGGACGACTGAATTGTCTTCCGCAGAAGACTTGCGCTTGTTGTCTAGCTCGCCCGTCGCGAGTTCTACCGAGCCGCAGCGCGAGGAGAATCCGCCCGAGCCTGCGGAGGCTGATGCACCCCCGTTAAATCCCGCGCCAAGTTTGAAGACCAATATGGTCGCTCGTGAAGTGTGTTTACAAGCCACCACATTGCCCCCCGACAAGAATACCGATGAGCGCAAACTCCTCACCGAACAGACGTCTTCTGTGTTGGTCTTTGATAATGGCGGAGTGATCCGCTTATCCGCTGCCGTGGCTCACGGCCAATTGCTCGTTCTAACCAATATAGAACTGAAGCGCGAAGTCGTCGCACAAGTAAAGCGCAAACGAGTCTATCGGCCGACGACTTGCTTCGTGGAACTGGAATTCGTCGAGCCCGCGCCGGGCTTCTGGGGCATGGAGTTTTCCGCAGCGACGGCGTTGCTGCCAAAAACCGCTCAGGACGGCGAAGCTGCTGCTCTGGTGATTTCCGCCGAAGCCACGGCCGGTGACCCGGGCGAACCTTTCCCCCCTTCCTCGGTCGAGGATATCCAGAAGTTTAAGCGTGAAGTGGAAATCTTGCGGGACCGACCGCACTTAATGCCGCCGCACGAACAAAGTCCCCAGCCGCAAACGCTTTTACTTTCACCGAGTGAGGTTCCCGAGCCCTCTTCGGCATTATCTCGGGACAGTGGGCCGACAAACGGTGAATCGCGCCAAGCTGCCGGCGAGGCCTTCAAAGACATATCTCAGTCGCTGAAACACAAACCTGATCTGCCGCAATGGACCCCCGAAGAGCAAGCGCTACTGCCTCAGCCGGCGCTGGATTTTAGTATGTCTTTGCCCAAGCGCAAAAGGTCGCGGCGGGCAAGAGGGAGTTTCACCCCCAATTTTCGTGGCGGAGTCTTGCGCCTTGCGCTGCTGACCACCGCCCTGGTGGTCACTGCATCCGGGGCTGCATGGTACAAGCATTGGATGCCGTGGCAATCAGCGGCCGAACAAGACTCGGTCCGTCGGCCGCCAATCGGTGCGGGCGCGAACAGAATGGCAAGTGATGCGCCGGTGACCTCCGCCGGAATGCCATCACCAAGCGCGGCCCTGCAAAAAACAGTCGCGAGCGAAACAAGTGAGAAGGCCGAGACCTCTGCCGAACCCGCCGGCTCAAGTGCTTCCGAAGCACTGCCAGTTGCTAGGAAAAATTCCCCACCAGCAGCCCTAGCCAGGAAACGTTCAACCGATCATCCAACGGAAAAAGCCAGTGCCAGTCGCGTTGCGCCATCGGGGGCGGAGAGTGTCTTGGTGCCGCCGCAGTTGATCAAATCTGTCCGGGCTGTGGCTTCCTTGGAAGCTCTGCGAGACTTCGAAACGGGGAACGTGGTAATCGACGCGGTCGTTGGGACGTCGGGCGAAGTGAATTTTATCAGTGTGCTCTCTGGGCCCCCGTCTTTGCGCCCCGCCGCCGTAGAATCCTTGAAGCAATTCCGATACGAACCCGCCACGCGAAACGGTCAGCCTGTTCCGGCGCACGTCACTATCACCATCCACTTCCGGTTCGAACCGTAAACCGCCTGGTTCTGAGTGCCTGACGAACAGCCCTCCAGCTAGTGCCCTCCAGCTAGTTGACGCTCGAACACAGATTCAGTAGCCTCAATTTGCGCATTTTGAGCACGCCTTTCCTACTTCTTGCCTTATTCGAAGGGGACCCGCGATGAGCACCAAGAGCGATTCGACGATTTCCCGCCGCGAATTTGCGCGGCGCGCCGCCTTGGTGTCCGCGGCGGCATCACTGGCACCCTCAAATCTCCTTGGCGCAGGCGCGAAATCTGTCGCCGCCGGGCCGCCGGAGCAGCAGCCCGCTAAAGCACCAAGACTGTCGCCGGAAGGCCAAGCCGAAGTCGAAACACGAATGCAGTCGATCTTGGCCCAATATGGCGGCCGCCTTTCTGAGGCTCAGAAGGCGGATATTCGGCGGCTGGCGGCCGAGTCGCAGCTATCGCTCGAGCGCTTGCGCGCGTTTCAAACGGAAAATGGGGATGGTCCGGCACTGTATCTGAAGCCGTTGATGGAACGGGAAAAGAAGCCTGCGCTCAAGCCAGCTATTGTTAAACCGGCAAGTCCGCCAAAGAATTCCTAAGGAGCCTGCCGCATGCCTGGCGAAGAGATCTTCTATCTCTCTGTAAGTGAACTCGCGAAACGCATCGAATCGAAGAAGCTCTCGCCCGTCGATCTGACCCAAGCCTACCTGGACCGCAGTCGAAACTTCGGCCAGCGCTTTAACGCTTACGCCTTGTTAACACCCGAGATCGCCCTCGAACAAGCCAAAGCGGCGGAAAAGGAGATCCAGCGCGGCCACTACCGCGGTCCACTCCACGGAATCCCTTACGCCGCTAAAGACCTGCTGGCCGTAAAAGGATTGCCAACCACTTGGGGCGCCAAGCCCTATGCAAACCAAGTATTCGATTACAACGCCACGGTGATCGAACATCTGAATCGTGTTGGCGCAGTCCTGCTCGGAAAGGCATCCATGATCGAGCTCGCCGGCGGAATGGGTTACCGCTTCGCCTCGGCCTCCTTGCAGGGCGAAGCCAAAAACCCCTGGGACCTTACTTGCTGGACTTGCGGGTCGTCTTCCGGTTCGGGCGCAATCGTGGCTGCCGGACTAGCTGCATTTGCCATCGGAACGGAAACCTGGGGTTCCATCATCTGCCCTTCGGCCTTCTGCGGCGTGAGCGGGTTGCGCCCGACTTACGGTCGCGTCAGCCGTTACGGCGCGATGGCGCTTGCGCCTTCCATGGATAAGATTGGCCCGTTGGCCCGCAGCGCCGAGGATTGCGCCCGCATCTTTGCCGCCATTGCCGGCCACGATCAAAAGGATCGTGGCACAGCGGCAATCGACAAGGGCGCTTTCACCTATTCGCCTTCGATGGAATTGCATTCGCGTCCGCTCAAAATCGGCTGGCTCACCAACGCATGGAAATCTCTCGATCCCGCGGCTGCGAAACCCATCGAAGCCGCCACCCGGATTCTCAAGAAATCTTTTTCCAGCGTAAAGGAGGTCGCCTTGCCGGTGGGGCCATGGGAGGATGCCGGCAACATCATCGTGGCCGTTGAGTCCGCCGCTTCGTTCCGGCCGCTGATTCGCTCAGGTCGCGTGAGCGAATTGACCGATCCTTTGGGACAAATCGCCGGCTACCTAAACGAGCAGTATTCTGGCGCCGATTATCTGCAAGCCCTCAAGATTAGAGAAATTATTCAGAAGAAAATGGACTCTCTGTTTGAAAACTTTGACGTCCTCGCGACTGCCGCCCAGCCCGTTCCGGCGACACCTTTGACTTTGAATCTCGAGACCGGGCTCGCCTTTCCCGACCCTCTCGGCGCCATCGGCAACCTCTGCGGACTTCCGGCAATGTCGGTTCCCTGCGGATTCACGGAAAAGAATCTCCCCGTCGGGCTGCAATTTGTGGGCCGAGCCGGCGACGATTTTGCAGTGATCCAGGCAGGGCGGACATTCCAATCACGCACCGACTGGCATAGAAAGCATCCGAGGATTCGCTAGAAAATGTCGGAGTGATCGAGTTTGTCGGAGGGACTGTCGGCAACTTCAGGATTGTTTTAGAATTTCATGAACCGCGCGAAGCAGCGCCCACCGGCTGAAAGGTTTCGCCAATAAACGTACCGAGGAGTCGCCACGCGCCGAATCGGCCGCGGCCCGTTCGCTGTAACCGGACATGTAGAGAACTCGTATTTCCGGACGGCGCTCCAGCAATCTCGCGGTCAGCTCCTGTCCCGTCATTCCTGGCATGACCATGTCGGTGACCAGTAAGTCGATCGCGCCATCGTATTTCTCAATTCTTTTCAACGCATCGGTTCCGTCGCGCGCTTCGATCACCTTGTAACCACCCGATTCCAGAAACTCGCGCGCCACTTCGCGTACATCTTGTTCGTCCTCGGCTAGTAGGATCGTTTCCGTTCCCCGCGGCGCCTCCGCAGCCGCTCGCACTGGTCCGGAGCGGTCGACTGGCTGGTCCACCCGCGGCAGATAGATCTTGAAGGAAGTCCCCCTCCCAAGCTCGCTGTAAACCCAAATGAATCCGCCGCTCTGCTTCACGACGCCATACACCGTGGAGAGGCCCAAGCCGGTGCCCTTGCCTTGCGGTTTGGTTGTGAAGAAGGGCTCAAAAATGCGCGCTTGCGTTTCCGCGCTCATTCCCGTACCGGTGTCCGAGACCGCCAGGAGAATGTAGCGGCCCTGCCGCACAATCGGATGTACCTCGTTGTAGGTGCTGTCCAGTTCCGCATTCGACGTCTCGATCAGCAGTCTCCCCCCGCCCGGCATGGCATCGCGAGCATTCACAGCCAGATTCATGATCACTTGTTCCATTTGGCTGGCGTCGGCTCGTATCGCGCCCAGGTCCTGCGAGCCGCGAACGACCAGCTCAATGTCCTCCCCGATCAACCGAGGTAGCAGATTGCCCATGTCCTCAACGACGCCGTTCAGATTGATCACCTGGGGTTGCAAAACTTGTAAGCGACTGAAGGCCAGCAATTGACGCGTTAGAGCGGAGGCGCGGTCCGCGGCGCGATCGATTTGCTTTATTTTCCTCGAATATTTCTCCTCCGCAGGAAGGGCGTTGAGCAGAAGCTCCGTATGCCCCTTGATCACCATCAGGAGATTGTTAAAGTCGTGGGCCACGCCGCCCGCCAGCCGTCCCACCGCTTCCATTTTTTGTGACTGCCGGAGCTGTTGCTCGAGAAGGTGGCGTTCGCTGACATCTTGCGCCACCACCAGCCGAACTCTTCTTCCCGAATACTCCAATTCGTGGGAAATGGTTTCGACCTGAATGACCTTTCCGTCTTTCTTGCGGTGCTTCCAATTGTCGTGATAGAGCCCTTCGTGAGGAATCAGCTTCAATTGATCAAGATATTTTGCTCGTTCTTCTCCCGGGCGAAGGTCGAGGACGGTCATGCGCTTGAATTCATTCTGCGAGTATCCATACTGACGAACGGCAGCTTCGTTCACTTCCAGGAACTGCAGCGATTCCCTGTCCATCACCCACGTGGGCAGCGGATTGTAACTGAATAGCAATCGGAACATCTCTTCATTTCTGCGAAGAGCATCCTCCGAGCGTCGCCGTTCGATGGCCAGGGCAATGTGCCCCCCGACCGAGCTCAAGAACTCCAAGTCGCGAATGTCATAGGCATTTTCAGCTTCATAATGCTGGACCACCAGAACCCCAATGGTCGCCGTGGGCGTTTTCAAGGGAACACCGAGCCACGACGGTGATTGCGATCCGACGAGTTCAACCTTTCCTTCCGCGGCCAGCTTGTCAAATTCTTCTTGCGGGATCAACATCGGAGAACCCGTCCGGAAGATAAACGCCGTGCAACTGTGGCCTACCTTCTGCGGCGGCGGCGCCACGTCGACTTGGTCTGCGAAAAATGGAAACGTAAAAGTGTCCGCAGCCGGGTCATGCAAGGCCACGAAGCAATTCTCCGCGTACACAACCTTTTTAAGCGCTACGTGGATACTGCCCAACAACTCATCCAGGTTGGCGGTTTGGTTGAGGGCCTGCACGATTTCGAAGATAACCTGGCGCTCCGCCTCCATACGGTGAAGATCAGTCACGTCCCGAAGACTGAGGACAATGGCTTTGCCGTCAGGCAGGTTGCTATAATCCCGGGCCTCAGAGTCAAACCAGCGCCAGCTCCCGTCTTTGCTTTGCAGCCGGCTGCGCCTGGCAAACTCTCCTCGCCCGCCGGCCCGTAGGTCGCGAAGACAGTCACGTGCCCCGTCGGCGTCGCTCACATGCACCAGATCAAATATCGATCTTCCCAAAAGGTCTTCTGTCTTGTGGCCAAGAACGCGCGTGAAACCAGCGCTCGCATAACGGATGATTCCGTCCGGACTGAGAATGGTCAGCAGTTCCTGGACCGAGTCCAGCAGCGTGGAGAGTTGCTCGGCGCCAAGGAAGGTGCCAAGCGCCAAAGGGGCACGTTGGTTCATTTGGGAGTGCGCGCGACACCAGCCGCGCAATAGCACTTCGCGGGCGAGGGTGCGTCCTGCAGTCCTCCGTTTGAATTTGTTGCTTACGCGCTGCAACCGCGCGGTCCGGCCGGCAAGCTAGCTAATCGATTTAATCATACGAAAAACGAAGGCTCGTGTCTGCCATGCAACGGGAAATGGTAGCGAAAAAATGACTGTCCGAAGGGCCAGGTTGGCTTCTCCGGGAAGGGCGGCTTTGACTCCCTGCGTGTGCGTGTTACGCTCCCCCCGTTCCCTTACCACCACAACGTCCCGCCATTGTGGCCGTCCCTGCGGGACCCCGAGGAGGCGCTCCTGGTATGCACGATATTTGGAAAGACATGTTCGTCATCGGACTTCCCCTGGCCGAAAAGATCCTCCGGCCCATCATCGTTTACGCGTTTCTAGTGGTCAGCCTCAGGCTTTCCGGAAAACGCGAACTCGTTCAGCTCAATCCCTTCGACTTGGTCGTTTTGCTCACCCTCTCGAATACCGTGCAGAACGCTATCATCGGTGAAGATAACAGCGTCCTGGGCGGAATCATCGGCGCTACTTCCCTGCTGGTCACCAACTACCTAGTCGTTCGATTCCTCTACGATCATAGAAAGCTCGACCAACTGGTCGAAGGCCGATCTGACGTTCTGGTTGAGGACGGAAAGGTCCGCACGCGGAACTTGAAGAAGGAACTGATTACTATTTCGCAGCTCGAAGCCGCCGCCCGCAAGCAAGGATTCGCTTCGCTCTCCGAAGTCGCCCAATGCGTGCTCGAGCCCGGCGGGACACTTACATTTACGGGAAAGAAACCAACTGGCGAGGACCTTCGGCATCAGGAATTGCTGGGCAAGCTGGAGCGCCTCGCCCAGGAAATCGCACTCTTGAGAAGCTCAGGAGCCGCCGGCGCGCGCTTAATTTAGTGCCGGAGGAACCCCGTCGCAGCCAGACCGATGCCCAGCGCCCCAACGAGCACACCACTGATCCAGAAGAGTTTTTTCTTGGTCAAAAGTGTGATGGAGCAGATCACCAGCCCGATTTCCAAAAGCGCTTCTCCTCCATCAAATCGGTCGGCTTGGCGTACCGTCAAATCGCGCTCATTTTCCAGATTCTTCGCCTCTTGCGCCACGTCTTCCTTGTCGCTTTCGTAGTGCTCGATTTCGTTGCCATACTTCTGTTTCTGTTCTTCGGCCAACTCTTTGTTCAGCGAGGCCCCGAGCCTAATCAAGTCCAAAGCTTCATGGTCTTCGTGCAAGCGCGTGCTCTTCGCCTGATATTGCGTCCACCGGCTTGCGGCTTGAGTTTCAAAACGCAATCCTTCGGTATGCGCCCGATGCCCAAGCAACGACGCACCGGCCACAAATACGGCCATAATTGAAATCGTAATCGAGACCGGAAGGACTAGCGGATGATCGCCGTGATGGCTCTCCGGAAGTTCGATACCCTCGCTCATTCCCCAATTCTCCCTTTTTACGTTTAGACAGTGGAATCCGACGAAATCGCTTGGAGCGACTCACGCGCCGCTGCCAGCGTGCGATCAATATCCTCGGAAGTGTGGGCCAGAGAAATAAATGCCGCCTCAAACTGTGACGGCGCCAAGAAAATGCCTCGATCGAGCATCTCGCGAAAGAACCGTGCGTATCGCTTGGTGTCCGAACGCTTGGCACCCGCATAATTTCTCACCGGTTCCGGCGCAAAGAAAACGGTCGCGAGACCGCCGATAGCATTAATCTGCGCGGGAATCCCCGCGTTGGCCAGTTCCGCGCGCAGCCCAAGGACAAGCCGCTCTGCCAGTTCCGTCACCTTTTCGTACAGCCCGGCCTTGGTCAGTTGTCGCAGTGCCGCAATTCCAGCGCGCATTGCCAGCGGGTTGCCCGCGAGGGTCCCCGCTTGATATACCGGACCCAGCGGCGCCACCTGGTTCATCCATTCGGCGCGCCCGCCATAAGCAGCCACGGGAACTCCCCCGCCGATGATTTTCCCGAGCGTTGTAAGATCGGCTGCAACGTCGAATAGCTGTTGTACTGACCCATTCCGTAAGCGAAATCCCGTAATCACCTCATCGACGATTAGCAACGCACCATTCTTCTTGGTGATTTCCTGCAATCCCTTCAGGAAGCCGTTCTCTGGCGGAACAACTCCCATGTTCGCCGCGATAGGCTCGACGATGATCGCCGCAATTTTATTCTTATGCTCTAGAAATGTGCGTTCGACCGCGTTGAGGTCGTTGTACGGCACGTTCAAAGTCAACGCCGCCAACGCCGCAGGCACGCCTGGGCATTCCGCAATCCCCAGCGTCGCCAGGCCGGAACCAGCCTGCGACAAGAAGCTATCGGCATGTCCGTGATAACACCCTTCGAATTTGACGATGAAATCGCGCTGCGTTACTCCGCGCGCCAGCCGCACCGCGCTCATCGTGGCTTCCGTGCCACTCGATACGAACCGGATTTTTTCAATAAAGGGGATCGCCTGGTTAATCAGCGTGCCCAGTTCCAGTTCTAGCTCGGTGGTCACTCCAAAACTTGTGCCGCGGCGGGCCTGGTCGGCAATCGCCTCGCTGATCGCGGGATTCGCGTGGCCCAGGAGCATCGCTCCCCAAGAGCAAACGTAGTCGAGCAGCTCGTTGCCGTCCGCGTCGTAGAGGTGTTGCCCGCTGCCGCGCTCAATAATCAGCGGCTCCCCGCCCACGGAGCGGAACGCCCGCACGGGGCTGTTTACGCCGCCGACCAACACTTTCTCGGCACGCTCGAAAATTTCGCGCGAACGCTTGCGCTCGCACTTCCTCCGGGTTTGCGCTGTGCTCATATTCTCTCGATTAAACTAACACGCCTTCAGCCAGCGGGCGACATCCTTGGCATGGTAGGTAAGAATGATTTCCGCCCCAGCCCGCTGGATGCCCGTCACAATCTCAAGGACGACTCGCTTTTCATCCAGCCAGCCATTCTGTGCCGCGGCTTTCACCATCGCGTACTCGCCGCTGACGTTGTAAGCTCCGACCGGAACATCAAAGGCATCGCGTACTCGCCGGATCACATCCAAGTACGCCAGCGCGGGTTTTACCAGCACCATGTCCGCGCCTTCTTCCAAGTCAAGCTCCACTTCCTTCAGCGCTTCCCGCACATTCCCGGGGTCCATCTGATAGCTGCGCCGGTCGCCAAACTGGGGAGAGGAGTGCGCTGCCTCGCGGAAAGGTCCGTAGAAGCCGGAACAGTATTTGGCGGCGTAAGAAAAAATGGCGACATTCTCAAACTTATGCTCATCCAGTGTTTCGCGAATGGCGCCCACGCGCCCATCCATCATGTCGGAAGGAGCCACCATATCGGCTCCCGCCCGTGCGTGCGAAAGCGCCTGCTGCGCGAGAATCGTCAGCGTCGCGTCATTGGCCACTTCACCATTCTCGATGATGCCGCAGTGACCATGATCCGTGTATTCGCACAAGCACACGTCCGTGATTACCAGAAGCTTCAGCTTTGCTTTGCGAATCCCGGCAATCGCGCTCTGGACCACGCCATGCGCGCCCAGGGAACTAGCCCCGCGCGGATCCTTTGTCTCGGGCAATCCAAAAAGAATGATCCCCGGAATCCCCAGCGACTCCACTTCCCGGCACTCTTCGACAATCTGATCCACCGACTGCTGATAGACGCCCGGCATGGAGCTGACTTCCTGTCGCACGTTCGTCCCCGGGCACACGAACATCGGATAGATCAGACCCGACGCGGTGAGTCGCGTCTCGCGAACCAGGCCTCGCAGCGCCTCGTTCCGCCGTAGACGCCGCGGCCTGTGGGTGGGGAAACTCATACTCTCTTGACTCCAGCCTGCACCTGCTTTGCCGTACCGCCAAAATGCTCTTCTAGTGCTGCAATCACCGCCGCAGCCGTGGTATCCGCGGCGACCACGGCGCGCGAAACTCCCGCCTTCCGCAAAGCCTTCGCGGTCACCGGCCCAACCGCCGTAATCGCCAGTTTATCTTGCAGCGCCGGCAATTGCTGGCCTCCAAACAACTCGGCAAAATGCTCGACTGCCGAAGGGCTGAAGAATAACACTGCGTCGTTCTCACCATCGGCAATCTCTCCCAGGTGACTACGATCCACCTCGGCCGGCCGCAGCGTGCGGTAAGCAATCACTTCCGTGACCGCGGCACCGAGTCTCTCGAGCGCCACCGGCAAGTCCGGATTTGCGCGATCGCTTCGCGGCAACAGCACCTTGGCCCCCGCCAGCCTGCTTCCCAATTCTTCCGCCAGCGCCACGCCGTTGTGCGTCTCCGCAACGTGCTCGACGGCGAGCCCGGCTTGGCGCGCCGCTTCGGCGCTGATAGGCCCGACGCAGGCAATGCGCAGCTTACTCCCGGGGCCGATCAGTCTAAGTTTCAGTTTCTCGCCGCGCTTTACCAACGCGCGAACCGCCTGTGCGCTGGTCAGAATCATCCAATCAAATCGCTGGAGTTCCGCGATGGCCGCATCGACCGGTGCGAAGTCTTCCGGCTCAGAAAACGCCACCAGCGGAACCACCACGGGAATCGCTCCCCGGCCGGTGAGTTCCTGCGTTAGTGCCTGGCACTGCGCCGCGGCCCGCGTAATTACGATCCGCCTCCCTGCCAGCGAATTGGCCCGCGCTTCACCCACGTTGCCGGCTCACTTCCTCCAGGATGGACTGCGCGCCCGCCTCAATCAGCACCCGCGCCATGTGCTCTCCGAGCTGCGTCGCCTGCTCCGGTGGAGCGCTGGCCCGCTGCTTCACGTATTGCACTCCATCCACCGAACAAACGCAGGCCTCTAGCAATAGTTCGCCTCGTTCAAGCCGGGCCCACGCTCCCAGGGGAACCTGGCATCCACCTTGCAATGCCGCCAGCAGTGCACGTTCCGCGATAATCGCCGTGCGCGTCTCCGCGTCGTCCAAAGGAGCCAATAGATCACCAGCTTCGGTGTCTTTCAGCCGGCACTGCACCGCGATCGCCCCTTGCCCCACCGCCGGCATGCACACGTCCGGCGATAGCACCTCCGCAATTCGCTTGCTCAACCCCAGCCGATCCAAGCCCGCTTTGGATACCATCACCGCTTCGTACTCCCCGCTCTCCACTTTTCTCAATCGCGTGTCTACGTTTCCTCGCAGTTCGCGTAGGTCAAGATCCGGCCGGAGGTGCCTCAACTGCGCTTGCCGCCGCAGGCTGCTCGTCCCTACTCGTGCCCCCCGCCGCAAGTTCGCCAGCGTGGAGCCTACCAGGCAATCGCGCACGTCGTCGCGCCGGCACACGGCCGGAAACATGAGCCGCGAAGGAATATCGGTCGGTATGTCCTTCACGCTGTGCACCGCTAGGTCAATCGTTTCTTCCAGCAGCGCCTCTTCCAGCTCCTTGATAAAAATCCCCTGGCCCCCGATCTGCGCGAGCGGCGCTTGTTGCATCTTGTCGCCGCTGGTTTTGATGATCACAATTTCCGCTTCCATCCCAGTCGCGGCAAACAGTTTTTTGCGAATCGATTCCGCCTGCCATTTGGCAAGCATGCTGCCGCGCGTGCCGATCCTCAGGATTCTCACGGCTTCTCCCGGTTTGAAAGAAAAAGATCGCGCAATGCTTCGACGTTCTGAATCTTCCGCCGGAGTTCTCTTTCGCCGCGCAAGCGTTGCGCCGGCTCCAAAAGCAGCTTCTCCAGCATCTCATCCATCAATTTCTCTACGTGCGCGCGGTCCGTTTCCGTCAGATGCTTCATCGGCTCCATGCGCGAACGAATGAATGCCGCGCGTTCTTCCTTCATCTTCGCGCGCAGCGCGTCCACTAGCCCAACGAGCTCCACGCTCGCCTGCCAGGACAGGAATTTGCTCACATGTTCCTCGACAATTCCCTGGGCGTGGGGAATCTCGCTTTCCCGCGCGTTGCGATTTTGCTGTACGATCTGCGTCAAATCATCCGTGTTGTAAACGTAGACATTGTAAAGCTCCGCCACCTTGGCATCTATATTCCGCGGCACGCCCAGATCCATCAGGAACAACGCGCGATTTCCCCGTGCCGCCATCGCGCGCGCGACGACCTCCCGCCGCAACACCGGCTCGTCCGCGCTCACCGACGACACGACCACGTCCGGCGATTGCAGCGCCGTTTCCCACTCTCCCCAGCCGACTACTTGTCCGCCAAATTGCTTCGCGAGATCATCCGCCCGCCCGCGCGACCGGTTCATCACCTGGAGTTGCCCGATTCCGCGGTCACGCAGATACGAGATAACTTGCTCGCTCATCGCACCCGCGCCCAGCACCAGCGCCTTGCGCTCGCTCAATTTTCCAAAGATGCGCTCCGCCAGTTTCACGCCGGCAGACGCTGCGGACATCGGGCGGGTACCGAGCTCCGTCTCCGCCCGCACTCGCTTCCCCACTTCCAGCGCGCCCTGAAAGAGTCGGTTCAAGACTGGCCCGGTCGCGCCATGCTCGTGCGCAAAGCGGTACGCTTCCCGCACTTGCCCCAGAATTTCCGCCTCGCCCAGCAACATCGAATCAAGCCCGGCCGCAACTCGAAAGAGATGCCGCACCGCCTCTTGGTCGTAATGGTGATAAAGGGAAACGCTCAGAACGTCGTGACGCACCGCGTGAAACTCACTCAAGAAAGAAGAAAGTCCGGGAGCGCATTCATGGGAAGATTCCGGCGGCACGCCGTACACTTCGCTCCGATTGCACGTGGAAAGAACCAGCATTTCTTCGAGGATTCCCCGCGACCGAAGTTCCTCAGCCGCCCGCTGGGCCTGCTCCGCAGTAAACGACACCCGCTCGCGCACCTCTACAGGCGCCGTGCGGTGATTCAAACCGACGAGAACGATTTCCATGCCGCGCTTCCAAGCTCCTAAAAAAACCGATGGTTATGCGAGAGATACAAATTCACCACCGTAAAACTCAGAAATACCACCACGAAATTGAAGACGCACATCTTGGAGGCACGCGCCCCACGCCACGCCGTCGTTCGCGCGAGCCGGAAATACGCCGCGTACAAGACCAACACAAGCAAGGTAATCGCGTACTTCGGATCGTAGAGAGAATATTTGTCGCTGAGCCGGTACACCCACAAGAACCCAAACGCCGTCCCGATGCTGATCGAAACCAGCCCAATGAGCACGCTGGACTGGCTCATGCGCTCCAGCAGCTCCAGCGGCGGCAGCCGCCACACCACGCCGCCGAGCCTGTGACTGCGCAGAAAACGCTCTTCGACGAGAAAGATCAAGCTCAATACAAACGAAAGCGCAAACGCCGAGTAAGCCAAAATGTTCAGCGTCACGTGGAAAGCGAACGTGGGCCCGTGGGCTTCCGGGGGCGAAAGCCTATCCGCGGGCGCGACTTGTGCCGTCAGAAAGAACACCAGGATGAACGGCAAAACCAGCGCGCCCACCGATCGCTGCTGGTGATACAACTCCAGCCCCAAATACGTCAGCGCCAGTAGCCACCCGAACAACGACATCGCTCCATACAGATCATGGTAGGGAACCGTGTGTAAACCGCGCGACCTCTCATACAGCGCAAAATAGTGCCCCACCAGTCCTAGACCCAGGAGCACCGTCCCCGCTCTCCCCGTGAGTTTGTCTCCCGCAATCAGGAAGCGCACATACAGGCCAAAGCTCGCCACATACGCCAGCGCCGTTAAAATCGGAAATAGATGATTCATGGTCTTTGCACCTGAGCCCCCGGCTCATCTCGGCACATACAGTACGACCCATCGCCTTGCTTTGCAGAAGCCATCTGTCGCTCTACATTTCGAGTATAGCCCACACTCCCAAGCGCTCGCACATTCCGATACCTGTCGGGTACTCGCTTTAGCAAGACCGCCTGGGATTTGTTATCCTTATCCTTCAGGCGGAACATGCCCTTACAGACTGCGGTAATCAACCGGAAAGACCTATTCCTTCGCGCCTGCCGCGGAGAGATCCTTCCCCGGGTTCCCGTGTGGATGATGCGTCAAGCCGGCCGCTATCTTCCGGAATATCGCGAAATCCGCGCAAAGCACGCATTCCTTGAGGTTTGCAAGACTCCCCAGTTGGCCGTAGAAGTCTCCCTGCAACCCTTTCGCAGGCTTGGCGTGGATGCCGTCATCGTCTTTTCCGATATTCTGATTCCCGCCGAAGCCATGGGCTTGGTGTTGGAACTCGGCGACGCCGGCCCAAACTTACCGAATCCGGTGCGTTCCAGGGCCGACGTCGAACGCCTCAAGATTTTCGACCCCGAGTCCGATACCGGCTTTCTCCCCGACGCCATCCGCCGGATCGTGAAATCCGTCGGCCCCGAGGTTCCCGTTCTCGGTTTTGCTGGCGCTCCCTGGACTCTTGCTTGCTACATGGTGGAAGGGAAAGCCAAGGAAGGTTTCGCTACCGTCAAAAGTTTTCTCTATCACCAGCCAAGAACTTTTCGTGATCTGCTCCAGCGCATTGCTCAAGCTACAGTCCCTTATTTGGAAGCGCAAATCGCTGCGGGAGCGGCTGCTGTGCAGCTTTTCGACACTTGGTGCGGCGAACTGAATTTGCACGACTACGAAGAGTTTGCGCTTCCCGCCGTCCAGGAGATCATCTCGGGCCTCCGGGGCTCGGTTCCGGTGATCTATTACACCAAAGCTTCGCAACACCTGCTCCCTGCCTTAGCCCGCTCTGGCGCTAATGTCCTCAGCGTCGATTGGCGTGTTGACCTTGCCGACATTCGAAAGGCGCTCGGTCCAAAAATTGCTCTCCAAGGCAATGTCGACCCCGCCGTCTTGTTCGCGCCTCACGACAAGATTCGCGATGTGACCCTGGCCACCATCCACTCTCTGGCTGGCCACGGCCACATCCTCAACCTTGGCCACGGCATCTTACAGAACACGCCCGTCGAGAATGCTCAGCTCTTCATCGAAACGGCTCAGCGCGCGCTGCTTCAGCACACTGGGCCTGTTGCTCAGGTGCGTTAGGAGACATTTGAATGGCACTCGCACATCCAAGCCTGGACCAAATGCGCGGCGAGCTCCATGTCGGCGAGGAATTTCTCGCAAAATACAATCGTCCCGGCCCGCGCTATACGAGTTATCCCACCGCGCCCGTTTGGAACGACGCTTTCGGCCCCAGCGACCTCGAAAAAGTGCATGCGGAAGCCGAATTTGCCCGCACTCCTGTCTCTCTCTACATGCACATTCCCTTCTGCGAGTCCTTGTGTCTCTTTTGCGCCTGCAACGTCGTCATCCAAAAGAATAAAAGCGTCGCCCCGCCTTATCTAGGCGTTCTCAAGCAGGAAATGAAGCGCATCAGCCGCAGCGTCTCCAAAAATCGCTCCGTCGTTCAATTTCATTGGGGTGGCGGCACACCGACCTACCTGACTCCCGAGCAGATCGAGGATCTCTTCGCTGTCACCAAAGAACATTTCCAGTTCGACGCCGACAGCGAGATCGGCATTGAGGTCGACCCCCGCGTAACCTCCCGCGAGCACCTTGAAACTCTTCGCAAGCTGGGTTTCAACCGTCTCAGCATGGGCATTCAAGACTTTCACGCTGAAGTGCAAGAGGCCGTCCACCGCATCCAGCCTTACGAAATGACCCGCGACCTCCTCTTCGCCGCTCGCGAACTCGGCTTCGATAGCATCAACGTCGATTTGATCTACGGCCTTCCCTACCAAACCGCGCACACCTTTGCCCACACCGTCGATCAGATCATCGGGCTCGCCCCGGATCGCATTGCCCTGTTCAGCTACGCCCACGTGCCCTGGCTGAAGAAGCAGCAAGGTTCCTTCGTCGCGCACCTCCCTGAAGGTATGCAGAAATTCGAGATTTTCCGCACCGGCCTGCTCCAGTTCATCGAAGCCGGCTATCTTTACATCGGCATGGACCACTTCGCCAAACCCGGTGACGAACTCGCCGTCTCACAGCAAAACCGCACCCTGCACCGCAACTTCCAGGGCTACACCACCAAAGCCGGCGCCGACCTTTACGGCATGGGCATCACCGCCATCAGCGGCATCCAAGACGCCTACGCGCAAAATTTCCGGGACATCCCTTCCTGGGAGAAAGCCGTCGGCGAACGCGGCCTCGCCACCATGCGCGGCTATCAACTCTCGAAGGAAGACCGTCTCCGCCGCGCCGTCATCAGCCGCCTCCTTTGTCACACCGTCGTCATTAAAGACGAAATTTCCCGCGAATTTGGCGTCGATTTTGACGAGTATTTCGCCGAAGAGCTTCGCCGTCTTGAGCCCTCCCGCCGAGATGGCCTGGTGCTCCTCGATAACGGCGAAATCTCGACCACCTGGCTGGGCCGCATCTTTATCCGCAATCTAGCCATGGTTTTCGACCCCTATCTCGAACAACAGCAGCTCACTGCCAAGCCGCTCTTTTCAAAAACTCTCTGATCCTGCGAGGCTATGCGAGGATGCTCACCGCCCTCCTGACCCGTCATGTCCCAGCACTGGTGGTCGGCGCTGGCATCTCCGGCCTGGTCTGCGCCTACTCGCTTCGCAAATCCGGCATTGCCGCACAGATCGTCGAGGCCTCTCCTCGCCCCGGTGGCGTCATCCATTCCGTCCCTCGCGACGGCTTCCTTTTGGAATTAGGTCCGCAAAGTTTCAGCGGTAGCAGTGTCCTTCGTAAGCTCTCGGCGGAACTTGGCATTTCGGATGAACGATTGCTTGCCCCGCCACAAGCGCCCCGCTATGTCCTGATTGACGGCAAGCTCCAGCCCGCCCCCCTCAACCCTCCTGCTTTTTTCATGAGTTCGATGATCGATGGCGCCACGAAATGGTCTGTCCTGCGCGACATCTTCGGGAAAAGCATCCCTCCGGGTGCCGATGAATCCGTCGCCGCTTTCGTCCGCAGAAAATTTTCACCACAATTGCTCGATCGCCTGGTCGGCCCATTTGTTTCCGGCGTCTACGCCGGAGATCCCGAGGGCCTCAGCGTCCGCAGCGCCTTCCCGCAACTCTACGAAGCCGAAAAAGCCTCCGGCAGCATCGTTCGCGGCTTGTGGCGTCTCGCCAAATCCAAAAAAGGCCCGCGCGAGCGCCCCACCCTCGAAACCTTTCGTGAAGGGAATGAAACGTTAGTGCGCGCTCTGGCCAATGATCTCGGCCCCGCGCTGCTCACCGAAACAAGACTGACCGCCATCTCCCGCCGAGAGGATGGTTTTTTCCTTGTCCATTTGAAAAATCTCGCCGGAGAGGACTCTGTCTCCACCAAATCGTTAATCTTGGCGACACCCACGGACGTCACCGGAACGCTGCTCTCACAACTCGATCCATCGTTCGAAACTCCGCTCCGTTCCGTTGACTACGCCGCCGTCGCGGTAGTCTCTCTCGGCTATCGCCAGCAAGACGTCGGCCACTCCCTAAACGGCTTCGGCTTCCTCGTTCCCCGCTCCGCCGGCCTCCGTGTCCTCGGCTCCGTCTGGAATTCCTCCCTCTTCCCCGGCCGCGCTCAACAAGGACATGCTCTGTTGACCAGCTTCGTCGGTGGAGCAACCGATCCAGCTGCAGCGAAGTTGAATGCCGACGACCTAGCCGGGCTGGTCCACCGTGAAATCTCACCTCTGCTCTCCGTCAAGCGAGAGCCAGTTTTCTCGAATGTCACGATTTGGCCCCGCGCCTTGCCCCAGTACAACCTCGGTCACGGCGATCGCCTGGCCGCATTAGCAAAGTTGTGCGCGCGCTTCCCGGGTCTCTGCCTGATCGGCAATTATCTCCGCGGCCCCGCCATCGGCTCCTGCGTCGACCAAGCCTTGGCCGTCGCGGAGCAGGTCCGCAACTTTGCCGCCGCCTAGCTTTCCTCACCAGACAAGTCCAAGTTTCATGTGGGCAACTTCCGAACAGAAAAACCCGACTCATTTTCCGTAGCGCAGCGCCAGCCTCGTCTTCCGCCGCTCGGCCGCCTCCCGGAACCGCCGCCGCTCCTCGGCCGTCTTCAAAATCAACGGTGGCACCAGTTTCGGCTTCCTAGTATGTTCGTCAATCGCCACAAACGTCACATAAGCCGTCGTGGTATGCTTGTGCTCCCCCGTCAGCACATTTTCGGAATAAACCTCCACGCCAACCTCCATCGAGGTATGGAAAACTCGGTTCACCTGCGAATGCAGCATCACAATTTCGCCCAAATTCACCGAGTTCCGAAAATCGATGTAATCCACCGACGCCGTTACCACGTAGCTGTTCGAATGCCGGTGCGCTGCCATCGCCGCTGCCATATCCACCAGGTGCATCACGTGTCCGCCCAGCAGTTTCCCTAGCGGATTTGTCTGCGCCGGCAGAACGATTTCCGTCATCTCCGACCGCGATGCGCTCACAGGTTTGCCCTTCATCCCAATTTCCTGCCCGTGACTCTCTCTGTTTTTCCGCTTCATCCGTCTCCTCGCCTCTCCGCGCAACTCTTTGTCTTCTGCGTCTGGAGCGTTATCCTTAATTCTTTCCTTTTTTTGTCTCGGCACTCTCCATTCACTCTGCCTACTTTTAACTTTGAACTTCCCCCGGTTCCCCGCCACCGTATAATACGAGACCAGCAATGCCCGACCAAAAGAAAACCCGCCGCCAGATGCTCGAAGAGTTCGTGGCCAAGAAGCCCGACGACGCCTTCTCCCGCTACGGCCTAGCCATGGAGTGCATGAACTCTGGCGACCCCTCAGCCGCCGACACCCATTTTCGTGCCCTCCTCGCGAGCCACCCCGACTACATCCCCGCCTATCTGATGTACGGCCAACTCCTAGCCCGCGAATCACGCCCCGCCGAAGCCCGCCAAATCCTCTCCACCGGCATCGCCGTGGCCACAAAAAAGAGCGACCAACACGCCACCTCCGAAATGCAAGCCTTCTTAAACGATATAAGCTGATCTTGCGGACCATCCTGCTCTAGAAACAACGCTGCTCGGACGGCGCCTAAAAATGTATCGGCTACTCTCTAGGCTTGCGGCCTACGGCTGCAGGAGACCTAACTAAAGGAGGACACTTACAAAAAACAGGGGAAAGGGGAGCCAGCTATGGTTAACCAGGAATTCCGTGAGAATTCCTGCCCGGTTTACCGAGAGGCACCCTGGGAGCAGCTTGGCGACGAAGGATCCGCGCAAAGAACCTGCGCCCTCAATCCTCGAGCGTAGGGAGTGTCTTCAACACTTCGGAAGCTCTCGGCCGATTCGTCACCGCATCGTCCTTGCGAATCTTTCCATCCCGAAACACCATGACCCGTTTCGCAAACTGCGCGATATCCAGCTCATGCGTAACCATCACGATCGTCAATCCTTTATCGTTCAGATCCTGAAACACTTCCATGATCTCCACCGACGTCCGGCTATCGAGATTCCCGGTAGGCTCATCCGCCAGCAGGATCGACGGACAGTTCACCAGGGCCCTCGCGACTGCCACTCGCTGCTGCTGCCCACCCGACATTTGCGATGGATAATGGTCCGCCCGGTTGGCAAGCCCAACCATTGCCAGCGCCTTCACAGCACGTTTTCTCCGCTCCGCTTTCTCGATCTTGGTGTACAGCGTGGGCAGCTCCGTATTTTCGAGCGCCGTCGTGCGCGCCAGCAAATTAAACCCCTGGAACACAAATCCGATTTTCTGGTTACGGATCAGCGCCAGCGCCCTTTTGTCGTGTTTGGAGACATCGACTCCTTCCAGAACGTAGCGGCCTGAACTCGGGCGGTCCAGACAGCCAAGTATATTCATGAACGTCGACTTACCGCTGCCGCTCGCGCCCATGATGGCGAGAAATTCTCCGCGGTGAATCTCTACGCTTACACCGCGCAGTGCGTGCACGCGCGTTTCTCCCAGTTCATAATACTTATGCGCTTCTTCGACACAAATGACCGCGTTCGCCGCGTTGGCGATTTCCATGGCTTCGATTTGGCTCGTAGATGACATCGATTTCCAGTGAACGATTCCGATCGCGCCCCTCAGCGCCTTAGTGTGCCCGGAGCCTGCCCTTTTGGCACCACCGAACGGATAATCAGCTCGTCTCCTTCTTTCAGCGCACCTTTCATCACCGAAGCCACTTGCGTATAAGCGTGGTCCGTGATGCCCAATGAAATCTTCACCGGCGCCATGGTGTTATCAGCTTGTAGCTTCCATACAACCGCATTCTCCGCGCGAGGCGTGCGCGGCAAGTTTTGATTGTCTTCGCCGGCTTGCGGACCGTGCCCGGGGGCGGCCGGATCAGCAGCAACTTGTTGCCTCTCGTTCGCTTCAATGCCGTATTGTTTATAGATGGCGAGAATGTCCTCCGGCGCCATCGCCGGCTTATAACGCAGGGCCGTGTTCGGCACCTTCAAAACATTCTGCACCGTGTCCACGGGAATGGTCACGTATGCCGTCATTCCCGGAAATAATTTCATCTCCGGATTCGCAAATTCGATGATCGTGTCGTAGGTGACCACGCTTTGCACGGTCGTCGGATTCATCCGCACCTGGCTAACTTTCCCGTGGAAGGTGTCCTTCGGAAAAGCGTCCACCTTGAATGTGACTTCCTTCCCCGGCCTGATGTTACCCACGTCAGACTCATCCGTCTTCGTGTACACCAGCATCTTTGTCAGGTCTTGTGCGATGGTGAAAATGGTCGGCGCTTGGAGCGAGGCGGCCACCGTCTGGCCAACGTCCACGTTGCGCGCCACCACCGTGCCATCGATCGGAGATCGAATCACCGTGTAATTCAGGTTCGTCTGCGCCACTGCCAGTGCCGCCGCCTTCTGGCTGACTTGCGCATCGGCCTGCGCAACGTTCGCCTCCGCGGCGCCCACACCCGCATTCGCGGAATCGTAGTTGGCCTTCGCAAGGTCCATTTGCTGCTGGCTCATGATTTTTTCCGTGGTGAGTTCCGCGGTGCGATCGAAGTCGGCTTTGGTTTGCTGCGCCGCGGCCTTGGCCTTATCTAGATTGGCTCTCGCTGCCACCAGGTTCGCTTTTGCATTATCCAAGTCGGCGGAAGCTTGCAGCAGCGCTCCCTGGAATAGCGCCGGATCAATCAGCGCGACGATGTCGCCCTTGTGCACCCGGGAATTGAAGTCCACATTCAGCTTCGCAATGGTGCCCGAAACCTGCGATCCCACTTGCACCAAAATTACCGCGTTGATCATTCCCGTCGCGTCAACAACGTCGTGGATGTCCCCGCGCTCCACCTTCGCCGTGAAGTGCTGGGCTTGCGTGCCGTGGCCGAGGCCGAAAGCCATTAACAAGCCAGCCAGCACGGCGACGCCAATGAGGATGAGCCATTTTTTATTCAAATTCATGTCCTGTCCCGAACTTCAATTCCCGGCTCCTCACTCATATCGCAGCGCTTCGATGGGATCGAGCAGTGAAGCTTTTCTCGCCGGGTAATATCCAAAAAACACGCCAACCGCCACGGAAAAAATCGCCGCAATCACCACGGACTCCAGCGACATCTGTATCGGCCATTTCAACGTCTGCCCGACAAGGTAAGATCCAATCACGCCAAAGAGCACTCCCGCCGCGCCTCCCACCAGGCTCAGCATGATCGATTCTCCCAGGAACTGCAGTTGGATGGCTTCTTCGGTCGCCCCAACTGCCACTCGCACACCGATCTCTCGCGTCCGCTCCGTGACGGAAACGAGCATCACGTTCATGATTCCGATTCCGCCTACCACCAGCGAAATCGATGCAATAGCAATCAGAAGAATTGTCAGCGTCCGGCTGGCATCCAGTTGCGCCTGAATAATGTCCTCCGGATTTCGAATGTTGAAATCGTCTTCTTCCTCAGGACGCAAATGGTGGCGATCTCGCAACACCGCCGTTGCTTCCTGGCCGGCCACTTTCACTGCGTCCGCCGAAACCGCCGAGCAGAGAATGTCGTCGAGCCAGGTAATCCCTTTGAGCTTTTTCTGCGCCATGGTGTAAGGAACGATGACGGTATCGTCCTGATCCTGCCCGGAAAGCGATTGCCCCTTTGGAATAAGCGTAGCCACGACCTTGCAAGGCAGGTTTGTCACGCGAATAACTTTGCCAATCGGATCTTCGACGCCAAAAAGCTGGTCCCGCACCGTGCGTCCAAGCACGCAAACGTCCGCGGCCCGGTCCACATCGTCTTGCGAGAAAAACGCCCCCTGGTCCACAAACCAGCGTTTGATCTCGAAATATTCCGGAGAAACGCCGCGGTACGAGGTATGCCAATTCTGGTTTCCATACACAACTTGGACCGGATCATCTACATTCGGCGAAACGCTTTTAATCAGCGAAATCTGGCTCTTGATGGCCACCGCATCGGCTACCACGAGCGTCTTGGTGTCATGCGTCCCGGTTCGCACGCCATTCACAGCCCGTCCGCCAGCTTCAATCCAGACAAAATTATCTCCAAGGTTGTTCAGTTGCTGCTCGACTCGAGCTTGCCCCGCTTTGCCGATGGCCACCACGCAGATTACTGCCGCGATCCCGATGGTGATGCCCAAGACCGTCAAAATGCTCCGCAACTTGTTCCGGAGCAGCGCCACCAGGGCGGATTGCAACAAAGCCGCGTAATTCAAGTGCCCTCCAGCTCTCGGCGGCCCATGATTTTAGCCAATCCTAGATAAACGGAGGATAAACCTGGGCCACGCGGTGCCGATCCCTGCCTAATCTTTCCATGAATCACGATTCATAACCAGTGGCCATGCACTCTGCTATTATTGGTGTGGGATCCATGCGGCCAGAACGCATTCCGTTGTTTCCGCTAAACGTCGTCCTCCTTCCCGGCGCGGAGCTCCCTCTGCATATTTTCGAGCCGCGTTACCGTGAGATGGTAAAAAACTGTCTGGAAGAACAATCCGAGTTCGGCATGCTGCTCTCCCTTCCGAAAGGTGTGGCGCGCGTTGGCTGCACAGCCGAAATCAAAGCGGTCGTCGAGCGCTACGGCGACGGCCGTATGGACATTCTGACAACCGGCCGCGCCCCATTCCGAGTCGTCGAACTGTTCACCGAAGATCCGCTTCTCGAAGGTCATGTGGACTATCTCGATGACCGGGAAATGCCCTCAGACCCACGCATCCAGCGCGAACTCGTCGAGCTATTCGAGGCCTGCCACACCTTGATCTTCGACGACTATCCGAAGAACCTCGAAGGGGCGTCGACGGAAGACCTCTCGTATCTCGTTGCGTCCACTCTTCCCATGGACCTATTGTGGAAGCAGCAAATTCTGGAGCTTCGGTCGGAGGCGGACCGCCAGGAGCGCCTGGTGGCGTACCTTCGGGAGTGGACCCCGCATCTACAGAACAAAGGGGCTATGCGCCAGCGCGCCGGCGGGAATGGACACGGATTAAATTAAACCACTTTGTGGCGAGCCCACTGGCCGGCTCGCGGAACGGGACCCCATGACGGTAAGCCCATCGATACAATCTTCAGGACATACAAAACCGCGCACGCTCGGCGAGCTGAAGCGCATCCCCGATTTCGACCCAAGCACTGCCGGCCGCTCAGTCAAGAACGAGCTTCGCCGCAATCTGCTGCGGGTCATAGAGAAAGGCGAGACGCTTTTTCCCGGCGTGCATGGGTATGAAGATACGGTCGTGCCGCAAATTGTCAACGCCCTCCTCTCGCGCCACAATTTCATTCTGCTCGGCTTGCGCGGCCAGGCGAAAAGCCGCATCCTCCGCGGCCTCATCAATCTCCTCGACCCGGAAATGCCGGTGGTTGCCGGCTGCGAGATCAACGACGATCCGCTAAAACCCATCTGTCGCGCTTGTCGCGAAAAAATAGCTACCGAGGGCGACAATACTCCCATCTCCTGGATGCCCCGCGAAAACCGCTTCGTCGAAAAACTCGCCACTCCCGATGTAACCATGGCCGACATCATCGGCGACGTCGATCCCATTCGCGCGGCCCGCGGCGGCCGCGATCTTTCCGATGAACTCACCATCCACTACGGCCTTCTTCCGCGTGCCAATCGCGGCATTTTCGCCATCAACGAACTTCCCGACCTCGCGGGAAAAATCCAGGTTGGCCTTTTCAATATCATGCAGGAAGGCGACATCCAGATTAAGGGCTATCCTTTGCGCCTCCCGCTGGACGTGCTCCTCGTTTTCACGGCCAATCCCGAGGATTACACCGCGCGCGGAAAAATCATCACGCCGCTCAAGGACCGCATCGGAGCCGAAATTCGCACGCACTACCCCGCCAGCGTCGAAGAAGGAATGACCATCACGGCGCAAGAAGCCTGGGTCGGACGCGATTCCGGCAAGAAAATAGATGTTCCGCATTATCTCCGCCAAGTTGTCGAAGAAATTGCCTTTCAAGCGCGCGAAGATAAGCGTGTGGACCGCCGCTCCGGAGTCAGCCAGCGTCTGCCGATTACCACTTTGGAGAGCCTGGTCAGCAGCGCGGAACAGCGCGCCGCGCGCAATGGCGAGAAAAACGTGGTCGCTCGGGTCGCAGACGTCTACGCCGCGCTTCCCGCCATCACCGGCAAAATGGAACTCGAATACGAAGGTGAACTCAAGGGCGCGGACACTATCGCTCGCGAGCTCATCCGCACCGCCGTCGGCCGAGTGTTCAGCAAGCATTTCGCCGACATTAACTTCCAGTCGGTCGTCCAGTGGTTTGAATTGGGCGGCGAATTAAAACTGCCTGACTTGGCTACCACTAGCGAGCGCCATCAGCAGCTCTCCAAAATCCAAGGCCTACTGGAACACATTGACAGACTCGGCGTCAAAGACCGCAAGGATGCGGGACCAGCCGCAGCTGCTGCCGAAATGATTCTCGAAGGCCTGTGGGCGCATCGCCGCATTGGCCGCAGCGAAGAGCGCGGCTACTACGCGGAAAAGCCTAAACAGCCCGAGCACCGCGATCCGCGTGAGGGCCCGCCGCGCCCCCCGCGCCGCCAATTCAACTAGTTATAGTTTTTTTGTTGTGAAAGAGACAAGATGACGTCGAGACGCTGAGGACACCGAGGAACAGAGAGCCGGAGTTCTTTAGAGTTTTGTTGCGTGCGGCAGGAGAAAATCGCGCTATGAAATTCGTCAAATATGGAAAATACACCGGCGAACCGGCCGACGCTGTCGACCTCGAGGAACTTATCAAACGCCTCGGCGATTTCTTCCTCGAGAGCGGCTTCGAGTCACAGTTCTATGGCGTATCCCAAATGGATCCGGAGCGGTCCATGGAAGCGCTGCGCGAAGCCATCCTCCGCGCCTTGCAAGAAGGTGACTTGCTTCCCGAAGGCGCCATGAGCGAAGAACTCCGCGAAATGCTCCGGGATTCCGGCGCGATGAACAATCAGGCGGTGAAGGATCTAATCGACAAAATTACCGAGCGGCTCGCCAACGAAGGCTTCATCAATCCACAGCAGCCTCCGCAAGTAACACCACCGCCCGAGACTTCCGCACGCGGGCAACTTGGCCAGCCGCACGAACGCCAGCCGGAAGCGCGCTTCGAGATCACGGACAAAACCATCGACTTTCTGGGATTCAAAACCTTGCAGGATTTGCTCGGCTCTCTGGGCCGCAGCAGCTTTGGCCGCCATGATACGCGCGACCTCGCCACTGGCGTCGAATCCGGCGGCGTTTCGCGCCCCTACGAATTTGGCGACACCCTCAACATGGACATCAGCGCCACGCTCTTTAACGCCGTGCGCCGCGAAGGCGCCAAAGTTCCCATCGAGATGACCTACTCGGACCTCATGGTCCATCAATGCGAGTACCATAGTTCGTGCGCCACGGTGGTCCTTCTCGATTGCAGCCACAGCATGATTCTCTACGGCGAAGACCGCTTCACTCCCGCCAAGCGCGTGGCGATGGCGCTCTCCCATCTCATTCGGACGCAATATGCGGGCGACACATTGAGCCTGGTTCTTTTCCACGACTCCGCCGAAGAAGTTCCCCTCGGCGAACTCGCCCGCGTCCAGGTCGGCCCGTACTATACCAACACCCGCGAAGGCCTGCGCCTAGCGCAGCGCATCTTGTTGCGCCAGAAAAAAGACATGCGCCAGATCATCATGATCACGGATGGAAAACCTTCCGCCTTGACTCTCGAAGACGGCCGCATCTACAAAAACGCTTTCGGCCTCGACCCCTTCGTCGTCAGCCAAACTCTCGAAGAAGTGAACAAGTGCAAGCGCGCCGGCATCATGATCAACACCTTCATGCTGGCCAGTGACTATTCGCTCGTGCACTTCGTCCAGAAAATCACGGAAATGTGCCGCGGCAAAGCCTACTTCACCACGCCCTACACCCTCGGCCAATACCTCCTGATGGATTACATGCAGCGCAAAACCAAGCAAATTCACTGAACCCCATCGCTTGCGATGGTATTTTCTAAACCCGTCTAACGCGAAAGCACTCGTTCTGCAGCGTAGATTTGAAATCTCAGTTAGGTTTCACCGCGAAGCCGTGGCCCACAGCTCGACATGCGCGTCAGATTTAAGGTAGGAATTGAATAGCCCTTCGGAGTCCTCGGAGAGCCCAACATGAGACGCCAGGCGATGGTCCTCCTGCCGGTTGCCTGTTTATTCCCCGATACGCCATCGGGCTCGGTGCGGGACGCAAAAAGCGCATCCTCGGCGCGGTCAGCTCCCTGGTATGATCCCAAAAAGTACAATCCCATGAAATTGCTCAAGGGTGGCCAGAAATCGGCTAACGAGCAGCTGGACGGAAGCCAAGGAAGCTCTTTTAAAAAGCACGACGACATCAAAGACGCCAGCGCTTAGCGTCTACACTCTCATTTCCCCAAATCGAAAAACTGTCCCATCTTACGGAATTTCTCATAACGCGCATGCAGCAATTCCCGCGTGGGCTGGTTCGTCAGCGACACCAATTGACGGTCCAGAACTTCATCCAAATAGCGCGCCGCCGCTTCAAAATCGGTATGCGCGCCGCCTTCCGGCTCTTTCACGATTTCGTCAACGATGCCCAGGTCTTTCAAATCCTTGGCCGTAATTTTCATGGCGGCAGCGGCGGTTTCGGCTTTGGTCGAGTCGCGCCAGATGATCGAAGCGCACCCTTCCGGGGAAATCACCGAATAAAAACTGTTCTCCAGAATATTGACGCGATCGCCGATGGCAATCGCCAACGCGCCGCCCGAGCCGCCTTCGCCGGTCACCGTGACGATCACCGGCACCGGCAAGCGCGCCATCTCGCGAAGATTTCGCGCGATCGCTTCGCCTTGCCCGCGCTCCTCCGCATCAATTCCCGGGTACGCGCCCGGGGTATCGATAAATGTAAAGATCGGCCGGCCAAACTTCGCCGCGAGGTGCATAACCCGCAAAGCTTTGCGGTAACCCTCGGGTTTGGGCTGGCCGAAATTCCGCGCCAGCCGCTGTTTCATGTCGCGCCCTTTTTGGTGGCCGATGATGGCCACCGGGCGGCCATGAAATTTTCCGAGTCCCGCGATAATCGCTTTGTCGTCGGCATAGCCGCGGTCGCCGTGCAATTCCATGAAATCCGTGAACAGCAAACCGACAAAATCCAGGGTGTACGGGCGCTGCTGGTGACGCGCGATCTGGGCCCTCTGCCATGGTCCCAAGTGATTGTAAAATTCCTGGCGCAATTCTGCGACTTGCTCGCGGAGGCGTTCGAGTTCGGCGTCCGCATGCACATCGCCGGCCAGGTGACGCAATTCCTCGACATCTTTTTCCAAGCGCTCGATTTCCTTCTGCCGTTCGCTTTCTTTCGAATGGTTGGAAAGAGACGGGCCGTGTTTGATTTTGCTTTTTGGGCTCATTCGGGCACCGTCCGAACAGCCGGGGCCCCGCAAATCTCGCGAATCGCTTCCATCAATTCGGGCGTGTTTTTCACCCGCTGCTGGGCTTGCAACACGGCCACGGAACCGTCGGGGGAGCACAATTCGAAGACGACTTGGCAGGCTCCCGGGGAAGCCGTGAACAACTCTTCCAGATGGTCAAGGGCTTCCTCGCTCATCGAGTGCATGTCGATTCGAACGCGAACCTCGCTGGGCGCAGCGCGCTCCGCGAGTTCGTCCAGCCGTCGTGCCTCTTGCAGCGATAGCCGCGTGCCTGCTTCCTCGATTTGCACGCGAACTTTCAGGAGCAGCGGATTGCCCGCTTTCAAAACGGGTTCGAGGCGCGCAAAGCTCTCTGGAAACGCGAGGAGTTCTTGAACACCGGTCATATCCTGAATCGTAAAGATGGCCCACCGCGCGCCCTTCTTCGAACGCATGGGTCGCGTGCCCACAATCAGCGCGGCAACGGTGATCTCTTTTCCATTCCGCTGGCCTTCCACTTGATCGAGAGAAACCGTCTGCATGTCCATCAAGCGGGAAGCATACTTCGCGAGCGGATGCCCGGAAACGTAAAAGCCGAGCATGGCGTATTCACTGGCGAGGCGTTCTTCCTCACTCCAAGGAGCAGCCTCGCGCAATTCGAATGGCGTGGGCGCGGGAGCGGCAGCCGTCCCGAACAATCCATGCTGGCCGGACTCGCGCGTCCGCGAAGCGCGCTGCAACGCGGCGACGGCATCATCCACGGATGCCAGCATGGATTCGCGGGGACCGAGCGAATCCAGCGCGCCTGATTTGATGAGGCTTTCAAACACGCGCTTGTTCAGAAAGCGCGATTCGATGCGTTCGCAGAAATCGTAGAGGGACTTAAACTGGCCCTGGCTGAGCCGCGATTCGCGAATCGCTTTGGCGGTGTTCTCTCCGACATTCTTGATCGCGGCAAGGCCGAAGCGAATGGATTCGCCGACAGGCGTGAAGTAGAGATCGCTCTCGTTCACATCCGGCGGAAGAATGGAAATGCTCATGCCGCGCGCTTCATTGATGTACTTCACGACCTTCTCGGTGTTGCCAGCTTCGGAGGTCAAGAGGGCAGCCATGAATTCCACGGGATAATGCGTTTTCAGATAAGCCGTCTGGTACGCGAGCAAAGCGTAGGCGCAGGAGTGAGACTTGTTGAAACCGTACCCGGCGAACTCCTCCATCAAGTTGAAGATGCGCTCGGCCTTTTTCTCGGGGATTTTATTGGCGGCGCATCCCGTCATGAACTTGGCGCGCTGGGCAGCCATTTCTTCTTTCTTCTTCTTGCCCATGGCGCGGCGAAGGATGTCCGCTTCCCCAAGCGAAAAACTCGCCAAAAGATTGGCAATTTGCATCACCTGTTCCTGGTAGAGGATGACCCCGTAAGTTTCCTCGAGGATGTCTTTCAACTGCGGGAGTTCGTAAGCAACCTTGGTCTTGCCCTGTTTGCGATTGATGAAATCGTCGATCATGCCGCCCTGGATGGGCCCGGGGCGGTACAGCGCATTGAGGGCGGTGAGATCTTCGATGCGCGTCGGCTGGTAGCGGCGCAGAATATCGCGCATGCCGTGCGATTCGAATTGGAAAATGGCGGTGGTTTCGCCGCGAGCGAAGAGTTTGTAGGTTTCCGCGTCGTCCAAAGTGAGCCCGTCGATGTCCATTTTCACGCCGCGGTTCTGCTCAATCATGCGAACGGTGTCATGAAGCACGGTAAGCGTCGTCAGGCCGAGAAAATCCATTTTTAGCAGGCCGATGCGCTCGAGCGCATTCATGTCATATTGCGTCGTGATTTCATCGCGGTTTGACTTGTAGAGCGGAACGATGTCCGTAAGCGGCCGCGGCGAAATCACTACGCCGGCTGCGTGCGTCGAAGCGTGGCGCGACAATCCTTCGAGGCGCAAGGCAACCGCCATTAAATCCTTGAGACGTTGATCGCTGTTGATGGCGGATTTGAGCTGAGGCGCCTCTTCCAGCGCGGTTTTCAATTCGATCCCCAGCGTCGTGGGAATGAGTTTGGCCAACTTATCCACTTCGCCGTAAGGAATATCCATGGCTCGGCCAACGTCCTTGACAGCAGCCTTGGCGGCCATCGTTCCGAAAGTGATGATCTGCGCGACATTTTCACGGCCGTACTTTTGCGTGACATAGTCGATCAGCTCGCCGCGCCGCCGCATGCAGAAATCAATGTCGATATCGGGCATGGAGACGCGCTCGGGGTTTAGGAAACGCTCGAAAAGCAGGTTGTACTGCAAAGGATCGACGTCGGTGATGCGCAGCGCGTAACTCGCGAGGCTGCCCGCCGCTGAACCGCGGCCCGGGCCGACGGGAACATCTTGCGTGCGCGCGTAGTGAATGAAATCCCACACGATCAAGAAGTAGCCCTCGTAACGCATCTTCTTGATCATTTCGATTTCTGAGGTTAGCCGGCGCTCATATTCGGCCAGCGAATTCCGCAGGAAGCCCTGCTGCGCCTGGCGTTCGAGCTGGGGGAGGCGCTCGGCAAATCCCTGGCGCACCACCGATTCAAAATAGCTGGCGGAGGTGTGCCCTTCCGGCACTTTGAACTCCGGGAACGGATTGGGGATGCGCTCCACTTTGACGTTGCAGCGCGCGGCAATGTCCACGGTGCGGCTGAGCGCTTCCGGAATCTCGCCGAAAACCTGCGCCATCTCCACCGCGCTCTTGAAATAAAACTGGTCGGTCTGAAATTTCATGCGATTGGTGTCGCTCATGGTCTTGCCGGTTTGGATGCACAGCAGCACTTCCTGAGCGTGGGCGTCGTCGTGGTGGAGGTAATGGCAATCGTTGGTGGCCACGAGAGGAATACCGGTTTCTTTGGAAAGACGGACCAGTTCGCGGTTCACGTCTTTTTCGATCGGCAAACCCTGATCTTGAATTTCGAGGAAGAAATTGTTTTTGCCGAAAAGGTCGCGCAGACGGTACGCATTTTCCCGCGCCAGGTCATATTTTTGATCTACAACAGCTTCGGTCACCGGGCCGCGCAAGCACGCGGACAGCGCGATGAGGCCTTTGCTATGTTTGGAAAGCAAATCGTAGTCAATGCGCGGGCGGTAGTAGAACCCTTCGAGGAAACCGGCGGAGACCAGCTTGATTAGATTGTGATAGCCCTCGAGCGACTCGCAGAGGAGCACGAGGTGATTCGAGCCGCGCATTCCGGGCTCGCCGTCGCCGCGATCCGGGCCGTTGCCGCCGTTCGTTTTATCGCCGCGGTCGTGGCGGCTGCCTTTGGCCAGGTAGACTTCGCAGCCGATGATGGGCTTCACGTCGCGCTTGCTGGCTTCATAGAAGAAATTTGCGGCCGCAAAGAGATTTCCGTGGTCCGTGATAGCAACGGCGGGCATCTTCTGGCGGGAGGCTTCATCGAGAAGCTCAGAGGTTTCGCAGGCTCCATCGAGCAAGCTGTAATCGGTGTGAACGTGCAGATGAACGAACTGCGGTTGGCCCATGGAACTCCATTTTAGAACTCTATTCCGAGAATTGCATTACGCATTCTGAGGTTTCCCACAGGCTAGGCGGCGAACGGCAAACTGGCGCGCCACTTAGGTTTTTACACTACGGCCACGACGCGCAGACGGCCTTGGCACCGTGACCGTGGCCGCGCGTTTCATGCCGATTTCCACAATAGAATTCTTAGGGCTGGCGGCACGACCGCGGTATTACCTGCGGCCGTGGCTCTTCTTGCCCGAGGTTGCACTTTTGCCATGGGCCGTGTGGGCGACATGTTTCGCGGGCAGCTTCGAAGGCGCAGGCTTGCCTTTGGCAGCGCGTTTCGCTTCGGCTGCGGCCACCGCATGTTTGTGCTTTGCGGCGTCGCCCATGGCTGCGGCGGCGTGGACTTTGTCGGTGCCTTTCGGTGGCTTCTTTTCTTTCTCTTTCTTCTTCGGCGGTTCCTTGATGCCGGAGAGCTTTCGCAAAATTTTTTCCCGCTCTTCCTTGGTCTTGCCCCGGCCCGTCAACTGCATGGCGAAGACCTGCTCGACGACTTGATCAAACTTGGTCCCGCGCGCCATACCAAGGGCTTCGAGTTCCGTGGCCACCAGGGGAAGAGCGTTGCGAACGGGGCGCCACTTGTTCAGAAAAGCGCGAATCTTGGAAAGGGCCGCCGAATTACTGGACTCGGCCATCAAATAAGCGATCTGATCGAGGGCAAGCTTCTCAAGAAAGCGAAAAGCATCGACGGGCGCTTTCATTTTTCGCCCAACGAGCTCTTTCTGGGCATTCAACGCTTCTTCTTCAAACCCGACCACGGTTTCTGACTCGGCGGACCGGAACCCAGCTTTCGCGAGAACATTCGCTAATTCGCGGTCCTTCAATTTTCCGAGGATGGCCAGGAGCATAGGGGTGGCGAGGCGCGGACGGAATCCCGCGGTGAACAGATCTTCACGCACCTTCATGAGGTGGTTGATAGCGTCGTAGGCAGGGTGTTTTTTCGCCAGGACGGGATTGACGGCCTCCAGAAGGTCGTGGTCTTCCCATTCCTTCAGTACGACGGCGGGCCGTTCCTCGCGGGCAACGGCGCGAAGTTCCTCGCCAGCCTCCTCCGGGGTGATGGTTTCCTCGAGATTGCGCTCGATGGCCAGGTCAAACCATTCCTGAGTGCGTTGCTCAATCTTGAAGCCCATGCGCGCCGCGAAGCGCAAGACGCGAAGCAAGCGGACCGGCTGATTGGTGAAACTGTGAATGGTGAGCGCACGAACTTCAGCGCGCTCGATATCGGACAAACCATTCGTGGGATCGAGCAGCAATCCGCGCGAGGCTGGGTTCAGCGAAATGGCGATGGCGTTTAGGGAGAAATCGCGGCGTCGCAAATCTTCCATGATGGTGGACCAGCGAATCTCGGGGCGCGTCCCGGGACGGACGTAATGGTCGTCGCGAGCGGCGGAGATGCTGCCTTCGCAGTCGCCGGCGAAAAGCACTTCGACGTGGCGAAGCTTTTCATCCTCGTGAAGAATCTTCGCGCCGCCCTTTTCGAGTTCGTGAGCGATCTTCGAGGGATTGCCCTCCACGGTAAAATCGAGATCCCGCAGCGAAGCGCCGGTAACGAGGTCGCGAACGGTTCCGCCGGTCAAGTACACGTTGAATCCCAGCGCGGCGGAGAGTTCCTGCACACGCAACATCACGGCACGTTGTTCCGGCGAGAGCCGGCTTTCCAACAAAAACATATAGTCTGGCATTGCGCTCCTTCTGCTTCAGGGTGTCCGCGCTGACCGCCGCGGAGGCGCCCGCAATGGGTGTTCTTGGCCTGCCGCGTTACGCACGCGGGTGATGCGCTTTGTAGATCTGCTTCAGCCGCTCCTCGACCACATGGGTGTAAATCTGCGTGGTCGAAATATCGGCGTGGCCCAGCATGAGCTGGACCGACCGCAGGTCGGCTCCGCGTTCGAGTAAGTGCGTGGCAAAACTGTGCCGCAACATGTGCGGCGTGAGCGCCATGCGCATGCCCGCCTGCCGGCCATACGCCGAAAGAATTTTCCAGACACCGACGCGGCTCAGCGGCGCGCCGCGGCGATTCACGAATAGCGCCGGATTACCCGTGACTTTACCGAGGAGCTTCGGCCTGGCTTCGCGGAGATACTTTTCCACGATGGCGAGCGCTTTCTTGCCGACGGGAACAATGCGCTCCTTGTCGCCTTTGCCTATGCACCGGACGCAGCCGACCTTAGCATCCAGATCGGTAACCCGAAGGCCAATCAGTTCGGACACGCGCAGGCCCGTCGAGTACAAAACCTCGAGCATGGCGCGGTCGCGCAAGCCGATGGGCGTTTTTAAGTCAGGCTGGGTGAGTAAGCGCTCGACATCCTCGAGGCGCAGATAGCCCGGCAAGCTGCGCCGGATCTTCGGCGATTCCAGGGTCACCGAAGGATCCGCGGGAATCAGCTCTTGTATCTGGGCAAAGCGGAAAAAATTTCGCAGCGTGACCAAGTGACGCGCTACCGTCTTACTTTCGAGTTTTTGGCGATAGAGCCCGGCCAGGAAGTCCACCAGGGCATCGCGAGTGACGGCTTCGAGAGCGAGCTTTCGCTTGCGCGCAAATTCATCGAATTTGACGAGATCGCGACGATAAGCAGAGACGGTGTTGGAGGAGAGGCCCTTTTCCACGCGCACGTGGGTCAAAAACGACGAAATGGTAGCGGCAATTTCCATCAGCTCCCCACGTATCCATCAGCGGCGGCGGCCGTGCGCCGCATGGCGATTCCATAGACTTCCTCAATTTCATGGCAACGGAAGAGCCAAGCCAGAGCGAGATAAAGGGCTGTAGCTCCAAGAATCAGACCCGAAAATACAAGGAGTTGAACGAGGAAGCGCGTGTGTATGGCGAACTGCGTGTAGTAATTCCCAAACCAGCAAGCCACGCCCATGATGCTAGCGCATAAAGAGACTTTGAGAAACGATCGCAAGATCTCTAGGGTTCCCATAGGGCCGTAGCGGAAGCGAAAAATGATAAGAAGCGCAAAGAAATCGAAGAATGTCGCCAGGGCCGTAGCCAGCGCCGGGCCACCGTTCTGTACGCGCTTGAAGAAAAATTCCAGAAAGACGACGTTCAGAACGATATTTAAAACTAGGGATATGGAAGCAATGATAACGGGCGTCTTGGTATCACGAGTGGAATAAAACGCCGGGACCACCAGCTTCACGGTGGCCAAAGCCGGGAGGCCGACGGCGTAATAAAGAAGTGCCCGGGCCGTCAACCGCGTGGATTCGGCGACGAACTGGCCGTGCTGGAAGAGCACGCGGATGATCGGTTCCCGCAGGATCATCAAGCCCAGAGCCGCAGGAATGGTGATGAACGCCACGATGCGAACGGAGAACGAAAGCGTCTTCTTCAGCGACTCATAATCTTTGGCGGCGGCTTGGTGTGACATCATTGGCAAAATCGCCGTGGCAACAGCAATGGCGTAGCCCCCTAACACCAGTTCCATAACGCGGTCCGCAACATAAAGCGCGGCCAGGCTTCCAGGAGGCATGCGCGCGGCAGTGGCGAAGCGGGTGTCAATCAAGAGGTTGATCTGGCCGATGCCGATTCCGAAAAGGCGGGGAATCATCAAGCGGGCAACGTCCCGAATCGCCGGATGCGAAAAGGAGATCCCGAAAGTGAATTTCATGCCCCGGCGCACAAGCGCGGGCACTTGAACCAAGAATTGCAGTACACCGCCTACGAGAACACCAATCGCAAGAGACTTGGCGGGGTCCCCTACATAATGCCAAACGATGCCAAAGGAAAAGGAAATGGTTGCCACGTTCAGAAGGACAGGAGTCGCGGCCGGCAAACCAAAAACGTGAAAGCAGTTCAGAATTCCCATCGCCAAGGCTGCCAAGGCGATAAAAAACAAGTACGGAAAAATGATGCGGTTGAGGTCAACGGCCTCGGCGCGGGCAACATTTTCACCGGAGAACAATTGAACGACGGCGGGCGAAAAGACCATTCCCAGGATGGTAATGACGGCCACTACGAGCGAAAGGGTCCAAAACAAGCGGTTGGCAAAGTCCCAAACCTCTTCCTTAGACTTCTCCCGCATATAAGAAGTGAAAACCGGGATGAAGGAAGCCGTCATGGAGCCTTCGGCGACGAGCCGGCGGAAGAGATTGGGTATACGATAGGCGAGCACGTAGGCGTCGGCGGCGAACGAAGTGCCAAGCAGGAGGGTGATGCGCTGGTCTCGGACGTAGCCGAGGACGCGGCTAGCCACAGTGACCAAGGAGATGATCGACGCGGATTTTAGGATATGTTTTTTATCGGTCAAAGGGCGGTGCTCCGGGGCCCTAACCCTAATGAAAACAATAACTTGACAGGAAAAACGTGCTTAACATAACATACATTTTGACGATTGGCAAATCTGGACCTTCCGGACCGGGAAACGCACAAATTTGAAAAACCGCGCCCCAGCTTCAACGCACAAGAAGGTCATTGTTGTCGTCGCCGACAAGAAACCCTTGCGCGGCTACCTGAACCCTGGTCGCCTGGGGAGCGATCCCCTCGACCTGCTGACGCCCGAAGGTGAGCACCTGGAGCTCCCCCTGGCTCGCGTGCGGTCGGTCTATTTTGTGCGCGAGTTTTCCGATGACTTCGAGCCGGAGCGCAAGGCGTTCCTGAGCCGGCCCAAACTGGATGGCTTGTGGGTCAAGCTTCGCTACAACGACGGGGAAACCCTCGAAGGCGTGGTGCCGAACGATTTGCTTGCGCTTCTCGATAACGGGCTGCAAATCACCTCGCCGGACCTGAACTCCTCGACGGACCGTATCTTTGTCCCGCGAGGCGCGCTCACGGAAGTGACGGTTCTAGGAGTCGTAGGCATCGCGCGAAGGAAGCCGGCTGCGGCTGCGGGCGCACCCTCGCAACCCCGCCTTTTCAACGACTAGGTTCTCCGCCCTCCTGTACTTCCCTCTTTGGCCTGTGCGAGACTCGCAAGACAGCCTACGAAACGCCCCATGAGAAATTGAGGAGCCTTTCATGAAACTTGCCGACGTTGCCGAGAAACTGGATTGCCGATTGGAAGGCCCGCCAGAACTTGAGATTCGCGGCGTGGCCGGCATCGAGCATGCCGAAGCAGGGCAGCTTACCTTTATCGCCAATCGGCGGTATTTTCCGCTGCTGAAGACGACGCGGGCCTCGGCGGTTCTGGTCGAACCTGGAGTTGCGCTGGAGCGCGGGGCGTCGCTGCCCGCTTTGGCGGCACTGCGTTCCGCGAATCCCTATTTGGCGTTTGCTCATGCCATCGAGCTTTTCTATCAGCCTCCGCGCTATGCGCCGGGGATTCATCCGACGGCCATCATCGCGAAAAGTGCCAGAATTGCGGACGGCGCACACATCGGGCCGTATTGCTTTGTTGACGAAGACGTCGAGATTGGCCGCAATGCCGTGCTGCACAGTTTCGTTACCATCTATCGGGGCGCGAAGATTGGCGATGCTTTCTTTTCCCATGCGCACGCCGTCATTCGCGAATTCTCGATCATCGGTGATCGCGTGATTCTGCAAAATGGAGTGGTCATCGGAGGCGACGGCTTTGGTTTCGCCAAACAGAAAAACGGAAGGTGGCACAAAATGGTCCAGGCCGGTCCCACCGTGCTGGAGGATGACGTCGAGGTACAAGCCAATGCTTGCGTGGACCGCGCGACCATCGGCGAAACACGCATCGGACGCGGGGCCAAGATCGACGACCTCGTTCTTGTCGGCCACGGCTCTCGGATCGGCTCAAACACTTTGCTCTGCGGCCAAGTGGGCCTCGCTGGTTCCACAAAGGTCGGCAACGATTGCATCCTTGCGGGGCAAGTCGGCTCCGGAGGCCATATCACCATCGGTGACCGCACTCTCCTCACGGCGCAGAGTGGGATCCCCCACGATCTCGCGGGCGATAAACATTACTCGGGTTCGCCTTGCGTCGAGCACCAGCAATGGCTGAAAAATGCGGCCGCGCTAAATCGCACGCCGGAACTTCAAAAGCGCGTCCGTGATCTGGAAGCGGAAATCGAGAAGCTGAAAAAGCCATAAGACTAGGGGCGCGTCGCCGCCAAATCAAGATACTGCCGGTTCCGAGTTTGTTCCTCGAAAATCCAGTGGACGCTGGTCAGGAGGCAACCCCGCAGCCAATGTCCTGCGTATTTGCTCGTTCAATTTGTCTCGCTCTTCCATGGAATACCGGGAAGCATCGAGCGGATCGAGAAATTCAACGAGTATCTCTCCAGGGTGAAGGACCAACGAACCTTTTTCCATCACGCGGTGAGCTCCCGAGCAGGCCATCGGCACCACCGGCACTCCCGCCTTGATGGCCATCACCGCCGCACCCTTTTTGAACTCCTGCAAGCGGCCATCCGGACTGCGCGTGCCTTCCGGGTAAATCAGCAACGATTGCCCAGCCTTGAGCGCTTCCGTGGCTTTCTCCACGCTGGCAATGGCCGAGTCCCGAGCGCTCCGATTAACAGGAATGAAGTGCGCCGACAAAAAGACCGGCCCCACGATGGGCCATTTGAAAAGCGATTCCTTCAGGAGAATCGCAATCCGGCGCGGGATGGCGCCTACCACGGCGGGCGCATCGGCTGAGCTCGTGTGATTCGCAACAAAGAGACAAACGCCCGAAGGGATGCGCTCCAGTCCTTCGACGCGCACTTTGACGCCCACGATCTTCACAAAAAACATCACGCCCTTCACGCCGGCCCAATAAATCGCATCGGGCTTGCGCGTGATCCACGTGTAGACAAGCAGGGGCGGCCCTACGATGAGGATGTAGAGGGACAAGAACAACGCGATGAATAGCGTCCGCAGCATGGGGAAGACAAACTTTCTCCTGAATCCCGCGGCGTTGGTCAACCCAACGTGAAAAGGCTTCTTTCGCTTTAGCGAAGGCCAACAGCGTTCGTCTCGCCACGAAGCATTCCGTCTCGAATATGGCGAGCCTTTTCGGTCGCGTGTGAATCCTCGACGACCTGGTAGAGTGTCTCCTTGATTCCCCCAAGCCGGAATTCCAGCGTGATCTCCTTGTCTTCCCGGCGAACACGCAACTTCAGCGCATCACCGGGCCGCTGTTCTTGCACCCAGTGATTCACTCTCCCGGGTGCTTCCCCCCCGTTCCAGTTGAGAATGATGTCTCCAGCTCTTAAGCCCGCTTGGGCGGCGGAGCTTTCGGGTTCGACAGAGTCCACAACAAATGGGCCGTTCGGCTCATGCGCCAGCGAGAAACCAAGCGTCGGCCTAAGGTGCTCCACCGTTCGCAGCGTCAATCCTGCCAGCGCCAGAATCTGCTGGTATGGAAACGGCTCGGTCCCTGAAACATATTTCCCGAAAAATTCTGCGAACGAACCGCCAGCGACGCTCTCCGCGGTCAACTGAATGTCCAGACTGTCGCGATACGTTTTTCCCTGCTGTGCAAAATTCGAATTCATCGAGCGCAAGACATCATCCAGGCTCTTTTCATTTCCGGTGCGATCGCGAATGAGAATGTCCAGCAAGTCCCCCAGCACCTGCCCTTTGGTGTAATACGAGACGCTGTATTCTGGTTGATTGTACAAGGGATATTTTTCCAGCCACGCATCCAGGCTGGACTGCTCCGCGCTTTGCCAGCGGTTGGCTGGACGTTCTTCCAATTCTGAGATTTGTTCGCCGAGGTCCGCATAGAACTGATCTTTGCTCCAAATGCCGCTGCGCACTAGGGTGTAGGAACCGTAGGTATTCGTCACCCCCTCGGCGAACCACAGCGCGCGCGTGTATTGCTCCTTGGTATCATCCACGGGATCAAGCGACGCCGGTCGGATGCGTTTCACGTTCCAGAAATGAAACAATTCGTGTGCCGCGACGCCGGGAAGGTATTCATCCGAATAAGCGCCAATGGCCGTCGAGTTCGCATGCTCCATGCCACCGCCGCCTGCCCCTTTCCCGATGTGCAGAATAAATGTGTAATGCTCGAACGGCACTTCACCCATGAGCTTCAATTCATACGTACAGATGCGTCGAAGATCTTCTTCCAGGTGCTTCTTGCTCCAGTTATCGCCGTGAATCACGATGCGGATCTCTGGACCCACACCGCTCAATCGAAATTCATCGAATTTACCTGCTTCGATAGGCCCATCGGCAAGGGCCTGGTAGTTAGGGGCTTCGAAGAAATATTTCCGCGCGCCCCCCACCTGTTCGACTCCGCCGCTGGAAGCGCTGGCCACCCTCCAATTGTCAGGCGGATTCGGGATGCTCAGCTTCACGCTCTCGGAACGACGTTCCGGAACGTAGAACAGAATCATCGCCGGATTGATGAAGGAATGCTCGGCGTTTAATTGCGACCCAAAAGGTCCCGCTTCGTCCCAATATGTCGCGTAAGAAATCTTGATCGTTCCCGTGCCCGTAACGTGCCAAGTTTGCTTGTCTATCTTTTCAATGAAAGCCTTTTGGGAACCAGTGAAAGCTTCTACCTGCTGGACGTGAGTGCTGAAATCGCGAATCTGGTAGAGGGCATTCCAAGCGGGCATACGCACAAGCACCTCGCCATTTACATCCGGAACGGTCATGGTCACGTGGAAAAGGTGCTTCTCGGGATGATCCAGCAGGATCTCGTATTGAATTGTTGCTCGGGCTGAAGCCCCGCACGCCAGAACAAAGCAAAGACCGAGGCTCGCCGGAACCAGCAATGGGCTGCGCACGAAAGGAAAGGTCACCGAGATTTCGCCTCGCCTGCAAGCTGACGAGGCGTGCCGAGCTTGTTCAAGAGTTTTTCGCACAAGCCGTCAAAGCTGCCATTGGACATGATGAGCAAGAGATCTCCCGGCTTGGCCTCGCTCCCCAGATGCTCGGCAATAGCGTCGGAACTGGGAAAAACTAGAGCGTCTTTGCCGAGGGCACGGACGCTTTCCGCAACGCTGTCCGGATCCAGCCGATTCTCTCCGCCCAATTGTTGCGCGCGAAAAACGCCCCCGAGAATAACGCGGTCGCCAAGGGCCAGGGCCTTCGGCAAAGCGTCCTGAAACACTTTCCGGCGCATGGAATTGGATCGCGGCTCGAGAATCGCCCAAAGCCGCCGCCCGGGCCAGCGGCCGCGTGCAGCCTCAATGGTGGCTTTCACGGCCGTGGGATGATGTGCGAAGTCATCGACCACCAATACGCCGCCGATTTCACCGCGCACATCCATTCGACGCTTCACGCTGCGGAACGTCGCTAGCCCTTGGGCGATCGCGTCAGCCGGAATGCCGCGCCCCTCGGCTACAATCATCGCCGCCATGGCATTCAAGACGTTGTGCCGCCCCGTTGCCAGCAACGCGAATTCTCCAAACGGTTTTCCCTGATGGGTGACGCGACATCTCATGGTCTCCCCAGCAATCGCAAAATCGCTCGCCACCCAGTCATTCCCGGAACTGAAACCGTAGGTTTCTACTGGACAAAAGGCTTTTTCAGCCGCTCGCCGCAAGGCCGGACCGGAATCTTCCGTGTCGCCCCAGATGATCACGCGGCCACGCCGCGGAACAAGATTCACCAACCGCCGGAAAGCCAACTGGTAGGTCTCAAAATCAGAATAAATATCGGCGTGATCGTATTCGAGCGAAGTAACGATTAGATCATCGGGATGGTAGTGAAAAAATTTCGGCCCGCGGTCCCAAAACGCCGTTTCGTACTCGTCGCCTTCGAGAATGAACTCTTCCCCGCCACCCAGCCCATAACTCTTTCCAAAGTTTTCGGCTACTCCCCCCACCAGAAAATTCGGCTGTTTGCCGGCAGCATGAAAAATCCACGCCAGCATCGCCGTGGTGGTCGTTTTTCCATGGGTTCCGCTGACGACGATGGAATGCTTTCCCGGAAGAAAGACTTCCTCCAGTATCTCCGGCATCGAGCGGTAAGCAATCTTGCGATCCAGCACTTCCTCCAACTCCGGATTTCCCCGCGCGATGATATTCCCAACCACCACCAGGTCAGGCGCCGGCTCGAGATGCGCCGCGTCAAACGTGTTGAAAAACGAAATTCCCAGGCTTTCGAGCAGCGTTGACGCCGGCGGATAAACCCCGGAATCCGAACCGGTTACGTGAAAGCCGTGCTCCCGCAGCATCCCCGCCAGAGGGGCCATCGCCGATCCACCAATCCCGATTACGTGGGCGTGCTTCATTTTGCTCAAGTCACCACCGCCGGTTCCAGAAATTCGAGCGTGCCTTCATCGTCCGCGTCCAGCCGCGCCTGGATCCCCAGCGGAATCGTGAGCATGGGCCGCACCGTATGGCCAACCGGGGCGCCAAACACAATCGGCACGCCCAACGGACGCAGAATTCGCGCGCAGACTTCCCTTACGGTTGGAGCTCCCGCCACCGACGCCTCGCTCTCTGGAAAATCTCCCAAAACGATCCCGCGCACGCCGTCAAACTTTCCCGCTTGTTTCAAATGCATCAGCACGCGGTCCACCTGGTAGGCCTTCATCGCCCGGTCTTCCAGCACCAGGATCGCATCTTTAGTGTCCAATTCCCACGGTGTGCCGATGGTGGCCTCCAGCAAAGTCATACAACCGCCTAGAACTACCCCCATGGCGTTTCCTGTCAGCACCGACGCTCCGCGCAACCGCAGCTTCCATCCACTTTCGCTCTTGCGAGTGGCCTGAACAAACGAATCTTCGTCATAACCTTTGCGCATACCGGCGCCAACGTTCAGGCCTGCGGCGACCATCGGGCCATAAAAGCTTACCCAACCGCATCGCTGCCAAAGATAGATTTGCAAAGAAGTGATGTCGCTGAACCCCATCACGCACTTCGGACCGGTCAGGCTCTTTTCCAGCGCATAGTCCAGCAAGTAATTCGAACCATAGCCGCCTCGTAGAGCGATCAGCCCGTCCACTTGATCGGAATGCACGGCGCTTTGAAATCCGCTGACTCTTTCCAGGGACGACCCGGCGAAATACCCTTCCGCTTTGCTGTCTTGATTTACTACCACTTGAAGTCCGAGTCGTCGCAACTCCGCGAGCCCGGCGATCATTTCGACGGATTCCGCCGGAGACGCCGGAGCGAATATACCCAAGCGCGAACCGGCAGCCAACGCCTTTGGTTTTCGTGGACCTCCATTGCTTCCGTTCATTCTGGATGGCCCTCGACTGGGACCACCTCGGTGATCACGCCCTGGCGATTGAGTTGCTCGACAATGGCCTCTTGCTGCTTGTGGGAGACGTCTGCCTCGAATTCCACAACCGATGTAGCGCCCGTCATGGAAACTCGGAAATGTTGCATGGGAATCTTCCGGCCGGCCATCAAGCGCTGCACTTCCGTGGCGACGCTCTCCGCCTGACTGCTGGTAATCCGGAATGCCATGTGCAGGCATTTCAAATTGAAGTATTGCTCCGCCCAGCCGATGACGGACAAGCCAAACAGCACCAGCGCCGTCGCATAGCTGGCCACGGCATACATGCCCCCGCCGGCGGCCATCCCGATGGCAGCCTCCACAAAAATGGTCGCCGCCGTGGTCATCCCCACGATGCCGCCCGCTCCGCGCAGAATAGCTCCCGCTCCCAGAAAACCGATTCCTTGGACGATATTGGACGCGATTCGCGTTCCGCTCGAATCTCCAAAGCGCTGCGCCAGTTCAGTGGAAAGGATGGTGAATAGCGCCGTTGCCAAACACACAAAGAGGCTGGTGCGGATGCCTGCTGGCCGCCGCCGCACCACGCGTTCCAAGCCGATGATGGCGCCCAGCGCCGCCGCCACCGTCAGTCGCAGAATTATTTCTTGAACAGAAAGCATGGCCAGCGGGACCCGGCTGCCCGCTCCAGCAAAATTCTAGCCATTTACAATTTAAATTGCGTCAATTTCAAAAAGTGCCGTGCCCTGGCGTGTATCTCGCCGCGCTTCAGGTGGCGCAGCCGTTCCAAGCCGAATTTTTCAACCGCGAAGCTGCCCATCACCGAGCCGTATACCATGGCGCGGCGAAGCGAAGCATCGCTCTTATCGCCGCATCCGGCTAAGTAACCCATAAAGCCGCCTGCAAAACTGTCGCCCGCACCGGTGGGATCGTGCGGTTCTTCGAGTGGAAATGCCGGCACGCAGAAGACTCCTCGCTTGTCCACCATCATGGCGCCGTATTCTCCCCGCTTCACCACCAGCGTCGTCGGCCCCATCTTGAAAATATGTTTGGCCGCGCGCAGCAGGCTGTGCTCGTTGGAAAGCTCGCGCGTTTCCGAATCATTGATCATCAGGATGTCCACGTGCTTCAGCGTCTCGCGCAATTCCGCATTGCTCCGTTCGATCCAATAGTTCATGGTATCCATCGCGGCAATCTTGGGACGCTTCTTGACCTGTTCGAGCACGTCGCGCTGCAAGTCCGGCGCGATGTTCGCCAGGAAGACGTATTTTGCGTCGCGGTATTTTTCCGGCAGGCGCGGCTTGAATTCCGCGAATACATTCAGTTCCGTGGCCAGCGTTACGCGTTCGTTCAAATTCTGGGTGTAGCGCCCGGCCCAGAAGAATGTTTTGCCGCTGGCGCGTTCCAGCCCCTCGATATCGATGGTGCGCCCGTAAAAAATCCGCGCATCCACTTCGGTGAAGTCGTCGCCTACGATCCCCACGAGATTTATGTGCGTGAAAAAACTCGCCGCAACAGCGAAATAAGTGGCGGCTCCGCCCAGGGCGCGATCCACTTTCCCATAAGGGCTTTCCAAAGCGTCGAAGGCCACCGAACCCACCACGAGTAAGGACACGATGCGCTCCTAAGAGATATATTTTCCGATGATTGCGGCGAGCCGCTTCCGAGTGGCCTTGGGCACCATCTTCAAATCTGTCACCAGCGCATGTTCGAGCGCCGACCCGCATTTGCAAGTTCGCGCCGCCGGCAGCTCGCGAACCGCGGTTCGCAGCACCTTCTGTGCGTTCTCCGCGTTTTGACTCAGCGTGGCCATAACCTGCGTCGCGGTGACCGACTCGTGCTCCGGATGCCAGCAATCGTAATCCGTGATCATCGCAATCGTTCCGTAGCAAATCTCCGCTTCGCGCGCCAATCTTGCTTCCGTCACGTTGGTCATCCCGATCACGTCAAAACCAAGCCGCTGGTGCACTGCCGCCTCGGCCAACGTTGAAAATTGCGGCCCTTCGATGCACACGTACGTGCCGCGCCGATGCACCATCACGGCTTCGTGCACGCAGCCATCCGCTAGCACACCAGACAATGGTCCGCAGGTAGGATGTGCAAACGCCAGGTGGGCAACGATTCCCTTTCCAAAGAACGTGGCGACCCGGCCTTTCGTGCGGTCAAAAAACTGGTCGGCGACCAGAAATTCTCCCGGTCGCAAATCTTCCTTTAACGAACCAACTGCGCTCACCGAGATGATTCTCTCCACACCCAGCAACTTCATCGCATAGACATTCGCGCGATAATTTATCTCGCTCGGCAAGATGCGGTGGCCGCGCCCGTGCCGCGCCAGAAACGCCACACGCTTCCCCTCTAGCGTGCCCAGCACGATGGCCTCCGAAGGATCGCCGAACGGTGTTTTCACGCGAATCTCTCGGGTGTCCGACAATCCGTTCATGGCGTAAAGTCCGCTTCCACCGATGATGCCGATTGCCGCCCGGGCCTTTCCTGCGGCGCTCCTGGATTGTTTGGCTTTCTTTGCCGCCATCTTTTTTCTCTCCTCTAGCCGTCAAGGCCGCTCTTCTTCAGGATTTCGTTCACCGCCGAAAATGGATCTTTCTGGCGGTCCGCCACCTCGCCAGCCAGACTTGCCAAGCGCGCCTCGCCGCCCGCTCCTCCCAGCGCTCGTTCGAGCAAACGCGATTCTAGCAGCTCGATCAATCGGTTTTTCCAATGCTCCACGTGTTTTTGCCGCCGCTGCCCGCTCGATTCAAAATGTTTCTGAAATTTACCCGCCGTGGCAGCCAATTCCTCAATTCCCTTGTTCTCCGATGCCACCGTGCGCACTACCGGAGGATGCCATCCGTCGCGCGGCATCACCAGCGACAACATGGCCAGCAGTTGCTGCTCCAGCCGGTCCGCACCCTCGCGATCCGCTTTGTTCAAAACAAAAATGTCCCCAATCTCCATCAATCCGGCTTTCATGTTCTGAATGTCGTCGCCAAGCCCCGGCACAAGCACCACCAGCACACAGTCCGCCAGCCGCACGATGTCAATTTCATCCTGCCCTACTCCAACCGTCTCGATCAGCACGTGCTTCTTCCCCGCCGCGTCCAGCAACAGCGCGACTTCGGCTGTCGCTCGCGCAAGCCCGCCGAGGAATCCCCGCGTGGCCATCGAGCGGATAAACGTGCCCGCATCACCGGCATGCCCTTGCATGCGAATCCGGTCGCCTAGAATCGCGCCCCCGGAATACGGACTCGTAGGATCCACCGCGATTACGCCTACTTGTTCGTGCTTTTGGCGGTGATAGCTCGCCAACCGGTCGACGAGCGTGCTCTTCCCCGTTCCCGGCGCGCCCGTGACTCCCGTGAGATAGGCCTGGCCAGTGTGTGGAAAAAGCAGCCGCAGCAGGACCTCCGCCTCCGGTTGAAGATTCTCGATCGCCGTGATGGCCCGCGACACCGCGCGCACATCGCCCGCGCGCACTTGTTCCGCCCATTTTTCAACGGGTACACTCATATTTTTTCTGTGGAGCTCACTCGAGCGGGCAGGCGCATCACCCTATTATTTCTTTCCCAGCAGTTGCCGGGCAATCACCAATTTCTGGATCTCGCTGGTGCCTTCCCCGATCGTGCATAGCTTCACGTCGCGGTAGTACTTCTCCGCGGGGTAGTCTTTGATGAATCCGTACCCGCCGTGAATTTGCACGCACTCGTTGGCTACGCGCACCGCCACTTCACTAGCAAACAGTTTTGCCATGCTGGATTCCTTCGTGAATCGAAGGTTCTTGCGATCCGCCAGCCACGCCGCTTGGTAGACCAACAACCTCGCCGCCTCCACCTGTGTGGCCATATCCGCCAGCTTGAACTGGATGGCCTGAAATTCGCTGATGGCTTGCCCGAACTGCTTCCGCTGTTTCGCGTATTTCGTCGCCGCTTCCAACGCTCCTTGCGCCATACCCAGCCCCAGCGCCGCAATCGAAATTCGACCACCATCCAGAATCTTCAAGCTCCCCACAAACCCTTCGCCTTCCGACCCCAGCAGGTTTTCCGCAGGCACTCGGCAATCCGAGAAAATCACTTCGGAAGTGTCACTGGCGCGCAATCCCAGTTTGTTTTCCTTCTTGCCTGGCCTGAATCCTGGCATGCCCTTTTCCAAAATGAAGGCGCTGATTCCGTGCGAATTCTTCGACTTGTCCGTCACCGCCATCGCCACACACACATCCGCGTAGTGGCCGTTGGTCGTAAAGGTCTTCGCACCGTTTAATACCCAATGCTGGCCATCGCGCACGGCAGAGGTTCGCGTGCCGCCCGCATCCGAACCGGCTTCGGGCTCCGTCAGCGACCATGCGCCTATTTTCTTTCCCTGCGCCAGTGGCACAAGATATTTCTTCTTCTGTTCCTCGCTTCCAAACTTGAAAATGTGATTGCCGCACAGCGAATTGTGCGCCGCAACGATGATCCCCACCGACCCGTCTACTCGTGACAATTCCTCAACGGCTATCACGTACTCCACATAGCCCAGCCCCGCCCCGCCATATTGTTCCGGAAAAATTACGCCCAGCAGCCCCATCTCCCCTAGCTGGGGGATGATCTCCATCGGAAAATGCGACGCTTCATCCCATTCCATCACATGTGGAGCGATTTCGCCTTCGGCGAATTCCCGCACACTGCGGCGCAGTTGCTGCTGTTCCTCGGTGAAGCTGAATTCCACGGTCCCCTCGGTAGCCTATAGGCAATGGCAATATGCAGCCAAAGTTTCACTTATCTTCCAATTCTACACGAACGCCCCCGCCCTCCGTCCTGTTCTCCGCGAACTCTGTGCCCCCCAGGCGAACTCCGTGTAATTCCGAGTTTTTCTCTTCCTTTCCTCCGTATTCCAACTCTCATCCGTGTGAAACGCCCCTGGCTCCGGTTCCATGCTGCATCTTCGCGACAACTTCCTTCAGCACCGCCAGCGCCCGCTCGACCCCCGCCCCGTCCACGTCGCAGTGCGTAACCACGCGTACCGAATAAAGCGCCGTATCCTGCGCCCACACTCCGTGCGGATGCAGCGCATCACACAATTCCACCGCCGTTTTTCCCGTCTTTGAACAATCAAAAATCACAATGTTTGAGCGCACTTTCGTCGGATCAATCGTCAAGCCAGGTATCTCCGCGACCCCTTCCGCCAGCCGCTTGGCATTCTCATGATCGACGTGCAATCGCGCCGGTGACTTCTCCAGCGCGAGCAACCCCGCCGCAGCGATCACTCCCGCCTGCCTCATCCCCCCGCCGAACATTTTACGGTAGACCCGCCCCTTCTCGATGAACGCCTTCGTCCCCGCAATCATCGATCCCACGGGAGCGCCGAGCCCTTTCGACAAACAAAACATCACCGAGTCCACTTTTCGCGTCATCACCGCTACGTGGTCTCCCAGCGCCGTTGCCGCATTAAAAATCCGCGCCCCATCCAGATGCACCTTGAGCCCCATCTTGTGCGCGTGTTCGCAAATGTCCTCCACCTGGGCCGTCGGATACACCGTTCCGCCCGCCATATTGCTGGTGTTTTCCAGGCACACCAGCGCGGTCTGCGAATCGTAATAAATCTTTGGCCGGATCACCGCCTCGATCTGCTTCCAAGTCAAAATCCCCTCTTCCCCGCGCACCACTCGCGGCATGCAACCGGCAATCGCCGACATCGACGCCAATTCATACAAATTCACGTGCGCACGCTCCTCGCAAATCACTTCGTCGCCATGATGCGTCCACACCTTAATCGCAATCAGGTTCCCCATGCACCCTGTGGGAACAAACAGCGCCGCCTCTTTTCCAAAAATCTCCGCCGCCCGCTTCTCCAGCCGATTAACCGTCGGGTCTTCTCCGTACACGTCATCCCCGACCTCCGCCTCCGCCATCGCCCTCCGCATCTCCGCCGTGGGCCGCGTCACCGTATCGCTCCGCAGGTCCACCACCCCCTCCGGAATCTTTCCCGCCTCCCCCACCTGATCCGGATCCACCCGCTGATTCCCCTTCGCCACCGTATAACTCATATTTTCCCCTTCTCACATTCCCGTACTTCGGCTCCTAATGAATTTCGGCCCCTCATGTTGTCATTCCGAGCACCAGCGAGGAATCTGCTTTTTCCCCATCACTTTTCTTCGGGCCTTTTGTGTCCTGGAGCGATCTCTACGGTAAAATCCTTTTTCCGTTTGTTTTCACTGGTTTACTCTGCGCTCTCTGCGTCTCTAGGTTTACCTCGCTTTTTTTCTACCTCATCAATTCCACAAACACCTCATTTGAGACACTCAACTTTGCCGGAGCAAGCCGCACCAAGCTCCCATCGCGCTCCAGGAAGCCAGCCGATGCCAGTGGTCCGAATCGTCCGGACAGCGTAACGCCGTAGTCCCGCTCAATGCGCGCAAGATCAATCCCCTCCAATTGCCGCAACCCTAGAAACAATTCCTCCTCCAGCGCCCTTTCCGCCGTCAACCTCTCGTGCTGCTCCACCGGCAATCGCCCACTCTCGACCGCCGCTACATAAGCCGCCGCATCATGCGCGTTCGCCCACCGTTCCACGCCGGAAAACGAATGCGCCCCGGCCCCAAATCCCAAGTACGGCTCCCGCCGCCAATATTTCAAATTGTGCTTCGACTCAAATCCTGGCTTCGCCCAGTTCGATATCTCGTAGTGATGATACCCCGCCGCCCCCAGCGTCTCCTGCGCCATCTCATAAAACTCGGCCATCTCGTCTTCGCTAGGCACCGCTCCGGCGCTGTAGTTCCCACCACCGAGCAGCAACTCCTTCCCCAGCCGGCTCCCCTCATCAATCTCCAGTAAATAAACCGAAACGTGCTCCGGCGCCAACCCCGCCAACTCCTCCAAAGACTGCCGCCAACTCTGCTTTGTCTGGTGCGGCAACCCCGCAATCAAATCAAAACTAATATTCGGTATCCCCGCCTCCCGCAAAATCGGAACCGCCCGGTAAATATCCGCCCGCCGGTGCATCCGCCCCGCCGCCACCAACTCCTTATCCACAAACGACTGCACCCCAAAACTAACCCTGTTAATCCCCGCCCCCACCCAAGTTCCAGCCTTCCACGCCTCCACCGTCTCCGGGTCCGCCTCCAAGGTCACCTCTCGAATATCTCCCACGAAGGTAGCCGCAATCGCATCCAAAACGTCGCGTAAATGGCCAGGGTCCAGCAAACTAGGCGTCCCCCCGCCAATGTAAACCGTATCCACAACCAGCCGCTCGCCAGCAATCACGTTTTCGTCCACTTGGGACGCAACACCGCTCGGCCCCAAACGCCCTGGCTCTTCCACCCCCGCGCCCCTCAACAACTCCCGAAACCCACGAATCTCCCCGCAAACCGCTTCCACATAAGGTGCAAACCTGCTACTAGCCACCACCCCGGTGTGAAAATTGCAATACGTACACTTCGTCTGGCAAAAGGGCACCTGCACGTAAATCCCTAGTTTCCTCATCACCAGAAAACTCTAGCACACCCCCGCCTCAAATCCCGCGATAAGCGCAACTCTTCCTCTACATCTAAATCCCCGCCGTTGACCACTACCCAACCGCGCAGCTATAGTCCAACCCACGGCGAGGTGCTCTCATCCACGACATTTCCCACTATCACATCCTCGAAAAACTGGGCGGCGGCGGGATGGGCGTCGTCTACAAGGCCGAGGACACCAAGCTCCACCGCTTCGTGGCCCTCAAGTTCCTCCCGCCCGAAGTCGCTCGCGATCCGCAGACTCTCGCCCGCTTCGAACGCGAAGCGCAAGCCGCCTCCGCGCTGAATCACCCAAACATTTGCACCGTCTATGAAATTGGCGAAGAACAAGGCGAGAAGTTCATCGCCATGGAGTTTCTCGACGGCCATACGCTAAAGCACGTCATCGATGGCAAGCCGCTGCCGCTCGAACAGTTGCTCGATCTGGCGCTGGAAATCACCGATGCCCTGGACGCCGCTCACTCCCAAGGCATCACCCATCGCGACATCAAGCCCGCAAACATCTTCGTTACCGGGCGCGGCCACGCCAAGATCTTGGACTTCGGCTTGGCCAAGCTTTCCCCGGCTCCCCGCGTCGCCGAAGGTGTCGCCGTCTCCACCATGGCCTTGCAAACTTTGGACGACTTTCTGACCAGTCCCGGAGCCACCCTCGGCACCGTCGCCTACATGTCCCCTGAACAAGCCCGTGGTGAAGAACTGGACCCTCGCACCGACCTATTCAGTTTTGGCGCCGCCCTCTACGAGATGACCACCGGCCAGTTGGCGTTTTCCGGCAACACCGCTGCCGTTATCCACGAGGCCATTCTCAATCGCGCCCCCGTTCCGGCCTCCAAAGCAAATCCCCAGATTCCCTTAGACCTCGAGCGCATCCTCGATAAAGCACTTGAAAAAGACCGCAAGCTGCGCTACCAAACTGCTTCCGATCTCCGCGCTGACTTGAAGCGCCTGAAGCGCGATACCTCCTCCGGCAAAGTCCCGTTCGCTGGCAGTTCCGCCGAGCGCTCTGCGCCAAGATCCGTGCCAAGCGTGGCGGCGCCAAAGAGCCGCAAAGCCATTTATGCCCTCTTTGCCGCCGTCGCCGTCCTTTCGCTCGCCGCGGGTGCTTATCTTTGGCACGACCGGCATCGCACCTTCAACCTGCAAAATATGCAAATTACCCAGGTCACCACCACCGGAAACGCTGGGGCGGCGGCCCTCTCCCCGGATCGCCGCTATATCGTTTATGTCCTCCACGATGGCGAGCAGGAAAGCCTCTGGGTGCAACAGCTTGCCACCGGAAGCCATGTGCAGTTGCTGCCCCCGGATCAGGTTCGTTTCGTGGCCTTGAGTTTCACACCCGACGGCAATTACATCATGTTCGTCCGTTCCGACAAATCCACCACCAACTTCCGCTACCTCTACCAAATCCCCGCCTTGGGCGGAGCGCCCCAGCAGTTGGTCCGCGACATCGACTCCGCTCCTGTGTTTTCCCCGGATGGCCAGCAGTTCGCCTTTGTCCGCGGGATCCTCAATCCACCGTCGAACCAGATACTTATCGCCAGGGCCGACGGCAGCGGCGAGCGCGTGCTGGTGGACCGGAAAAGCTTCGGCGCCGGCTCGCCCACAGTCACCTGGTCGGCGGACGGCAAGAATCTTGCTTTTGTTTCCCCGGAAACCCGGGACAACCAAAGTCGCTGGGTACTCGAGACCGTTTCCGCCAAGACCGGGGAGGTGCGCGACCTGCATTCTTTCGTGACCGGTACCCGCGCCGTGGCGTGGCTCCCCGATAGTCAGGGCCTTCTGACCATGACCATCGATGATCAAAGCGGGCGCGGCCAGATCTGGTTCGTCAGCTATCCACGCGGCGAAGCTTCTCGCTTTACCAATGACCTTGCCAACTACGATCTATGTTGTTTGGACGTTACTGGTGATGGCGATTCCCTGGTTGCCCTCCAGGATGCCACCTTAAGCGATATCTGGGTGGCTAAGGGGGACGGCTCGGAACCCAAGCAAATTACTTCTGGCGAGGCTCTTGGCCTTGGCCTCGATTGGGTGGGGAACCGCATCACCGCCTCAAACCCGCGATTCCAGTGGATTCTCTTGAATTCCGATGGCAGCGGCGAAACTCCGCTGACTCATGACCGCGATGCACATTTGTACCTATCCGCTTGCCGCGACGGCAAGCATGTGGTTTACAGCTCCTTCCATCAGGCCAGCTTTGAACTTTGGCGCGCCGACGCCGATGGCTCCAACTCGGTGAAACTTATTGTAGGTGGTGTTGTGGGCGGCGGCGCTTGCACTACCGACTCCAAATCCATCGTGTATGGTGCCGAGAACTCCCTTTGGCGCATTCCCATCGAAGGCGGCACCCCGGTCAAGTTGGATATACCGTTCGGCCTCGCCGGCGAGACTAGTGATGGAAAGCTGGTGCTTTATGGAATACAGAAGGTGGAAGGCACGAGCTTGCTATCGAAGCTCGTAGTCGCGTCCGCCACCGGAGGGGCGCCCTTGCACACTTTCGATGCCCCCTACGGGATGAAATCTGCAAAATTCACTCCGGATGGCAAGGCCATTGCCTTCCTGCTGACTCGCAACCGCGCAACCAATATCTGGGAGCAACCTTTGGCCGGAGGCCCCCTCGTTCAGGTCACAAAATTCGCCACCGACGACATGTTTGCCTTTGCCTGGTCCCCCGAGGGAAGACAACTCGCTTTCTCCCGCGGCCGCCGCAAAACCGACGTCGTCATGATGAGTCATTTCCGCTAACCCAACCATTGGACTGCTCACGGAGTTCCGAGTTCAGTCAGCTACAACTTTCACCTGCAGCCGCCGCTCCCGCGGACCATCAAACTCGCAGAAGAACACTCCCTGCCAGCGCCCCAGCGCCAGCTTGCCGCCTTCCACGTGGATGACTTGGCTAGCGCCCAAGAGCACCGCCTTCACATGGGAGTCCGAATTGCCCTCCCTATGACGATACGGCCCCGTCGCCGGAATCAGCCGGTCCAGCGCCCCCTCGACATCTCTCGCGACATCGGGGTCCGCGCACTCATTGATCGTGATCGCCGCCGTTGTATGCGGCACGTACAAATGGCAAGTTCCTGTAGTCACCCCGGACGACGCCACCACTCTCTGAACCTGTGCCGTCACATCCACAAGCTGCGTCCGCCGGTCCGTCTTCACGCTGAGTGTTTGCATGCGCATTCCCTCCCAAGCGGAGCCGGAATTCTAGCACGCGCCATTCCTGAGCGGCTGG
>DATKHV010000022.1:0-22263 GCA_035510055.1 Candidatus Cybelea sp. | reverse complement strand
GGAAGTCTTCGAGAGGATCCGCACTAGACCGACTCGGGCTGCTAAAGGCACGCCCGCGCAAAGCAGATTTCGAATCGGCTTGGGAAGCCGGTTGAAAGGAGCTAGCGTGACTCGCGGTTCGTAGCGGTATTGGTCTTCGTGTGCCGAATCCACTAGAACGGCCCCCGCAACTTCTGGAAGGTATTTCCCTGCGAAGACGCGGACATTGAATCCGCTGAACGACGCGCCCACCAATACATACGGGGGAGGAACGCCTGGTTCGCGGAAACCAAGTAGCCTTGAATGAAGGCGTAGCCGCAATAGCGTGAATTTAGAACGCAGAAGTAGCGAATACAAGAAGCGTGCGGAAAGGATCCCCGTAGCTTGAAAACGATTCTGCCACTTACACCGCGGCGATTACTTCGATCTCCACGAGGGCATCTTTCGGCAATCGGGCAACTTGCACTGTCGAGCGCGCCGGAGACGCCGACGCGAAGTACTTGGCGTACACTTCGTTCATGGCCGCAAAATCGTTCATGTCCTTCAGGAATACTGTGGTCTTCACCACGTGATGCAGATTCAAGCCCGCCGCCTCCAGAATTCCCTTCACATTTTCGAGAGTCTTCTCTGTTTGCTGGCGGATGTCCGCTCCCGCCATCTCCCCCGTTTTTGGATCAAGCGCCACCTGTCCCGAAACGTACAAAAATCCGTTCGTGCGAATGGCCTGCGAATACGGACCGATGGGTTTTGGTCCCCGGTCGGTCAGAATCACGTCTCTCATGGGAGCGATCTCCTTTTCAGGCGGCGCTATTTCCGCGGCGCTTTCGCGGCGGAGCGAAAATTCATTTGATGTCGGAAACAAGCATAACGCAGATGGTGAATTGCTTGCTAAGAGCGCGGAGTGGAAGATTAGCTCGAGCGCCGAGCATTCCAACGAAACGAAGCGGCGGGGATTTAGCGCGAGCGCCGGCCCCCTGTTCGCACGAAGCCCGTGTTCGCGTGATTGCGGGTAGCCTCTCGCAGCGCTGCTTCCTTGTCGGCTTGCGCGTCGGTCATGCCGTGGCTGATGCGCTCGAGAATCTGTTTTTCGGTGAGTCCGGTATTTTTCAGGCGTCCGATTTCCGCGCTGCTCATGGTGGCCTGGCCCTTTAATCTCCGGTGCAAAACCCAATCGACGGCGGAATCGGATAGCCCCACCAGCCGCAACATCACGGCGTCTCCGCTCATGATATCCAGTTGATCCGTTTTCGCGATTTCCAGAATGACCGCCTCGCTGTAGCCCGCGTGCGTGAGGTTGATCGCGGAGTCCGCGCTCGTAAACAAGTGCTTGCGCTGGTGCGCTTCATTAATGAGCGTTATGCAAGTATCGTCGCCGATTCCGGCTTGCTTCAACTTTACGAGTTGCGCGACTTCGGTATCCGAGGTATTCAATGCTTTCAGTTGCTCCACGTTACTGGACCACATCCCCGCCTGATCGAGGGGGCGATAATCCGTCAGCGGATGCTTGTCGCATCCGCTGACGCGGAAGAGGACAACCACACCGAGAAGCATGAGTTTCGACCGCATACCTTCATTGTAGCGGGAGCTACAAAGAAGGCTCCGGAGGTGTGTTGTCGCAGATACCCGTGCTAAAGGACAGGTCCTGAAAATCGCGCGCCTGGACAGAGGGAAAAACAAATCTTCAGCGGCGGTGAATTTTCGCCGAGCGCGGCGATGACGGCGAGTCGAATGCCGAAACGCTCCGCGGAGCGCAGCGGCGCAGCGCGGAAATGGTGATGGTGCTTCATTTATTGGCCAGGTTGATAGACGCGTTCGACGCCGAGAACACCAGAGACTTTGCGGAGATTGACGAGGATGGTTTCCAGCTGACGCTTGTCGGCGATTTCGAGGTTGGCGTCGATTCGTGCGTTGGTTCCGGTGCGATCGGGGCGGCTTTCCAGATTGTGAATATTAGACCCGGCGCCGCTGATCACGGCGGTGATGTCGGCAAGAAGCCCGGCGCGGTCGCGCGCGCGAATGGTGAGCTGAACGGGAAACTTGGCCTCGGATTCGCCGCCCCACTCGACGGCGATGCGGCGTTCGGTCTGGTACATGAGGTTCTGGACGTTGGGACACTGGCGAGTGTGGACGGCGACGCCGCGTCCGCGCGTGATGTAACCGACAATTTCGTCGCCGGGAATGGGATTACAGCACTTGGCGCGGTAAACCAGCAAGTCGTCGTGCCCTTTGACGACGAGCGGGGCTTCGCCGAACCCCAGCATGCGCTTTACGGTCTTGACGAGAGTGGGCTTGGCGTCCGCAGTTTCGGGCTCCTCGATTTTTTCCGGTTCGCCCAGCAAGCGGGCCAGAACCTGGCGGGCGGAATATTTTCCGAAACCCACAGCGGCGTAAAGATCTTCCACTTTGGCAAGACCGTAATCGGAAACGAGTTTAAGGACGTCGGCTTCGGGAATTTTCTTGAGGCTGCGGCCGAAGTTACGTGCTTCGTTTTCGAGCAGGCGTTTGCCCATGTCCATGGCTTCCTGGCGTTCCTGCTCGTTGATCCAGTGGCGAATCTTGCTTTTGGCCGAGGAAGACTTAACAAAACTGAGCCAATCGCGGCTGGGGTGATGGCCTTTTTGCGTGAGAATTTCGACGACGTCGCCGCTGGCGATTTCATGGCGCAGCGAAACCATATGGCCGTTCACTTTCGCGCCGACGCACTGGTGCCCCACTTCGGTGTGAACCAGGTACGCAAAATCGACGGGAGTGGCGCCGCGCGGAAGCTCGAGGACCCGGCCCTTTGGAGTAAACGCGTAAACTTCGACGGGCGCGAGGTCGACTTTCAGCGTGGAGAGAAATTCTCCAGGTTCCTGAAGTTCCTGCGACCATTCGATGAGCTGGCGCATCCAGACGATGCGCTGGTCGTCGTTTTCCGAAGCGGGCTTTCCGGATTTGTATTTCCAGTGTGCGGCGACGCCTTCTTCCGCGATGCGATGCATTTCCTGCGTGCGAATTTGCACCTCGAAGGGCTGGCCGCTGTGGAGAACCGTGGTGTGCAGGGACTGATAAAGATTGGGGCGGGCGATCGCGATGTAGTCCTTGAATCGGCCGGGTACGGGGCGCCAGATGTGATGGACGACGCCGAGCGCGGCGTAACAGTTGCGCTCCGAATCAGTGATGACGCGGATGGCGAGAAGATCGTAAACCTGGCCGAGCCCGGTTTCCTGGCGAACGAGTTTGCGGTGGACGGAATGCAATCCTTTGACGCGGGCTTCGAGTTCGGCGGGGATGCCGGCTTCGACGAGCTTGGTCTGGATGGTGGCTTGAACTTCCTCGAGAAATTTTTTGTGCTGAGGAGCCTTGTCGCTGATTTCTTTTTGCAGGGCGAAGAAAGCTTCCGGCTCGAGATAGCGGAAAGCGAGGTCTTCGAGTTCGCCGCGAACAACGCTCATGCCCAAGCGGAGCGCGATGGGCGCGTAAATGTCCAGAGTTTCGCGCGCAATCTTCTGCTGCTTGGCGGGCTCGAGATATTCGAGCGTGCGCATGTTGTGGAGGCGATCGGCCAATTTGACGAGCACGACGCGAACGTCGGTGACCATCGCCAAGAGCATTTTGCGAACGGTTTCGGCCTGGCGCGCTTCGGGCGCGAGCATTTTGAGACGACCGATTTTGGTGACGCCTTCGACGAGGTGGGCGACCTCCGCGCCGAAGCGCTCCTCGATGCAGGAGACGGGATACTCGGTGTCTTCGATGGCATCGTGGAGAATGGCGGCGGTGAGAGCGACGGAGTCGAGACGCATGTCCGCCAGAATGTGCGCAACTTCGAGAAGATGAGAGAGGTAGGGTTCGCCGGAGCTGCGCAACTGGTCGCGGTGGCGCTCGGTGGCAATTTCGTAAGCGCGACGAATCATCCAGGGATCTTCGGAGGGGCGGTTCTTGCGAAGCTTGTCGAGAAGCTCCTCGAGGCGAGCGTCGAGCTGACGAACCGCGCGGTCGCGGTTAAAGCTAAGCGGAAGGTTGCTCGGCGAAGGCATGTTCTAGTTTACGCCAAAGGGGCGCTCCCCGCGAGAAGGAGTGGAAGTAAGGAGGTTAGGTAGGGAAGCAAGCGATTGGTGGGTGGCTACCCCCCCAATCGGGTGTTTCGTGCAAAGAGTTCGGAATCGCTTGAGAACAAAAGAGTTGAGAATAAGGGCGAGAACCGCTTGGAAGAAGTAGGAGGAGCGGCGCTGGCGGGAGTATGATGCGCCCGTTGTGGGAAAAATCGACGAAGGACGAGAGCGGGAACGTCTGGCGGAGTTGTATGCGGGCATGGAGAAGGGAGAATTGGAAGAGATTGCGGGAGACGCGGACTCTCTGACACCCTTGGCGAGGGAGGCGTTACGGTCGGAAATGTTGGGCAGGGGGATGGAAGCGCCGTCGGCAACGGCAGCGGCGGCGGAGGCTTCCGGTCGGGGAGGCGCAAGACCGGGACCGGTTGTCATCGGGCGGTACGGCGCCATGCCGGAAGCGATGGTCGCCGAGAGCATGCTGGATTCGGCGGGTATCGAGTCGTTTTTAAGCGATGAGAATCTCGTGAGGCTGGATTGGTTTTACTCGAATTTGGTCGGCGGCATCAAATTGCTGGTTCGTGAGGAGGATGCAGAGACGGCCAGGAAAGTCCTGGAACAGAGTATTCCTGAGAAACTGGAAGTCACGGGAGTGGGAGACTACACACAACCAGCGTGCCCAAAATGCGGATCGCTGGATGTTGCGTTTGATGAATTGAACAAACAGATTGCCTATACGGGTTTTTTCCTAGGCGTGCCTATTCCCGTCAACCACAAGGGCGGGAAGTGCCATGCTTGCGGCCATGAATGGGAGCCCCAGAGTGAACCGCCTTCGATGTAACAGGTTGCTCCGAACCGTGAGCCGCAGAGCCGATTTGCAATTACCCGTGAAGGACATCCAAACATCAGTTGATAGCCACTGCTGAAGTTGCGATTCTTCGGGCAATCTTCTCGCGGCGAATGTTATTTCACCTTTGCGCTTCGCTATCACTTCACGTCCATCAGGTTGTGAAGAAGACTTGCACGTCCAGGGTGTCGACCATGCTCGGCACATAGAAAAAGGGCGTCCGGTGGGGACGCCCTGGGAAGAATCGATTCGTGAGAGCCGAGTTGTGCGCGGCCATTAGCTGGCCGTCTGAGGCTGTTCGGCACGCCTTTGCTTGATTTCCTTGACCTTGTCGACGAGGTCGTCGGCTTGCTTCTTCAAGCTGGCGCGCTCCTCGGCGGACTCGACCATATCGGCCTTGCGGCGATAAAGGAGGTTCAGGTAAGCCATGGCATCGTCATAATCCGGGCGCAGTTCAATGGCTTTCTTCAGACTGGCGATGCCTTCATCCACCATGGGGCCATACTTCGCGGCATAATCCGTGCGGACCGCCGGGGGCAGCGGATCATCATCCCGGACTTGCTTGTTGATGTGCTCTTTGTTGTAGGCGGCACGCAATTCGCCATTGGCGCGGAAAGCGAGCGTCCAATCGATGACGCCGATCCAGTAGTACGGTTCGGGATCCGTGGGTTTCAGTTCGATGTGCTTTTGATGGTAGGACTTGGACTCCTCGAACTTCTTGGGATCGTAGGGAGTGCCCGCCATCTGAAAGAGTATGGAGCCGATGCCATCGGTGGCGCTGAGATTATTGGGATCGATGGAGAGAACATCCTTGAATTCGGCCACGGCTTGATTGCCGAGCGCCATATTCTGATCGGATGGCGCGCCGGGAATGTACTGGCTGGCATAAGCAGTAGCCAAGTAGAGACGCGCGTTCATCAAATTGGGATCGAGGTCGCGCGCTTTCTTGAAGAACTCGATCGCCGTGTCGTATTGGGCGTTCTTGTACGCGCCGACACCTTTATTCAGCGCATCGCGGGCTTGCAATTTGCTGCAGCCGGAAACAACTGTGGCCAGAACGACGAGGACCAACAAGCCGGAGAGCCGCCGAGTTGAACTGGCCCTGATCACCGATGATGCATAAGTCATCGAAGCATCCATCCCTGCTGTGCGTGACCCCAAGATTGCCGGGGCCAGCGCCCGGATATTCACGTCCGCCCTGCGAAGGGCATACTATAACTGTCAGAAGCTTTTTTCCAGGTCCGACGTCAACAATCCGACTGACGCAATTCCCGAGGTGTGCATGACATCGATCACCTTGGCCACCACACCAAACTCGACCGGTTGATCGCCGCGGATGAACGCGACGTGTGACGCGCGCTGCTTGAAAATTTCCTCAATCCGGGGGCCCAGCTGAACAAAAGCGACCGGGTCCTGATTGATCTTGAGCGTGCCGTCCGCCAGAACCTGAATGACGACCACATCGATCGGCGGCGGCGAATCCTTGGCCATCGAAGGCTCGGGAAGCAGCGCTTTCTCACCCACGGAGTACGCCGGGATGATCATGAAGATCACCAGCAGCACCAGCAGGATATCGATCAAGGGAACGACGTTCATTTCCGAGACGACACTGCGCGTCGCGCCAACTAACATTCCCATAATCCACCTCGCTTTTAGGCGGCCCTAAGACGACCGACGCTTTAGGCGGCCCTAACAAAGGCCGCTTATCGGGCAACTGCCCCGCGAGGAGGACTCTCACATCTAGCGAGAACGGGTGGGCCCCTTAGAGGGTAAACAAACCCCCACCTTTACAAAGTGTTGAAACTATTGGCCCGCTTCGAGCTTGGCGGTAATCAAACCAATCTTATCAATGCCGGCGCCACGCATGATATCGATGGCGCGGGCGACGTCCATGAACAGTACATCGTTGTCGCCTTTGACGAAAGCGATTTTCTCGGCGCGCTCCTTGAAGATCTCTTCCATACGCGGGCCAAGACGATCCCAGGTAGTGTCCTCGTTATTGATTTTGAGTTTGCCATTGTTGGCAATCTGGACGACCACGGTTTTGTTCTCGAGTTCGACGTTTTGCTGCTGGTTCGGCGAGGGCTGAGGAACGAGCGTGTCCAGGCCCTTCGGCGTGAGCGGAGTGATGACCATGAAAATAATGATCAGCACGAGCAGAATGTCGATCAGTGGCACCACATTGGGCGACGAGAGCGATCCTCCGCTTTCTCCTCCAACATCCATCCCCATAGCGAGTCTCCTAACGGCCCGGGATAGAGCGGCTCCGCGGGCCAAGAAACGGCGCCGGGTGGGATCCGGCGCGGCCTAAAAAATCAGCAAACGAACGGCACAAACAAACGCGGTATTGCGGTCCTCAATCCGCGGGTGGCGGAGGAGGAGTGGACTTAGCGCTCTGGTTCTTCTGGGTGAGCAGACCCAGCTGATCGACACCGGCAGAGCGGATTTCATCGACAATCTCGACGACGCGGCCATACTTGGCGCGGGCGTCGCTCTTGACGTATACGATCTTGTCCAGGCGATTGGAGAGGCGGTCTTTAATCTGCCCGGTGATGTCTTCCTTCTGGATCTTGTTGTTGCCGAGGAAGACGGAACCATCACTGCTGATGGCGATGACGATGGCGTCGTCCCTGTCGGCGTCCTTCATCTCGTGTGGATTGTTGGTGGGAGCCAAGTCCACCTGATGAGTCTTCTGCAACATGGGCGTGACCACCATGAAGATAATCAGTAAGACGAGCATGATGTCGGCCATGGGAATGACGTTGGGGGCCGCCATCTGGGCACCGGCTTGTGGCTTGTAAGCCATGGTCGGTTACTTCTTCGCGCCGCGGCGCAGGATGAAGTAGTTGATGAGTTCCATGGAAGAGTTGTCCATCTCGACGTCGAAGGCTTCCACTTTGTTGGTGAAATAGTTGTAAGCCCAGACGGCGGGGACGGCCACGAGCAAGCCGAAGGCGGTGGTGACCAGGGCTTCAGCGATACCGCCGGCGACGGCCGATAGGCCGGTCGCTTTGTTCGCCTCGATGCCCTTGAAGGCGTTCAAGATGCCGACCACGGTGCCGAAAAGGCCAACGAACGGGGCCGTCGAGCCGATGGTGGCAAGCGCCGAAAGGCCGCGCTTCATTTCGGCATGAACGATGGCCACGGAGCGCTCGAGACCGCGCTTGGCGGCGTCGATCACGTCGGAATCGGAAACCTGCTGTGAAGCGGACTGGAATTCGGAAAGCCCGGTGGCGACCACCTTGGCGATGTGGCTCTTCTTGTTGCGCTCGGCAATGGCAATGGCTTCATCGAGCTTCCCGTCCTTGAGGGCGCCGGCAACCTGTTGAACGAAGACACGCGACTGTTTTCTAGCCGCGCTGTACATCAAGGCGCGGTCGATCATGACACCGAAAGAATAGATGGAAAGGACGAACAAGATGAAGACTACGACGAGCGCGAGCGTGCTCATCGAGTGCAACATGCTGCGAAGGTCCCAGCTGGTGGTGGCTTCTTGCAGCATCAAGGCAGAATAAAGATACAAAGTAGCTACCATTCGTTTGCTCCTTAAGTTTCAAGTGACCCTGGTTCCGCGGGGGTCAACAAGAGTGTTTGCTGAAATTGCTACCCGGAGTGGCGCGCCTGTCCCACGACCGGCACGCCAGCCCGCACTACTGGTTGAGAGAAAAAATCACGTCAATGGTGGTGTCCACGTCCACGGGTTCGCCATTAAGAAGTGTCGGCTGATAGCGCCACTGCCGGACGGCGTCCAAAGCGGCCTGCTGCAACAAGGGATGGCCGCTCATGACTTCAAGCTGTTGGACCGTACCATCCTTGCCGATGATGGCGTGCAGACGCACGGTGCCGGAAATACGGGTCTGGCGAGCCAGCGGCGGATACATCGGCTGAATACGGTTGATGATGCGCGCCGACTGGACGTTGCCGCCGACGCGAAGAGGACCAGTCTGCTTCGGCTTCGGCGGGGCAGGCGCCGCGCCCATGCCTCCGATGACGCCACCGAGCACACCGCCCATGGAGCCACCGGCAACGCCGCCAGGGACGCCGCCGCTCATGCCCGTGGAAACATCGGGCTCAGCGTCTTCCTTAATAATCTTTATGTCATGGGGGATGACCTTCGGTTGAATGAGCTTGCCAGCATCCATCAAATGGGCCTGCGGCTTGACGTGGACCACTTGTACCGCCGCTGGCGGGGGCGGAGGTGGCGGCGGAGGCGGCGGGGCGGTGAGCATGGTAGCCATCATCGCTTTGGGGAGCGCCTCGGTATAGATCAGAGGAATGAGAATCAGAATAAAGAGAAACAAGCATTGGAACAGCATCGAAACCACGATGGTCCAAGGTTTGTTTGTCTTCTTGGGATTCGGGCTCGAAATCACCATTTCTTCGAACATGAGTCCTACCTCCTCCCGGCAGGAGCAAGACGTCCGGCGACGTTCTCGCCACTGCGGGCTTTGTTGCCGGCTGCGGGTCCGGTGCCTGCCGCCACGCCCTGTCCGCGCCAGCGATTCCAGGCGACGACGAGCGGAGCAGCAATACCAAAACTGGAGTACGTTCCTACCACAATCCCTACCACCAGAGCAAAGGAGAAAGCACGAAGCACCTGGCCGCCCATCAGGAACAGGACGAGCACGGTAAGGAAAGTCAGACCGCTGGTCAAGATCGTTCGCGAAAGAGTTTGATTGATGGACTTGTTGACCACGTCAGCAAACGATTCCTTGCGCAGCAAACGATTGTTCTCGCGGATGCGATCGAAGATGACGATGGTGTCGTTCATCGAATAACCGACTAGCGTGAGCATGGCGGCGATAACCGTGAGAGAAATCTCGAAATGCAGCAACGAAAAAAACCCCAAGGTGATCAGCACGTCGTGAAACACGGCCAGAACGGCGGCTGCGCCGTAAACCCACTCGAATCGGAAGGCAATATATACCAGCATGCCTGCCAAAGCATAGAGGGTAACTAAAATCGCCTGCTGGCGAAGCTCGGCGCCGACCTTGGGGCCGACCACTGCGCCGCCGGCAATCGTGAAAGGACTAAGGGCGTAACTCTTTTTTACCGCGGCCAGGACGGGGGCGGTAACGCCATCGACTTTCGAGAGTTCATCGAAATTGGTGAGCACGCCATTGGAATTTTTGTTGCGGTAGTCGAGAAGTTTCTTGGCAAGCTGCTGGTAGCGGTCACCGGCGTTGACGGCGAGGAGCAGGGGATCCTTTTCGGCAAGAAACGCGGCAAGCGAAGCGGGCGTCGCGGAATTGAAATCGGCTCCGGAAACTCCAAAGGTGGCATTCAGAGCCGTCAGCACTTTCTCCCTGCTGGCCTGGAGAGCCGCATCGTCCTGGCCCTTGCCTTCCACAAAAATGACGACTTCGTTGGAAGTGGGATTGGCGATGTCATGGATGGTCTGAATTTCGGTGTTGCCAAGGCCCTGAGCGGCAAGGCCGCTGCGGATCTTGTCGAGGTTGGGAGGCTGGGCGAAGCTAACCTCCACGTTGGTGCCGCCTTTGAAATCGATTCCGTAGCGAATCCCGCTACCAAAGATAATCGAAGTCCACCCAGCGAGGAGAAGAATGCCACTTAAGGCATAGAAATACTTGGCTTTGCCCATCCAATCCAGATTGGGCTGTTTGAAGAGCTCGATCATGCGGCCTTTACTTCCCTTCTTTAGACACCGAGGGAGATGGAATGTTCCCGGCGAAAAGACCTCTACAAAGGTAGAGGAAAATCACCCCGAGAACCCACCGCCCACTCGTTTGCGTTTGAGTGGGACACTCGCCCCAACCGTCCTAATACGACCTAAATACTCAATTCGGCCTGACGGTCCATCTTTGTCAGGTGATACTGGAAAATTGTTTTCGAGACGTAGATCGCGGTGAAAACGTTGGCGATCAGACCGATCGTCAGGGAGATCGCAAAACCGCGGATCGGACCGGTTCCAAACAAGAACAGGAAAAAGGCGGAAACGACGGTCGTGACGTGCGTGTCGATGATGGTCAGGAAGGCTTTGTCAAAGCCGGCATCGACGGCCGCGGCGGCAGATTTGCCATTGCGCAGTTCTTCGCGGATGCGCTCGAAGACCAGAACGTTGGAGTCCACGCCCATACCAATGGTCAGGATAACTCCGGCGATGCCGGGCAGCGTGAGCACCGCCCCGAAAAGGCCGAGAACCGCCAAAAGAATGACGAGGTTCAGGATCAGAGCGAGCACGGCATTGCCGCCGGAGAGGCGGTAATAGACGAGCATAAAAAGCATCACCACGACGAGGCTGAGAACGGAAGCCTGGACTCCGTGGCGGATGGAGTCGGCGCCAAGGGACGGGCCGACGGTGCGCTCCTCGAGATATTTAATGGAGGCGGGGAGAGCGCCGGCACGAAGGGTCAGAGCCAACTCATGAGCGGATTCCTGGCTGAAGTTGCCGGTGATTTCGCCGTTGTCCTCGATCCGGCCTTGGATGGTGGGCGCGGAAGTCACGCGATGATCGAGAACAATGGCCATCTGGCGGCCAAGGTTATTCTGCGTGAAGGGCCCGAAGCGCCGCGCGGCGTCCGGCGAGAGCGTGAAATTAATCTGCCACATGCCCGGATTGGAAGCGTTGCGATTCTCGACGGCGCTACGCAGGTCGCGGCCAGTGACTGCCGGCGCGCGGCTCAGCACATACCAGGTTTCGCTGGTGTCGAATGCCCCTGAGGGGCTGCGGGTCTCCGAGCGGCCAGGGACAAGTTCGGTGCCCGGCGGCAGTATGCCACCGTGGGCTGCCAGGGCCGCCGCTTGTGTCGGAAACGTTTGCGGATCTTCGACTAGCTTTAATTCCAATTGTCCGCCGGCCTGAATCACTCTTTTGGCTTCACCAGGGTCTCCAACTCCGGGGAGCTGAACGAGGATTTCATTGAGATTGCGGCCGCCGCGGGGCTGAATGGTGGGCTCGGTCAAACCCAGGGCGTTGATGCGGCGAGCAATGGTTTCAATCGACTGCGTCATCGTCGATTCCACGATTTGGCCTTGGGCGCTGGGGCGCATCGTCAATGTGTAGCCATTGGGATCGCCGACGGCGGGAGAAAGATCCCAGACATTCGTGTACTGCTGGGTGACTAGGTCTCGAAAATCCGAGACTTGAGAAGAATCCACGTTGCGCACGAGAAGGTGCTTGTCGTCGATGCGCCGTACTTCATCGTAATGAATATTTTTTGAGCGCAGAAGAGTGGCGAGGCGGTCGACGGTGGTGTCCGTCTCCTGCGCAATGGCTTCCTGGACCTGGACCTGGAGGATCAGGTGCGTGCCGCCTTGGAGGTCGAGGCCGAGCTTGATCTGTTTGGAAAAATTATCCTTCATCTGGGCGACCGACGTGGGGAACGTCGGGTAGCCGATAAGGAAATAGATACAGAACAGAATGACGGCGATGATGAACAGAGCTTTCCACTTCAGATTAGGGTTCATGGTCAGAATGTAAGGCGCCTAGCCGGGCGAAGGATGGGCTTATTTTGCATCTTCTGATGCCTCCACCTGTGCAATCGCCGCACGCGAGATGCGAATTTTAACCTGCGGTTCGCTAGAAATCTTCAAGATGACCGAATCGCCATCGATACCGTTAATAGTGCCATAGATGCCGCCGCTGGTGACGATCTTATCGCCGGTCTTGATGGCGCCCAGCATTTCCTGAACTTTCTTGCGCTGGCGCTGCTGGGGCATGATCACCATGAAATACATGATGGCGAACATGAGACCGAGGGGGATCAAGAAGCCGCCGAAGCCCCCGCCGCCTGCCGCCTGAAAAATTATTGCTGCTACCATTTTCGACCCAGCTCTCAGTGCTAAGTTGTTAGTGCTTCGTTCTTAGTAAAACCTCTTAAATCGAAAGCTCCCGAGAAGCTAACCCGCACAATTCGCCTTTCGGAAAATAGAAACACCATGCCGCGGACAAAATCACCCGCGCTCCTGCCTAACCGACTTCCATGCGATTCGTTTTGGTGCCCCGCGGATGGCTCGCGCGCGGTTTGCCTCGAAACAACCTCAGGCCTAAAGGCCTGAGCTACAGCATTGTTCAGGCCGGTCCCGCAGCATAGCGCGCGTGCATCTCGGACGAGAAATTCGCCAGGTTCCCAAACTCCGTAGCTTTGCGGATTTGCCGCATTATGTCAAGGTAAAAGTGGACGTTGTGGAGGGTAGCGAGGATGGCGGCGGTGAGTTCGCCCGCAGCGAAGAGATGACGAAGATAGGCGCGGGTGTAGCGGCGGCAAACGGAACAACTACACTCGGGATCAATGGGACGCTGGTCTTGGGAGTAGCGTGCGTTCTTGATAAGAACGCGGCCTTCGCTCGTGTAGAGGCAGGCGTGGCGAGCGGCGCGCGTGGGCAGAACACAATCCATCATGTCGATGCCCAGCGCGACGTAGTCGGCGATTTGCTCGGGGCGCCCGACGCCCATGAGATAGCGAAGGCGATCCTGGGGAAGCAGCGCGGTGGCTTCCGCGGCCATTTCGCAAGTGATTTGGTGAGGTTCGCCGACGGCCAGGCCGCCAACGGCGTATCCGGGAAAATCGAGGTCGCGAAGCTGGCGCGCACTTTCGCGACGCAAATCGGCAAAAGTCGCTCCTTGCACGATGCCGAATTGCCATTGGCGGAGATCGCCGTTGCGCTGGGCGTATTCCAGAAAATAATGGCGGGCTCGCTTGGCCCACTCGGAAGTGCGCTTGAGCGCGGCTTCGGCTTTTTCGCGTGGCGCGGGCGTTTCGATGCACTCATCGAGGACCATGGCAATGTCGGAGCCAAGCGCGAGCTGAATTTCGGCGGCTTTTTCCGGCGTAAGGAGATGTTCGGAACCGTCGAGATGCGACCGGAAGCGCACCCCTTCATCGGTGATTTTGCGAAGCTCGGAAAGGCTGAAAACTTGAAAACCGCCGGAATCGGTGAGGATGGCCTGGGGCCAGGACATGAATTTGTGCAAGCCGCCGAGCTTACGGACAAGTTCGTGACCGGGGCGCAGATAGAGATGATAGGTGTTGGCGAGGAGGATTTCCGCGCCGAGTTCTTCGAGAACTTCCTGGGTGAGGCCCTTGACGGTGGCTTGCGTGCCCACGGGCATGAAGAACGGAGTTTCGACGGTGCCGTGAGGCGTGGTGAGGCGGCCGCGGCGGGCGCCGGTGGGGTCGGTCTTCGAGACTTCGAAGGAAAAATTCATCTCTGACTGGACCTGAAAAGTGGACAAGCAAGAATGCCTGCCCGCTTCCAGTGTATCAGGAGAAAATGAACGCCCACCCAACGCGGCACACAACCAGAACAGCCCAGAGCGTGAAAGCCACGGTGAAGGACTTGGCGCCCTTCAGTTTTTTGGGATTCACGGCCGCGAAGCCCATGGCGAGAAGAATGAGCGTCCAGAACGTAAAGAGGTCCATCGATTTGCAGAGTGCCACCAGCCACTTTGCCGATTCATCGGGCAAGAGCGCGGCTAGATTCGCAGCCACGGGGTTGTCGAGGTCGGCGGTGCCGTAAGGTTTCAGATACAGAATCAAAATGAAGAGCGGACTGCTGACCAGTCCGGTCAAGAAAGCGTGAGCGGTTATGCCGAATGCCGTGGAGAAGTTAGTGCTAATGCCGCCAAGCAGGCTATACGCTCCCCACATCACCAAAGAGATGATCAGCCCAAAGAAGACCGGGCCCAGCAAGCCAATCGCGTAGGTAAATGGCGGGCTGAATTTGGCGCCGCCTTCGATTTGCTGTTGTTTTTGTTCGGCCGACATCTGCGCGGCGCGGGGACTCTTCTCGATTTGCTGACTCATGAATTCGCGCCAGTTGATGCGCTGGTTGATCGAAAAGCTGACGCCGAGGCTGAGAATGGTGGTCAGCACAAGGGGAAGCACCCAGCTAGGTTTTCTGACAATGTCTTCAAAAGTCTTTCCGGGCGAAAAGAAAACGCCGATAACCCGGGCGAACGCACTAAGAGAAGCTTGCGTCTCCGGCGCGGGAGCAGGGATTGTAGCCATCGAGGACTCCTCCATCACAAGGTTGCGTAGCACTACTTTCTGATTGGGACTACGCGCGAGAACCGGAAAATATTTCAGTGGGAGGATTTTAGCGCGGGAGAAAAAAAGTTAACAGTCGAAAGTTGAAAGTTTTTGAAAGTGTAAGGCCGGAGCTCAAGCGGCGGGGAGTTCGGGCACGGCGGAGAGGAATTCGCGGAGGTAGTCGTTTTTGGGCTGCTGGAGGACTTGCTCGGCTTCACCCACTTCCAGGGATTGTCCGGCGCGCATGACGGCGATGGGCGTGGCGATCTGGCCACCACGGGCAAAGCGTGCGAAATGAAACGATAGGTGAGCGCGAATTCGCGCTATGAGCTCCTCTAAGAGCAGGAGAACTTGCGCGGCCGACGGAGACATCGAGGGCGGGGATGGGTTCGTCGGCGACGATGAGCTTGGAAGGAAGAACCAGAGGGCGAGCCATGCCGATGCGCTGGCGCCGCCCACCGGAGAACTCGCGCCGGTAGCGGCGCATCGCGTCTTCGTTCCGGCCGACGCGGCGGAGAATCGCCGCCGTCGGCTCGGTGCCTTGCGCAGAACGAATGATGGATCGTTAAGTCTCATCTCTCGGAGAGTGGAATCACGAATTTCAATGCCGTGTGCGTCGCGGAAAAACCGACGACTTTCACGTCCTTCAGCCCGGCCTTGCGGCCGGCGGCGAGAACATCCATCTCGGTGATTTGTTTTTGGCCCTTGGGATAGACGATCCAGAGAGCGGCCGCGCCTTTCATGGATTTGGCGATTTTTGGTAAAGCTCCGAGATCTTTCTTCAAATCAGCGGCGAAAAAGACGCACTCCGTATCTGTCCGAACCTTCCCTTGGCTCACGGACTTAGTGAGCACGCCTATTTCCGCAAGAAATTCCCCATCGAAGCCGCCAAGCAAAGAAACTCTCGCACCAGGCTTCCCACCGAGTTTTTCGATACGCGATTTGGGATGAAGTATCTTGTCGCACCACTTTTCGGCGGTCGCGCCGAGATGAAAAACCGCGAGCCCCTCCCTAGTCTCTAAACGCAGTTCGCCGTCCACGGCCTTGGCCGATTCAATCGTGGCGAAAGGAATTTTCAGCCGAAACGCGCCGCGAAAGAGAATCTCGCTGGTTTCCAGCAAGGCCTTTCCTTCCGACTCCTGCTTACCGAATTGCGCGCGGCATGGCGCTTCGTTCCCCATGGAAACCCTCCAACTTGCCGGTTCGGACTTTCCTACAGGCGGGAATAGCTGCGCCACCTGCCCGGTAACCACAATAGTAAGCTAGTAGGCCCCATGACAACCGCTACAACACATACCGTGGACTGGAAGCTGATCTGGGCGCAGCGCGGCTTCCGCTATTTTTTCTTCGCCATGTTCGTGTCGCTCTTCGGCAGCGGCATGAACTTCGCGGGCGTCAGCTGGTACATCGTGGCAGCCACGCACTCGACCGTGAAGGTCAGCGGCCAAGTGATCGTGATGACCTTGCCCGGCTTGTTCGTCCCGTTCCTCGGCGGAGTGCTGATCGATCGCATTGACCGCCGCTACCTTGGCGTGCTGCTCGATCTAACGCGCGGTTTTTTCGTCCTGGCCACCGCTTACATTGCCTGGCGCGGGCATCTGCAGCTCTGGCATCTCTACGCCATGACGCTGATTACCGGCACCGGCTCGGCGATGTATTGGGCCACCGTGAACGCGCTGGTGCAGGAAGTGATTCCGCCAAGCCAATTCACCGGGGCGAATGCCGCTGTGCTGGTCGGGGTGCAGAGCGGAATGCTCATCGCCGGCGCTTTCGTCGGCTTTCTTTACAATTCCGCGGGCCTCCAGGGAATTCTCTTCATCGATGGGCTGACTTATTTCTTTTCGGCGTTCTGCCTCTACCAAGTCCGCCGCGGCTATGTTTCCCCGCGTGAAAGCCAAAAATATCCGCGCCAATACAATGAAACGACCGAAGCCACCGCCGAAGCGCTTGAAACGGGAGAGAATCCGGAAGTAGCGGAAGCGGGCCTCTCGCTCGCCGTCTACGCGGACATGAAAGAGGGCTTCGCGTACCTGCGGCAGCAGCCGCTGGTGCGCGCGCTGGGCGTCACACACTCGATCATGATGGCCGGAGTGGTAAGCGCCAACGTGGTGCTGGTGGCGCTGGCAAACGACATTTTACATTCCGGCCCGCGAGGTCTGGGGTTTCTCGAAGCAGGCTGGGCGATCGGAGCCATCGGTGGCGGCTTGATGGCCAGCCAGTTGCCGCAAGGATTGCGCATGCCGCTGTATGTCGCCGCGTGCGCCGGACTCGCCGCCGGCCACATGGCGACACCGTTCGTCGCGTTTCTCGTTGGCGCGGTGATAATGCAAATCCTGTTTGGATTTTGCCGCGCGCTGGGCGGAGTCGTGGCGCAGTCTTCCTTGATGAGCATCGTGCCACGGCATTTCATGGGACGAACGCAATCGGCGATGGCGATCCTCACTACCGTAGTGCAGCTGTTGATGAGCGCCGCGCTGGGCTGGGTCGCTCAAGGAGCGGGGCTGGTAGCAGGATACGCACTGCTCGCGCTGCTCTACACTGGGGCCACGGTCTCTGCTATCCGCGCGCGCCAGCTCTTGCGCTAAGCTTTTGGTGAAGCAATATGGTTTCGCGCGAGGACGCCATGGAAATCCGCACCATTCAACCGTTCCTGCACTATTGGGAGAGTATACGCGAGCGCACCAGGCGCGTGGCGCGTTGCATTCCATCGGACAAGCTGGACTGGACCTATGCGGCGGGGAAATTCACGCTGGGCGATTTGCTACGGCACATCGCCGTAGCGGAGCGGCTCATTTGGGCGGAAACGCTAGAAGGCCACCCGAGCCGTTACACAACGCATGGCAAAGAACTGGCCGACGGCTATGAAAACATCATCGCTTTCATGGAGCGGCTGCACGCGGAATCCATGGAAATCTTCCGGAAACTGAGCGATGAAGATTTGCAGCGTAAATGCCAGACACCCGACGGCGCGAGCATTACGAAATGGAAATGGCTACGCTTGATGGCCGAGCATGAAATCCATCATCGCGGACAGATTTATCTTTATCTCGGAATCCTCGGTGTACCCACTCCGCCGCTGTACGGTCTGACCTCGGAACAAGTCCGCGCCCGAAGCAAGGCCGAATAATCAACTGCCGCCCTCAGGAAGAAGGCACCGGATTCGGGGACGCTGGAAGTTGTACGCTCTTGCCGCCCAGCAGCTCCACGGCCACCTGATAAAGCTTGGCGCGCAACTGATAGCGTTCGTTGGCGCGGGTAATGTAGCGTACCGCGATCTCGATGCCGCCCACGACCGGCTTTACGTTAATGGCAGGTGCCGCCGACAGAGCGACCATTTGCCGCGACTTTGCCGCGCGCTGCCACTCCTGCTCGGCTTGTTTGGCGTTGTCGGTTGTCGCCTCGGTGACTTTGTTCTGAATCGCGTCAATGACGGGATAGGGATCCTGCCCCGCCGGAAGCACCACTTGCAATTCATCCCACATCCATTGGCCGGAGGTCGAAAAATTAAAATAGTGGCCCTCGATCGCATAGCTGTTCGTGAACGTCACGCGCCGTCCCGTCGGGTGGCCGGAATCCGTCCAGTTGCCGGTTTCCAGCAAAACGGTGTGGAACACTCCTAGCTCGACGACCTCACCGGTCACTCCGTTGATTTCCACCCAATCCCCAAGACGGATGCCGTTTTTTCCCATGAGCACGAACCAGCCGAGGAAGCCCACTATGAAATCCTTGAGTGCCACGGTCAAGCCGGCCCCGGCCAGGCCCAGAATCGTTCCCAGTTGGCTAGGGGGACCAAAAATGACCAGCAAAATAAAAAGCACTGCGCAGACCTGCACCGACACGCGCGTCAGCGTGCGCATCGTTTCGATTTGCCGGCGGTCCAGGGACGTTTTGCCTAGCAGCCGTTCGAGCCAGCTATCGAAAAAAATTCCAATCAGCAGAATCCCGAGTATGAAGCTGAGCCCATTGAGCGCGCCGTGCAGCACGGTTCTTTGTTTCGCTTGCAGGGCTGCGATCCACGTTCCGTAATTTTCGGCAAGCTGTTTTTGATCGTCGATTTGCTTGTCAAAGGAAGCCAGCGCCTTCCGCCCGGCGGCGCGCTGCTTGGTGGCTTTGAGCAGCGCTTCGTCGGTGGGCGCCTTTTTGTTCGCGCCACTTGCGGCCCCCGGGCTTGCACTCGCCTGCCCGGCAGCAGGCACGGTGTTTTTTTTCTCCGCCGCAATTTGTCCCTCGAGCAAATTGTGCTTGGCCGTAAGCGCCGCCGCCGCCGATTCCGCTTCCTGCTTGGCTTGCCACAATAAAAGCTGCTTTTGATGGAACGCCAGCCATTGCTCGAACCGGTGAATCAATCCGCGCTCTTCGGCGGTCGTGGTGACCTTAACGTGCAGCGCATCGGTCGCCGCCGAAGAGGCTTTGTGCTCTTGCATCATGGCTTCGATGCGGCTCTTGCGGTCGCCGCCCGCTCGTTCCAGGTCCTCTTTGGCGTCGTCTACCTCATCCTGATGTTCCTCTTGATGAGCCGTAGCCAGGATGAGCTGATCGTGCACCGCGTCTTTCTTGGCCCCAGTGGCCTTGGCCTCCTCGGCCGTCAGCCGCTCCACCAGCGTATTGTCGGCGTCCAGGGCGTCTTCGGCTTCTTCGAGACGCGCTTCGATCTGTTTGGCCTCAGCGCTCAATGCCGGGGGATGCTCTTCGGCTTCGCGTTCCGCGGCCGCATAGGCCAGGTCCATGTCGTGATCGGCAAGGCGCAGCGCCTCTTCGGCAAACGGTTGTTCCTCGGCGCTAGTGGGTATTTGTGCTAGCCGCTGCGCCGTCAGCAGCGGCGTTTGATCGACGATCGGCCCCTGCGCTAGCCCTGCCATTGCGGTCTTGGCGGCGTTATTAGGAGCGCTTGCCGGCTCGCCGGTGCGGATAAATCCATATAGGCTTGCGCCCAGCAGCACCAGCAACGCGATCGCGGCAATTTTTTGCTTCATCTTTCTGTCCTTGGCGGTGGGCCGCACACCATTCTATATGCAGGAGTTGCTTCTAGCGTCCCGTTTTTTCACCGCGCCCTTTCGCTTTCCCCTGTCCCCCTGCTCTCCAAGCTATTTGTACGAATGCCCGGGTTGGGTAGGGGGCCCGCCCTACCCGGCATTGCCGTGTTAGCACCTTCCTCGCCGGGAACCTTTGCCGCGCGGTTCTCTCTCGCTTATCCTAAGGAAGGAAGACAAGTCGCTCCTCATGCCACGCTTCAGCCTTCCGAAACTCGCGTTCCTCTTGCTGGCGGTGTACGCGGCTGTTCATTTTTCCGCTGATTACCAGCAACTGCCCGAAGTCGTGGCTTCGCACTTCAATGGCCGCGGCGCGGCCAACGGCTGGCAGACCAAGTCCGCTTTCTACACGGTGTTAGTCGGCGTGAGCGTGCTTGCGGCGGTCGTCGGATTTGGGATTCCGGCCATCATCGCGGCTCTGCCGCCCCAGTACATCAATCTTCCCAACAAGCGCTACTGGCTGGCGCCGGAGCGCGCCGCAGAGACCAGGGGATTTTTGACCAGCCACTTTGCGTGGTTTGGCTGCGCCCTTTTTCTGCTCGTCATTGTGACTTTCGATTACGCCATTCAGTGCAATTTGCAACCCGGCAACCCGCCGTCCCCCACGCGCCTGTTCTTGGCCCTCGGCGGCTTCCTGCTGTTCGCCATCCTGTCCACCGCGCGCCTCTTCCAGCGCTTCGGCCAAGTTCTACCGGGCAATTCTTGAGCATCCAATGAAAACGCCCCCGGCGTGACCGGAGGCGTTTTGCGTTTTCGGTTGTGCAATTTCTATTTTCGACCTGCCATTTTCTAGAGGTAGTCGCGCGAGGGACCTTCCAGGAAGGCGCGGAGCTTGCGCGAACGCGACGGGTGGCGCAGCTTGCGCAGCGCTTTCGCTTCGATCTGGCGTATGCGTTCGCGGGTGACGGCGAACGACTGGCCGACTTCTTCGAGCGTGTGCTCGCTGCCGTCGTCTAGGCCAAAGCGCATCTTGATGACTTTTTCCTCGCGCGGCGTCAGCGTCTTCAGCACTGAAGAAGTCTGTTCCTTCAAGTTCAAGTTGATGACCGCATCGGACGGCGAAACCACGGCCTTGTCCTCGATGAAGTCGCCGAGATGCGAATCTTCTTCTTCGCCGATCGGCGTTTCGAGCGAAATCGGCTCTTGCGCGATCTTCAGAATCTTGCGCACCTTGGACACCGGAATGTCCATGCGCTTGGCGATTTCTTCGCTGGTCGGCTCGCGGCCGAGTTCCTGGACGAGCTGGCGGCTGGTGCGAACCAGTTTGTTGATCGTCTCGATCATGTGCACCGGAATACGGATGGTGCGCGCCTGGTCGGCGATCGCGCGGGTGATGGCCTGGCGGATCCACCAAGTCGCATACGTTGAAAACTTGTACCCGCGGCGCCACTCGAACTTGTCCACCGCCTTCATCAAGCCGATGTTGCCTTCCTGAATCAAGTCCAGGAATTGCAATCCGCGGTTGGTATATTTCTTGGCGATCGAAACAACCAAGCGAAGGTTGGCTTCGATCAATTCTTTCTTGGCTTGCTCGGCTTCGGCTTCGCCGCGGTGAATGAAGGTCAGCGTGCGCTTCAGTTCGGTGAGGCCGACTTCGCTGGCTTCCTCGATGTCTTTCAGTTCGGTGCGGCGCGTACGCAGTTCCTTGCGCGCTTCGGCCGCGACTTCGCCTTTGGCCACGTCGGCGCGGCGTTCCAAGCGTCCGGCTTCGCGCTCCAGCGATTGCAGCCGCTCGACGGTGCCGCGCATTTTGTCGATGAGCCGCTTTTTCTCGAAAGGATTGAAGTCGATGTCGCGAATGGCGACGGAAATTTCCACGCGCGTCCGGGCCACATCCCACTTCGCACGGATGTAGGAGCGCTTCTTCGCTTTCGGCGTCTTGTCGAGCTTCTGGGCCTGCTTCAGCGCGGTGTCGTAGAGTTTCGCAATCTTGTCGATGTACTTCAGCGTCTGCTTGGTCTTATTGGCGATTTTTTCTTCGGTCAGTTCTTCATCGTCGAACTGCACGATCTCCTTGATGGACCGCACGCCTTTGCGCAAATCATCGCCAACCGCAATCAGTTCCTTGATGACAATCGGGGACCGCGTGATGGACTTCATCACCACGAGTTGCCCGCGCTCGATGCGCTTGGCGATGGTGACTTCGCCTTCGCGCGTCAGCAGCGGTACCGTGCCCATCTCGCGCAAGTACATGCGGACGGGATCATTGGTCTTTTCCAGTGAACCTGGCGTGAGGTCGAGATCGCTCCCGCCTTCGTCGGAATGCGCGTCATCCTTGACGACCACATCGCGGTCGCCGGCTTCCGCGGAAACTTCCACCGCGCGTGCGGCCTTCGCCGAGGCCTGGTCCTCGTAAATTTCGATGCCGTTCCGTTCAAATGTCGTGA
>DATKHV010000021.1:0-77167 GCA_035510055.1 Candidatus Cybelea sp. | reverse complement strand
GACTGGCGCTTGACGGTGCACATGACGGCGCAGGTGTCCGCGTCGTAGCCGTACTTAGCGCGATCGTAGCCAACGCCGCGAATGGTGCTGCGGACAAGCTCATCGTAGTCGACATGCGCGCTGGTGGTGATTTCGCCGGCGACAACGGCTACGCCGGTGGTGACCAGCGTTTCGCAGGCGACACGGCCCTTGGGGTCATGCTTCATGACCTCGTCCAGGACAGCGTCAGAAATCTGGTCGGCAATTTTGTCCGGATGGCCTTCAGTGACGGACTCCGAGGTAAATAGAAAGTTGCGTAAGGCTTCGCTCAAACTAATTCTCCTTCGTGACTTGCGGAGGGAACCCACCGCTGGGGACACTCGATTTTTTCAGCACTCTAGTTAACCTCACAAAAGTACCATTCGCACGGAGAAGAATCAACGCATTGATTCCAAGCAGCTTATCTGTGCATTGAACGGCCGAAATCCGGGGTCGAACGGCAAGCTGGCGCATTGAACGGCGACGACTAGGCAGCGTCGGTGTCTTCGTCCGGCTGGATTTCGAGCTTCCCTTTCGTTTTTTTGGCCATGAGATAAGAGCGGATGAAGGGGTCGAGGTCGCCGTCCATGACGCGATCCACGTCGCCGACTTCAAACTTGGTGCGGTGGTCCTTGATCAAGCGGTAGGGCTGCATGACGTAGGAGCGGATTTGGCTGCCGAAGGAAATGTCGAGTTTGCTTTCGTCGAGCTTGTCGGTGTGCGCCTGGCGTTTTTTGACTTCTTCATCGTACAAGCGTGAGCGGAGCATCTTCATAGCCATTTCGCGATTCTTGCCTTGGCTGCGCTGCGCCTGGCATGCGACCACGATGTTGGTGGGAATGTGCGTGATACGGACGGCGGTTTCCACTTTGTTGACATTTTGGCCGCCTTTGCCGCCGGAACGGAACGTGTCCACGCGCAAGTCTTCGGGCCGGATGCTGATCTCGATGCGGTCGTCAATTTCTGGAATCACAAAGACGGAGGCAAAGGAAGTATGGCGGCGTGCGGCTTGGTCGAACGGAGAGATTCGAACGAGGCGGTGGACGCCGGTTTCTCCGGCGAGAAGGCCGTAGGCATTTTCGCCGGAGAATTGAATCGTGGCCGACTTTAGGCCGGCTTCTTCTCCCGGCGTTTCATCAAGGACCTCGGCGCTCATTCCTCGACGCTCCGCCCAGCGCAGGTACATGCGGAGGAGGATGGAAGCCCAATCCTGCGATTCGGTGCCACCAGCGCCGGGCTTGATGGTCATGATGGCGTTGAGATGGTCGGTCTCGCCAGAGAGAAGCGTCTTGGTCTCGAGTTCGGAGATGTAACCGTCTGCGGCGTTGAGTTCCTTGTCCAGGTCTTTCAGCAGGTCGTTCTTTTGCTCGACGTTGGTTTCTTCCTGGGCCAGATGGATGTAGGTCTCAATATCGCTGGAGATGGAAATCAGTTTTTCGTCGGCAGCAATTTGCTCTTCGGCGCGCTTGCGGTCTCGGAGAACACTTTGTGCGGCTTCCTGATTGTTCCAGAAATTGGGGTCGGCGACGCGCGCTTCGAGGGCTTTCAGGCGCTCGCGATACTGAGGGGCGTCAAAGATAGCTCCGCACGAGCGTAATGCGCTGCTTGAGTCCTTCGTAGCGATGCTGGAGGTCTTCGAGGATCATGCTTTTTTCTGGGAAACCGCCCGTTCGGGAACGGGCGTAACTTTGCCTTTCGAAAAAGTTGTGGCCACTAGAATAACGGAAACGAGAACGCAGAGCCAGGCGAACCAGTCGCCAAAGCGGGTGTAAACGGTCTGATCGGTTCGAAAGTCGTAAGGAAGGGCGGCGGCGGCACGGACATCGGGAGGAAGGGGCTGGTAGACGCGGCCGTAAGGATCGATGGAAACGGTGAAGCCGTTATTCGTGGAACGCACAATCCAGCGGCGGTTTTCGACGGCGCGAACGTGGACCATACGCAAATGTTGTTCCGCCGCCGCGGAACGGCCGAACCATCCGTCATTCGAAATGTTGATGAGGAGTTGCGCACCGCCAGAGGCAAAGCGGCGCACTTCGCCGGGATAGATCGCCTCATAGCAAATAAAGACGCCAAAGGTTTTCCCGCCCGGAAGCTGGCCCACGAGGTATTTGTTTCCTTTGTGGAAGCCGCCCACGTCGCCGGACATGCTGGTAACGACGCGATGGATCAAAGGAAACGGCTCGTACTCGCCGAAGGGAACGAGATGGACTTTGTCGTAGACGAAGATGCGCTGGCCTTGCGAGTCAAAAAGCAGGGCGCTGTTGTAAGGCAGAAGAGTGCCTGGGGGCGCTACGTCGAACCGGTCCACGGGTGGTTTCCACTCGATGGATCCTAGGAGGAACGGATGGCCGAAACGGATGGCCAGGGCGGAGGCTAGTTTTGCGAATTGCGAATCCTGAAACGAGAAAGGAGCGGGAGCCTCCGGCCACACCAGCAGGTCCGGCTTTTCGACGGAGGCGGCGAGGCTAATTCGGGTGATCTCCTCGAGATCCGCGGAATGCGCTTGAAACCAATTCGCGGGGTAGGATTCGACTTCCGGGAAATTGAGCTGCACCGCGCGTGCGAAATGATGTGCTTCTGTTTGCGGCACTAAGCGCGGAGCAGCAAAGGAAGCCATCAAGAGAACGATCGCTGCAGCGGCTGGGAGAGTGATCCTACGGCGAGGCGTCCATGAGTTTGCTGCGTTCGCCCATGCCAGCAGGGCATTGAAAGCGGCGACAAGAAAAGAAAGCCCGTAGATTCCGGTAATCGTGGTGATTTGGACCAAGCCGAGATTGTCGGCCGCGGGATAGCCGAGCAGATTCCAAGGAAAACTAATCTCCGGCAAATGAGCGCGAACAAATTCGAAAGTCACCCAGATAAACGGCGTGCCGGTACATGCCAGGGCCATGCTTTGACGGGACAACCGGTGGACGGCCCAGGCAAAGGAGCCCATGAGAATTCCCCAAGCCATGGCGATCAGGAGCAGGACGCCCCATCCGGCTGCTACCGAGAGGTCTCCGTGAACAGTGAGAACTGTTGCAATCCACGGCACTGAGGTCAGGACGAAGAGAAGCGCGTGGAGAAATCCGCAGGCAAAAGCCACGCGCGGGCGCGCGCCAAACAGGGAAACGAGAAGAATCCCAACGCAAACCCAGGAGTAGATACTAGGATGGGCGCCAATGTAGGAGAGCGATAGCGCCGCGCCAGACACGGCGCCGAGTGTGAGGCGGAGGCCGGCAGGAATTTCCGCGCCAGCCCGCGGACGAAAATCGGAGAGCCAACTGCCCCCAGGCATCAGTGCTTCACGATGGCTTTAAAACCGGCGCCCTCGAGACCTTTCCGGGCTGCGTCGGCGGCCTTGGCGTCAGAGTAGGGGCCGACTTGCACGCGGTAATACTTGTCTCCTTGCGGAGAAAGAACGAACGCGGGAAATTTTTTCTTTTGCAAACGGGTGGTGAGCTCCAGGGCATCAGCTTCTTTCCTCATAGCCGCCACTTGCAAAGTGTAAGCGCCGCCGGGAACGGCCGTAGCGTTCAATGACTTCGATGAACCGGCGGCGGTTCTAGGCGGCGCCGTGGTTTTCACAAGCACCGGAGCGTTTTTTCGCGCCAGCGACGAAGGCGCGCTTGGCACGGGCTTCAAATGATCTTCGGGCTTTTTACTGTCACCGGCGTGATAAAACTCCCATTCGGAATTCGCAGGCGCATCCGAGTTTGCCGGGGAGGCGGCGGGAGCGGGATTGTTCGCCCGTTTGGCGCTCCCGTCAGGCTTGGGCAAGACAGAATTGTCCGGCTTCATGAAGAAGTCGGTCGCGGCCCGTACCGGGCTATCAATCTGGTTGCGTCCCATGACGTAACCGAGCGTGAAAAAAACGCCGGAAAACAGCAGCATCAGCATGAACAAGCCGATGACATGCCGGCTTTCAAGCACACGTTCCCCGGCGCTTCCCCGTTTTCCACCAGAAGCCATTCTTATTACCTTAGCGGCCCTCCTAAATTCTTAGTCCACTGATTAATAATATCGATAGGCAGGGGAAACACAATCGTTGTGTTCTTCTCGACACCTATCTCGGTCAAAGTTTGCAGGTAGCGGAGCTGGATGGCGGATGGCTGAGTCTCGAGAACTTTCGCCGCGTCCGCGAGTTTCTGCGAAGCTTCGAACTCGCCCGCGGCATGAATGATTTTTGCGCGGCGTTCGCGTTCGGCTTCGGCTTGCTTGGCGATGGCGCGCTGCATTTGCTCAGGGATATCGACCTGCTTGACCTCGACTTTGGAAACCTTTATGCCCCAAGGTTCGGTGTCGGTGTCCAGAATGAGCTGCAGCTTGGCGTTGACCTTGTCGCGCTGGGACAGGATTTCATCGAGCTCGAATTGTCCGACGACGCTGCGAATGGTGGTTTGCGCAAGCTGCGAAGTCGCGTAGGTATAGTTCTGCACTTGCGAAAGAGCCATGTTGGCGTCGACCACGCGGAAGTAGCAAACGGCATTCACTTTCACCGAGACGTTGTCACGAGTGATGATGTCTTGCGGCGGAACGTCGAGCGTTTCGATCCGCAAATTAATGCGGTAAAGGGTTTCAATCGGCCAAAGGACCAGATTAATGCCTGCCGTCTTGGCCACCGGTATCAAGCGTCCGAGCCGGAGGACCACGCCGCGTTCCCATTCCTTAATAATGTAAATCGAATTCCAGAACCAGATGAGCACCAGGCCGACGATCAATGCTAACCCCACGACGCCAATTTCCATATTTCCTCCTGAACGCGAGAATTCCTATTTCGTCGCTGAAACAGCCGCTTCGGCCGGCTCAACGTAAAGCTTAAGTCCTTCGACGCGCAAAATCCGGACCGTCTCGCCCTCTTCGACGGGACGCGATGACTCCGCGCGCCACAGTTCGCCGTGCACACGGACCAAGCCTTCCGTGCCGGGTGCTAGCGGCGCCATTGCGACGCCTTGCGTGCCAATCATCTCTTCTTTTCCCGTCGTCGTTTTCCATTGCCGTGACCGTAACACCAAGCGCATCAGAACCACGGCCAGAACCGCGAACGGCACGGTGCCGGCCAGCGCCACGCCCACGCTCACTCCTCCGGGAGTAAGCGGCGAACGGACCAGGAAGATGGCGCCGAGGAACATCGACACCACCCCGCCAAGAGCCAGAACTCCATGACTGGGAGCTTTCGCTTCCAGTATGAAAAAGGCCAGTGCCAGCAGGATTAAAAACACGCCTGCAAGATTGATGGGCAAAAAGTTCATGGCATAGAGAGCGAGAATCAGGCAGATGCCGCCGACGACTCCCGGAACGATCACGCCGGGATGGGTGAACTCAGTGTAGACGCCAAGAACGCCGAGAATCAGCATCACGAAGAAGACATCGGGCTCGACAATGCGGGCCAGAAATTTTTGCCGGGCCGATAGTTCGAAAAGCCTGAGTGCCGCATTTTTTAGCGAGAGCTTCACCGGGGCGCCATCGAAGCGCGCGATCGTGCGGCCGTCCAGCTGACGCACGAGTTCGTCCGGCGAACTCGCGATCAAATCGATCATTTTCCCTTCCAGGGCTTCCTTCTCCGTGTAAGCGCTGCCGTCGGTAATGGCCTTTTCCGCCAACGCCGGGTTGCGTCCGCGTCTCTCGGTGAAACTTCTCAGAAAGGCCGTCGCGTCCGCATTGATTTTCTTGCGAAACGCATCATCAATTTGCATGGGCAAAAAACCGCCAATGGCCATGACTGGCGTAGCCGAGCCCGTATGAGTTCCCGGGGCCATCGCGGCGATGTCCGCGGAGAGCAAAATGTAGAAGCCGGCAGAGGCACCTCGTCCACCGGTTGGCGAAACGTACACTGCAACCGGGACTTTGGACGCCAGGATGTGCTGGATGATGTCTTCCATCGAAGTACTGAGGCCGCCGGGGGTGTCCATGCTGATTAACACAAGAGCCGCGTGGCGGTTGGCCGCGTCAGTGAGACCTTCGTCTATGTACGTGGCCAAGATGGGATCGACCACACCTTCCAGCTTCAGCTCAAGCACGAGAGGGCTGGAAGAGTGCTCTTCCGCCGCCATCGCGGGCAGCCTAGAGAAAATCGCTCCCCCACACAAGCCGCAGAGAAGGAAGAAGGCCGCAATAAATTCGAATCGCCGGGCATAAAAGGAGCGCTCCTGGGGATGGAACCAATCGCTCACGGCGCACCTCCTCCGGGATTCTTTTCACTCGCCTTGGAATTCTGAAGATGTTCGAGGAGTTGTTTAGCTTCAGTATAGTTTGGCGCCAGCTTCAGGGCTTTCTGGGCTTCCGCTCGTGCCAGGTCCGGTTTCTTTTGTTCGAGGTAAATCTTTGCCAGCATGGTTCGCACCACAGCGGAATCGCGCGCCACCAGCGAGGTTTGCAATTCCTTTACCGCATCATCCAACTTGCCCTGGCGACGGTCAACTTCCGCGAGTCCGTTGTGAGCCGCGGCGTTGCCCGGATCGGCGGCGAGCACCGCTCGAAACTCTTTTTCGGCGTCGTCGATGTGCCCCGCGGAGAGACCCTGGCGGCCGCGCCGCAAACGCGAAACGGATGTAAGGTCAGAAGAGTCGGAAGCCGACCCGCTCAGAGGAGACTCGGCCAATGCAACTTCCGCGCGAAGCGCCGTCACATCAAGCTCGGTCTTGATGCGGTTCAGGCGCGCCACCGTTTCGTTTTTGGCATCGAGATGAATCTCGGGAAGCCCGTTAGGACCAAAGGTTTCATTTGCTGACACGCGCTCCTGGTCGGCTTCTGTCTTTTTATCGGCTTTTTCCAATGCCAGTATCAGCATCGCCCGGTCCTCGGCATTGTCCGGTTCGCGCTCCGCGGCTTCGCGGAAGTAGCTCGCGGCTGCGGCGGCCTCGTTCGTTTGCAGCGCGAGCAGGCCAAGATTGAAGGGATAATCGTCCTCGCCGGGATCCAGTTCGGACGCGCGGCTAAAACCGGCTTGCGCCGCCGCGGTCTTGCCCTGGCGTGCCAGCGCAATTGCCAGATCGTTCAGAATCTCCGGCAGGTCCGCTCCAGAAACCGCGTTATTTTTCATGGCTTCTTGCAAGGAAGTGAAGGATTCCTCCGCAAGGCCCGGCTGGCCCAGGAGCAGCCGGCAAACTCCGGTCGCGAAAACCGCTTCGCCATAGCGGTCGTGAGTTCTTGGCACTCGCGCGTACCAAGGTAGCGCGGAATCACAGTCGCGCCGCGCGAAATAGATTTCGCCCAGCGTGAAGTCCGGCTCCGGCCAATCCGATTCGAGGCGCGCCGCTTCGCGCAGTTCGCGCAAACGCGCTTCATCTTCCGTAGCCAGCAATCCACGAATGTAATGTTCAAACGCATCGAGCCGCAGCGGTCGCTGGCGTTTGGTGAACTCCGATAGACTCTGCGCATAGTGGCGATCGCTGGCGGAAAGCATCCGCCAAACCAGGCGGGTGTGCAGGTCCATAAGCGAATCGAGCGTGCCGGTTTCCCGCAACGCCGGCAGCAACTTCGCGGGACTCACTTTCAAGACTTGCGACTCGATGGTGAGCGATGTGCCCTTCGCGGTGAATCTGCCAAAGACCACAAAATCCGCGTCGAGGTCTTCGGCAACATGAAGCATGGTCGCGCGGCTGAGTTTCGAAAAGCGCGGCAAGCCGGAGCGTTCCAGTTCGACAGCGCGTCCCTCGTGGGAATACACCTGCTCACCCGCGGCCGATAAGCGCTGGATGGTCAACTCCTCCAAACCTTCACCGAGCCACTCCACTCTCGGAGAAGCGCCCACATTTTCGAAAGGAAAAACCAGATAAATCCCCTGCTGGTAGCCAGCGGCCGGAGCGGCGCGCGGAGGCCCAGGAGATTGCTGCGCAGTAACAGAAGTAGTTCCAAAAATCAGGAAGAAGAAGAGTAAAACAAGAATTCGCGCACTGAAGAAAGAGCGCTCCATGTCAATGGCATTGTATCAGACACAACGGCCCGTTTCCCGCCGTAGGTGCGGACAGAAACTAGAATCGGCCGATCGAAACAAGCTTAGGGTTGCGTGGCGTCAAGAGGCTTGGGAGCCAGAACCTCTTGTATCGCGGGGTCCTTCAAGACCGACGCAAAAGAAGGATCGGTTTTCACTTCCGACAGTTCCTTGTAGCCTTCGTCCTTGGCTTTGCGCAGATAAATCACGCAGCGCTCCAGGTTGCCCGCTTCCGCGAACGACTTCGCGAGCAAGAAATAGAACCGCCCGCGGTCGCCCACCGAACGATCCTGGAGGATCGATCCGCTTCTCGAGCTGCTGTGCTCGAACAGCTGCGGGTCCAGCGCCAGAGCCTGCCGGAATGACGAGATAGCCTCCTGGTATTTCTTGTCGCCAAAGTAGGCATAGGCAAGGTTGCTGTACAGGACCGCCATGTCACTGCGAATGTTAATCGCTTTTTGATAGGCCTTGATGGCTCGCCCGTACTTTTTGCGCTGATACCAAATCGTGCCGATGTTGTTTTGCGCGTCGGCATAGGTGGGATCGACCTTCGACGCCCGCTCATAATATTTGAGGGCTGCTCCCAAAGCCGCTTGCTGGTGCAGCGCAATCCCTAGCTTATTCAGATACACCGGATTCCGGGGATTCTGATCAGCAAGCCGTTTATAGGAAAGCGCCGCCTCTCGGAACTCCTTGCGCGCCATATAAAGATCGGCGAGCTGCTCTTCGGTCAGTCCTGGCTTCACGACAATAACGGAGGATTCCACAGGCGATTGAGGAGGAGTTTGCCCTTGTAACCCCACCGCCCGCGGCAATACGGGAACAGCGGGGGTCTCCAACAGAGTCTGTCCGGAAGTAGATATCGAAAAGGTGAGGAGGACAACAACCGCAAGAAACGCCATTCTAAACCGGGTCATGGCGAATCTCCCTTCTCCGACGGAGGCTGTTGCTACTACTGTTGCGGCGGCTTAGCCTTGTCGGGTTCCTTCTTCTTACCCCCAAAGATACCAAAAATCTTCTGCAAAGGATTCTTTTTCTTTTCGCCGGACTCCGCCGAAGGATCACCTGGGGCAGGACCCTGGCCGGTGGCGCTGGCCGGGCGATTGGGATCATGCGGCGGGATAGGCTGCCCATTGGCATCCACCTGAGGCGCTTTGGGGTCGCCACCGCCAAAGACGCGAGAAAGAATAGAGCCTGTGGAACTGAGAAGGTGCTGGCCTCCGTGAACTTCGCAAAAAACCGTCGGGGCCGAGCCTGCCACGTAAACTTCTTCCCGGGTGGTGGGGCAGTTGGGCGTGGCAAGCTCGAGAGTATCAGGATCGATGAGCACGGATTGCACGCCATCCGGTATCGTAAAATCCTTCACGTCGCGATATTGCGCGAGAGACGTAGCCCGGGTCATGAAGTCCGCCCAGATGGGCGCCGCTACTGCGCCGCCGGTAAGTCCGATGTCGCGGTTGTCATCGAAACCGACCCAGATCACGCAAAGAAGATTCGAGGTGAACCCTGCGAACCATCCGTCACGAGAAGTCCCGGTCTTTCCGGCAGCGGGCAATGTGAATCCGCGCGCGCGAACGCCAGCGCCAGTACCCCGGTTCAGGACGTCTTTCAACACGCTATCCACCAGAAATGCGACACGTGGATCCAAAGCTGGCCGGGTTTGCGGCGTGAACTTTTCAAGCGGAGTGCCGTCGGCATTGACGACGATGCGCACAAACTGGGGCTCCGCGCGCGTGCCCATGGTGGCAAAGGTTGTGTACCCCGCGGCGACGTCGATGGGGGTCATCTCGTACGCGCCGAGAGCGACTGCCGGCGTGGGCAAAATGTTTGCGCCCAGGCCCATTTTCCGCGCGACTTGTACGACTCGGCCGTAGCCGATGAGTTCGGCGACTTTGACGGTGGCAACGTTGAGAGAATTCGTCAGGGCGTCGCGCACGGTGACGCGGCCCATGAATTTCTCTCCATAGTTATTCGGCGTGTATTCCTTGCCATCAAATTCGAAGGTCGTGGGCTCGTCGTCGATGGTTGTGGCGGGGGTGATGACCGGCTGCACGCCATCAACGGCATTGTCAAACGCCGCGGCGTAAACAAATGGTTTGAACACCGAACCAGGCTGACGATGCGCCAAGGCATGGTTGAGCTGGCTCTGCCCGTAATCGCGTCCGCCGATCACCGCTTTGATCTCGCCGGTCCGCGGGTCCAGTGCGACCAGGGCGACCTGCGCCTGCGGAACCGGCTCGCTGCTTCCCTTCTTGGCCAGCTCTTTCTTCCACTTGTCGTACTTCTTGGCCAGGAGCAAGTCCACATTCTTCATGCCGGCATCGATGGCGGCGGCGGCGGCACGCTGCAAAGCGGGGTCCAGCGTCGTGTAAACCCTGAAATTCTCGCTTAGCAGTTCGTTCTCAGGGTATTTATCGAGCAGGTGATCTTTCACCATGTCAATGAAATAGGGCGCTTCGCTTCCCGAGATGGACGTGTGGATAATCTTCAGTGGCGCGCGCTTGGCTTCCTGAAGGTCCTCCTCAGTGATGTACTTGTTGTCGAGCATCTGCGTCAGCACGCGATCACGCGACTGTACGCCGCGCTCCGGGTGACGGTCGGCCGAGGAATAGTAATTCGGCGCGCGAATGATACCTGCAAGGTAAGCGCATTCCGGCAGGCTGAGTTGCCGCAAATCCTTGCCGAAGTAGGCAACGCTGGCCTCCGAGAAGCCGCGAATCCCAAAGCTCCCCCGGTTGCCAAGGTAAACTTCATTGGCATAGAGCTCGAAGATTTGCTGCTTGTTGAAGCGCTGCTCCAGTTCGATGGAAATCATGGCTTCGGACAGCTTGCGCCGCCAGTTGCGATCGGTGGAGAGAAAGAACGTGCGGGCCACCTGCATAGTGATAGTGCTCGCGCCTTGGTAGTGCGAGCTAGTATGCCGCAGGTCTGCCCACGCCGCTCCCACGATGCGAATGAAGTCGAAGCCGCCGTGCTCGAAGAAGCGCTTGTCCTCGGCGGAAAGAATGGCGTCCACCAGCAATACCGGCAAGTCTTCATAGCGCACGGGGCGCCGCTTCTCGCGCGCGCTGTCGAAAAGATTGGTGATGAGTTCCGGTTCAATCTCCGCGGTATCCAGTTCGCTGCCGCCGGCCAGAGGTTTGATGGAGCGAATGCTCTTGCCGCGGAATTGGACCGCCAGGGTATTGTTGCCGCCGAAATAGGAAAGTCTTGAAGGCCGGATATCGACGGTGTTGTCTTGCACCGTGAATTGGCCGATGGCGCCGGCATCCTGTACCGGGCGGTATCCCACGCGGGTGAGATACGCGGCCAGATCCTCCGGTCCCCAGGCTTGACCAGCCGAGATATGCTCCGGGGCGGAAAAGATCTGCGTGGTATTCTGCAGCACGTTGCCGGAGAGCCGCGCATCGATCATGCGCGAGTACTTCGTGTAGTAGTAAGCGAAAACTCCCCCGGCAATCAGGAACAAGCCGAAAAGGATGCCGAGGAACGTCAGGCCGATCTTGGAAGTAAAGAATCCCTTTTGAACACGGATGCGCAAGCGTTAGCTCCCGAGGGCTGAACTTTTATTGTCTCGCAACACCGTGCTCTGGGAAAGACGGTGTCCTGCCAAGCCGGGTTGCCGGCGAAGATACGGAATCCAGCGGCCTCGGCAACGGAGCCTCAGATAAGGGCCTTATTCTCGCTCGACGGAGTAAAATGTAAATCCAAGTGGTAGAAGAACAAGTCCACGGGAACGGTGTATTCCATCGAGATCTTCACGACGGCATTACTTGAGAACACTCTGATGGTCTCGCGCTTGGCTGGAACTTCCAATTCCTCGACGATCTTGAAAATATTGTCGCGAATCTGCTCTTCCGTGTAGCGGTTCACGACTGCAAAGCGTGCTTGCTCCTGCATTTTGTCGGACAGCTGAAAATCCGTTACATAGGGAGGCACGATCTTGAAGGCGGAATAGATAAGATACAGAAAAATCACAAGGTAAACGACGGACTTGAGCTTACCCGCTCCGCGTTGGGAGCGGCGATCCGCCAGCGCCCGGCAAACTCGGCTACCTTCAAAAGGCACTAGATTCTTCTCCCCCACGGCCAGCCGCGCGCAGAATGTACGCGGTAAGGAACGGCTCTCGACGATCGCTCTCTTAAAGCTAGCATTCGCGCGAACGGGTGTCGAGAAATTGGCGCGGAGTATGTTCCCGGAGAGAAACGGGCCTAGTAGGCCCGGGCAAAGATCGCCCGCGCGGTGGCAGGCTGGGCGCAGTAAACGCAATTCCCGCTCCCAGTCTCCTGCTTTAGAGGGATGCAGCGCATGGTGGCGCGGGTTTCTTCCTTGATCTTGGCTTCGCAATCCGGGCTTCCACACCAAAAGGAGAAAGCAAAACCATTCTCGACGGCTTTCTTCAGGTCCTCGTAGGTTTTCGCTTCGTGCGTGTGGCTCTTGCGGAAAGCCAAAGCCTTGTCGTGAAGGGATTGCTGGATTTCCGCCAACAACCGCTCGATCGTAGATGGTAGATCGGCAAGCGAAGCGCTGATCTTCCCTTCCCGGCCGGGACGGTCGCGCCGCGCGAGCACGGCTGCTTGCTTCGCCACGTCCTTGGGACCGAGCTCCACCCGCAGAGGCACACCGCGCATTTCCCAATCGTTGAATTTCCATCCAGGACTTTGGCCTTCGCGTTCATCCAGCGTGACGCGGAGATTGGCCTTGACCAGCTGGGCCTTCAATTTACGCGCGGTGTCGAGCACGGGCGCCTTTTCTTCCTCCGTCTTGAAGATGGGGACGATAACAACCTGGTAGGGGGCCAGCTTCGGCGGCAGGACCAGCCCCTGATCGTCGCCATGGACCATGATGATCGCGCCGATCATGCGCGTGGACAGCCCCCACGACGTGGTCCAACAGTGCTGCAGTTGGCCGTTCTGGTCGAGGTATTTGACGTCGAAGGCTTGGGCGAAATTCTGTCCCAAAAAGTGCGAGGTGCCCGATTGCAGCGCTTTGCCGTCGCCCATCATCGCTTCGATGGAATAGGTCACGTCGGCGCCGGCAAATTTCTCGGCTTCGGATTTCTTGCCGGGAATCACTGGAATGGCCGCGTCGTTTATGGCGAAGTCCGCGTAAGCATCCAACATCTGAAGTGTTTCCGCTTCGGCTTCTTCGCGAGTGGCGTGCGCGGTGTGGCCTTCCTGCCAATAGAATTCGAGCGTTCTCAAGAAAAGTTTTGTGCGCAACTCCCAGCGCACCACGCTGTTCCACTGGTTCATCAATACCGGCAGGTCGCGATAGGACTGGATCCACTTGGACCACATGTGGCCGATGATGGTCTCCGAAGTGGGACGAAGAACGAGCGGTTCGGCAAGCTCTTCCCCGCCGCCAATGGTGACAACGGCAAGCTCAGGCGAAAACCCCTCGACGTGATGCTTTTCCTTGTCGATGAAACTCCGCGGGATGAGCAGAGGAAACGCCACGTTTTGATGGCCAGTGGCTTTAAACCGGCGGTCCAGCGCCTGCTGGATGTTTTCCCATAGAGCCCAGCCGTAGGGGCGGACGATCATGCAGCCGCGCACCGGCGCATAATCGGCAAGCTGCGCCTTTAGGACGAGCTGGTTGTACCACTCGGAAAAATCCTGTGCGCGGGTAGGAAGCTTCTCTTCGGGCATGCGGCGGTTTGTCCGTTCTTCTCAGTTGCCATAATTCGGGCTGAGTAAACTTAAAAGCGTATCGGACGCCTCGAAGCGTGTCAACGAATGCATTGGAGATGGTAAAGGACTCGAGTGAGAGAGGCTGGTCCTTCGGAACTCTCCCCCTAGGATGGGTAATGAGTGGATTCACGAGCCAGTTTCGCGACGAACTGCCTGAGGGCCGGAGGGTTGCGAAATACGCGGAAGTCCGCATGAACCGCGTGGTTCGCGATGGTTTCCATGAGAATCGGACGGCTTTGCCAGCGATAGGCCACAAGCCACCGCCAAAAGTCGCCGCGCTCCCGCGATCGTCGTATTGTTCGCCAAGCACAGCGGGCGAATGAGAAGTCCAGCAAAATGATCGTATCCGCGGCACCTAGCCGGACCTCAACTGCGTCATACGGCCCGAGATCGCCGTCCATGATCCATCCTTCTGCCGCAACAAGCCTTTCTTGTAGGGCCACCCACTGATCGCGAGGTGTTCGGACAAGTCCTGGTCCCCAGAAAACCTTGTCAAGCTCTATCACCGGGAGCCCCGTGATCTCGCCTAAGCGCTTAGCCAGCCTAGATTTGCCTGACGCCCCGCGACCTAGGATGACCACGCGTTTCATATTCCTCAATGTAGGCTACATCCCGCTTGGACCGATGGCAACAGGCGCTACCGCGGGCGGGCAAGCATCTTGCAGGCCGTGTCAAGCAGCATTACAATGCCACTCGTTCTGCACGGCCGCCTTAAAGTTCGTATCTACCGAGTGTTGTTCTCTCAAGGGAGAAACCACGTCATGAAACGCACGACTCTGATTTTCTTGCTGATGATTTCTGCCGCGCCACTCGCTTCGGCGCAAGACTGGGCGCGTGCGACGCTCGAAAAATCTCCGCGCCACCGGGAGTGGGTTACTGTTAAGCACGATGGCCGCTCCGTCGAAACATTTGTCGTGTATCCCGAATCAAAAAGCAAAACTCCGGTCGTGCTAATCATCCACGAAATCTTTGGCATGACGGACTGGGTGCAGGATCTCGCCGACCAGGTTGCCGCCGCTGGCTACATCGCGGTTGCGCCCGATCTTCTCTCCGGCATGGCACCTAACGGCGGCCGCAGCAGCGCTTTTGCCGAGGGCAAAACGATGGAAGCTGTAAGCCAACTGAATCCCGACCAGGTGACGGCCGATTTGAACGCAGCCGCAGACTACGCGCTTAAGATTCCCGCGTCGAACGGCAAACTCTTCGTCGGCGGTTTTTGCTGGGGCGGCGGTCAGAGTTTCCGCTTTGCCACCAATCGCGCCGATTTGGCGGCTGCTTTCGTTTTCTACGGCCCGCCGCCGGATAAAGATGCGATGGCGCGTATCAAGGCTCCCGTCTACGGTTACTTTGCGGGAAACGACGCGCGCATTGGCGCCATGATCCCCGATGCCACCGCGCAGATGAAAGCCGCCGGCAAGATTTTTGACATCGTGACCTATGACGGCGCAGGACACGGTTTCATGCGCGCCGGTGAAGCTCCCGATGCAAAAGACGCCGACAAGAAAGCCCGCGCCGAGGCTTGGGTGCGCTGGAAGAGCCTCCTCGCAAAATAGTCAGACCTGCTTCTGTTCGAGTTCCGCCCAGCGCGCGTAAAGCGCGTCCACCGATTTCTGCGCTTCGTCCAGTGCCGTGCAGGCGTTCTGAAGGCTCATTCGATCGCCGGTGATGGCAGGATCTTCCAGGGCGGCGCGCTTGGCTTGGAGGGTCTGCTCCGCTTCATGGATGCGATCTTCGATGCTCGCGAATTCCCGCGCTTCGGTGTAGGAAAGTTTCTTTTTGGTGGCGGGACGGGGGACTCCGTTCCCAGCCGCGATGGGCCGGCGATTTCCATCTGCTGGTTTGGACGCCCCAGCCGCCACTTGCTCGCGTTGCCAAATATCCCATTGCGTGTAATCCGCAAAACGCTCCGCCGCGCCAAAACCATCCAGCCCCACGACCACATTCGAAACGCGGTCCAGCATGAAGCGGTCGTGCGTGACCAGCACCAGCGCCCCAGAATACTCGAGCAAGCTTTCTTCCAAGATTTCAAGCGTGGGAATATCGAGATCGTTGGTCGGTTCGTCCAGCAGCAAAACGTCCGCAGGCTGCAGCATCAGTTGCGCGATCAACACGCGCGCGCGTTCCCCGCCGGAAAGCCGGCCTACTCGCTGATTCAAGTTTTCACTCGAAAACAGAAACCGTTCCGCCCACGAAGCGACATGAATCACGCGCTCTTGGTAAATTACCGCGTCGCTATCCGGCGCAAGCGCCCGGCGCAGCGTGATGTCGGGATCCAGTTGGCGGTTCTGGTCGAAATAGACCATGCGCAAGCCCTCGGCGCGGCGAATCTTCCCCGATTCCGGTTGGAGATCGCCGCGCATCAGCCGAAGCAGGGTCGTCTTGCCGCTGCCGTTCGGGCCTACCAGCCCTACGCGCATCCCCGACGTGACGCTGAATTGAATATTCTTAAAGAGCGTGCGGCTGCCAACGGCGAAGGAAACGCCATCGAGAGTGATGAGCTGTTTGCTCTTCCGGTTGGTCGCGGAGAAATCGATTCCGGCGCTAGCCGTCCGGCTGCGGGCATTCATCTCCGCCAGTTCGCCCATCATCTCGTGCGCTTTATCAATGCGCGCTTTGGCTTTTGTCGCGCGCGCTTTTGGTCCACGGCGCAGCCATTCGAGTTCCGTGTGCACGCGATTTTCCAGCGATTCCTGCCGCTTTTTCTGGGCGTGCAAGTACTCTTCTTTGGCTTCGAGGAAGGCGCTGTAGTTTCCGCTTACCCGCAAAGCGCCATCCTGGTAAGCGCGGTTGAGTTCCACCATTTCATTGACGACGTTCTCCAGGAAATAGCGGTCATGGCTGACCACCACGCACGCAAAGGCCGCATTCCGAAGCACGGATTCGAGCCATTGAATCCCGGCGAGGTCTAAATGATTGGTGGGCTCGTCCAGCAGCAAAATGTCCGGCGCCTGAACCAAAGCTTCGGCAATCGCGAGCCGTTTGCGCCAACCCCCGGAAAGCATCGCGGCTTGCGCGTCGAGAACGGAAAAACCCGCGCGGCCCAGCGTTTCCGCGGAACGTGAAGCCCGCTCGGCTTCCGGAACTGCGGACCTTTGCAGCGCGCTTTCTATGACCGAGCGAATGGTCACGCCGGCAGCAAACTCGGAAATCTGCGCGATGTAACTGAGCCGCTTCCCCTTGCGAATCGCCACGTCTCCGCTGTCTGGCTTGACGCTCCCGACGAGCATCTCCAGCAACGTCGACTTACCCGACCCGTTCGGCCCAATCACACCGATGCGATCCCGCTCGGAAACAGTGAACGAAATATTCTGAAAAAGCGGCGCGACGCCGTATCTCTTCGACAATCCCTGGGCACTGATGATCGGAGGCAATTTGCTCGGTGTTCTCCCGTACCTAGTTTAACCTTGAAAGTCACGGCGGCGGAAACTCGGCCGGCGGCTGGTTCAGGCTAAAGTGAGATTCGTTCTTGATGCACAAATTTGACGTTTTGGTTCTTGGCGCCGGCGCCGCTGGGCTCCTCGGCGCCATCGAGGCCGGCAAACGCGGGCGCCGCGTCGCCGTGCTTGAGCACGCCGAGCGCATCGGCGAGAAGATCCTGATCTCCGGCGGGGGCCGCTGCAATTTCACCAATATTCATTGCCAGCCGGAAAATTTTATTTCGGCGAACGAACACTTCGCGAAGTCCGCGCTGGCCCGCTACACGCCTGCGGATTTCATCGCGCTGGTGGAAAAGCACCGCATTCCCTACCACGAAAAAACGCTCGGGCAACTTTTCTGCGACCGCTCCGCACAGGACATCATCGACTTGCTGGAATTGGAATGCCAGGCCACCGGAGTGCAAGTTTTTCTGCAAAGCCGAATCCTCGAAGTGCGGCGCACTACCGAGTTCGTGGTTCGCACCACATCCGGCGAATTTCGAGCGCCAATCCTGGTCGTCGCGACTGGCGGACTTTCGATCCCCAAAATGGGCGCGACACCTTTCGGTTACCAACTAGCGCGCCAATTCGGCTTGAAGATAGTTGAAACCAAGCCCGCCCTAGTACCTTTCGTTCTATCCGGAAAGGATCGCAGCCGCTACTGCGACTTGGCGGGCGTTTCCACGGAAGTGGTCGCGAGCGCCAACCATCATGCCTTCCACGAAAAAATGCTGATCACCCACCGCGGCTTGAGCGGCCCGGCGATCTTGCAGATCTCTTCCTATTGGGAGAAAGGTCAGCCCATCCGAATCGATCTGGCTCCCGGCCGCGAAATCGCGCCAGCGATTCGCACTGCCAAGTTTCGCAACCTCACCGCTGCGCAGAATGCGTTTCAAGGAAGCCTGCCCAAACGATTCGCTGAACGCTGGCTGGAAAACAATCCTCCGGCCGCGTGGAACAACGACGCCCTCGCAAGATGGGAAAAGCAAATTCACGAATGGGTGATCAAGCCGGCCGGCACCGAAGGCTACGACAAAGCAGAAGTGACCGCCGGCGGCGTGGATACCGCCGAACTGTCCAGCAAAACGATGGAGTGTCTAAATGTGAAAGGATTATTTTTTGTCGGCGAAGTCGTCGACGTCACCGGCCAACTCGGCGGCTTCAATTTTCAGTGGGCCTGGGCTTCCGGCGCCGCCGCCGGCCGTGCGTTATGAGGGAACGGAAGCACGACGATTGCCGGCGCGGGCCGGAACGATCGGAGCCTGCGCCGCTTTCGCTTCCTCGGCGGCCACGAATTCCTCGTAGGTGCCCTTGAAGTCCTCGATCTTTCCGCTGTGAAAATGCCAGATACGCGTGGCCACTTCGTCGATGACGTCATGGTCGTGTGTAACCAGCAGCACCGTGCCGTCATACCGCTGCAACGCGATGTTCAGCGCATTGATGGATTCCAAATCGAGGTGGTTGGTGGGCTCGTCAAGCACCAGGAAATTCGGCTTCTGCAGCATCAACCGGCAAAAAATCAGCCGCGCGGACTCACCGCCGGAGAGCGCTCGCGTCGGCTTCAGCGCATCTTCTCCGCTGAAGAGCATCTGCCCCATCAAACCGCGCAGTTCTTGCTGCGAAGCAGCGGGATCGAATTGCCAAAGCCAATCGATCGCGGTCATGCCTTTGGTGATGGATTCGCCATGGTCCTGCGCGAAATACCCCACGGCCACTTCATGCCCCCAGCGCACTTCCCCGCCGTCAATGGGAAACTGCAAGTCCTTGTCTTCGATGAATCCCGGCGCGTTGCGAACCAGCGACTTCAGCATGGTGGTCTTGCCGACGCCGTTGCGGCCCATCAGCGCGATCTTTTCGCCGCGCACCACGCTCGCGGAAAATCGCGGAATCACCTTCAAATCGGCGTAGGACTTCTCGACGCTGCGAATCTCCAGCGGATGCTTCCCCGAATTCCGTTTCATGTCAAACTTAATGTACGGCCGCTGAATGTTGCTTCTGGCCAGCTCCGTCGTTTGCAAGCGCTCGACTTCCTTCTTGCGCGAGGTCGCTTGCGCGGAACGCGTGCCAGCTGAGAACCGCGCGATAAATTCCTGCAACTGCGCGATCTTCTTCTCGCGATTGGCGTTGTCCGCTTCGATGCGTCCGCGAATCTGCGTTTTGGCCACCACCATGTCGTCGTAGCCGCCAACGTACATGATGATGGTTTCGTAGTCGATGTCCGCGGTGTAGGTGCAAACGCTGTTCAGAAAGTGCCGGTCGTGCGAGATCACGATCAGCACGCCTTCGTAATCGCACAAATATCTTTGGAGCCAGTGAACGGAATCGAGGTCCAGGTTGTTGGTCGGTTCGTCGAGCAGCAGCGCCGTGGGATTTCCAAAAAGCGCCTGCGCCAGCAGCACTCGGACCTTCTGCCCGCCCTGCAATTCGCCCATTTTGCGCTCTTGCAACGAAGCCTCGATGCCCAGGCCGTCGAGCAGCACCGCGGCATCCGCTTCCGCCGTATACCCGCCCTCTTCGCCGACCACGCCTTCGAGTTCTCCCAACCGCATGCCATCGGCATCCGTCAATTGCTCGTGCGGCTTGGCGTACAGCGCGTCGCGCTCTTCTAGAGCCTTCCAAAGTCCGGCATTGCCCATGATGACCGTGTCGATGACGCGGTATTGGTCAAAGGCAAACTGGTCCTGGCGGAGAACGCCCATCTTCTTCGGGCGCGTGACCGAGCCACTGGTAGAGTCCAGCTCCCCAGTCAAAATCCTCATAAAGGTGGATTTGCCGGCTCCGTTTGGCCCGGTGACCGCATAGCGGCGCCCGGCCATGAAGGTGCAGGTCACATTCTCAAACAGCACCCGCGGGCCGAAACGCATAGTGACGTTGTTGACGGAGAGCATAACCCTCCGATTATAGCGTGAATCCTCGGTTCGCGCTTCGCGATGCCTACTGCAGTTGCAGACTCGCCTGCTTTGCTGCGCTGCCGTCATTTAGCTGTATCGAAAGCGTGAAGCAACCCCGCCCGAATGGATCAGCCGAGGTTGTATCCCAGTTGAATACGAATTGTCCGCTGCTGTAGCGGAATGTGCTGCCACCCGCCGCACCAGCGGTCGGCGAGTACAACAAAACGGAACCGCTGGAAGTTGCAATCGGGCATACGCCACTGGCTGGTGGCGGACCATTGAAGTAGGCCAGCATCGTGCTCAAAGAGCTGGCGCTGGAAATAAAGTTGCCGCTGAAATCCGTAAGTGACCACTTCACGGGCACAACCTTGCCGGCATTAAGCGCTCCGGAGTAAGTGCCCGCCGGCCCTAGAGGCGATAAAAAGCCGGTGAACTTATACTGGACTGGCTCTTCTGCCACAGTCCCGGAAACGCCGTTGAAATTGCTGTCACCGGCGTAGGTCGCCGTAATGGTGTCATTGCCGGCAGACTTTGGCGTAAGAGTACAGTTTCCGGTCGCCAGCGGCGCCGAACAATTCGCTCCCGTGCTGTCGCTCACCGTCACCCTGCCAGTTGGCGTGCCGGCGCCAGGCGCATTCGGTGTCACCGCGAAGGTTACTGTAAGCACCTGGTTTAGGAGCGAGGGGTTCGGTGATGAAACGACCTTCACTGTGGTGTTCGCTTTGTTCACCTGCTCACCCGCTTGGTTGCTGCTGCCGTTGAAATTGCTGTCGCCAGCGTAATTCGCGGCAATGGTGTCCGCTCCTGTCGTGGCGGGCACAAGCGAACACTGTCCCGTACCAGAAGAAAGAGACAGGGTTGCGCTACAGCTTGCCCCGGTGCTGTCTGATACCGCCACAGCGCCGGTAGGAACTCCGCCGAAAGCGCTAGCGACTGCCACAGTGACGATCACCGGCTGTCCAAAAGCGGAATTTGGCAAGGTCGCGAGAGTCAAAACGGTATTCGCTTTATTCACTGTCTGGCTCACGGCTCCGAAGCTTCCGCCGAAATTGCTGTCACCGCTATAGGTCGCCGTAATTGTGTCGCTGCCTGCGGCGAACTTTGCCATAAGCGCACAACTCCACTTTCCCGTCGCCGGCGAGATCGTAGCCAAGCAACTCGCTCCTGTCGCGTCGGCGATCGATACGGTCCCCGTCGGAGTTCCAGCAAAAGCCGGTTTGATGGCAACGCTGACAGTCACTGCTTGCCCCACCGCCGATGGATTCGGTGTGGCAGTCACTGAGGTTGTCGTGCTGGCCTTGCCCACGCTAAGCGAACTGCTCGCCGGTGAGGCACTTCCGGCGTAATTCGTGTCGCCGGAATAGACACCCGTAAGAGAGCTGGCGCCCGAACTGCCCACTAGCAATGAACAACTGCCCACATTGAGGGCCCCCGTGCAGCTTCCTCCCGTTAGATTGGTCACTGTAACACTTCCCGTGGGTAAGGGATTTCCGGTACTGGGAGCATTCGCCGCGACCGAGAAATTAGCCGTAAGGCTCTGACCGCTGACCACGTTGGTCTGGGAAGTGCTGACGACGGTAGAAGTTGTTGCTTGCGCAACTTGCAGTGCTGCCGTCCCAGTGTTCCCCACATAGTTTGCTGTACCGGCATATTTCGCGGCCAGCGTGACGTTGCCAAGGCCGGTAACCGTAAGCACGCACGTTCCCGCACCCGAAGATAGACTTACATTGGCAGGAACACAGCTGTCTCCCGCTCCGTCCGTGACCGAAACGTTTCCCGTGGGCGTGCCGGGGCTTCCGCTGGCTTGCACGGTGAAGTTGATCGTGACGGGCTGCCCCACCACAGCGGTCAAAGCAACAGTCAAAGTAGTGGTCGTGCCGGTCTGGCTCACCTCGAAGGGCGTGCTTCCGGCACTGGAGTTATAGCTCGTATCGCCGCTGTAGGTGGCGGTCAGGGCGTCCGCGCCCGCGTTTTGTGGCGTGAGCGTGCAATGGCCCGTCCCGCCAGCCAGCGTGGCCGCGCAGCTTGCTCCCGTTGCATCGCTAACCGATACGGTCCCCGTCGGTGTTCCGCTGAACGCGGGCTTTACGGTCACCGTAACCGCCACTGGCGCGCCGAATAAGGCGGAGCTCGGTCGAGCGGTGACTGTCACTGAAGTATTTTCGGTAAAGGTGAGCGAGAAGCTTTGTGTGACATTTTGCGGCGGCGGCCCCGGGTCTGAAACGGAAACCACCAAGCTGTATGTACCGGGAACGGCCGTCTGCCCCGGCGGCACCGACATTGTTCCCGAAGACGGATCAATCGCCAGGAAGCTAGGCAGGCCTGTCGCCGACCAGGTGTAAATCGCGCCGCTTCCCCCAGTCGTTTGCAGTAGCTGGATGTAAGGCTGGCCTGCCAGTCCGCTGGGCAAAGATGTAGCTGTGATCGCCAGCGGCGACACAATGAGGATCGTCAAGTTTTGGCTGACCATCGCGGGCGTGTTTGAAGAGTCCGCCACCTGGAACGTGAAAGAGAAACTCCCTGTTGCCGTGGGCGTGCCGGAAATGATGCCTGTCGCGGGATCCAGAGTAAGCCCCGCCGGGAGTGCACCATTGGTGATCGAAGCCACGCGGGGAGCCACCCCGCCAAAAATGTTGACTTGGGCATTGTAGGTGGCCCCCGTCACGCCGCCCGGGAGTGTCAAGGAAAGAATCGTTAGAGTCGCCGGAGAGAAGGTGACTCCCGTATTCGCGGGATGGGCCACGGCGACAGGAACCAGATTGTTGAGCACCAGATTTTGCATGTCCGCAGCATTGCCCACGTTCGCGCGAATGACCACTTGGCCAGTCTCGCCGGGGGCCAGCGCGATCGTTGCGTTGGTGATCGCTGGATCAGGCAAGTTCGGATCTCCCAGGTTCACGACCGGCGTAAATACCGGGTTGGGCACGTCGGCCACCACGATGTTCTCGGTGCTCTGTGCCAGATTGCAGCCGTTCGCGATAGGCGTGAGGTATTGCTTCACCAGTAGGAGTTGCAAGTTCACGCCACTGGCCAGCGGTGCGCGCTGGAAGAGTTTCACCGCATACGAAGTCGTGGTGTTGCCCGTATTGGTGAGTGGAAAGCTCGCATCCGTAATCGACGTGTTGGTGATCGCCGGATTCGTGATCGCCGGGTTGGTAATCGCTGGATTCGTAATCGCGGGGTTGGTAATCGCGGGATTCGTGATCGCCGGGTTCAACGCGCTCAGCAGCGCCGGATTGGTTATCGCTGGATTGGTAATCGCGGGGTTGGTAATCGCCGGGTTGGTGATCGCCGGGTTGGTAATCGCCGGAGCCAGAATCGAAGAGTTCCCAACTGGCGGTGTGATGATCGTCGGAGTCCCCATAATCGGATTGTGAATTTCCGTCGTGCTGATCGTGGGATTGGCGAACCCAAAGCTGTCGGGGTCCTGGATCGCCGGAGCATTCGGGTCCGGATTGAGCGTAACGGATCCCGTGAGCCCGCCAGCGACCACGGAACCACCCGGCGCGCTGATTTCCTGAATATTAATCGTCACACTGGCCGTGGGGTTCGCCGCTTGCACAAATATCGCGCGCGCCACGCTCGCATTCGAAGCGATACTGACGTCCAAGGAAGTCTGCAAGCTGAATTGAAGCAAGGAAGCTTGGCCCCCGGGATCCAACTGGCCGTTGGCCAGCGCCGGCTGATTCCCAACAAGGATTCGGAAGTTGCGCTGGATGGACGAGGTGTTGCGTAGCGTCACCGTGAAGGCGCGCTGCAGCAATTGCCCGGGATTGCTCGGCGAAAAACCCAGCGTCTTGGAATTTCCAAGCGAACCCACAACAAGTCCAGGCGCAATGATGGAGGTATAAATATTCTGATTGCGCGTAGCCGTGAACCCGTCGTTTACATTCAGGACGCACACTGGAACGGTCTGCGTGGGATCGAGCAGGCTGGGCTGGCCTCCCGTGGGGTTCGAACGCGAGAACGGCGGTACGAATTTCGTCCAATCCCCATTCGCTGGTGGCCGCACATCGCGATTGTCCGTCCAGCTGGCGTGAAACACCGGCAAATTCGCCGTGCCAGTGTTGAATTTCCACGCCCCGCCTTGAAAAACAAACGCCGGCGCCGGCGCGATATCAATGTAGTCCCCGTCGAATGGCTCAGTGCCCAAAGCAAACATCGGCAGATTCGGCGGGCTGACCTGCAGTTGCTCGACCTGCCCGGGATTCAGCGAGTCGTTCGGATTCAAGCCCACCGCGTACTTCGAAATTCGGAACGCTGTGAAAGACGGTACCGTCAAACTACCGCCGGAAATCGTGGAAGCTTGCGCACCCTCAATATCGATGGTATGGCGATAGGAAATCAGTGGCGGCGCGGCATCACTTACAACGGAATTGAACACCAGATTGGAAGCGGCATTCCCTGCCAGCTCGCCCAGCAATTCCCGGATTTCCGTGTACCCCGTCAAGTCCGTCTTCGGGGTGTAGAATCCCAGCGTGTGGTCTTCGCGTTCATCGTAGTAGGTCAGCGTTAACTTTCCAGCGATGAAAGAAATCGCGGGCATCAATTGATGCCCGCGAGACAGCGAGGTCCCCGCATTCGTCAGCAAAGCATTGCCGTAATCGTCGGCCACTCCGCCGTTGTCTACCAAAGCAGAAGCTCCCCAGTTCGAGCCGTCTGCGGAAACTTGCATCGTTATGCGCGCATCGCCGTTTGCTTGCCTCTCGGACCACGCCATATACACGCGCCCGGCGTCATCTACGGTCAGACCGGGAAACGCGTTGGTGCGGAACTCCGCAGCCGACTCCGCTTGGTCAAACGGGCAGCCCGCCACCGACGTATTCACAACGCAGGTCGAAGGAAAATTCACCGCCGCCACGGCCTTTGAAAACGTTATACCGCCGTCTGTGGACTTCGCGATCATCATCGCATCGGGCTGCGAGCTGGTGATAAAACGTCGCCACGCCACGTAAATGGTCGCCGCGCCATGGCTCGCGCTGCTGGGATCCACTACGACGATTGTCCCTTGATTGACGGAATTGCTTTCGCTCAGTTTGACGGAATGGCCCCACGTCGCCCCGCAATCCGCCGATGAAGTAAACATGATCTTGGAGCTAGTGCTGCCCGTGAACGAACTGTAGGTCAAGTACACCATGCCCGCGGGAATCGTCTGCGTCCCCTGCGTCCCATCCGACTTCGTGAAAGGAACCTGGCAAGTGGCGCTGCCGCGTGGAATATCCGTGGCGATCCACGGCTTGTCCAGGAACTGCCCGGCGGTTCCACTGTCCACCACAACGGTTCCAAGGTATTGCATGGGGTCGGTCGGAGCGAGGGTCGTTAGAGTCCCGTTGGTGTGAGTCGGATCGCCGTTCTCTTTGTTATTGTTGTCGATAAATCGCGATACGAACACCACGCCCGTCCCGCCCGTCCCTCTGTTAAACGCAATGCCGCTGTAATAAAAGAGTCCGCTGCTCCCCGGCCGCACGGTAGGGTCCGCCGCTGCCTGGAATCCGTGGATCGGTGAAGGCAGGCCGTTCGGTTCTTTCGTTTGATCTAGCGGGTAACCTGGCAACAACGTGCTTTGCCAGGTTTGCCCGCCATCGAAAGACTTGAACAAGCCGAGCCACGCGTCTCCGCGCTCCGTGCTCCCCAGCAACCCCGGCAGGTCCACTCCCCGGTAGTCGTTGGCGCCCGCAAGCAAGTGCAGCGTGTTCCGCGTCGACACCGCGATCGAAGGCTCATTCTGCCGCTGAAGAAATGGATCTCCATTCGTCCAACCCGTGCCGGAAACCATGTTGACGTTCGGACCCGCGGATTGTCCTCGCAGGGCCGGCGTAATCAAGCCGCTTGAAATGATCGTCAGGAACGTGGGCAGTATGCCGCGGCAGAATGACGAGCGCATCCAATCCCTCCAGGGGGCCACACTCTTTTCGCCATGCGCTCGAGCAGGATTGACTGGGGCCAGCGGGGACGGGCACACGGATCTCGCGTGTGCTCGACCGGGCACCTCAAAAGAAGGTCAGTCAGACTCTCTACATTTCGAACTGAGAAGACTGGGCCAAGTGCAATAAGTGCTTGAGAACCATATTCTGAAAACGGCGTCAGGTCAAGCCCACAGCTTTCAGTACCGCAGTACCGGAACCTGGTCGAAGCCATATGGTATCGAGCCCAACTAGGCAATATCTTTGCGACTAAATGGATCAGAGCTTCCCGGAGAAAAGTTTCTTCCCCACTCACGGCAACGCGAATGTAAAAAGCGCCGAGCCCGCCGCGACAGCTACATACTGTTTCCCATCCAACGCGAAAGTCATCGGCGACGAATACACCGAGGCACCGCACTGAAAGTGCCACAGTGCTTTACCCGAAGCGGCCTCCAACGCGATGAAGTTTCCCTCGGCATCCCCTGTGAAGACCAGCCCGCCTGCTGTCGACAACACTCCTGACCATGTTGGCGATGGATGCTTCCATTCCCATTTTATTTTCCCTGTGTTCGGATCGATGGCCCGCAACGCTCCGGTAAACGGCTCCGCATCGTCATTTGGAAAATAAGCGCTTCCGTAATAAGCATGTCCCGCTTCGTAAGTTTGCGGCGCCGTGCTAAACACGTCGCATTGCTCCCGCGCTGTAACGTAAAAAAGCTGCGTTTGCGGATCGTAAGTCGGCGACATCCAGTTCGTCGCGCCGGCCGCCCCGGGGCACACGCGATTCCCTTCCAGCGTGGGCGAGGCGTCTTGGCGGGCGATCGGCGTGCCGCTCGCGTCCTTCGAATCGCTCCACGTCACTTTGGCAAAGGGAGTAGCCGAGACCAGTTTTTCACTGCTCCGATCGACGACGTAGAAAAATCCGTCGCGGTTGGCTTGCAGGATCAGATGTTTTCCATCCTGATCGACCATCACCGGCACTTGCGTCGCGTCATAGTCGTGCTCATCGTGCTTCGAATACTGGTAATACCATTTAAGTTTTCCCGTGTCCGGATCGAGCGCCAGCAAACTATTGCTGTATAGATTGTCGCCCGCGCGCCCCTCGCCGCGATTCGAAGGCGAGGGATTCCCGGTAGTCCAAAAAGTAGTATTCGTGGTGGGATCGTAGGTCCCCGTAATCCATGCCGGCGCGCCGCCAATCTTCCAAGACTCTCCTTCCCAGCTTTCGTGTCCCGGCTCGCCCGGGCCGGGCACGGTATAAAAGCGCCATTTGCGTTCACCGCTGTCGGCATCGTACGCATCGATGAAGCCGCGAATGCCATATTCCCCGCCCGACACTCCGATGATCACGAGATTCTTAATCGCGAGCGGCGCCAGCGTGATGCTGTAGCCCCCGCGATAATCCACCGTCATAACATCCCACTTGACGTTTCCTGTTTTTGCGTCAAGCGCAATCACGTGCGCGTCCAGCGTGCCAAGAAAAACCTGGTCCCCCAAAATTGCTAGCCCGCGGTTCACCCGCCCGCAACACGGGCGGATGTCGGCCGGCAGCGCGCGCTGGTATTGCCAAATCGGCCGACCGGAGCGCGCGTCCAGCGCAAAAGCGCGATTGTCCTGCCCAGTGCCGTATAAAATTCCGTCTACGGCCAGCAGTGTCGTTTCGAATTTGCCGCCCGCCATCGTCTGATAAGCCCACTTGGGTACGAGCTTCGCCGCATTCGAAGGGTTGATCTGCTCCAGCGCGCTGAATCGCCGCCCCGCGTAATCTCCCGAGTACATCAGCCAGTTCTGCGGCTCCTTCCCCGACTCCAACAACCGCTGCGGCGTCACCTGCGCGCTAAGCGAAAGAGCGGCAGCACTTGCCACGACGAAGAAAGCCATTGCTGAGACTAGTAGATGTGTCATTCCGGGCAAAGCGAGGAATCTGCTTTTGACTATCCGGGACATCGTTTGGCTCTTCATTGGCCACCCACCGCCAGCAAGTATGCAATCACATCCTGCAGGTCTTTATCGCTCAGCCCTTTCTGATCGTAAGCCGGCATCAGTGATTCCCGGCTCTTGGTCAGTGACCGCAGCTTGTCCTTTTCCAAAAAGTGCAACTGCTCCCGCGTGTCCATCATTTGCAGCGTGAAATTGTCTTCGTTCAGGACCACGCCCACTAACTTCGTTCCATCCGCCGCGACCACCGTGACCGTCTCGTATTCCTGCGAGAATTCTTTCATCGCCTCGGAAATCCCTTGCGCCAGTCTCCGGCTGGGATGGCGCACCGATTCCACCAGATAGTCGGTGGAGCGCGCCGACCCGGTGGTGCTCAGGTCCGGCCCCAGCCGCCCTCCCTTCCCTTCGATCATGTGGCACGTCGCGCACCCTGCAGTTCCATAAAAAAGTTCCTTGCCGTGCGCCGCGTTTCCCGCGATTTGCGCGGGAGCCTTTGCTTCGACGCTGCGAATGTAGCTGATCACCTGCCAGATCTCTTCTTCCGTCATGCCCACGCCTTGCTGTGTCGCTCCGTTCGGGGGCATCGCCGTGCCCGGAACACCTTCATTGATCGTCCGAAACAGGTCGGCGTCCGAATTTCCGTGGCGTTTTTGCGCCCGCGTGAGATCAGGCCCGCGACCTCCGCCTCGCGCGCCCAGCCCGTGGCAAAACGCGCAATTCGCCCGGAATTGCGACTCGCCAATCTTCGCCGCCTTCGCATCACCGGCAAACGGATTCTTGTCCTGCGCTTGGAGGGCTATCGCCGGCGCCCCACACGCAACCAGAGCGCTACAGGCGAATAGAAAAAGTAACCTCGCTCGTCGCGGCCACAATTTTCTTCCCCGGAAGTATGTTCTATCTGTGGACATTGGCTGCCCCCTCGGTATGAAAATGTTCCACTGAACCGCGATAGCGTTTCATTCGTATCCGGATGGATTCGCGGCCAATATACCATTCGCCGGGCGGGTGAACTTCACCGAATTTTCACACGGCAAAATCACCTAGAATCGAGCGCGGCACGTACTTGTAGGGACGCTCCGTCACGAAATTGGATTTCCTCCATCCCATCCGCTAAAATCGCCTGGCTGCCCACACCGGTCTGGCAAATGGACCGGGCAAACGAGGAATCGCTATGAGTAAGACCACGGACGCCAATGACCGCATGAATCGCCCGCTCGACGGCGTCGATCCGCAAATCGCTAGCCTCCTCCGCGACGAAGCCAGGCGCCAAGCCACCGGTCTGGAACTCATCCCCTCGGAAAACCTCGTTTCCGAAGCCGTCCTCGAAGCCATGGGCTCGATTTTCACCAACAAATATGCCGAAGGTTATCCGGGAAAGCGTTACTACGGCGGCTGCGAATACGCCGACAAGGTCGAGCAGCTGGCCATCGATCGCGCCAAGGAGCTCTTCGGCGCGGAACACGCCAACGTGCAAGCGCATTCCGGCACTTCTGCAAACGTCGCCGTCTATATGTCCACCCTGCAGAAAGACGACGTGGTTTTGGGAATGAATCTTTCACATGGCGGACACCTGACCCACGGACATCCGCTGAATTTCTCCGGTCGTATGTACAAGTTTGTCGCCTACGGCGTGAGAAAAGAAGACGAACGCATCGATTACGAGGAAATTGAACGCCTGGCCGCCGAGCACAAACCAAAAATGATCGTCGCGGGCGCCAGTGCCTATTCGCGCATCATCGATTTCGAGCGCATCGCCAAAGCCGCCAAGTCCGCCGGCGCCCTCTTTTTTGTGGACATGGCGCATATCGCCGGCCTCGTCGCCGCTGGCATTCATCCCAGCCCCGTGCCGCATGCCGACATCGTTTCCACCACAACCCATAAGACATTGCGCGGCCCGCGCGGCGGTTTGGTGCTGTCGAAAGCCGCGTTTGCCAAAGAGTTGGACAAGCTGACGTTCCCCGGCACCCAAGGCGGCCCGTTGGTGCACACGATTGCCGCAAAGGCAGTGTGCTTGAAGGAAGCCATGGAGCCGTCTTTCAAGGAATATCAGAAGCAAGTCGTGGCCAACACGAAAGCGATGGCCGCCGCCGTGGCCAAGCACGGTTTCCGCATCGTCACCGGTGGCACGGACAACCACCTGTTCCTCATCGAAGTGCATCCGCGCGGCATCACCGGAACCGATGCCGAAAAAGCCCTGGACCGCGCCGGCATCACCGTAAACAAAAATTCCATCCCCTTCGACCCTCTCCCCCCGATGAAGGGCGGCGGAATTCGCTTGGGCAGCCCGTCGGTCACTACGCGCGGCATGCGCGAACCGGAGATGGAGCAAATCGGCAACTGGATTGCCGAAATTCTCTCCAACATCGGCAATGCGGAAGTCGAACAGCGCGTGCGCAAACAAGTAGCGGAGCTTGCCGCCAAATTCCCGATTTACGAAGCCCGCCTCCGCGGCGGCCCGGCGCGCATCGAACACGCCCACGTTTAACCCGGCGGCAAGTCCGAATCGCTCCTCATGAATATCTTCAAAGCCACCGCCGATTTCGAGCAATGGCTCGCCAAGCGGCTTCCCGTCATCCGCCAGGACATGGCCCTGAAACATTTGCACATGGCGGAAGCCGTCTTCCCTTTCTTTCGCGCGACCTTCTACCGCTGGCTGCAACTGTGGCCGGAAGTCTGTCCCGATCTGGCCAAGGCGACCACCGTTCTCGCTGTTGGCGACTTGCATGTTGAAAACTTCGGCACTTGGCGCGACCAGGAAGGCCGCCTGATTTGGGGTGTCAACGACCTCGACGAAGCTTGGCCGGCTTCCTACGCCCTGGATCTTGTTCGGCTCACGACCAGCGCCTACCTGGCGATCGTTGGGGAGAACCTGGGGCTGACGCGACGCGAAGCCGCCGAAGCCATCGAGGAGGGCTACCGCGATGCGCTAGCGGCGGGTGGCAAAGCGTTTGTCCTTTCTGAACATCATCAATGGCTACGGTTACTAGCGCTGGGAAAGTTGCGCGACCCCGTGCGTTTCTGGCAGAAGATGCAGCAATGTCCTCCCCTTACTTCGAAGCCGCCCCAGGAAGCGCGAAAACTGATCGAAGAGTCCCTTCCGGAGCCTTGCCGCGCATACCAGCTGAAACGCCGCATCGCCGGACTAGGCAGCCTGGGGCATCCCCGAATTCTGGCGCTCTCTTCGTGGCAAGGCGCTTTCATCGCGCGCGAAGCCAAGGGCATCCGCACCTCTGCCTGGGCCTGGTGTCGAGGCCTTTCGTCGGAGGAAATCTATGGCGCAAAACTGGTCGAGCACGCCACTCGCGTGAAAGATCCCTGCGTACAGTTTCGCGGGCACTGGCTGGTCCGGCGCTTGGCGCCGGATTGTTGCCGCATTGAGCTGGCTTCCTTGCCCCGGGAGAGGGACGAAGCGCGGCTCCTCTATAACATGGGCTGGGAGACGGCAAACATGCATTTCGGCAGCCCCAAAGCCATCCGCAAAGTGCAGCGCGACCTCGCTTCCCGCCGTGGCAAGTGGCTGCACAAAGCCTCGAAAGCGATGTTCAAAGCCACCGTCAAGGATTGGGAGCACTGGCGCGCCGATTGGAAAAAAGCGGAGAAAAAGGGCAGCTAGCCGGGCGAGAACGCACCTGTACCAAGCTTTCCTAACCCATCTCCGGTGCCGCTGAACCAAGACTGTCCTCTGGGTCAGTAGATTCCGAATAAGACTGCGAGTAGCTTCAACATTGACTGGGATGGAAAGCCTACTCGCAACCGTGTTATTCGCCGTTCCGCTCATCTGGCTCAGCGGGATAATTCTTCTGACTGATCCACAATGGAAGTTGGCGCGAAGCTCCAACGCGCCGCGCGGGTTCTTCCCACACTCCCGGAAATCTTATTCTCCTGCAATCGCCTCGCACCCGCTTTCGAATCGGGCCCGCGCGGCGGTGGATGAGGTGAGCCGATGATGGACACGGAAGCGTTCCGTGAATTCAAGACCGGATTGACGCTCTTGCGCGACAATTACGCGATAAAAGCTCTGCCGCATATGCGGCGTGCCGTCGACCTGGATAAAAACAATCCTTATTACATGTCCTATCTGGGCGTCGTGCTGGCTCGCTCGGAAGGAAAATGGGGCGAAGCGGAAAGGCTGTGCGACTCCGCCGTTCGAATGAAGCGCAATCAGGCGCAGCTCTATTTGAATCTTGCCGAAGTGTATGCCACGGCTGGACGGCGCGATGACGCCGTTGACGCCCTGCAAACCGGCTTAAAATTTGCGCGCCGCGATATCCGGCTGACGATTGCGATGAACAAACTTACCGCGCGCCGGCCTCCGGTGCTGAGCTTCCTTGGCCGCAGGCATCCGATCAACCGGCAACTAGGAATTTTGAGGCACCGTGCCATGCGGATGTTCTCGCAAGCGTCTTAAACCGATCTCTCCACCCCCAAACACAAGAACGGGCGTCCCGATCTAGTGGGACGCCCGTTCTTGCTTTTAAAGGCTTGGCGGACTGGCCTAGAGTCCCGTGGGAACTAACGCGGGCTATCGGCGCCAAAGTTATAGGAGTGCTGGATTCCCATTTCCATGAGGATCTTGATCCCGATGCCGAACATGCCCGTCGGGAGAGCATCTCTTCGAACGACTTCCGCAAGATATTCGCGGGCCAAGGCAGCCGGGTCGCGCGAGTACGGCATGGTCACAAACAAACGCATGCCAACTTCATAACCGGGTTCACTAGACTGAAAGAAGACACCCGAGCGGGAAACACTGACCGAGCCGCGCATGTCTTCAAAGTGGTCTTTGTTCGGGTCGGAAGGGCGGATGCGCATCAGCTGAGTGATCCGGCAACGGCGGCTGCCGCGGCGCTCCGTATTAGAATTCGGCTGCTTGGGAAAACTTCCTGTTGAGATTTTTTTGGTCATCAAGTCTTGCTGGGTCGCCATGGGGAATTCATCTTTCCGGACAAATGCAACGGGACTATCCGAAAACAGTGTAATCCGATAGCAACCACTAAACCTATAGTGGAAACGTACCTGAGAGGAAATGGGACGCTCCAAGAAAATGTTAGTACGGAAGTACTAGAAAAGGAAAGAACGGAATTGTTAAAAAAGAGCGGTAAATGGGTGATAGAGAAGAAGTAGAGAGAAATGGTCCCAATTGAGGCGGGGAGCCAGGTTTGCTACCAATTCGGGACCAAAGCACGAAAAGTTATCCACAGGTGCAAAACCTACTTGGTTCTCTCGTGGGAGGTTTGCGGCCAGGCACAAGAATAAGGAACGGCATAGATCGCCGCCGAAGAATTGCGTGAGTGAAATGCGCGTGGGTCCTTACAAGTCGTTCATCCCACCGCTCTTTGTCTTCGTCGTGATTCTGAAGCGCGATTAGCTACTCATATCGCAAGGCCACCATGGGATCAACCTTCATGGCTCGCCTCGCTGGAATATAGCTCGCCGCAAGGGCGACAAGCATGAGGAAAACGGCTACTCCCGCGAACGTCAAGGGGTCGTGTGGACTGACCTCATAGAGCAGGCTCGACAGGAAACGCGTTAGTAGAAAGGCGCCGATAACGCCGCAGCCGACACCAAGCAGCGCTAGCTTGAATCCTTGGCGGAAAACGAGGCTAAGAATGTCGCGGGGGTCGGCCCCCAGGGCGGTCCGAACGCCGAACTCATGAGTCCGCTGGCTGGAGGAATAGGCAATCACGCCATAGATCCCGATCACGGCCAGCACCACCGCGAGCAACGCAAAAAGCCCCAGTAAAAACATTCGGAAGCGCCGAGGCGCCACGGACTTCCCAATGACCTCATCCATCGTTGTGGCGTCGGACAGAGGCTGATTCTTGTCAATGCTTAGGACGGCCCCTCGGACCGCGCCCAAAACCATCAGCGGGTTGGATTCGGTTCGCAACGCAAACGTCATGCTGAAAGACCCTTGCTGGAGATAAGGAACGAAGATTTCGGGAGCCGGCCCTTCCTCTATCGCGTTGTCTCTCATATCGCCAACCACTCCGACAACTTCGCTCCACGGGGCGGGCGGGGGCGTAAAGCTGATGTGTTGTCCGATAGGCTCACGAGTCCCAAACACCATTCGGGCCAGGGAATCGTTGATGATCACTGCTCCCGGAGCACTCGCCACATCCCTGTCGCCGAAGACGCGACCCTGGAGCAAGCGAATCCTCATGACGTGGAAATAATCCTGGCTAATGGCCGTGACCGAGATAGGCTGCGGCGGCCGGAAGTTTTCAGCGCCCTGAACACGCAGCATCATCGTGGCATTGTGAGGTGGACCCAGCGGATAGCGTTGCGTCATTGCCGCCTCTTTTACTCCGGGTAGGTTGCGGATGCGTTCGAGCGAAGCCTGGAAGAACGCCGCGTGTTGTTGGTCGTCGAAAGCTGCAGTTAAAGGCCTCTCAACAGTGGCCATCAGAAGGCCATTCGGATCAAAACCGAAATCGACTTCGGTGAGGCGCAGGAAACTCCTAGCCAGGAGACCGGCACCAACCAATAGAATCAGCGATAAAGCAATTTCGCCGATGGACATCAGGCCGCGCAGCCGGCGCGCTCCAGCGCTGGCGCCCAAACGCAGTCCGCCCTCTTTAAGGGTTTCATTCACTTGCGTGCGCGAAGCAAGCAAGGCAGGGACAAGACCAAACAAAAATAATGCCAGAGCGATAATGGCGGCGGAAAAACCAAAGATTCGCGGGTCCAGGCGAACGCCTACGGCAAGGGTCGGAGGAATCAGTTGCCCCAGAATTTTCGTTGCCCAAAAGCCCGTGATGGACCCGAGCACGCCGCCGATCGCGGCCAGCAGCAAACCCTCCGTGAGTAACTGCCGGACCAGCCGGAGACGCCCCGCGCCAAGCGCGGCCCGAACGGCTATCTCCTTGCCGCGAACAACACTACGCGAGAGCAGCAAATTGGCAACGTTCGCGCAAGCGATCAATAAGATGAACCCGACCGTTCCTAACAGGATCAGGAGGAGCGAACGCACGTTCTGGACCAGCATCTCGTGCAGCGGAATCACTTCCACTGTTTCGTGTGCCCGGAATGGTGCGGCCTCCGGCGGGTATTCCTTGTCCATCTCCTGAGTGAGGAGTTGTAAGTCCGCTTGCGCTTGGCTGATTGCCATCCCAGGTTTCAGGCGTCCAATGACTCCCATCATCATCCACCGGGGAGAGTGCGCCGAGAAAATATCCGCATCGAGCGGGAGCAGCGTCCACACATCCGCTTGCGGATGCACGCTGGCCGGCATTACCCCGACCACGGTGTAGCCGGTGCCATCCAAACGAATCGTCGCCCCGATAATTCCTGGATCGGCGCCGAAACGGTTGCGCCACAAAGTCTCATTCAGAAGAGCCACGTGGTCCTGGCCTTGCTTCGCCTCATCCGCTAGAAAAGCTCGCCCGGCCACCGGCTGAGCTCCTAACATCGCGAAAAGGTCGGTGGTGACCTTCGTGACCGTTACACGCGCCGGCTCGCCAGCACCCGTCAGGCTTGCACCAGTGGTCCCGCCGAAAGCGCAGATTTGCTCGAAGACGTGGTTGCGATCCTTCCACGCGGGGAAATCCGCGCTGACCACGGTGGAGGGGCCAAACGCAAAATGCTCGGTAGCCCACACCAGTCTCCCCGGATCCTCAAAAGGCAAGGGCCGCAGTAAAACCGCGTCAACCACGCTGAAAATCGCCGTGTTCGCGCCAATGGCGAGCGCCAAAGTAAGCACCGCGACAACGGTGAAGCCCGGACTTCTGGCCAGCATCCGCAGGCCGAAGCGAACGTCCTGCCAAAGGCGATCCCCCGAGAGCCAGCGGCCGGATTCGTAAAAGCGCTCCTCGGCTTGCAGCACGTTGCCGAAGGTCCGGCGCGCGGCGGCTCGCGCTTCCTCGGCACTCAAGCCCTGGTCCTGCAAGCGTGCGATCTCAAGCTGTAAATGGGATGCAATTTCCGCGCTGAAGTCGCTCGTCTTTCGCTTTCGCCGGAACATGGATCTAGCCCTCCTTTGCTTGCGGTCCGAGAATCCGTGCGATGGCCGCCGCTAACCGTTTCCATTTGGTGGTTTCTTTGATCAGCTGTTTGCGGCCCAATCTGGTAAGCGCGTAGAACCGGGCTTTGCGGTTATTTGCGGAAGTTCCCCATTTGGCGGAGATCCACCCCCGCTCTTCGAGGCGCTGGAGCGCGGGATAGAGCGCGCCGTGCTCCACCAACAGCTCTTCTTGCGAGGTCAGTTGGATGGCGCGGGCAATTCCTTGGCCATGCTGGGAGCCGAAGATCAAGGTGCGCAGAATAAGCAGGTCCAGCGTGCCTTGCAGCAGTTCCAGCCGCTCTTTTGCTTCTTGGGTAGACATGTCACCTGAGTATGCAAAATGTTTGGGTAAGATGTCAACCAGAAGAAGGGGCCGTAGTCTGTCGGTCCTTGCAATGCCCGAACGGAAGCGCCAAGCCAATACTGAGTGTGGCTAAAACCGCGCAGAGCGCATCCTACATTTCCGTTGAGACCGTGAGGAGAACAAAACATGGCCAAATACGTGATTCAGAGCAAGCGCGGTGCGCCTCCGCGGGGAGCGTACTCCCAGGGTTGGCGGGCTGGAGATTTCATCTTTGTTACCGGGACGGGTCCCATCGATCCGGTCACTGGAAATTTGGTGGGCGATACGATCGAACAGCAGACCGAGCGGACTATCGAGAACATTTCCGCAATTCTCGAGGCTGACGGCGCTTCGCTTCGCGACGTGGTCAAAGTCACTGTGCACCTCAGCAACACCAGCCACTTTGCGCGCTACAACTCGGTCTATGCACAGCGCTTTGCCGAACCTTATCCCGTGCGCACCACGGTTGGCAGCGATCTGGGGCACTCCCCTGGCATGTTGATCGAAATCGACTGCATCGCGTACAGCACGAAGAAAAAGAGCCAGCGGCCGCCGCGCGCGGCAAAGAAACCAGTAACGGATCGAAGAAAAACTTAGGCTGCGACACGCAACCGAATGAAGGAACTTATTTCGAGGGTCTAGCCAGAAAGGAATCAATTCTAGAATTTCTGTTTAGTTTTCAGCCGATTCTCAACCCGTGACACGAAGCGAATGGTTTGTCGTTTGCAACAACGGAGCTTCGCGCCCGCGCGCCGAGACTTTTTCGACGGACTTGACCTCGCCATTCCGCACTAACAGCGCGCAATCGAAATTGTTCACCGTGGGGCACACATGCCGCGGGAGAAGATAAAGAGCCTCTCCCACTTGCGGGCCAGCGCCCTCACCCTGCACCGCCATGGGAAGATGCTCTTCACTGGGCGAGAGCGGCGTCAGTTCGGAATGCCCGACGACCACGCACGTGGGAACGCCGGCGTCAGCGGAAACGGCTTTGTGTCCGGCATCGCAAGTGACAATCCCCGCGCGCGGCTGGCTCACCACGCGCGTCAAGACCAGAACGGCCGGCCGGTAGCCGTACTCGCTGGGAAGCTGCGCCAAACTGGTGGCATCGCAATAGACCACCGTTCCGGGCGAAACGCGATGGAGGAAGCTCCCGGTCCGAAAACCTTCAAACAAAAGCGCGCACGGAAACGTCGGCGTTCCGGCAGTGATCACTTCTGGCACAACCAGGCCGCCGCGCTCGATATCATGCACGACTTTCAGCAAGCGTTGATAGCCGGTATGCGCCGCCGCAGTCCGCTCGCGTGGCTCCAGGCTGCCGTAATGACCGTCGTAGTAATGCAGGCCGCGGAACTCCAGTCCCGCGCGGTTAATCGCATGCGCCAGTGCAACGACCCTGTCGCTGTGGTTCTGCTCGATGCCGGTGCGATCCATGCCGGGATTCATATCGAGAAAGACTCCGACCCGGCTGCCCCGCCACTGCGCTATTTGTTGTTCGTTCTCCGCCAAGGCGGAAATGCGCACTCGCGGGAACTGCCCGGCGATTTCCCTGACCCGCCGCGCATTCGCGCCCACCGCCGGATGCGCGAAGAGCACGTCGCTTGCGCCGCTGCCACAGGCCACCAGCAGTTCAAGAGTCGTCGCGCATTTGAAATTTGTGATGCCCCGCCCGGCCAACATGCGAAGCGTAAACTCCAGCTTCGCGGTCTTAATGTGCACGCGCCAGCGATTCGTGTCGCCGCCCAACAAGACCAAGGTGCGCTCGATGTTTGAGGCTACGAGTTCTGGATAGAGGAGCAGCCCAGGCGTGAGCACGTCTTCGATCGCGGAGACTCTGTAGCACTGGTCCCAGGCGAAATCACTCAGCATGGATTTCTGCATGACCATTCCTGCTTCGATGATAGCGCGTAAATGCGCGTCAAAGCCACAGAGCGCACCACTAGCCCAGCGCCTGTCCGCCAACTGGCAAAGTTGATTGACCGCTTGAACCCTGGATAGTAGGCTCTCTCAACCTTCTTGAGCCCCGCGAGTCCCAACCTGACCGAGCAACGCCAACATTCAGAATTGATTCGTGGCCTCGGCTTGTGGTCGGCCGCCGCCATCGTGATTGGCGACACCATCGGCACGGGCATTTTTCTCGTCACCAGCGACATGGCCCGCGCCGTTGGCACCACCACGCTGGTTTTTGCCGCTTGGATGATCGGCGGGCTCATCGTCTTATGCGGCGCGTTCTGCTATGCCGAATTGGGCGCGGCATTTCCCCAAGCCGGCGGCCCGTACGTCTACCTGGACCGCGGTCTCGGCCCGCTCTGGGGATTTTTGTTCGGCTGGATGAGCTCGTTTCTTGAACGGCCTGTGGCGATGGCCACCTTGGCAGCCGGATTTTTGCGATTCGTTGGATTCCTTTTCCCGGTTGTGGCCGTCCCCATGTTCACCTTCCATTGCGGAAGCTACGGTTTCAGCTTTACCGCCGCGCAGCCGCTCGCGGCCCTGGTGGTGGTAGCCGTCACCGCTATCAATTATTTGAGCGTGCGAATGGGCGGCGCTATCCAGGTGGCGCTGACATCCATGAAAATGGGCACCATCGCGGTGATTGTTATTGCTGGCGTGGTATTCGGAAAGCAACATGGCATCGAAGCCGTGCCCCAAGTCACGCACTTGGGCGTAGGAACGATCGGCGGCTTGCTGACCGCGCTGGTTCCCGCCATGTGGGCTTACAACGGCTTCAACGACCTCGGCGACGTGGGTGAGGAAATTGTTCACCCTCAGAAAAACATCCCGCGAGCCATCATTTTGGGATTGCTCACGGTGGGCGGCCTGTACCTGCTTGCGAATGTCGTTTACTTCCGAATCTTGCCGTTCGCAACGCTGCTGCAATCGCAGCACGTCGCCTCGGATGTGGTGCAGTCGTTCGCCGGCTCGCGAGGGGCGATGTGGCTGACGGTCGCGATGGCCCTCTCCGCGCTCGGAGCGCTGCATGTCGTGGTCTTAACCGGCGCTCGCATTCCGTATGCCATGGCGCGCGACGGCGTCTTTTTCCAATTCGCTAAGAGGCTCCATCCTTCTTTTCGAACGCCCAGTGGCGCGTTGATCTTCCTCGGTTCGGTCGCTGCATTGCTCGCGCTCAGCGGGACCTACGAAGAGCTCTATTCGCTCTTTGTGTTTGGCGTGTGGATTTTTTTCGCGTTGGCCGCGCTGGCCCTTTTTCGCTTACGCAAGAAAGAGCCCAACCTGTCCCGGCCGTACCGCGCCTGGGGCCATCCTTGGACGACGTTCATTTTCCTGGCTGCTGCCGTCGCTCTGACCGTCAACTTGTGGATGGTCCGGCCAGTGCGCTCTTCGCTGGGTCTGGCAGTGATTCTGGCTGGCGTTCCGTTCTTCTACTTTTGGCGCCATGGGCGAAGCGGTCCACAGAAGCCGACAATCAAAGTTAGCCGTCATGAATGACTGGCACGGGATGACTTCGCGCCTCGGTTTGTGCGATTCTTTCTGCTCACTTGAACTCGAGGTTGAGGTCGATGCTGAAAAAATTCAAAGACTTGTCGGAAAAGGAAATCCTGGCGATCGCCATCGCCGCCGAAGAAGAAGACGGCCGGATTTACGGCGAGTTTGCGGATGCGCTGCGGGAAGAGTACCCCTCGACGGCGGAAATGTTCGAGGGGATGCGCCTGGAAGAAGTGGGCCACCGCGACCGTTTGTTTGCGATGTTCCGTCAACGTTTCGGAGATCACATTCCGTTGATTCGCCGGGAAAACGTGAAGGGATTCCTGACCAGGAAACCAGTATGGTTGGTCCGGCCGCTGGGCGTGAAAGTCGCGCGTAAGCAAGCGGAATTGATGGAACTGGAAGCGAGCCGCTTCTACGCGCGAGCCGCAAGCAGGACAACGGATGTGTCCACGCGCGAATTGCTGAACAAGCTTGCGGATGAAGAGAGAAAACACGAGCGCACTGCGGGCGAACTGGAAGAAAAACATTTAACGGCAAGCGCGAAAGCCACCGAGGACGAATCCCACCGCAAATTGTTTTTGCTGCAAGTGGTGCAGCCGGGTCTGGCTGGATTGATGGATGGCTCGGTCTCGACGCTTGCGCCCATTTTTGCCGCGGCGTTCGCTTCGCAAAAAAGCTGGGAAGCGTTCCTGGTGGGACTCGCCGCTTCCATCGGCGCGGGCATTTCGATGGCCTTCTCCGAGGGGCTTTCGGATGACGGGTCCCTGACCGGCCGCGGTTCACCGTGGCTGCGCGGCGGTGTCACCGGGTTGATGACCACCGCCGGCGGAATCGGCCACACGCTGCCCTTCTTGATCGCCAATTTCCGCGTCGCCATGCTGGTGGCAATTATCGTGGTGGCGGTCGAACTCGGAGTGATCAGCTTCATCCGCCATCGCTACATGGATACACCGTTCCTGCAAGCCGCCTTTCAAGTGATTGTGGGCGGCGTCTTGGTTTTCCTGACCGGCTGGCTGATCGGCAGCGCTTAGCGAGGGTCAGGAGTTCGGGGAGGAGGCGAAAGCGTCGATTGCGAGCCAAGCGATAGACGGAGAAATCCCGGCGGTCGAGAGTGAAAATCGTATCGATGGATTCGCGATTGGCCAGGTGAACAAGCGAGGCGTCCGCGAGCGGCGGGCTTAGGGTCGGAGTACTTTTCCAAATCTTGGCGATAACCTCCGCATCCCCCGGCTCAAGCGGAAGCATGACGAGAAACCCCCTGGCAAGCTATTGATTAGACTGAGCACGGCCGATTGTCAGGGACGCAAGAGCCAAGCAGCTTCGGCAATCACCGGCCAGCATTAATCCGAATGCGCCGCAGCCGGAGCGGGCGCGGGAGCGTGGGAAAAAACGCGGCGGAGCCACGATTGCAGCCGGTCCATATAAATGTAAACGACCGGCGTGGTGAATAGCGTGAGCATCTGGCTGAGGATGAGGCCCCCGACGATGGTAATGCCCAGCGGGCGGCGCAACTCGGAACCAACACCGTTGCCGAGCGCGAGCGGCATCGCGCCCAGAAGCGCGGCCATAGTAGTCATCAAAATCGGCCGGAAGCGCAGCAAGCAAGCCTTGTAAATCGCTTCGACCGGTGAAGACCCTTCTTCCCTTTCCACTTGAACTGCAAAATCAATCATGAGAATTGCGTTTTTCTTGACGATGCCGATCAACAGAATGATGCCGATGAGCGCAATGATGTTCAGATCGGACTTAATGAATTGAATGGCGAGCAGTGCTCCTATCCCTGCCGAAGGAATTGTCGAAAGAATCGTGATGGGATGAATGAAGCTCTCGTAAAGAATTCCAAGAACAATGTAGACGGCGGCGAGCGCCGTGATAATCAGCACCAGTTGGTTGGAAAGCGAATCCTGAAACGCTTGCGCCGTTCCTTGAAACGTAGCGTGCACGGTGGAAGGAACTTTCAGCTCCAGACGGGCTTGCTCGATGTGATCCACCGCAGGGCCGAGAGAAGCTCCGGGAGCAAGATTGAACGAAAGGGTGATGGCCGGAAAGATTCCTTGGTGGTTGACGGACAGCGCTGTGTTGGAGTGCTCGAAATGAGCGAAGGCACTTAAGGGGACCAGTTTTCCGGAACTGGCAGGAACGTAGATCGTCTTCAGCGCCTCCGGGCCGGGCTGGAATTCCGGAGCGGCTTCCAAAACCACATGGTACTGGTTGATGCCCTTATAGATGTTGGAAACCTGGCGCTGCCCGAAAGCGTCGCTCAAAGTGTTGTCAATATCCAAGACATTTACGCCCAGCCGGCCGGCGGTGTCGCGATCGATCGCGATGGCGCTTTCCAGTCCGTGCATCTGCTGATCGGAATTGACGTCGCGCAATTCAGGAATTTTAGCCAGGCGTTGCTGCAGAATGGGCGCCCAGTGGGTGAGGTCGTCCAGACGGTCAGCTTGCAGCGTGTATTGATATTGCGCCGCGCTCCCCCGCCCGCCGACGCTGAGGTCCTGAACGGCTTGCAAGTACAGAGCCGCTCCTGGAATGCCCCCCGTTTTGGAGCGAATCCTCGCGATGACCTGGTCGGCGCTCAGCTTCCTCTCGCTCAGCGGTTTGAGCTGCGAGAACATGCGCGCCGTGCTGCCGCCGCTGCCGCCGCCGGTGAAAGAAATTACGTTTTCAACGGCGGGGTCTTGCGCCACGATGTCGGTAAAGGCGCGCATTTTCTGCGACATGGCCGCAAAAGAAAGATCCTGATCGCCAATGATGCTGCCGTTGATGCGGCCAGTGTCCTGCTGCGGGAAGAATCCTTTGGGGGTCTTATAGAAAAGATAGCCATTCAAGCATACCGTGCCGATGGTAACCAGCAAGATCAGGAACTGGTGGCGAAGCACCCAGCGCAGAGAGAAATCATAGATGCGCAGCAGGGAGTTAAAAGCGTTCTCGGAAAAACGATAGATCCTGTTGTGCCTGCCCGCTTCATGGCGGAGAAAGCGCGCGCACATCATGGGTGTGGTCGTAAGCGAAACAAAGAGAGACACACCGATAGCCACGCTGAGAACCACGGCAAACTCCCGGAAAAGCCGCCCCACGATGCCGCCCATCATCAAAATCGGAATAAATACCGCCACCAGCGAAGTGCTCATCGATAGAACCGTGAATCCGATTTCACTGGCGCCCTTCATGGTGGCAGCGAAGGGTTTCATTCCTCCTTCGATGTGGCGAGTAATGTTTTCGATGACCACGATGGCATCGTCCACCACGAAGCCCGTGCAGATCGTCAAGGCCATGAGAGAGAGATTGTCCAAGCTGTAGTGGCAGAGATACATCACGCCGAAAGTTCCAATAAGCGAAAGCGGGACGGCCACGCTGGGGATGATGGTGGCCCAGACATTCCGGAGAAACGCGAAGACCACGAAAATCACCAGGATAATGGAAATGATGAGCGCCACTTCCACGTCATGAACCGAAGCGCGAATGGTAGTGGTGCGGTCAACGGCCACGCTCAGATGGAGAGAAGGAGAAATGGAAGCGCTGAGCACCGGAAGAAGAGCGGTAATGCGGTCTACCGTCTCGATCATGTTGGCGCCGGGCTGGCGAAAGACGGCGAGCAGCACGGCGCGCTTTCCGCCTGCCAGTCCCAAATTTCGCGAGTCCTCGACGGAATCGACGACCTCCGCGATGTCACGCAAACGTACCGGAGCGCCCACGTGCCCGGCGACGATCAGCGGCTGATACTCGTAGGCCTTGAAAAGCTGGTCCGTGTCGGAGACGGCCCACGTTTGCTGGGGATCAAAGAAGGCGCCTTTGGCCAGGTTGGCGTTGGCCGCCTGCAGCGATTTGCGAACTGTTTCCAAGCTGATTCCATAGCTGTTGAGCTGATTCGGGTTCGCTTCGACACGCACGGCGGGCCGGGCGCTTCCCCACGTAAAGACCTGGCCGACGCCTTCGACCTGTGCCAGCTTCTGGGCCAGGATGGAATCAGCGGCGTCATAAATTTCTGCGGCCGGAATGTTATCCGAGGTCAAGACCAGCAGCATGATGGGTGCATCCGCGGGATTTACCTTGCGATAGGTAGGTTGGCTGGGAAGATCGGCGGGAAGCTGGCTACGAGCGGCGTTGATGGAGGCCTGTACATCGCGAGCGGCCGCGTTGATATCCCGGTTGAGATCGAACTGCATAGTGATGCTGGTTGATCCCAGTCCACTGGAAGAAGTCATCTGGGTAACGCCGGCGATGCGGCCGAACTGCCGCTCCAGGGGCGTGGCTACGGCGGAGGCCATGGTTTCCGGGCTTGCGCCCGGCAGGCTGGCGCCAACGGAAATCGTTGGAAAATCGACTTGCGGGAGAGGCGCCACCGGCAAGAACCGAAAGGCCACGACTCCCGAAAGAAGGATAGCAATAGTGATGAGCGACGTGGCCACTGGCCGTCGGATGAAGGGCGCCGAAAAGTTGGAAGAGAAATTCACCAGTTAATCTCCAGGCGCGGTTCCGTGCGCGGGCTCCTCAATGGGATTGCCGATGCGGAACGAGAAGCGTCGCGCCAGCCAGTCAAACGCCAGGTAAACCACCGGCGTGGTGTATAGCGTCAGCAACTGGCTGAGGATCAGGCCGCCAACGATAGTGATTCCCAAGGGACGCCGCAATTCGGAACCAACGCCGGTGCCCAACGCTAGCGGCAAACCGCCGAGCAGCGCCGCCATGGTGGTCATCATGATCGGGCGAAAACGCAGCAGGCAAGCTTCGTAGATGGCCTCGAGCGGCGCCTTTCCTTCCTGGCGCTCGGCTTCCAACGCGAAGTCAATCATCATGATGGCGTTTTTCTTGACGATACCGATCAGCAGGATCATGCCGATCAGCGCGATCACGCTGAAATCCGTGCGGCAGATCAAAAGCGCCAGGATAGCACCGACGCCGGCGGACGGTAGCGTGGAAATAATCGTGATCGGATGAATGTAACTTTCATACAAAACGCCAAGGACGATGTAAACCGTGACCACCGCCGCGAGGATCAGAATCGGCTCGTTCGCCAGGGAATTGAGGAAGGCCGCGGCAGTGCCCTGAAACGTGGCTTGAATGCTGGGTGGCATTTTTAAATCCTGTTTGACGCCATTAATGGCGTTGACCGCGTCGCCCAGCGAAGCATTTGGCGCCAAGTTAAACGACAGCGTGACCACCGGAAACTGGCCCTGATGGTTCAGCGCCAGCGCGGCCGCCGCCGGCTCGAATCGCGTGAACGCGCTGAGCGGGACCTGCGTGCCGTTCGAGGATTTTACATAAATGTATTTCAGCGACTCGGGATCCTGCTGAAATTGCGGATCCACTTCGAGCACCACATGATACTGATTCAGTTGCGTGAAAATAGTGGAGACCAGCCGCTGGCCAAAAGCGTCATACAGCGTGTTGTCAATATCCGCCGGAAGAATGCCCAGCCGCGAAGCGGAGTCGCGGTCGATGGTGAGCGCCGCTACGAGCCCCTGGTTTAATTGATCGCTGGCAACGTCGCGCAGCTCGGGCAGTTTTTTCAAATCATCGATGAACAGCGACGTCCAATGGGCGAGTTCCTTGGGATCCACATCTTCCAGGCTGTACTGAAATTGCGTGCGGCTCACGCGGTCTTCGACGGTCAGGTCCTGCACCGGCTGAAGAAACAGCGAGACGCCATCGACCTTCGCGAGTTCCGGCTGCAGGCGCCGGATAACATCCGTAGCGCTGATTTTGCGCTCCGCGAGCGGCGTAAGATTGATTTGGATGCGCCCGCTATTGAGCGTGGTGTTTGTGCCGTCGATGCCGATGAACGAAGAGAGGCTTTCTACCGCCCGATCCTTCAGGATGACTCCGGCCAAATCCCGCTGCCGCTGGGCCATGGCCATAAAGGAAATGTCTTGCGCGCCTTCCGAGACACCCAGGATAACGCCAGTATCCTGCACTGGGAAAAACCCTTTGGGCACGTAGATATAAAGAAGAATCGTGCCCACGAGAGTGGCGAAGGTGACGAGAAGCGTGGTGGTGCGGAAACGCAGCACGAACTGCAACGTGCGTCCGTAGAAAGCGATGACCGCGTTAAACGCATCTTCCGATTTGCGATAGAACCAACTTTCTTCCTCTTTTTTCTGATGGCGCAAGAGCTTGGCGCACATCATCGGGGTGAGCGTGAGGGAAACAAACGCGGATACCAGGATCGTGACCGCCAGCGTGACGGCGAATTCACGGAAGAGACGGCCAACGATATCGCCCATGAACAGAAGAGGAATAAGCACGGCAATGAGCGAAATGGTCAGCGAAACGATCGTGAATCCGATCTGCTCGGAACCCTTGAGTGCGGCTTCCAGCGGCGATTCGCCTTCTTCGATGTAGCGGCTGATGTTTTCGATCATGACGATGGCGTCATCGACGACGAAGCCCGTCGAAATCGTTAGCGCCATGAGAGAAAGATTGTTGAGGCTGTAGCCGAGCAGATACATCACCGCGAACGTGCCAATGAGAGAAAGCGGAACGGCAATACTGGGAATAACGGTGGCGCGTACGCTGCGAAGAAAAAGAAAAATCACCATCACCACGAGGCCAACGGTAAGCACCAGCGTGAACTGCACGTCTTCGACGGAAGCGCGGATGGTGGTGGTGCGGTCGGTGAGAATGTCCACCTTGACCGCGGCGGGAAGCGCGCCCTTTAGTTGCGGCAAAAGTTTTGTTACCCGATCAACAACGGCAATGATATTGGCCCCGGGCTGGCGCTGAATATTCAGAATGACGGCGGGATTTTGGTTGGCCCACGCGGCCTGCTTGTCATTTTCCACGCCGTCAATCACGGTCGCGACGTCCGTCAGCCGCACCGGCGCGCCATTGCGGTACGCCACGATTATCGGGCGATAACTGTCGCTGGAGATGAGCTGATCATTCGCGCCAATGGTGTACGCCTGGTGCGCGCCGTCGAACGTGCCTTTAGCCTGGTCGACATTGGCTTGCCCGAGGGCCGTCCGCAGATCTTCCAGACTCATCCCGTAAGAAGCCAGGGCCGTGGGGTTCGCTTGAATTCGCACCGCCGGCCGCTGGCCGCCGCTGATGCTGACGAGTCCCACTCCGGAAAGCTGAGAAATCTTTTGCGCCAGCGTCGTGTCGGCAAGATCCTCGACTTTGGAAAGCGGAAGAGAGGGTGAACTGAGAGCCAGCGTCATGATGGGGGCGTCCGCTGGATTGACTTTGCTGTAGATCGGAGGATTGGGAAGCCCTGTCGGCAGGAGATTGGAAGCGCCATTGATGGCCGCTTGAACTCCCTGCTCCGCGACGTCAATGCTCAAGTCCAAACCGAATTGCAGTGTGATAATCGAACTGCCGAACGAACTCGTGGACGTCATTTGGTTCAGGCCCGGGATTTGCCCGAACTGGCGCTCCAGCGGAGCCGTGACCGAAGAGGCCATCACGTCCGGACTTGCGCCAGGATAAAAGGTTTGCACCTGGATGGTGGGATAATCAACCTGCGGCAATGCCGAAATGGGGAGCTGTCGAAAGGCCACCCAGCCTACCAGGAGGACGCCAACCATCAAGAGCGTGGTGGCGACCGGCCGCAAAATAAACGGCCGTGACGGACTCATCGCGGAGATCCTCCGGCGTGGCCCTGGCCCCCAGCCGCCCTCCCCTTTTGCTGCGCATTTTGCGCCGGAGGCGCGGTACCCGCATTCGGACCGCCCGAGAGACTTGGACTGATCTTGGTTCCGTCCTGCAATTTATCCTGGCCATCGATCACCACCAGGTCGCCGGGATTCAAACCCGCGCTCAAGCCAACGCTGGCGCCGGTAGTCTGCGCGATGGTGACGGGATAAATCTTTGCACTAGTCTCCTGGGAAGCCGGATCTTTCGTGGCGCCATAGACGTAAGTGCCCTGAGGACCGCGCTGAATGGCCGCGGTGGGAACGATGGTGAGATTGTGCTTGGTGTCGACGAGCAAATGGACGTTGACAAATTGATTGGGGAAAAGAGCGTTGTCGGCATTGGCAAATATGCATTTTAGCTTGTAAGTGCCCGTGGTGATATCGATCTGATTGTCGATGGTCAGCAGTTTTCCGCTGGCGATTTTGGCGGTGTCGTCGCGGTCGTAGGCATCCACGGTAAGTTGGTTGCCCGCATGGAGTTTGGCGTTTACTTCCGGCAGTTGATCCTGGGGCAAGCTGAAAATCACGGCGATCGGCTGCAGCTGCGTGATGACCAAGAGTCCGTTGGTGTCCGTGGCGTGCACGATGTTTCCGGCATCCACGAGTCGCAACCCGATTCGTCCGCTGATGGGCGCGGTGATCCGCGAATAGGTCAGCTGCAGCTTGGCGTTGTCAATCTGGCTTTGATCTGAGGTAATGGCGCCGTCAAACTGGCCGACCAATGCGCCTTGGGTATCGAGCTGCTGCTGTGGGATAACGCCTTCTTGGAAGAGCAGCTTGTACCTCTCGAAATTGACCTCGGCATCTTTGCGCTGAGCTTGGTCTTTGGCGAGTTGCCCTTGCGCTTGCTCTAGCTGAACCTGGAAGGGACGGGGATCGATCTGCGCAAGAAGATCGCCTTCGTGGACAAATTGGCCTTCCTTAAAGGCCACGCTGGTGAGTTGTCCGTCCACCCGGCTGCGGACGGTGACGGTGTTGAAGGCGGTCACCGTGCCTATCCCATTGAAATAAACGGGCAAATCGCCCCGCTGCGCTGCGGCAACCACGACCGGGACAACAAAGTTGCCGAATCCAGCCCCACCCCTACCCTTGCTCGCCGTACCTGGCGTTCCAGCCGCCGCGGGTGTCCCTGCGGCCGCAGCCTCGCTGGCGGCTCGCGACGTGCGGTAATACCAGCCTCCCAGGGCCAGCACGGCAAGGACGACGACCCAGGGCCACCAACGCGTCTTGGAAGGCGGGGCAGTGGAAGCCTCCTTGGCTCTGGGCGCGCCCGGTTCGGGAAGGTCCATGGAATTGAGTTGACCCATTCATTCGCTCCTGTCGTGTACTTACGGCTGTGCGAGCGATTCTGTCTAGGACAGGACATTCGCTTTGCTACTGAGGGCTGTTCCGGCTAACACAGAGACTCGGCCGACAAGTATAGCCTACGCCTAAATAAGACGGCTCTTGAAGCAGAATGGTTACGAAGGGATTGCGGCCCAGAGGGGGCCGGCCGGGGCGTCCAGAGGTCGCGCCTGGCGAAGAGGCTATTATGATTCTGGCAAATTCAGGGGTGCAGAAATGGCCAGGAGAAAGTAGACTGTGGCGGGAAATTTGCAAGCTTTGGAAAACGAAACGAAGAATCCGCTAGGCGAGGAGAAAAAACGACATGCTCAAGGGCTTAATCCTGGGGATCATTCTCGGAATAGTGCTAGTTTCGGGATGCGTCTACCTGTACTTTGCTTCCGGGCAGGCCCCGGTAGCCACTTCGGCGGCGCCCATCCCTTTTGAAAGAACGCTGGCGCGGGTAGGACTGCATGCCTATCTGGATAAGCTGCCGCACCCGCAGCCGCAGGTCCCGGCGGATGATGCCAATCTCATCTCGGGCGCCAAGGTTTACAAGGAGCAGTGCGCGGCGTGCCATGGGCTTCCCGACGAGCCCAAGAGCACGATCTCTAAGGGCATGTTTCCGTCGCCGCCCCTGCTCTTTCATGGAACGGGAGTGACCGACGACGATGCGTGGGAGTCTTATTGGAAAGTGGAAAACGGGATTCGCATGACGGGCATGCCGGGGTTCAAGGGGAACCTAAGCGAAACGCAAATCTGGCAGGTAAGCCTGCTGGTAAAAAACGCGGACAAGATTTCCGAGGCCGTGAAGAAAGAGCTCGCCGCCGGCGCGAGTACCCCCATGGATATGGCGATGCCGGAAACCATGCCTGCCGCGGCGCCGGCAAAGAAGAAAAAATAAGTCAAACGGCGGGGGCCTATTCCGCTGGCCTAGGGCGCTTGGCAGCGCCGCGCAACTCTGGAAAACACCAAGCCCAAAATCCCGTCACCACAAGTGCGCCCAGCCCGCCCAAAACCACCGCGCGCACCGCGCCGAACCATTCTGCCGTGAGGCCGGACTCGAACTGACCGAGTTCGTTGGATGCGCCGATAAAAATCATGTCCACGGCGTTAACGCGGCCGCGCATTTCATCGGGCGTGCCAACTTGGATGAACATTTGGCGGACGATGACGCTGACCATGTCCGTGGCGCCTACTAGGAAAAGCGCCAGCAGAGAAAGCGCCAGGCTTCGCGAGAGACCGAAAAGAATGGTGGCAACGCCGTATCCGGCCACACACCAGAGCATGATGGATCCAGCACGGCGGCCGAAGGGCTTGTGCGCGATGAAAATCGCCATGCATGCCGCGCCGGCGGCGGGAGCGCTGCGAAGAATTCCCAATCCCCACGGGCCGGCTTCGAGAATTTCCCTGGCGTAGACGGGCAGGAGCGCAATGGACCCCCCCAGCAGGACCGCGAAGAGGTCCAGCGAAATCGCGCCGAGAATGAGTTTTTCGCTCCAGATATAGTGCAATCCCGCCAGCGTGGCCTTCAAGGTGACGGGTTCGCGAGCGCGCGCGATTGCTTGAGTTTTGATTTGTACCGTCGTGAGCGCGGCCGCAACCGCAGCGACGAAGGAGAGCGTGTAGACGGCGGCGGAGCCGCGAAAAGCGGCGTAGACGATTCCTCCGAGCGATGGGCCGAGGACCACGGCGCACTGAAAGATGGTGGAGGCCCACGCAACGGCATTGACGAATAGCGTTTCGGGCACCAGTTGAGGTAAAAGCGAGCGGCTTACCGGGCCACTGAAACAACGCGCTACACCGAGAAGCACGAGAACGGCATAAATGGAGTAGACGTTGTGGACGCCCCGGAGAGTGAGAACGAGCAAGGACCCGGCGCAAAAAGCCGAACCGCAGTAACAGCAGACCAGAATCCACCGCCGGTCGAAGCGATCCGCGACCTGGCCGGCAATTAGGAACAGGAGAATGCTGGGGAGAAACTGAGCCAGACCGACCAGGCCGAGATCGAGGGGGCTTTTCGTAATTTCATAAACCTGCCAGCCGACGGCGACGGATTGCATCTCCCCGGCGAGGACAATCAAGAAACGGCCCAACTGAAAGAGAACGAAACTCGGGTAGGTGAACGCAACTCGCCCGGCGGCGCTGAAATTCTCCGATGCGGCCATCGGATATTACTGTGCCACAAAAGCTTAACGAGAACGAGAAGCGAGCGAGGACGGATAGAAACTGGTTTTGTCCCCGGAAATCTCCGGTTTCAATGGCAGACGCCGCTGCCGGAATCGGTGAAAGTCTTGCCGGCTTCGGGGAGGAATTGCCAGTCGTATGAGTTGGGCTTGAGGGTGAGTTTTAGAACGCCAAAAGCGGTGGCATCGCGGACTTCGCTATTGGGCTTGGGTTCGCCGAAAGGACGATGGTTCTTGCCGCCCGTGCCAACGACAAATTCGCGGATGCCGCGCTTGGCGTCGGCAGAGCCATCCGGAGTTTGCGGAGCGAAGCGTTCGTAGTCATGGTCGTGGCCGGTGATGACAACGTCGGCGTTGCCATCGTAGAGCGCCTGAAAAAGTGGCTTAACGGTGAGGTCGTTGCCGTGGGCGCCGCCGGAACTGAAGAGCGGCTTGTGCCAGTAAGCGAGCGTGCACGCGGCGGGGTGCGTGGAGAGATCGGCGCGCAGCCACTTTTCCTGCGGGGAGCCGGCTTGGCAGCCGCCGACGTCCTGGCATTCACTATTCAGCACGATGATGTGCCAGGTTCCGAGTTCGTAGCTGTAGTAGCCGGTCTTCTGGTCGCCAGCGGCGGGGCCGAAATAGTCGAAATAGGGTGTACCGCCTAGGGAATGAAACTCGTGATTGCCCACGGCGGGTCGCGTGCGGGACTTTGCGCGGCCCCAAGTCTTGTCGTAGCAAACAAAGTTTTCCTTCGAGCCGTCCGGGTAAGCGAGATCGCCGACGGCCATGACGGTGCCGGGGAGTTGATCGAGCAGCTTAGCCGTGGCTTCCGCACCGCTAAGATCCTTGCAATCAGCGATATCGCCCGCCCCAACCAGAATTGCTGACTGGTCGTTAACAGGGACTGCACTCCAGGGGGTTGCCGGCTTCGAAGCAAAACCAAGAAAGTACCCGGCGATGAGAATCGCTAGCATCTGTTTGGACTTCAAAGCGAACCTCGCAGTCTGTTCGTCAAAAATAACTGACTCCCCCCGGATTTTTCTAAGTGTTGCAAGTAAAGGACTTAGCTTCAATGCTAGGGAGTTATGGGCTTCATTTCTCCCGGATTTCTACAAGTGCTGATTCTAAATGGGTTGCCTAGAAGAACCTCCCGCTTGCATGGAGGAAACGGTGCCGAAAGAAGAGAGCTGACGTTTCGGAAATTTACGCGAATTTACCTTTAGAGTACAGTAACACATGTTTTAAAGAAGATCCATGGACATTTTCGGTCCAGACGATGGTGGCCATGGCGAAAGCACAAAGAGTTGCTTCGCCACGGCTTAGCCCCGATTGGTTATTTTTCATGCAGCGGGGACCAGCGAAGGCCGGCGGCGATCGTGGGCCGGTAATATTCGCGCTGGACCATGTATTGGGGGCTGCCGTTATAGAAACCGAAGACCTCGTTGTTGATGTTGAGCCCGTACATTACAAAGGACAGGCCGCGGGCCATCCGGACGCTGCCCTGCGCATCGAACTGCAAGTGGGCGTAGAAGTAGTTGTCGCCGAAGGGGCCGGTTACGCCACCATAAGCGCCGTCGGTGAAGCCGTAGCCTGCGATATTCGCAGCGTTATAAGACAGGCCGATGCGAGCAGAAACACGGCCAAGGTCATAGGTTGGGCTGATGTTCCAAGTATGGGGAGCGTTGCGCAGCAAGCGGGGATGGTCGGTGCGTTGGAAATCGGGCCCCAAGGATGCACGCGAAGCCGTATAGCCATAATTAGCGGAAAGGCCGACGCCGCGCAGCATGCCCGGCAGAAAAGACAGATGCTGGAGGTACGCCGCTTCAAAACCATTGATCCAGGCGCTGCCCGCGTTGAGCGGCTGCGTCACGATGTCTCCCGCGAAGGGCGCCGGGCAAACGGTGGGTGGACCGCACCGGTGTGTAACGATGGGATCGACGAGGTTCTTGTAGAAGTACCCGGCGGTGATCATGCCGAAGGGGTTTATGTAATGCTCGAGCAAGACATCCACATTGTCAGCCGTCTCCGGCTTAAGATTGGGATTGCCGAGAGAAACGACGTTGGGATTCACTGTTGTGTCGATGGTCTGGGCCTGGGCAATATCTTGCGGGTTGGGACGCGCGAGCCCACGGCCGTAGGCCAAGCGCAAGTTCGTGTTGGTCGTCAAAGCATACCGCAGGGAAGCACTCGGAAGAACTTTTACATAGGAACCATTCGCTTTCACAAATCCTGATGTAGTAGCAGCAGTGCTGGGAGCTGGGCAGCCCGTCGTCCCGGCAGGAGGAGGTGGATTGCAAGTCGTTACGGTTTGAAAGCTGGATGTATCCAGGTTCGTGCCCTCGAAACGGACGCCTGCCACCAGACGCCAACGAGAAGAAATGTCCAGAGTGTTCATGAGATAGCCGGCAGAGACCTTTTCTATCAAATCAAAGTTGGCAGAGTTTCCGCCGGCGGTACTCGTCGCTGTGAATTGGCCCGGATTCGCCTGCACGAAAGAAAAAACGTCAGGGAATGAGGGGTTATACCCGAGTTTGTAGGCGCCCTGATAGTAATTGTTGTTGGTAAACGTATTGGAAAACTGAGTCATCGAAATGTTTGTGGCGTTGGGGGCCCAGTCCAGAACGTACTCATTGTCAAACTTGTGAGCGTTGCGGAACTTGCCGCCGATTTCGATGGTGGAAAGGCGCGAGCCGAGATGATAACGCTTGGCCATGGCGCCGGTGGCCTGAAGATTCAGTTGCGCGGTCATCCCCTTGTTCACATTAACGTCGCTCAAAGTGAAATTCGTCGGGTTATAGGCTTCGGTAAAACACGCGGGCGACCAATTGGGTATATAGGGGGTATTAGGAGAACTGGGGAGGTTTTGGCAGTTGCTGGTTGTCAGGTTGGTGGCAGCGAAAGAAGCATTGTTGTTGCCCACTTGGCCGACCTGGCTGGAACGGGAAACGGAGAGGTCCCAGGTATACCAGGTGGTGGCCAGCACATGCTTGCCGCCCAGCAATATGCTCCCAATGGCGTAATCCGGCCGCCGCTGTTGAACGTTGGAAGAGGGCAAACCAGTGCAGGGGTTAGGCGGGGTCACCCCTGAGCATCCGTTTGACCCCCCCAATGTAAGACCGGGGGTGTTATCAACCAACGTGTAAACCCAGCGGTCGCCATAGTTGTGAAAATCGGAATAAAGGCCGCGAATGTAGAGGGTCGAGCCGTCTGACGGCTTGTAGTCGGCACTTCCCGCCAGGCCCCAGCGGCTGCGATAGTATTGATATTCGCGGATATCAGCTTGATCGAAAAAGCGTGTTTGTGTGGGAGTGCCCAGGTTGGCGATGTCCGGAACAGGTTCGGTGTCGTCGATGCCGCGCCCGTTCCAGTCATAGGAGCCGCCAATCAGGGCGCCGATTCTTTTGCTTGCACCAAAGCGCTTGCCGATCGTGCCAGTGGTCTCGACCAAGCCGCGCCCGTTCTGAATCGGAGTGTAACCCCCCATACCGCTGAAGTTCATGGTGGGGCGTTCACCGGCGGTCTTGGTGACGAGATTCACGGAACCGCCGATGCCGTCGCCGTCCATGTTGGCTTGCAAGGTCTTATTGATTTCGACGGATTCGACGATGTCGGCAGGAATGGCGTCAAACTTAATCTGACGAACTTGGGATTCGGGCGACGGAACGTTGATGCCGTCGATGGTGGTGTTGGTAAGACGCGGCTCAGTGCCACGAACTTGCACGTACTTGCCTTCGCCTTCGTCGCGCTCGATGGTGACGCTAGGCAGGCGACCAAGGGCATCGGCCATGTTGGCATTGGGAAGGCTGCGAATCACGTCCGCGGTAAGCACCTGAACGATGTTATCGGCGGTGCGTTCGCGGTTGACCTCCTCGGCTTCACCGGAGGCGCGATCCGCAGTGACCAGAACTTCGAGGTTCTGTGATTCCACAACCATCTTGGCTTCGAGATTCGCGACTTGGCCAGCGGTCACATTCACCGTTTGCTTGAAGGCCTTGAAACCCACGTAGGTGACCGTGACGGTGTAGCTTCCGGGGCCGAGATCATTGATGAAAAACTGGCCTTGGGCGTCGGAAACGACGCTCGAGCCGGTGGGCTGGACGGAAACCTGGGCAGCAATGAGCGCGCCACCGGAACTGTCCGAGACGTGTCCAGTAATGGCGCCTTTGCGTTCTTGCGCCCGGGAAGGCGAGGACAGCCACAACAAGCCGGCTAGAAATACAAAAAGAGTGCAAAAACGTCGCATGGTGACTCCTTCAATCCTAATTGGATATGGCAGTAGCCTTAGGGGCGAACGATTCAGAGTTCACCTCCCAAAAGAGAAACCAAGTATCGGTTTTTCGAGCACACACCGAAGGTCAAGCGAAACGAGTAAACGTCAGTTTTGTGAATGCCAGATGAAAGAGGAATGAGAAAAATGTGAAACGGCCAGGCCTTTGATCGAGGGGGGACAACGCTGTGGAATTCGTTCCTGCCGGACAGGAGCTACGGCGCGGACGTAGTTCGCGGCTGCAAATAAAAATGGATCGCGGGCGTAAAGACGAGCGACAGGACCATGGAGCTGAGGATACCGCCGACGACGGCGATAGCCAGCGGCTTGAGCATTGCGGAACCTGCGCCGATGCCAAATGCCAGCGGCAACATGCCGGCGACAGTGGCCAGGGCAGTCATGGCGATGGGGCGCAAACGACGGCGTCCAGCCTGGATCATCGAATCTTCCGCCGTGAAACCTAAGCTGCGGAAGCGCTGCTCGGCGTCGAGAAGCAGAATGCCGTTTTTGGCGACGATGCCGATGACCATGATCATGCCCATAAAGGAGGCCACGTTGAACGTCGTGCGCGTTATTAGCAGGGCCAGGAATCCTCCGAAAGTCGAGAGTAACGCCGAAGCGAGAATCGCAGTGGGAGCGGAAAAAGTCCGAAATTCAAAAAGCAAAACGGCAAAGAGCAACACCAGGGCAAGCAAGAAAACCATCAAAAGATCGCGGAAGGATTTCATCTGCTCGGCATACGTGCCGCCATATTCCACGCGGATGGATGACGGCAGGTGCAGGTCATGGACCGCTTTCTTGACGGAAGCGATTCCCGAGCCGAGATCCACGCCTTCGAAACGCCCCGTAATCTGCACCAGCCGCTGAAGATTCTCGCGGCGAATTTCAGTCTGGCCGGGATCCATGCTGACGCTGGCGAGCGACCCAAGAGTGGCCGTGCGTCCGGTGGCGCTGGTGAGCAAGGTGTTGCTCATGCGCTCTAGATTGGCGCGGGTTTGCTCCGGAAAGCGCACGCGGATGGTGTAGGCGCGGTCGTTGAGCACGACCGGCGTGGCCGCCGGTTCCCCTTCCAAGACCGCGGAAGCATCCACGGCAACTTCTTCCGGTGTAAAGCCCGCACGCGCGGCTACGGCGGGATTGATTTGAAAGGTCGTTGCCGGGCCGCTGACGGTGTTTTCAATGCCGTTGAGGACATCCACAACGCCCTTCACTTTCTGTATGGCTTCCGCGACGAGCGGAGCGGAAGAGGCCAAGAGTTTGGGATCCGGGCTAAAGAGCTTGATGACAATGGGTTCGGGCTGACTGGTCAGGTCGCCGATCATGTCCTGCAAAACCTGAACGAACTCGACCCTGGTGGCAGGCTCGCTGTGCTCGATCTCGGTGCGAATGTCGTTCATGATGTCGTCAATGCCGCGCTTGCGGTCGCTCTTGAGCTTGACTGTGAAATCGCCGCGATTGGCCTCCGTGACGGCCGACAACCCGAGCTCCAAGCCGGTGCGCCGTGAAGTATTCTCCACTTCCGGCTGAGACTTCACGATTTCTTCAATGTGCAGCAGGATGCGATTGGATTCGGAGAGAGAGCTGCCCGGAGGCGTCCAGTAGTCGAGGATGAAGCCGCCTTCGTCCATCTCGGGAAGCAAATCGCTCCCTAGAAAGTTGTAGCAAACAACGGAAGCGGCAACGATCAAAAGGGACCCTGCCACCAGGAGCAAAGGACGCCCCAAAACTTTGCGCATGGCCTTCGCATAAAACGCCACGACGCGGCCAAAAAAACCCGAGAAATGGGCCTCTTCCACCGCCAGAAGCGCTGCCATGTCCGGGCCGGCAGAACCCTTGCCCTCGGCTGCCAGAGTTTCCTTTCGGCGCACAAGATATTGACTAAGGGTGGGCGTCCAAGTGAGCGCAAACAGCAGCGAAGTAAACAGCGCGACGGTCATAGTGACGGCGAGGGCCCGAAAGAACGTGCCGGTTACTCCGGTAATAGAGATGAGCGGAAGAAAAACCACGATGGGCGTGATCGTTGAACCGACCAGGGGAACGGTCATTTCCTTGAGCGCGCTTTGAATAGCTTCGAAGCGGTCTTGGCCAACGTCGCGATGGAGGACGATGTTTTCGAGAACTACGATGGCGTCATCAATAACGAGGCCAACCGCGGCGGCCAGGCCGCCGAGAGTCATCAGATTGAAACTCTGACCGGTGAGCTTCAGAACGATGAAGGTGATGAGCAGCGTTGCGGGAATCACGAGACCGGCGACAAGAGACGTGCCCCAATCGCCAAGAAAAAGAACAAGGATGATGGAAGAAAGAATGAGGCCAAGCAAAACGGCGTCGCGCACACTGGCGATGGACTCGCGAACGATTGTGGACTGGTCGTAGAACGGCTCGATCTTCACTCCCGGGGGAAGGGTGGGGCGAATTTCCTCGATTTGCGCGTGGACTTCGTTGGCCACGTCAAGCGTGTTGCCGTCTGGTTGGCGGTTCACGTTGAGCAGAACGGCCGGCTTGCCGTTGGCGGTAACAATCGTGTAGACCGGGGCAACCGAAGGAGTGATCTTCGCAATGTCGCCGAGGCGGATGGGAACTTGCGAGGGTGAAGTCTTTACGACGATTTGCCCAATTTGTTCCGGGGTGCGCACCTGTCCGCTGATCAGACCCAGCACCAGTTTGTGCTCGTCCTCGATCAGCCCGGGCGAATCAATAAGGTTGGTCCGCCGGATCGCTTCCAAGATATCGCTCACAGTGATCCCTGAGGCGAGCAGCCTCGCGGGATCGGGAGTCACCTGAAATTCCGGAACGCGGCCGCCTTGGACCAGAACGGAGGCCACGCCGTCCAGCCGGTTTACTCGCGGCTTGATGTCGTAGGTGGCGATTTCCCAGAGTTTATCTGGCGCAACGACATCGGAGGTCAGGCTGTACCCGATGATGGGAAACACGGCAAACGTCAGCCGGTGCGTTTGCACTTTGGCCGTAGCGGGGAGCTCAGCCTGTAAGCGGGCGACCACCGCATCCACGCGTTGCAACGTGAGAATCATGTCGCTGTTCCAGTCGAAGAAAAGATCGACTTCCGCGGAGCCCCGGCTGGTGACGGACTGGACTTTTTGCAGGCCGGGGACGCTATTTACGGCTTCCTCGAGAGGGCGTGTGATGATCACGAGCATCTGGTCGATGGGCGTCACGCCGTTGTCAACGCCGATGACGATGCGAGGGAAATCGGTATTCGGGAAGACCGCCACAGGAATGCTGAAGGCGAGATAAGCACCAACCAACATCAGGGTAATGATCAAAAAAAGAATGGGACGAGCAAGCCGCTGAAACCAGGGGGCATCGGGCTTTCTTGCAGGACGGGCTGCGCGCGGGGAATCGGGAGCAAGGTCCATGCGCAGCTACTCCTTGCCTTTCACAGGAGCCTTCTTTGCGGGTGCTGCTTTCTCTTTGGTCTTATCGGGCTTCTTGGGGTCCTCAGACTTGACGTCTTTTTCGTCTTTTCCGGCTTCTTTCGCGTCTTTGTCAGCCGCTTCTTTTTCCTCGGGCTTCTCAATTTTGATTTGCGTGCCGTCGGGAACAGCGTAGCCGCCGGTGGTAATGACGGGATCTCCGGGATTGATGCCGCTGGCGATTTGGGTAAGCTCGGAGTTGCGAACGCCCAGTTGAACGACCTTCTGATGGGCTTTTTCATCGGCGCCGGCGAGCAGCACGTAATCGGCTCCTTCGGCGTTCTTGAAGACAGCGGCCGTGGGAACGCCGATCGCGTCCTTTACCGTCTTCGCAGTGATGGAAAGCTCCACGCTCATGCCAGGCTTCAGAGCGGGGTCCGGCTTGGACGCTTCGACCCAGACTTCAATCGTGGTGCTGCCCGGATCGAGAGCTGGGCTGACCAAGCTGACGCGGCCCTTGACGGGCTCGTCGAGGCCGGAGATTTTCAGCTCCGCCGGGTTTCCCACTTTCAAGACGGCGGCTTGCGATTGCGGAATATGCGTCTTGGCGATGAGCCGGGAGGTGTTCATGACAGTGAGCAAGGGTTGATTGGCGGTCGCCAGGTCGCCTTCGAAAAGCGGCCGATCGGTAACCACGCCGTCGATGGGACTGGTAATTCGCGAATAGCCGAGCTGCGCCTCAGCGCCACGAAGATGGCCTTCGGCCAGCAAGCGGGAGCCTTCGACGGACTTGAGCGTTTGCTCTTTTCCAAGGCGCTGTAGGTCGGCGAGCTGTTTCTGCGCTTGCTCGTTCTGGCTGCGAGCTTGCAGAAAAGCGACTTCGGCTGAGTCCAAGTCTCTCCGGGGGATGGCACCTTGCTGGAATAATTCCTTGCGGCTGTCGTAGACCTTTTGTTGCGCGTCAAAAGCGGACTTGGCGGCGACGGCGTCCAGTTCCGCCTTTTGAAGCTGCTGCGGGAGGGTAGCGCCAACGGTCGTCGCATAGTTGGCATCGGCTTGTTCGAACTCACCTTTGCTGGACTCTGCCGCCGCGGACAAATCCTTGTTTTCCAACTCGGCCAGCAATTGTCCTTTCTTCACGCGCGCGCCACGTTGCACATAGAGTTTTCTGATGGTCGAGCTGATCTTCGGGGCGACGGTGGCTTGCTCCAACGGATACACGACCGCGTCCGAGACAATGACCTGTGAGATAGGGCCACGCTGGGCAGGCGTGGTCTGGACGGAGACAACCGGCTCTTTTTCTTTTTCGTCCTTGCCGCAGCCGCTGGCGAAGGAAAGTACTGCGGCGATGGCAGCGAAGAGAACAATCCGTCTACGAGGAAAGATCAATATCGTTTTCATCGTCGGCTTCATGGAGTCGTCAACACTCCCGTCAGTGTTTGCAAATTGGCCAAGGCCACGCGATAGCGTACGGCTCCGTCGTGATAGGCAGCGTTGGCTTGGGCAAACGTGGACTGCGCGTCCACGACTTCCAATACCGTTGCTTCGCCGCCCTGGTAGCGAAGCGTGGTGAGACGCAAGCTGTCGGCGGAGAGTTCCGCCGAACGGCTGAGACCGCTGAGTTCGTTGAGAGCCGTTTCGGCTTCGGCGTATAAGGATTGGATCTCGGCAAGCAACCGGCGCTGCGAGAGCGAGAGCTCCCGTTGCGCTTGGGCCCGCCGCAACTCGGCTTGCTTGATGCGGCTTTGCGTGGCGCCCCAGTTCCAAATGGGAATATTAACGGTGGCCGCAGCGGAAGTACCTAGATTGGAAACGGCAAACCGCTGGGCATCGATTCCGTACCAATAATCGAAGCTCAGTGAGGGCAGATATCCGCCGCGCGCGCCCGTCACATCATGTCCCGCCTGTTGCACGGCAACCAGCGCAGCGCGAACGTCTGGATTGTCGCGCGCGGCGCGTTGCTGCACTTCCGAGAGGGTCGGCAGTGGGACGCTGGCATGAAGATCTTCGGCAAGTTCAAAATTGTCGTTGAAATCGGGAAAGATCAGCACCGCGAAATCCAGCCGCGCGTTCAGAAGGCCCAGTTGCGCCTCCAGCAATTGCCGATGGCGTTCCCGCATTTGCAACTCCGCCTTGATGACATCGGCATGCGCGACTTCCCCACCCTTTTCGAGGTCTTGCGTCAATTTAAAGAATTGCTCGCCCTCGGCTCCGTTTTTCTTGGCGGCTTCTAGTTTGAGTTGCCCGGCGGCGACGGCGTAGTAACTCTGCACTACGGCTACCACCAGGCCGCGCGAAGCAATCTCCGCACGCGCTTTTGCGAGGGCAGCGGCGGCGGAAGCCCGCCGAAACGCTGAAACCGAGACGAGGTCGATGGACTCATGCACATTGGCCTGGCTGACGTATTCGTGTGCGGCGTTGTTGGCGATGAAGATAACGAAGTTGTTGCGAACCTGAGTGTTAAGCGCTTGATTGTTGTAGGTGACGCTAGGAAGTAAAGCGGCCGCCGCCTGATAGCGATCCTGGCGGGTGATAGCGGCATCGGTCTGAGCAGATTGAAATGGCGTGCTGTTTTTCCTGGCCCGAGCAAGAGCATCTTCCAGCGTGAGGCGGACCGTTGGAGATATGGCAGGCGCCGCTTGTTGGGCACCCCCCGGAGGTGGTGCGGCTGGGATAGTTGGCGGTTCCTGTGCCGCAGCAAGACAAGCGCAAGACAAGAAAAGGGCTGCAACCGAAGTCCACGAGATAACCAAGATGCGACGCGGTTTCATAAATCTGGCTCCTGAGCCGGCCCAAAACAGGCAAACGGCACGGAAGAATCTAAACTAACGAGTCGAACATAAACGCAGGATTAATCACTAGTTGCAGGCGGAATCGGTGCCGCCGGGAGATAAGCCGTAAAGGTGCTGCCGCGCGAGTCAGAGCGCGTCAACTCCAAACGGCCGTGATGAGCTTCCGCGATCCACCGGGAAATGGATAAGCCCAGCCCCGCGCCTCCGCCATCGTTCTCGGCCCGGGAACGAGCCACGTCGGCGCGGAAAAAACGCTCGAAAATGCGAGGCTGAAGGTCGGCCGGAATGCCTTTTCCGGTATCCGTGATGCTCAAAACATATTCGTTCGCTGCCAAGCGGGAGGTGACCGAGACGGCTCCGCCCTCCGGCGTGTACTTGATGGCGTTATCCAGCAAATTGAGAATCATGCGGCGCAGCAGGGATTCATCGGCGTGGATGGGAGATTCAGGCGCTTCGTCAAAATTCAAAGAAATCTTTTTCGCCAGCGCCAACGTTCTGGCGGAATGCACGCACTCGGCGACGAGTTCCTCCAAGTAAAAATCGTGCGGCTGGAGCGGATACTGGCCGGCGTCCGCTCGCGTTAGGGTGAAAAGGTCCTCGACGATGTGGGTGAGCCGCTCGGCCTCGTGGTGGAGCACTCCCAGCGATTCCCGGTATTCCTCCAGAGAGCGACCTTGCTGCGACAGGGCGACTTCTGCTTCGCCGCGCAAAATGGCGACCGGCGTCCGCAATTCATGGGAAGCGTCGGCCATGAACCGGCGCTGACGCTCAAACGATTCGCTGAGACGGTCCAGGAGGCTGTTAAACGATTCCGCCAAGTGCCCGAGTTCATCCTTCTCATTTTGCACCGCCAGCCGCTCGTGCAAATTGGCGGCGCCAATGCGCCCCGCCTGGCTGCTCATGGCCACGACGGGAGCAAGGCTCTTGCGCGCGAGGAAGTAGCCTCCGCCGCTGGCGAGAAGCAAGGCGATAGGAATGGTCCACACAAAGGTGGCCCGGATATCTTCGAGCATTTCTTTGCGCGCAAGCACCGATTGCAAGCCGATAACCGTGCAAAGTTGATGGTCCAGGGAAATCTTTCGCGAGTATCCGCGGTACCCATCTCTTCCGCCTCTCAAGGTGATGAATACGCTCCCCGGGCGCGACGCTGCTTGAATCGAAAGGGGCGAGGCGATCTCCGACAGCGCTCGCTCAAGCGTGAATTTGCCCGGGGGAGCGGTAGCGGGAAGATCCCAGGAACTCGCCACCGGCTTTCCGGAGGCATCGAGCAAAATGAAAATATGATCCCGGAAGCGGTGTTCGAGAATAGCCTCGATTCCAGCGCTCTTCAGAGCGTCCGGCCCTTGCTGATCTTGCAACTCCGCTTCTAAAGTGGTCAAGAAAGCATCGGAGAGTTCGACGAGGTCGCTGTCTGTCCTTTGTTCGCTGTTGCGCGCATAGATAAAATAGGTGACCCCAGCAACAAGAATTAAGACCAGAGCAAGGACGGTCGTGTACCAAAAAGTGAGCCGAACGCGGACGGAATCAAGCATGGCTCTTCCGGACGGGAGAAGTCGTTTTGGCGCGATGGCGCGGCGAAATGATTTCGGCAGACGCGTCTTCGACGTCCGAATCGGCCAGCGGGCCGAAGAAATAACCGGCGCCCCGGCGGGTATGCAGCAAGGGCTTGCTGGAATCGGCGTCAATTTTGCGGCGCACGCGATTCACGTAGACTTCGATCAGATTCGAGAAGGGATCAAACGTCTCATCCCATACGTGCTCGGCGATTTCCGCGCGGCCCACGACGCGACCGGCGTTGCGGGCTAGAAATTCAAGCAGGGCATACTCTTTCGCGGTAAGAGTTACGTTGCGGCTTGCCCGCGAGACGCTTTGCGCCGCCGTATCCAGAACTAAGTCAGCAATGGTGATTTTAGCGGGGCGGAGTTCACCGGAGCGGCGCAACAGGGCGCGGAGACGCGCGAGCAGCTCGCGGAACTCAAACGGCTTGGTAAGGTAATCGTCAGCGCCGTGATCGAGCCCGGTGATGCGATCCTCCACGGCGTCGCGCGCGGTCAGCATGAGGATGGGCATGCGCTGGCCTGATTTTCGCAGCTCGCGGCAAACTTCGAAGCCGTTGCGCCCGGGAATCATCACATCGAGAATTACCACGTCGTAGGTATTGATCTCGGCTTGATACAGCGCGTCATCACCGGTGCCCGAAACGTCGACGGCATAAGCTTGTTCGCGCAGGCCCTTGGCCACAAATCGCGCGATGCGCGCATCGTCTTCCACAAGGAGAAGCCGCATGCGAGCATCATACGGCAGAAGGAAGGAAAACGATCAATTGGCGATGACTTTTCCGCGCCGCGGCGGGCTTCGCGATGCTAGACTCCGGCAGAACTTAAAGCGAAGCGGAAGGCAGACCGCTTGTCTATGCAAAATCCGAAGACCTATTTTCCTCTGCTAGCCGTGCTATCCGCGCTGCTGCTGTTCAATTCACTGCACCGGAGCGGTCTCGCCGGGTACGACGACGCGTTTTTTGCCCATCAAGGCAAAGAGATGGCCTTATCGGGAGACTGGCGGAATATCCATTTCAACGGCCAACTGGCCTTCGACTATCCGCCCCTGTTTATTTGGCTCGAAGCAGCTTCCTTTCGGCTTTTGGGCATAAACGATTTTGCGGCAAAACTCCCGACCGCCATATGTGGCCTGGCAACCATCGTACTCGTGTACTTTTTGACGTACGAATTGACCGGCCAGATCTGGCTTTCGCTTTTCGCCATGCTGGTGCTCGCGTCTACTCAGTTCTTCCTCAAAAACGCCACGCATGCGATGAGTGACGTGCCCTTTACGTTTTTCTTTACCTTGGCGATTTTCCTGTACGTTAAGGGCCTGCAAAAACCAATGTGCCTGGTCTATCTGGGAGTCCCGCTTGGCTTGACGCTGCTGACGCGGTCCGTCGTTGGTCTTCTGGCAGTAGGCATCATCGTAACGCACCTGGTTTTGACGAAACGGTACGAGTTCCTTCGTTCGCCGTGGCTGGCGCTGGGATTGCTCCTCGCCATCGCTTTTCCGGCCGCTTGGTACGGCTTGCAGTTTCATTTGCACGGCGCCGAAGTCCTCCAAGCCCATCTTCGCTTCGTTACTAGCAAGATTCACGTTGCATCGGCCCCTAATGGTTGGACCACGGCCTTCAACTATCCGATTGCGCTGCTCAAATATTATTGGCCGTGGCTACCGTTTCTTTTTGTGGGATTGGCGCTTCAAATGCGCGCGATGCTTTCCAGCAGGGATTCCGTCGCGACCTTGCTGATCGTTTGGGTTCTCCTGATTCTCGTGCCATTCAGCTTCGCTCAAACAAGGTACCCGCGCTATATCATGGCTGTGTTTCCCGCCTTTTCTATTCTGTCGGCGATGGCGCTCGATCGTTTGATTCCCGAGGTGCGGCGTGATCTTTTTTTCAAGTTCGCTTGCACCGTCGGGGCGTTGGCCGTCTGTCTGGCCTTCCTGTTTCCTCCCAAAGCGAGAGCCGCCGACATACGCTCTCTCGCGCCCATCGCAGACGCCAACTGCCCGCCCGGGCAGCGCGTCTTGTTTTACACTTATGAAAACGGCCGTAGCGATTTCCAATGGCAATTCCTCTGGTACGGACGGCACTACACAGACTTGGCAGCCGACTTGAACGATCTGGCCTCCCGAGTTGCGACGAAAGAAAACACCACGGTCATCATCGATAAGCAATCTTACGAAAAACTGCTGCAGCAGGTCGCAGCCAGTATCACGCAAAGCTGGAAGGTCATCGGGGAGTCAGAAAATTTAATTTGCTTGCGGTCTGAGTAAGCGCATTCTTGCGAGTCCATCGGACGCCTTAGAACCCGGGCGCTATTGCTTCCTCCGCAGAACCGCCATCAGTGACGTGCCTAGCGATTTCTGGGGGATCCATTCGCAGCGGGAGAGTGCTCCGAGAGCACCATTCATGATTGTGGACCGCGAATCGAAACCGGTAGAATAAATGGCCGCTGCGTCTTTCTTCATTCCTACCAAAACTTTGCGCAACGCCAGAGTCGGAATTAAAGGCAGCCCCCAGTAACTCCACCGTTCCAACTCAAGGCCCGAGTTTCGCGCCGTTTCGCGGAGGGTACCAATCGAATAGCGGCGGACATGGCCGGCCGCCCGATCATAGGCGGAATAAGCCCATGGACCGGCGGGAACACTCATGACCAGCCTCCCTTTGGACGCCAAATGAAAAAGGATGGACCTCACGAATCCATGTTCATCCGGAATGTGTTCGAGCACATCGAACAACAGAATAAGATCAAATTTATTGCGAAACTCCTCGTTCTTTTGGTGGATGTCGTAGCAACAGACGCGGCTGATCCGGCTGACGTTGTGTTGCAAGCCATACTCGTTTAGGTCAAAGCCCGTCACGGCTTTGCCGTATCCGTCTTCCATTTGCCGTTGCAGCAATCCGTGGCCGCAGCCCATCTCCGCGATTTCTGTTGCACCACTTACGATGTCCCCCGCGAGCTGCTGAAGAACTTGGAAGCGGCGCCGCACCCAAAAATGATTCGTTCCGGCAATCTGAAAATAACCATCCGACATGCTGACTTCGGCAGCCGGGGACAAGTACTCGACCTTGCGGAAAGGGGCAGCCGCAATCGTGCTGTTCGCTGCGGCCATGCCCGGAGGTTCGACTTTACCGGAAATACTCTTTCTCCAGCGGACGATCCGCTATCTCTCCGGGGCGAGTTTCGCCCATGCGGCCGGCGACGCGGCCAACGATGTAGTGCGGGCGCGCCTTGGTCTCCTCGTAGATGCGGCCCACGTACTCTCCAATGACCCCAAGGAAAAAGAGGAGAATCCCGGATAGGCACGTGACCGCGACGATCAGGGCGGTAAAGCCTTGCGGCGTTTGCTTCAGAAAGATCTTGGCGTAGACCGCATACAATGCATACAGCGTCCCGAGGAACATCACGAAGGCGCCGAATAACGCCGCCGCGCGAATCGGCACGATCGAGAACGCAAAAATTCCGTCGAACGCAAGTTTCATCAGCCGCGCCAGGCTGTACTTGCTGGTGCCCGAATGGCGCTCGGCTCGTTCGACGGGAATTCCTGCTTGCCGGAATCCCACCCAGCTGCGTATTCCGCGCAAGTACCGGTGATGTTCCGGCATGCGGCGAACGTGGTCCACAACTCTGCGGGACATCAACGCAAAATCACCGGAATCCAACGGCAACCGGATGTCAGAAAGCTTGGCCATCATGCGGTAAAACACAAAATAGCAAAGGCGCAGCGCCAGCGGTTCTTTTCGCCGCACACGTTGCGCGTACACGACTTCGTATCCTTCCTGGAACTTCTCCAGGAACTCGGGAATAACTTCCGGCACGTCCTGCAAATCCCCGTCCATGACTACGACGGCATCGCCAGAGACATGGTCCAAGGCCGCGGTAATCGCCGCCTGATGGCCAAAGTTCCTGGAGAGTGATATCGCGGCGATACGGGGATCTTTTTGAGCAGCTTCGCGGAGTATTTCGAAACTTCGATCCGTGCTTCCATCGTCCACAAGTACCATCTCGTGCGGCCCGGGAGGAAGGCTGTCGAGCACTCCCTGCACGCGCGCCAGAAGCTCCGGCAAAGCTCTCTCTTCATTGTGAATGGGAATCGCGACGGAGAGACGAATTCCAGCGGGCATTAGTTGTAGGGATCCTCTTCTCCGGCGGCACTTAAAGCGTCAAAACTCGCCGCCGCAGCCACACTCGATCCGCGAAAAACAAAGATACCCGGATTTAGCAGTCACAGCAAGAAGCAGCGCCGGCGTGGCGCGTCTCTCAAAACGGAGCGCCGTGCGATAATGCAAGAAGATTCCGATCGACTGGCAGGGTCTGCACCCAAGAAAGTCGCGTAAGCATCAAACGGAATATGAAGTTCAAGAAGGTTGCGCCCGAACAGCTTGATTGCACGAAAACGGCCATGCGGCCCTTCGGCTGCATGGAGTTGTGGGCTGGCAATGAAAGAGCTCACCGCTCCCTGGAGCTGGCGGGATTGGAAAGCGACGTTATTGCCGTGCCCTCCGGTAGCGACAAAGGCGGCGATCTTTCGGCGGTGTTTTCCTGCAGCGACAATCTCGCTCGCGTGATTCTTGCGGATTGCGTCGGCCACGGCTACACGGCAAGCGGTGTGGCCCGGCATGTCCACCACCTGCTGCATAAATTTCAAGACATTCGAGACACGGCTGGACTGCTGGCGGCGCTGAATGATGCCTTTACCCTTTCGAATAAGAAATCGAGTGGTCCGCTGCGGCTCACGACCGTAGTCACAGGAACTTTTGACGGCACGACCGGCGAATTTAATTTTGCTTACGCGGCCCACCCCCGGATGTTTCTCTGGCGCGAACGCGAGGAGCGGTTCCTGGAGCTTGGCGAAGGGTTGGAGGGGCTGCCGCTGGGATACATCACCGGCGAAACCTACAACCAACAGAGCGTCAAGTTAAATCACGGCGACATGATTCTGGCTTTTTCCGACGGCGCCACCGAAGCGCGCTCGCCTGAAGGGGAGCAGCTTACGGCCAAGGGCTTTCTGGAACTTGCGGAAAAGACCTTGCGCTCATCGCCTCAGCCATTGGTGCTTCAGAATTATTCGAGCGCGCTGCTCGAAGGAGTGCAGCAATACCGCGGGCTGCAAGGCGATTTGGACGACGACATCACGCTGCTTACGCTGCGGCGTGTGGCGCCGGGGCGCTGACAGTGGATCCCCACTGCAAGTTGCCGCCGGTTCCGCGCTACTTAGCGGGATGGGCCCCGAAATACTGGTCAAGACTCTCGACAACTTCTTTCACGCACTGCTGAACATTCTTGTCCAGCGCCGCGACGATTTCCGGGACGTCTTTTCCACTCGCGGGCTCGTCGTGCGTGTAGTAATGGCTCCAAACCGTCGCGCCAGTCTTCAAGTCGCGCATTTCCAATTCCAACGTCACCCTTGTTGACGTCGACTGGCCGTCGACCTCTTTGAAATCATAAAGGTGCCCGCGAATCGCAAAATCTCCCGGCATGTTGCTGCGCCGCACTTGGACGGCGCGGTAGTGGCCGGTGGCGCGCAGCTCCCGCAGCAAAACTTCCTGGATCATTTCGGTGGGTGGTTCGGCCCATCGTTGATACTCGTAGGTGCCCAATTGCTCGGGACCGTTTCCGTAGACGATGCGATCTTCGCGATACAAGTGCGAAGTCATCAGGTTGCCGACGAGCAGCCTCACGGGAACCGCGTCCGCTTTTTCAACGAAGCCGACATCCGTGGGGACCGTGAGCTGATAATACTTGGCGGGCCGTGTCGCGGAGACGCAACCACCGAGCCATGCCCACGTCAACACGACGGCCACGATAAGCGCCCTACGGTGCACCGTGCGAGGCATTTTTTCGCGCGCGGCCGGTGCTCCACCAAAATTTCGCAATTCCATGTCGCCTCGCACTCGGTTCATTGCCGTTCTCCAGGCTTGTGTTCGCGCGGGTTGGCCGAGCGAATGAGGGTGTAAGGCCTGGTCTTGATCGTATTCGTGAACTCCTTCAAATTCTGACTGACGTGGCGCAGGTTTTCGAGCAATTCATCGATGTTGTCGGAATTCACGTCGAGGATTTGGTCAAGTCGCCCGGTTAAGTCCGTTACCGTGGCGAGCGACCGGCGCAAATCGATCACCGCTTGGCGAATGTCGACGCGATTCTCTCCGATCAAAGAATCTATATGATTTAACGCCTCATTGGCTTGGGCGGAAGTCTTCCGCAGATCCTGGAGCAGCGGCTCCAGCTTTTGGGTAGCGGAATTCAGATTCTGCACCGTGGTTTTCACAGCCGGACGGTTTTCCGCGATCATTCCCCGCGTTTCGGCGAGCGTCCCCGCCAGATTTGCCCGATTGGTGTCATTCAGCAGATCGTTCACGCGAGCCAGGGTCACTTGAATTTCGCTTGCACGATCGTTGAGCGACTTCAGAAGTTGCTGCGCCAAGGGCGCAATGTCGTTGATTCTGGCCGTCAGCGCGTTGAAGTCCACGTAAGGATCGGAAGGCAGTACCGAACCATTGGAAGCGAGCCCGGTTTTCTCGCTTCCCGGAAGAATTTCCAGATGATTGTCCCCCAACGGGCTCATGCTCATGATTTTTACTCGGCTATCGGTCTTGACGGGCAAGCCGGATTTCACGCTAAACGTTATTTCGATGCGCGTGGGATCCTTGGGGTCCAATTGCATTTTCTCGACGCGCCCGACTTTCGGCCCGCCTGCGTAGCGCACCGTCGCGCCGGGTTCCAGTCCGCCGGCAAACTGAAAATGCGCGCGGTAAGTGGTCGCCGCTCCCGCAAACGCGCCGGTCAGCGCAAAAACCGTGGCCACCAGCACGGCCCCGGCGATCAGTACAAACAATCCCACCATGGCTTGTTCGCGTTTCGCTTCCATCACGCACCTCTCTTCCCCGCTCTTTAACGGCCCGGATGGCGGTGTTCTTCTGTCAGCATTTGCAAATAGTCCAATTCTTCGGAAACCGCTGGTTCGGGAATGCGGTCGAGGAATTGCCGCACGCGCGGATGCTTGCTCGAACGCATTTCTTCCGTCGTCCCGATGGCTACCACGTTGCCCTTGTCAATCAGGACCATGCGGTCGGCGATCAGGAAGGCGCTGGCCAGTTCGTGGGTCACCACGATGATGGTCATGTGAAAAGCCTGTTTCAGTTCGAGAATGAGTTGATCCACGCCGGCGGCAATAATGGGATCCAGTCCGGCGGAAGGCTCATCGAAAAAAAGAATCTCGGGGTCCATGGCCAGCGCGCGAGCCACCGCGGCGCGTTTCTTCATGCCTCCGCTTAATTGCGCGGGCATATAGTTTTCAAATCCAGACAAACCTACTTGATCCAATTTCAATCGCAAAATGATTTCGATGGTGGAATCTTCCAGTTTGGTATGTTCGCGCAGCGGCAGCGCCACGTTTTCACCCACGGTCATCGAGCCAAACAGCGCCCCGCCCTGAAACGACATGCCGATTTTCTTGCGGATTTCGTCCATCTCCTGCGACGAAATCGCCGCGATATTTTTTCCTTTCAGCCAAATTTCGCCCGAACTCGGCCTTTCCAGCCCCACCAGCGTACGCAACAGTGTGCTCTTGCCGGAGCCAGAACCGCCCAGGATGACCATGGTTTCCCCGCGCACCACGTCAAAATTAATTCCGTGCAGGATTTCGCGTTCACCATAGCTGACGCGAAGATTCCGTAGCGAGATCATCGCCTCCGGCTGGGTGGCTGCGCTGATGCCCTGCTCCATGGCGTTATTCCAAGTCCTACCTTTCGCTCAAAAAGAAAAACAGCGCCGTAAACACAAGGTCTACCAAAATCACCAAAAAGATGGAAACCACCACGGCACGCGTGGTGGAACGCCCCACTTGCTCCGCGCCGGCACCAGTGGATAGGCCTTCGTGGCATCCCACCGCCGTGATCGTTACGCCGAACATGACGCTCTTGATCAACCCCGTCGTGATATCACGCAGAAAGAGCGCGTCCAAGGAAGACTGAATGTACCGCACCCAAGTGAAATCCGCCTGCGCCACGCCAAAGAGCGCCCCGCCAAGTATGCCCATGGAGTTCGCCCAGATCGTCAGGCACGGCAGCATCACGATCATAGCGATGAATTTCGGCGTAACCAGGAAATGGATTGGATCGATCGCCATCGTTTCCAGCGCGTCGATCTCCTCGGTGACCTTCATCGTTCCGATTTCCGCGGCGAACGCTGAGCCGGACCGCCCGATCACCACGATCGCGGTAATGAGCGGACCCAGTTCCCGCGTCATGGAAATCGCTACGGCGCTGGCAACGAAGTTCAAAGCGCCAAACTTGCGCAACTCATAAGCACTTTGCAGCGCCAGGATCAATCCGATGAAAAACGTAATCAGGGAAAGAATGGGCAGCGCCCCCACGCCGGTCTGCATGGCTTGCGAAACGGCGCGCTGGAGCCGCAGCGGTTTGCCTTGAAACGGCGCGACGAAAGTGAAATACGCGGCCCGGCCGCCCAGCTTGGTCAAAGCTCCCAGATAAGCAAGCCCGTCGGTAACTGATCCCCCAATTTGCGTCGTCAGTTCCACGGGTGCTCTCGTCGGGCTTCCTCCGTTTGCGCTTTTGGCAGGTTCAGGGTGCTACGGACTGCTCTTCGCTTTCGTAAATCTCAAAAATTCTCAGCAATTTCGAGAGCTGCAGAACTTCCCGGATTGTTTTGTTCAAGCCAAACAGAATGAAACGTGAACCCACGTCGCGCGATGCTTTCAAGCCTTCCACCAGCGAAGCCACCCCGGAGCTGTCTATGTACCGGACGGCTCCCAGGTTAAGGACCACCCGCGGCATTTTTTGATCTCGAAGCTCGTGCAAGAGCGCCTTGCGCAGTTCCGGAGATGTCGCGAGATCAATATCTCCCGATACGTCGAAAATGGTGATCCTGTCCAGATGGCGAGCCGCAATCTTCAATTGGGGTTCTCCTCAAGAGCCTTTCTGGGGCGCATGCGCGTGCAATATTTTTACCAGGCGAAGCTGATTCTTGCCGTTGCTGCGGCTGAATTCCACCGTATCCATGGACTCCCGTATGAAATGCAGCCCCAGACCACCGGGCCGCACATCTTCCAGCGCGCGCCCACACATTTTCTCCGGATTCGCTGTTACTCCGCTGTCTTCCAATACAATTTCGAGAGCATCCCCGGACGGGCCGTCTCCCAGATGAATCCGGCGGAAGGAGGCCTCGATCGATTGCTCCGGGTCTCCGAGGTAAGCATGACGGATGATATTGGTCAGCGCTTCATCCACCGCGAGAACCACCGCGCGGCATTCCGGATCGGAAAATCCCAGTTTCGCCGCCAGCTCCCCCAGCGCGTTTCGCACCACGCAGAGCATCTCCGGACTGCTCCGCAGTTCCATTCTGAGTAGTAAGCTACTCCGGCTCACGTACGCGCTCTCCTCGGGCCTTAGATGGCAGGATATCCCGTTTAGGTACGAAAATTGCCCCGCTGGCGAACTCCCGAACGCAACGTCTGACCAAATGATACACGGAATCCGCTCAGCGGCAACTTGCAAGCTGCCGCGCAAATCGAGGCCACTTCGACCGTTCGTTCAATTACTCAACCGGGGGCAAAGCGAATGCGACGTAAACGCCGCCTGAGCGCGATTTCACATCTTTCCCGCCACCTGCCGCCATTACAACGTACTGACGGCCATTCACGGCGTACGTAATAGGAGTGGCGTTCCCCGCAAAGGGCAGCGTGGTTTCCCAAAGCAGCTCGCCCGTGGATTTGTCGAACGCGTGAAACTTCTTGTCGAAACTGGTCGCGCCGATGAAAAGTAGCCCGCCGGCGGTGACGATCGGCCCGCCATAGTTCTCCGAACCGGTGTTCGTCATCCCTTTCGCCGCCAGCTCAGGGAATTCGCCGAGATTGATTTTCCAAACGTATTCGCCTGTTTTTAGATCGATGGCGTTAAGAGTTCCCCACGGTGGAGCAATCGCGGGGTAGCCTTCGGGATCGAGGAACCTACGATAACCGGGGAACCTATATTTCATGCCAAACAATTCCGGTTCCGCGCTGGCGAGTTCCTGGCGTTCTCCGTTTGTCAGGAAATCGACAAGTGCAGTGAGCTGGCCGTCAGACAGATTAGGAAAGCTCGGCATTCTGCCTTTGCCAGATTTAATTGTCGCCGTAATTTGATCGGGCGCAAGGCGCGCACTGACGCCGATGAGCGAAGGAATCGCCGGTGGAGAGCCGGCCATCGTGTCTCCGTGACACACGCTGCATTGGCTCATGTAGATGCCTTTAGAGCCCTTATGGTCTGAGTTCTCCGCAAGTGCGGCCATCCACGCCATTTCGTTGGCGTTGATGTAGATAGTCCCGGTTTCGGGATCCACCGCGGGTCCGCCCCATTCAGCACCCCCGTCGAATCCCGGAAAAATCACGGTATCTTTCCCCAGGCTCATGGGAACAAATTGCCCTCCGCTCACCGAGTTGCGGAATTGCTCGAGCGCCCACTGATGAACTTCCGGCGTGCGATTGGTCAGCATTTCCTCGGTAAGCAGTTGGCGCGAGTAGGGCGCCGGCTTGGTCGGAAGCGGTTGCTCGACCGCAGCGACTTCGCCAGGAATCGCGCTAGCCGGATATTTATGATACTCGATCGGGAAGAGCGGTTTGCCATTGGTGCGGTCAAAGAGATAAACAAATCCTTGCTTGGTCGTCTGCGCCAAGGCGTCCACATTCTTACCATCGTGCTTCAGGGTGAACAGCGCCGGTGCGGAGGGAAAATCGCGATCCCAAATGTCATGCCGTACACCTTGAAAATGCCAGATTCGCTTTCCGTTTTTTGCTTTCAGCGCGATGACGCAGTTCGCAAATAGGTCGTCACCGATGCGATCGCCGCCGTAAAAATCAAATGCCGCTGAGCCCGTGGGGACGAACACGATGCCGCGATCTTTGTCCACCGCCATGCCTGCCCAATTGTTCGCGGCCCCACTCGTTTTCCACGCATCCGCAGGCCAAGTGTCGTAGCCGAATTCCCCCGGATGGGGAATAGTGTGGAACGACCAGCGAAGCCGGCCCGAGCGCACATCGTAAGCACGAATATCGCCCGGTGGAGCGGGCAAGGTTTCAGGATTACGCCCGCCGACAATAATCAAGTTCTTGTAGATAATTCCGGGGCTGGTCAGCGCAATAGACTGTTTCTCCGCCTCACGTCCAAGGTCATTGCGCAGATCGATGCGGCCTTTGTCGCCAAAGCCAGGGATGGGTCTGCCGGTTGTGGCGTCCAGCGCATAAAGGAAGTTCATGACGCCTACAAGTATCCGTTGGTCTTTGTGCTTGCTGGACCAATACGCAAGGCCGCGGTCGGGTTGTGTTCCTTTGATGCCTGAATCGAATTTCCAAAGGAACTTTCCGGTTGAGGCATCGACGGCAAAAATCTTTTGCTTGGGAGTTATGCCGTAGAGCACACCATCGACCTCAATCGGGCTGGTCTGAAGTCCGCCGTCTTCCTCAGTGTCGAACGTCCAAGCCACGGCCAGGCGCTTTACGTTGTCGCGATTAATTTGGCTTAATTTCGAGTAATGAGTGTTCTCTGGACTTCCGCCATATGCTCGCCAATCCTGTTTTGTTGCGCTTTGAGAATGGGCCAGCAAGGGCACAAGGATCGCCGTCAATCCGCACAACCACCTTTTGAGCCGTTGGTGCATCGCTTATTAGAACATAACTTCCAAACTAAGGTGTCAGAGACACCGAGCCCAGGCAGGTTGATTCGAACATGCTGCGCGGCCACGCGAATCGCCCCCGGACCTGCCCCACAACTTGTTCTCCGAGCCCAACTTCACGCTGGCCCGGCCGCGACGCCCGCCATCATTCATAGCGAAGCGCGATTGCCGGATCGACTTTCATGGCTCGGCGTGCGGGAAGATAGCTTGCGGCAAGCGCCACGCCCAGTAGCAACGCGGAAACTGCTGTGAGCGTGAGAGGGTCACCGGGACGAATGCTGGGCACCAAGTGGACCAGCAATCGCGTCGCGCCCAACGCACACAGCATTCCGACCAAAGCGCCGCCGAGTGTGAGTCCCAAGCCTTGCTTCAAAACCAGAGACAAGACATCGCGGCGATGCGCGCCCAACGCCACGCGGATGCCCATCTCGTGAGTGCGCTGCGCCACGGTGTAAGACACGACCCCGTACAACCCGACAGCGGCAAGCATCAGCGCGAGCGCGGCAAACGCCGTGACCAATCCGGCGAAAAGCTGTGGCTGCGCCAAGGAAAGGGCGAGAACATCGTCCATGGAGCGAATATCGGTGACGGGCACGCCGGCGTCCACCTGTTGCACCGCGCTTTTGAGCGTTGCCGCCAGCGGCGCGGGATCTCCATCCGTACGCGCGACCATCACCAACCACGACCACGGGGGGCCCGGCTGCATGTAACTGAGAAAGATTTCCGGTCGGGGCGCCGCCCCCAGGCTGAGTTGGCGCGTGTCACCCGCGACTCCGATCACCGTGAGCACGGTCGTGTCTGGCAAGCTGATGTGTTTCCCGAGGGGGTCTTCGCCAGGCCAGAAACGCCGCGCGGCCGACTCGTTGATCACAACCACTGGCGCCGTGTTTGTCGAATCGAGGTCGCCGAACTCGCGCCCGGCCCGCAGCGGGATTCCCATCGTGCGGAAGTATCCTGCGCTCGCAACGTTGAACAAGGACTGAAAGGGTTTGTCGGGCGCCGGGTCCGGTTTGCCTGGAATGTGAAAACCGAGCGAGTCGGAACCACCTCCGAGCGGAAGGTCGGCAACCAACGCGACCGAGCGAACGCCGTGCACTGTTTCGGCGCGCGCCAGCGCGCTCTTGAAAAACTGAATCCGCTCGGGATCGTGGGCAAACCTTCTTGCCGGCAACCAGAATTCAACTGCCAGCATGTTTTCGCTCCGGAAACCCGGGGCGGTGCTGCGCATGACGAGAATGCTCTTCAGCAGCACCCCCGCCGCGGCCAGGAGAACAAGCGCCATGGCTGTTTCGGCTAAGACTAGTGCGCTGCGCAAGCGCCGGCCTCGCGCGCCTTCGGTTGCCGAACGGCTGGACTCACGCAGCACATCATTCAGCTTCGACGAGCCGGCGGAAAACCCAAGAACGGCTCCGAAAAAGATTCCCGTGACCAGCGATACCACGAGCGTGAAGCCCAGCACCAGAGCATCGGTATGAGTGTCGGCGAGCCGCGGCACGTTAAATTGCCTCAGCGAAGCAACCAGGGCGCGCGCCATCCAGCTGGAGACCAGTAAGCCCGCTACGCCACCCCCGAGGGCTAGAACAGTGCTCTCGGTCAACAATTGTTGAAGGATTCGCCTGCGCCCCGCGCCCAACGCCGCGCGCACCGCCATTTCCTTCATACGCGACGCGCTGCGTGCGAGCATCAGGTTGGCCACGTTGGTGCAGGCAATGAGCAACACCAAGGTCGCGACACCAAGAAAAATCATCATGCCAGTTTTCGCGCCGCCGGCCATGGCGTCCACCAGCGGAACGATATTCGCGCCTGCGCCGCCGTTCTGCTTTGGATACGCATCGGCAAGGCGCCTCGCGATCACGCTCATCTCGGTTTGTGCTTCGCCAATGGAAACGCGTGGCCGCAGCCGGCCAAGCACCATCAGAAAACCGTGCCCCCGACTGGGGTCGCGTACCAGCGGCACGTAAATCCGCTCCGGTTTGTCTCGACTGATTCGGAAACCCGGTGGCATCACTCCGACAATCCTGTAAGGCTCTTCATTGACGCGGAGCGTCTGGCCGAGCACGTCGGCGCGACCGCCGAAGCGCTCCTTCCAAAACGCATCGCCCAGAACGACTACGTGCGATCCGCCAGCTTCCATTTCTTCGGGCCGGAACGTGCGCCCGAGCACGGGGGACACACCAAACAGCTCAAAAATTCCGGGAGTGCCTTGAACGGCAGGAGCCATCTCGGCCTTTTCACCATCAGAGAGCATTGCCCTGCGCGTCGTGAAGGCGGCCATGGCCTCGAAACTCTTGCTTTGAGCCCTCCAATCCTCGAAGTTCGGAAAGGAGGTGACATCCTCGTTGACACCTCGTTGCGCGTCCGTGGCCCAGACAAAAACGAGCCGATCGGCGTTCGCAAACGGCAGCTGGCGTAGGAGCACTGCGTCAATCGTGCTGAAGATGGCGGTGTTGGCGCCTATGCCGAGGGCGAGAGTGAGAACCGCGGCAGCGGTGAAACCCGGAGATTTGCGCAGCATGCGGAGGCAGTAGCGCACGTCCTGCACGAGGTGCTCGAACCATCCCCAGCCCCACGCCATGTGACTTTTCTCCCTGAGCGCGGTTACGTTGCCAAACCGACGCCGGGCGGCGGCCCGAGCAGAGTCTGCGGTCATGCCCGACTCGAGATGTTCCTGCTGGCGCAACTCCAAATGTAGCCGCATCTCTTCTTCGAGGTCCGCGTCGAATTGGCGCCGATGCATGAGCATCCGGAGTCGTCTTGCAACTTCGCGCAGCCAGTTCATGCCCGAACTCCTTTCAGAGCGCTTCAATCACACGTGTGATCGCGCCGATGACGCGT
>DATKHV010000020.1:0-223045 GCA_035510055.1 Candidatus Cybelea sp. | reverse complement strand
CTTCTTCGGTGTGGCAGAGGAGGCTCACTTACCAAAACAGAACCAGCTGTTGCGCTGACGGCCCCGTACGCTCTGCGCATTTTCGCTTGAGCTGGCCGGCCCGCCCGGCTACACCGCTGCGGTTCGAAGCGGAACTCCTGGCCTAGCCGCCTAGGGCTTTACACGCCTCGCGCATCGTGTTACTGTTTTTTCCCGTACCGCCATCCTGCGCCAGGCGGCTGGGCCTCTGACTGAGAACCTGCCAAACGTTTTTGTGGGCGATCTCCGTGTGTACGAGATTAGCCCAACGATCGAAAGCCCCTCCCCACGAGGAATACAACGCCGTCTCTCCTCGCGTTCGATTGCCCAAGCATTGGTTGAACAGGTGCTTGTTTTGGCATCGAACTTAGTAATGACGCGACTTGAGGGACAAAGGGGACATCTTGCTGAAGCTGCGTAAAGTAGAAATCGTTGGCTTTAAGTCGTTTTGCGAGCGCACCGTGGTCACGTTCAGCGGGTCTGGCACGACCTGCATCGTGGGGCCCAACGGCTGCGGCAAATCCAACGTAGTGGACGCCATCTCCTGGGTTCTCGGCGAACAGAGCCACAAGTCGCTTCGCGCCGAGCGCATGGCCGATTGCATTTTCAACGGCACCACCAAACGCCCGCCACTGGGACTCGCCGAAGTCACCATCACCATGGAAGACCCCGAGCTCGCCGAAGCTGCCCGCTTCGTCATGGAAAACTCCACGTCAGACTCCGCAACGGATTCTGCGGGACCGCTCAACGAGAACGTCGAGACCTCCGGCTCGACAGGCCCTAGGACCGAAATTCTCTCGCTAGCCCCCGCGCCGCCCCCCGAGTCGCAAGAAGCAGCAGCCGACGGTTCAGCGCTATCCCCCGCTGAACCGGGTGGCAAATTCAAAAAGGGGAAAAAGCCCACAGACAAGCCTGTGCTGGCCGTGAAGCCTGGCGAAGTCGTCGTCAGCCGCCGCCTCTATCGCTCCGGACAGAGCGAATACCTCATCAACGGCCGCGTCGGAAGGCTCCGCGACATCCAGGAAATGTTCATGGGCGTCGGCCTGGGCCCGGACTCCTACGCCATCATCGAGCAGGGCCGCATCGGCTTGATCCTCTCCACCAAGCCCATGGAGCGCCGCGCCATCATCGAAGAAGCCGCCGGAGTCACGAAGTTCAAGACTAAAAAGCGCCTGGCGGAAGCCAAACTAGAGTCCTCCAAGGTCAATCTCTCACGCGTCAACGACATCGTCGTGGAAGTCGAGAAGCAGCTTGGCTCGCTAAAACGCCAGGCCGCCAAGGCGCGCCGCTATTCCGAAATCCGCGACCAGATCCGCGGCATCGTCCGCCAAATGCTCGCGGGCAAGGCGCGCGAGCTGGACGCCGAAGCCGAGCGCGTCTCCAAACAGCTTGAAGAGCTCAGCGCCGCCGAGTTGCAGCGCTCCGCCGCCATCCAGCAACAGGAAGGCGAGCAGGACCGTCTCAACCAGCGAATTTACGAGTTGGACGCCGAGACCCGGCAGAATCAGAACGTTTTGAATCTTACGGCCCTCGAGGTGGACCGCAACGAGAATCGCATCGCCTTTAACCGCCAGCGGGCCGCGGAGCTGGCAGGCCGTCATGCCCAGGTCGATGCGGAACTAACGCAAGCCACCGCCCAGGCCGTGGAATGGGAATCGCGGAGTGCCTCGCAGATTCAAGCAGTTACGCTGCTGCGCGAAGAGTCTGGCATTTTGACGGCTCGCGTCGAGGAACTCGCCAAACGCGCCGAGTCTCGCGCCACACAGGTTTCTGAATCCGAAGCGCGCATCGAAGCTCTGCGTCGTTCCTCCTCGGAAGCCGGCGAAAGCCTGCTGCGCCTGCATGGCGAGCAAAAGCAAGCCGAAGAAGCCCTCGTTCACCAGACCGAAGCGCTCCGCAAACTCGAAGCCAGCGAGCACGACCTGCTGGAAACGTCGATGCGCGCCCGCGATGATGCGGAGAGTGCAGCTTTCGCCCATGAATCCGCCACTGCTCAACTCAATGCGCTCAAACAAAACGCCGCGGACCTGCAGGTCAAAAGCGTCGGATTCCGTGAGCAGCGCGACGCCCTCTCGAAAGAAGCTGAGGCCCTCCGCGATTCCGCGGCGGGCGTCCGCGCGCGACATTCCACGCTTACGCAAATCCTGAACGACCGCTCCTACACCGCAGACGCCGTACAGAAGCTTTTTGCCGCCAACGAGCGCGGTGGCGGCCAGGATTTTCGCGCCGTCGGCGTGCTGGCCGATTACGCCGAAGTCGAAGAGCAGCACGAGGCCGCCATCGAGCAGTACCTGCGCGACGAGCTGGAATATGTCGTCGTCGAAACCTACGACCACGCCCGCGCCGGCGTTTCCATGCTTCGCGATGAAGTTGGCGGCCGCGCCACTTTCTTCGTCGACTCGCTTCGTAACCTGCGGCTCTCCTCCGAATACGAGCCCATCGTTAATTTCCGGCCGGAAGACGGCGTCATCTCGCGGCTCGACAAACTAGTCGGGTTCCGCGATCCGCTGGGTGCCGCCGCCAAGCAATTCCTGCCCAGGCTTCGTTCCGCGTATTTGACGGATAGCGGGGCCGCGGCTGAAAAATTGGCGAAAGAAAATTCGCAATACGCTTTCGTCACGCCCGATGGTACTTGCTATCAGGGGCGCATGGTCACCGGCGGCCGCCCCGATGAAATCGGCCCGCTGGGCATGAAGCGCGAGTTGCGCGCCCTGGACGCGCAACTATTGCAGCTTGAGCGTCAGATGGGCGAAAAGCAGGCGGCGCTCGAATTAATAGGAGTCGAATTGCGTTCGACGGAACAAGCCCTCGCCGAAACCCATGAAAGGCAGCGCCAAGCCGAACGCGAGGCTATCTCCGCCATGCATCGCCACGGCCAGATGCAGAGCGAGCTCGCTCGTCTCGGGCTGGAGCTCACTATCTGCCAAGACGAGCTCTCGCAAATCCGCCAAAACGCGGAAAACGCCAGGCAGCGCGCCGAGCATGCCAAGAATCAGCATGCCGCCGCCGCGCTGAGCCGCGCTGAAGCGGATGCCGAAAGCTCGCGGCTCGCGGAGGCTCTCGTCCAACTTCGTAGCTCCATCCAGTCCGAACAAAACGAACTGGCTAGCAGCCGCGCCGCCTTCGCCGCCATGAACGAACGCCTCATGGCCGCTGAAGCTCTCGCGGCCAGGCTTAACGAAGAGCGTGCCGAACTCGGGCGCCGCGAAACCGCCCTTCAGCAACAGGTAACATCCATCCTCGATGAGACCAGTGCCCTCGCCAAGCAAAGCGCGGACCTTGCCCTTCAGCTCGAAGGCTTGCGCGGAGAAAAGTTGCGCCTGGAAGTCCGCCAGCGCGAACTCGAGCAGGAATGGGACGCCGCGCGCACTAGCGTCACGCAGATGGAAGATCATCTGCGCATGGGCCGCCAGGCCCTCCAGGAACTACGCGAACAGCGCAGCCACTCCGAAGTAGACCGCGCCAAGAACGACTCCGACCGCCAGCACCTGCGCGAAACCTGCATGAGTGAGGTAAACGCCCAGCCCGAAGACCTCATCGCCACGGAAGCCGCTTTCATGTCCGGCGAAGAGTTGGCCATCGCCGAAACCAACTATCGCGAAATGAAGCAGCGCATCGAGTCCATGGGCCCTGTCAACATGATGGCGCTCGAAGAATTCAACGAGTGCGAGCAGCGCTTCACCTTCCTGACCCGCGAGCGCGACGACCTGCTCCAGTCCATCGCCGACACCCAGCAGGCCATCGCTGAACTCGACCTGGCCACCAAGGAAAAGTTCGAGCACGCCTTCCACGCCATCAACAAGAGTTTCTCTGAAGCTTTCCACACCATTTTCGGCGGCGGTATGGCGGAGATGCGCTTGACCGAGCCGGACAGCTCCGGCGACGCCGGCATTGACATCGTCGCTTCGCCTCCGGGCAAGCGCCTGCAAAACGTGCTGTTGCTCTCCGGCGGCGAAAAGGCCATGACCGCGCTCGCTCTGCTTATCGCTATTTTCCGTTACCAACCGAGCCCCTTCTGCATCTTGGACGAAGTCGACGCCCCGCTCGATGAAGCCAACGTCGGCCGCTTCACCCGCCTCATCGGCGAAATGAGTGGCCAGACGCAGTTCATCATCGTCACTCACAACCGCAAAACCATGGAAATGGGCAGCGTGCTCTACGGCGTCACCATGCAGGAGCCTGGCGTCTCCAAGCTTGTCAGCGTCCGTTGGGAAGAGTCCGAATCCCCCGCGCCCAAACAGCAAGCCGCTGCTGCCTCCGCCGCCTAGATTTTTCTTCATCCAACATGCAGGAGCGCAGCATGCTGCGCCCTTTCCATCTTCCAACCAAAAATTGGGATCTTTTCTTGAAGCTCGCCTATCTGGTTTTGCAAAATTTTCCACCGTCAGCACCTTTGACTTCGCGTTCCGCTGCGCTAGAATGCACCTCACATTGTCGGGGGAACTTTCTCTGTGTCGCCTGCTCCTGCCATGAAAGTTTTGCGGGAAACGCAATTCGCCGGCTTGCCTCCCGCCGCGCGCGGCAAAGTCCGCGACATCTACGATCTCGGCGACAAGCTCCTGATCGTCGCCACCGACCGCCTCTCTGCCTTCGACGTCATTCTCCCCACTCCCATTCCCGACAAGGGCCGCGTTCTCACGCAACTCTCCCTGTTCTGGTTCAACTTGTTAAAGGACGTCATCCCCAACCACGTCTTCAGCGCCACCGATTTTCCCTCGCCTTTCGACCGTTTCAAAGACGAACTCGCGGGCCGCTCCATGGTCGTGCGCAAGACGCAGCCCCTGCCCATTGAATGCGTCGTGCGTGGCTACGCTTCCGGCTCCGGCTGGAAAGACTATCGGGTCACTGGAAAAATCTGCGGCATCCCGCTGCCTGCAGGGTTGCTCGAGTCCGACCGCCTGCCGGAGCCACTTTTCACTCCCGCAACTAAAGCCGCCTCCGGCCACGACGAAAACATTTCTTTCGAGCAAGCCGCCACCCTCATCGGCAAACCGCTTGCCGAAAAAGTCCGCGCCGTCAGCTTCGAACTCTACGGCCGCGCTGCCGAATATGCCCGACCGCGCGGCGTCATTCTCGCCGACACAAAATTCGAGTTTGGCCTCCTCCACGGCGAACTAATCTGGATCGACGAAGCCCTCACGCCTGATTCTTCTCGCTTTTGGTCCGCCGCACACTACAGCCCTGGCGGCCCGCAAGCCTCTTTCGACAAACAGTTTATTCGCGACTATCTTGAGCGAATGCAGTGGCCGAAAACCCCGCCCGGCCCGGAGCTGCCTTCCGAGGTCGTCGAAGCCACTCGCGCCAAATACCGGGAAGCCTATCGCATCCTGGTGGGGCGCGAACTGGATTAGCAGCCAGGCCCTCACACCGTAAGTTCTCTAGCGGAGCGTGCCGTCGTGAAAGATCAATTGGAAGGGCTCGTCAATCAGATGGTGGAGCGGGGGATTCTATTCGACGAAGCCGTCGGCGAATTTGAAAAGCGCTTCATCAAGCGCGTTCTGGACCGCGCCAACGGCAATCAGTCCAAGGCGGCGGAGATTCTTGGCATTCACCGCAATACCTTGAGCCGCAAGATCGAAGAGTACAAGCTCGATTCCAACGGCCACCGTCGCATCTCTCGATAAGAATTTCCAAAGGCCACCACCCAACTAAGCCAAAAAGCACTCAACTCACTTTGAGGATGGTTTCTTGGCCGCTGGCCTTCGCGCCGGCTTTTTCGGCGTCTTTTCCTTCGGGATGTCCTCTTCCTTCACTTTGCCCTTCTCCCAGTGTAAGAAGAACGCCGGATCGGGATCGTAGGAAGTAAGCGTGGCCGTGAAGTGTACGGCGCTGTCTTTTTCAACTCGTGCCGCTTCCGCCTGGCCCACTACCTTTACGTCCATGTTGGGTGTCGTGGCGGCATCAAATTCCGCATCGCTGGTGACAAACGCAATCTTCAGCACAATGGGATCCGACGCCGAAGCGCCTGGCACGACTTCGATTACTTTACCCGGCACTTCCGGAAATTCCAGGCCGCATGCCGCTAGCCAGGTCAACTTTCCCTTGTCGCCGCCCGCTTTCAAGTCCGTGATCACCGACGCAATCGTCATATCTTTCTGCGCTGCGGCAAGATCCGCGGCGCTTGGTATGGAATAGCTCGCCGGACGCTCCACCGTGCTGCCCGCGAGTTGCAGCAGTTCATTTAGCTCGGCATCTGTCAGGCTGTCGCACACCGTCCCACCCTGATAATTCAAAATGATCTTCCGCAAGTAATCCTTCACTTTCGCAGATTGCGCCTGAGTAGCCCCCTTGGCCGTGACGGCCCGTGCAATAGCCCAAAACGCGTCCATCTGCTGCGGCGGATTAAGGCACATATAAGACAACCCCAGCCGATAGCTGGAAGTAAAATCATCGGGGTTCAAGGCCAGCACGGCCTTGTACGAAGCAACCGCAGCCGCGCAATCCTTCATGTTGGAGGCCGCCAGAGCCGCGATGCCGTTCAAAGTGATTTGCGACTGCGTCTTTTGTTTGGCCCATGCATCTTCGGCTACGTTATCGGGCTTCTTTAGCTCTTCCAGCGCCTTCAGCGCCGAAGCCACGGCAGCCTGGGCCGCCTTGGCGAGCGCTGTGTCTTTGCTCGCCGCCGGTCCTTCCTTGGGGTCTGTAACCATCGAGTAGTACGTCGTAGCATGCGCAAAATAGGCGTTGAAGCGTGTCAGCGCATCCACTTTGTCGCCCAGCCCCGCCAGCTTGTCGGCGCTCTCGATCATCTTTGAATAGTTCTTCTGCCCGCTGTACGCCTGGTAATAGAGCGGATAAATATAGGAGAGTAGATCGGAGTTCGGGTACTTCGACACAAAATCATCCAGGCATTTGACCAGCTGTGCGGGAACTTTCTCCGCCGCGCAGGCTTGCTCGGCGTTGTACTCCGCTTGCGTGTATTTCGGTCCCTTGGCTGCTCCGGCATCCTGGCTGGCTGCCGGCGCTTGCGCGAGCGCGCTCCACCCGCTGCTCGCTATCAGGATAAGGGTTGCGATCATGGCGAGCCCCGTCAATCTTCGTGTTGCGTTCATTCCGATTTCTCCTAGCTCAAACTCCGAGCATGAGTTTTCTCTTGCCGGTGCACCCCGGAATGCTTCCGCCGGGAATCGCTCTGTTTCGGAAAACGTTGGGATTATAGGAAACTCCACACCTTATCTGCAAGACGTTCCCATCCGATGAGTTCGCCTGTAGCAAATTTTTCATGGAAGAGGCAACGTCTCTCTTGTTTCTTTCAACAACCAAGGGACCCCAAGTTTTGCGGAAAACTCTAATGATAGGATGAGTGTCGCACAAAAAGAGTGGCTCGTACGAGGAAGATTTCTCATGGCGCGAATAAGCAAAACGAATGATCCTGTCCGCGAGGCAAAACCTCTGTCGGCCGGCGTGGCGCTTGTCACTGGCGGGAGCCGCGGTATCGGTCGCGCCGTGGCGCAGCAGTTGGCTTTGTTGGGCGCCTCCGTGTCCATTTGCGGCCGCGACCGCGCCGCGCTCGAGGACTCCGCCCAGGCTCTGGCAAAAATCGGTGTGCCTGTGCACCATCAAATCACCGATGTCACAAATTCCGCCGCCATTACCGATTTCGTCGCCAAAACCGAAGCCGCGCTGGGCCCCGTCACCATTCTTGTCAACAATGCAGGTATCGGCCTTTTTGGCCCGGTCCACGAGAAAACCGAGGCCGATTGGGACCGCGTCCTGGACACCAATCTTAAAAGCGTCTTCCTCGTCTCCCGCGCCGTCGCGCCGTCCATGATCCGCCGTGGCTCCGGCGACATCATCAACATCAGTTCCCTGGCCGGCAAAAATACCTTCGCGGGCGGCGGCGTCTATTGTGCGTCCAAATGGGGCGTCGTCGGACTTTCCGGATGCATGGCCGAAGATCTCCGCGAACATGGCATCCGCGTCACTGTGATTTGCCCGGGAAGCGTCGCCACGGGATTTTCCGGGCGCGGCCCCAAAGACGCCTCGAAAGTGCTGCGTCCTGAAGATGTGGCCCACGCCGTGAAAGCCATTGTCACGCAAGGCCCGCAAAGCTTCCTAAGCGAGATTCAACTTCGGCCCCTGCGCAAGCGCTAGATCGGGGCTTTCCGCGAGATCTGCATATTTCGTCTTGACAATAATCGTTATAACAGCTATTATAAACTCATGAAGTCTCGCTCCAAATCCTCCATCGCCGCAACCCCCTTCGAAGACCGCCTTTTCGTCGCCCTCTTAGAGACCGCCGACACCCTCGCCCAAGAAGCCGAACAGTTCCTCAAATCCGCCGGCCTCACCGGCGCCCAATACAATGTCCTGCGCATTCTTCGTGGCGCCGAACCCCAAGGTCTGCCCTGCCGGGGCATCGGGGACCGCATGATTTCCCACGACCCGGACATGACCCGTCTCCTTGACCGCATGGAAAAGCGCGGCTTGATTACCCGTGTACGCCAGACCAACGACCGACGCGTCATCAAGACCCGCATCACGCCGCCGGCACTCAGCCTTCTAAAAACCCTAGACCAACCCATTCACGAACTTCACAAACGCCAATTCCGCAATTTGTCTTCCGCGCGTGTCAAAATTCTTTCCGCTCTGCTGGAGGAAGTCCGGAGCCATCAGCCTGCGTAGCACTTTTTTCAAAACGAATTTTGAAGCTTCCATCGAATACAAAGGAGAAAAACATGGGCCACTACCTATCTCGACTCTCAGTAACCGCCGGACTTGCAGCCGTTCTGTCGCTGCCGGCGGGCGCCGCCACGTCCGAATGGAAAATTGATCCGCAGCATTCGTCGGCGCAATTTTCCGTCCGCCATATGGCCATTTCCACGGTTCGCGGCGCTTTCAGCAAGATCAGCGGCACCATCGTCCTGGACGACAAGGACATCTCCAAATCCACCGTCGATGTCACCATCGATGTCACCACCGTAGACACCCACGAGCCTATGCGCGACAACGACCTGCGTAGCGACAAATTCTTTGATGTCGCGCACTTCCCCACCATGACCTTCAAATCCAAAAAGGTCGAGCAGGTCGCCCCCGGCAAGCTCAAAGTCACTGGCGACCTCACCATCCGCGGCACCACCAAAGAAATCGTCCTCGAGGTTGATGGCCCGACCGCTCCGGTGAAGGACCCTTGGGGCAATCAGCGCATTGCCGTAAGCGCCTCTTCAAAAATCAACCGCCAGGACTTCGGCGTGAAGTGGAACGCCACCATGGACAACGGCGGTGTGGTCGTCGGTGATGAGGTCAATATCACCATCGATGCGGAATTGGTCAAGCCGTCGCCGAAACCTGCCGATTGATGTGGCTCTACCAGCAACATTCCGGTGGGAGGGCCGCTCGGCATGCACCGTCCGCTCCGCTTGAATCATCAAACAAGGCATTAGCAATCGAAGGGAACAGTTTCATGCACAAGACAGCACAAAACGACTTTCCGGTCCATGACCTCATCCGCGAGCGCTGGAGCCCTCGCGCCTTCGCCGACAAGCCTGTTCCACCAGACGTTCTGCGCAGCCTTTTCGAGGCGGCTCGCTGGGCCGCTTCCAGCTACAACGATCAGCCTTGGTCTTATCTCCTCGCCACCAAGGACGACCACCTAAACTTTTCGAAAATGCTCAGCGTCTTGATGGACATGAACGCCGCTTGGGCCAAGCACGCACCGGTGCTGGTCATTTCTGTTGCCCGCAAACACTTTAAACACAATGGCGCGCCCAACCGCGTCGCCCTCCATGACGTCGGCGCGGCCAACGCGCAACTAACTATGGAGGCTACCTCGCGTGGTCTCGTCGTTCATCAGATGGCGGGCTTCCACCAGGACAAAGCGCGCGAGGTCTTCGGGATTCCCGACGGATGGGAACCAGTTTCCGCTATGGCCATTGGCTATCCCGGTGATCCCGAGACTCTTCCCGAACAATTGCGCACGCCCGAGTTGGCTCCGCGCACCCGCAAGCCCTTGAGCGAATTTGTCATGACTGGCCATTGGAGTCATACTGCTCCTTTCGCGAAGAAATAATCGGAGATCGCTGCCCAGCCCCCAATGCACCGCACGCTCGAATTCCTTCTTCATCACGGCTACGTCGTTCTGCTCGGTTGGGTTTTCGCTGAACAGATCGGCCTGCCGCTGCCTTCGATGCCGCTGTTGCTCGCGGCAGGCGCGCTCGCAGGCACCGGCCGCTTGAGTTTTTTCGCCTCCCTTTTCTACGTCATGCTCGCCACCGTGGCGGCAGACTCCATTTGGTATCAGCTTGGCCGCCGCAAAGGCATTCGCATCCTCCAGCTGCTCTGCAAAATCTCTCTCGAACCCGATTCCTGCGTTCGCCGCACCGAAGGTGTTTTTTCCAAGCAAGGCGCGCGCTCTCTCTTGTTGGCCAAGTTCGTCCCCGGCCTGAGCACCGTCGCGCCTCCCCTTGCCGGCATCTTTCACATGCGCGCGCGCCGTTTTCTGCTCTTCGACGCTTTGGGATCGCTTCTCTGGGCCGGCACGTTTCTCGGCCTCGGCTATGTGTTCAGCGGTCAGATCGACTGGGTCGCCGAGCACCTCGCTGCTCTCGGCGGCTGGCTCCTGGTCCTGATCCTCGGCGCCCTGGCGGCCTACATCACCTACAAGTTTGTCGCTCGTCAGCGTTTTCTTCGTGATCTGCGCATCTCGCGCATCACCGTGGATGAGTTGAAGGAAAAAATCGACGCTGGCGAGGACTTGGTCATCGTCGACTTGCGCCACTCCGTCGACTTCGAAGCCGATCCGGAAACCATCCCCGGCGCTTTCCGCATGGACTCGAAGGAGCTCGAAAAGGACGACAGCTTGCCGCGCGACCGCGAAATCATCCTCTACTGTACTTGACCAAACGAAGCCACCAGTGCCCGTGTGGCGCTGCTCCTCAGAAAAAAAGGCATCACGCGCATCCGCCCCCTCGAAGGCGGCCTAGATGCTTGGCGCGAACGCGGCTACCCGCTCGTCACGGTCACCCTTACTTAGTTCCTGCCCCAAGAAGAAAGCGCGCCCCCGTTGCTCTCTGGCGCTCATTTAGAAACGTTGAACCAGGGTGACATCCTGAGCGCCGCGAAGGACCTCAATCGCTCAACGTTCAGGCGTCAGAATTCGAGCACGACCCCTACAGCCGCGGCAAAACAATCCCGCTCTGCGACTGATACTTCCCCTTCTTATCCTTATAGCTCACTTCGCAATCCTCATCCGACTCGAAGAAAATCACCTGGCACAACCCTTCATTCGCATAAATCTTCGCCGGCAGCGGCGTCGTATTGCTGATTTCCAGCGTCACAAAACCTTCCCACTCCGGCTCGAACGGCGTCACGTTCACGATGATCCCGCATCGCGCATAGGTCGACTTCCCCACGCAAATCGTCAGCACGTTCCGGGGTATCCGGAAATATTCCACCGACCGCGCCAGCGCGAATGAATTCGGCGGAATGATGCACACGGCGCCCTTGAACTCCACGAACGATTTCGGATCGAACTGCTTCGGGTCCACGGTCGTCGAATTCACGTTCGTGAAGATCCGGAACTCGTCCGCTACTCGAATATCATAGCCGTAGGAAGACACTCCGTAACTGATCACTCCGTCTCGTACCTGTCGGTCCGTAAACGGCTCAATCATTTTGTTCTCCAGCGCCTGGCGCCGGATCCAGCGGTCTGGTTTGACGGCCATCCAATTCCTCCCGAAAATTTAGCTGCTATTCGTCTTTTCGATTTATTGCTGCAAGCAAACGGCTTTGAACCAGATCGCCAAAAGATGTTCAGTGTAGATTACCGCTCAAGTCTTGACAACCTACGCCGCACCCTCTAGCATCTGCCTCGGAAGCGCGGGAGGATTGTGTGATTAAGCTGGACATTGTAAATGCCGTCGTCGCCACGACGAACATCAGCCGCACCAAAGCCGAGCAGGCTGTCGAGACCGTCTTCGAATCGTTGAAGCAGGCTCTCGGCCGCGGCCAGCGCATCGAACTCCGCCGCTTCGGGGTCTTCAGCGTCAAGCCGCGCAAGACCGGCATCGGCCGTAATCCCCGCACCGGCGAAGAAGTCAACATCCCCCCAGGCAAAGCCGTCCGCTTCAAACCCGGTAAAGAACTCCAAGGCATCGACGAAGATAAAAAATCCGCATAGCCGCGCTTCCGCCGCTTCTTGAAAGCATTCTGCTAAACAAACTGCTCGCGAATTCGAAACTGGCGCGAACCCCTTAAGCTATGCTGTACTGACTAGCGCGCAATTTCGCGCCCAAAATATTCCGTGACCACATCGCCTCCAGAAAATCTTCCGCCATCCCTCCCGGCCAACGTCGATTGGAGCGCCGCGCCCACTCACGGTCTCCGCTACAGCCAAGTCCCCTACCGTCCCTCCAGAAAAATGTTCCTCCTAGCTTGCTTCCTCTTCCTCCTCACCCTTTGCACCTGCCTCGTCGCCGGCACGCAATTCGCCACCGCTTATGCCCGGAACCAAGCCTTCTCGTCGGACGAATTTCTCCGCTCTTTCACTCTTTTTTACAAACACCCTCTCGGCCTCGCCGCCGGTCTCCCCTTCGCCCTCACCCTGATGACCATCCTCCTCACCCACGAGCTCGGTCATTTCTTTGCTTGCCGCTACCATCACATTCGCGCCACCTATCCTTTTTTCGTTCCCTTCCCCAACTTGAACGGCACCTTCGGCGCCTTCATCTTGATTCGTTCGCCCATCCTCACCAACCGCGCCTTGTTGGATGTCGGCGCTTCCGGCCCGCTCGTCGGCTTCGTCTTCGCCGTCCCTGCTCTTGTCTACGGTGTCCTTCATGCCAAGCTTGTTCCCGGCCTGGCTGACCCCGCCAACGCCGAACTCATCTATGGCACTCCCCTCCTCTTGCGCATTTTGGAAGCGATCCTGCATCCCGGTATCTCTCCTGACGCGCTTCTTTTGCCCCCCGTCGGCCGCGCCGCCTGGGTCGGTCTTCTTTTAACATCCTTGAACCTCGTTCCTGTCGCCCAGCTCGATGGCGGTCATATTCTTCGTTCTCTCAATCCCCGCTTGCAGTGGTATTCCTCGCTCATCATTCCCGCTGTTTTTGCCCTTCTCGGATTCCTTGGTTTCTGGGAAGGTTGGTATTTCTGGGCCGCCATGATCCTCGCTATGCGATTCCTCCGCGTCGCGCCCATCTACGATCCCTCACCCCTCGATACCAGCCGTCGCTGGGGAGCTCTTCTCGCCCTGCTCATCTTTGTCCTTTCCTTCATGCCCGCGCCCTTCTACATTTCTTCGAATCCCCATTGACCGCGCGCCATCTCCGGTTATGATGCCTCCGGTCTGCACGCGCACTCTGGGCGCCAGCCTGCCAATGCCTGAACTCGTTCGCACACTCCGCTTTCGCGATCTTTTACTCCTCTTCATCGGCTCTGTAATTGGTTCGGGCATATTTCGCACGCCCGGCCCCATCCTCCGCGAAGTCGGCGGCTCCGTCGGCCTCTCGCTGCTAGTCTGGATTGTAGGCGGCGTCCTCTCGCTACTCGGCGCGCTCACCTACGCGGAGCTGGCCGCCGCCAATCCCGAAGCCGGCGGCTTGTATTGCTACATTCGCGATGGCTTCGGCCGCCTCTCGGCTTTTCTCTACGGCTGGTGCCTTTTTCTCGTGATCGCCAGCGGTTCCGTCGCCGCTCTGGCTCGCGCCTTCAGCGAATACCTCGCCCGCGTGCTTCCGATTTCTCCCGTCGAGCAAACCTTCGCCGCCGTCGTGATGATCGGAGTCGTCACTGCCGTCAACGTCTGGGGCACCCGCAAAAGTTCCGACCTTCAAAACTGGACCACCCTCGTCAAGATGGGCGTCATCGTCATTCTCAGCGCCTTCCTGCTGGCCCTTGGCCATCATGGCCGCGACATTCCATCCGCCTGGGGCGCGGCTCAGCACGGACTCGGCCTGTGGTCTGGTTTTGGCCTCGCCATGATCTCTGTTCTCTGGGCTTATGAAGGCTGGCAGTTCGGCACTTACAGTGCCGGCGAAGTCGTTGATCCCCAAAAAGCTTTCCCACGCTCATTTCTTATGGGTTCTCTGATTCTCGTAGGCCTCTATCTCGTCGCCGTCGTCGCTTATCTCTTCGCGCTCGGCCCCAAGGACATGGCTCTGACCGACACCATCGCCGCCACTTCCGTCAGCATCGTCCTCGGTCCTTGGGCCGGCAAAATCGTGGCCCTCGCCATTTTGCTTTCGACCTTCAGCGCCGCCAATAGCGTCATCCTCACCGCCCCCCGCGTTTTCTACGCCATGGCCAAAGACAAACTCTTCTTCATGAAACTCGCGGAAGTCCATCCGCGCTTTAAAACCCCGGCAGTAGCCATCATCGCACTTGGTGTTTGGTCAGCCGTTCTAGTCTGTGCCGGTGAGTTGGGCACATTCAGCAAATTAATCGAAGGTGTGATTTTTATCGGCTGGATTTTCTACGGTCTCGGCGCCGCCGCCATCTTCCCCATTCGCCGAGCTTCGGCAGGCCGCCCCATTCCCTATCGCGTTCCCGGCTATCCCGGCACGCCGTTCCTGTTCGTCCTAGTCGCCGCCGTCATCGTAGGCAACGCCGTCTATCTCGCCTTCCGCGACCCCTCGCAATTTATGAACCTAGCCGCCGCCATCGTTCTCTTTATCATCGGCCTGCCCGCCTACTTCTTCTGGCGCAAGCGCGCCGCCTAGTCTTGGAGTGCGGTGGCTTGCCACCGCTTTTCCGCCTGCCTCCCAATCTGAACGTTACGCCAAGAAAATTCGGAGTCAGTGTCAGAGGAAACCTCACTCCTGAGCACGATCCCGCGCCATTATCTCCTCAACCTTCGCATGCGCCCGGCGCGCGTTCTCGCTGTCCGGCCCGTTCGGTTCCAGTTTCAGATACTTTTCCAGGCCTTGCAGTTGCTCGCGATACTCGTGCCGCCGCCCATATGCATCCGACAGCACCAGATAGGCCTCCGCGAGATTAGGATTGCGCAGCAGCGCCTCGCGCGCGTTTTTTTCCGCTTCGTCTAGGCGATCCAGTTTCAGTTGCGCTAGCCCCAGGATGAAGTGACCGTCGGCGGAGTTCCCGTCCTGTTCCAATCCCCTCTCGAGGACGGTCACGGCCTCCTCCGTCTTTCCCTCCAGATAGAAAAGGTAGCCGATCCCAAATTCTGCCCAGGCGTAGTTCCCCCCGCTCAATTCAATGGCTTTTTCAAAAGATTTCATGGCCTCGTCGTAGCGGCCCAGGGTCGTCTCCGCTACTCCTGTGTGATAGTAGGCCTCGAAGTATTCCGGAAACGCTTGGGTGGCCTTCCTAAAGTGGCTCACGCTCCCCGCGAAATCCTTTTTCCTCAGGCTGTCCAGTCCCTTCTTATACTCATTGAGCGCTTTCCCAGGAATTCTTAGCTCCCGCGCCGAAACCGTGTAATTGTTCCGCTCGTTTCGTCCCGGATTCGATGGATTCAGATAAAGCACCAGTTTCGAGGAGCTTCCCTCCAGCTGCGCGTTAGTTTGCGCTGGCTCATAGCCCGGTTCATCGACCACGATCTCGTAGGTGCTCCGTGGCAGGCTCCGCACTTCAAAGTGCCCTTCCAAATCCGTCAATACGCTGCGGAATATCCCGGCTACATGCGATTTCAGCTTTACTGCTACCTGGCTGGCCGGCCGGTTGCTCGCTTTCAATAGCACCGTTCCCGAAATTGTCCCGACCAACGGCTCAGAGTCGGAAGCTTGCGCCCTCGACACAGGCGCCCATACGAGCGCACTCATATTTAGGAAAAGGATTGCTAGGGATCCAGCTTTTAGAGGCAACTTCTTAGCGTTCTGCATTTTGCACAGCATCTCGACCTGCTGCGCACTTTTGAGTTGCTTCCTCGGGAGGCTTGGCGGTTGGGGAAACTATCCGTGCGGTGGCGAAGCCAACTTCAACAGCCATTTTCCGGCTGAGGTTGTGCTTGCGCCTGCGCCGCTCTGCATCATTTCCACCCTGGACCAACCACCAGCGTGCGCCGACCAATGCGCACATCAGTGCACCGCGCATGCCAAAACGCCCGCGAACTTCCCCCGCTGTCATTCGTGCCGCCAAGCACAATCTTCTAGAAGCGGCTTTACGCCGCCATCTTCTTTCCTTTCAACGCCACTCGCTTCAGGATTTTCCTCCGGTTCTCGAAATTCGATAGCGATTCAGCCGCTAGCCGCCGCATTCGCGAGAGGTAACCGTTTTCCGAAACTGTCTCACCCAGCGACACCCAGCCCCTATCTTGATTCACTTTGAGACTCGCGGGCTCTCCCCATTCCCGATTCTAATCAGGGCCATAGCGGCGCGCTCGCGTTCGGTACTTAGTGGAGAACCCAAGACCGCATGTCCAGGGCAAAATTCTGAAATGCCGCCGAATCTTCGGTAGGGCCGGTACTCAGGTCACTACGCTTCTTCAGCGCCTCCCGAGCCGCTTCTTCCGGTGTCCAGGTTCTCGAGAACACACCCTCTCGCAGATACCGTAGCTGTTACAGCGTCAAGTCGGAAGCGCCTGCGTATTTGTCCGCTTGTCGAAGGAAAAAATCGAAAAGTGGCCTGGGAAGTTCAAAAGAGTCTGCCGCATCCCTGCGTGTATATTCATAAATCGTCTTCTGCCGCCATGGATCGAACTTCCTGGCCTCAAACATATCGTTTTCGCCCAGGAAGATTTGCGAAATTGGCACGACCACGCGCAACGCGGGACCCTTCGCCGGCCGCACCACCCAAACCGCCACGGTATTTGACGCCAGCCCCCTCCACAAGGAAGGCATAGAGCGCCGACAGCTCATCGCATTCCGCCATAACCGTTGATGCCACGGCGGATGGCTTCTCCACAGGTGCTGGCTCGGCTCCATGGTCCAAAGTCCTGAAATGTCAGCGCCTTCTCGCGCGATTCTGACTTGCACCTTAAAACTAATTCCGTTCTTTTGAACAGCATGGGCACTCTTTCGGTCTCGTGAGGTTTCTTGCCTTTTCGGCCCTTTAGTATCAATCGCTTAAGAACTATTTTGCATACGCAAAAAAGTGTAACTCTCTTTTTTTCAACTGATTCCGAACTCTTGCCAAAAACACCGGGGCGGGGGGTACTTGTTGATTCCCCGGAACTTTGTCTTTTCCCAAGGTGTCAAAAGGGCATTGGGCTCTGCGGACGACAGAAGTCGTTCGTTTGCTCGTCTGCTCGCTAGAAGGGGATGGATGGCCGTGCTCGAAGCAATCGCTCTTGCAAAGTTCTATGGTTCCGTTCCGGCTGTTCGCGAAGTCAGCTTTCGCCTGGAACCGGGCCAAGTCCTAGGTTACTTGGGCCCGAACGGTTCCGGCAAAAGCACCACCGTAAAAGTCCTCACCGGCCTGCTGCAACCCACGCGTGGTCAGGTGCTCTTCGAGGGTCAGGATATCCAAGACGATCTGGTCTCCTATCGCAAGCGCCTTGGCTACGTTCCAGAGGAGGCCAACCTCTATCCGTTTCTGACCGGCGAGGAATATCTCGAGATGATAGGAACCCTTCGCGCCATGTCTCCCGCGCGAATGAAATCCAAGATTAGCTCTCTCCTCGAACTGTTCTCCCTGTTTCCGCACCGCCATGTTTCTCTGGGTTCTTATTCCAAAGGCATGCGCCAGCGCATCCTGCTGATCGCCGCGCTCATGGACAATCCCGATGTCCTCGTCCTGGATGAACCGCTCTCCGGCCTCGATGTAACGTCGGTGCTCATCATCAAGAACCTCATCCAGGCCTTCAGCGCCCGGGGAAAAGCTGTTTTCTATTGCTCGCACATTCTCGAAGTGGTCGAAAAAGTTTGCTCGCAACTTCTCATTCTCCGCCAAGGCCAGGTCATGGCCTATGGCGCGACGGAAGAGGTCCGCCGGCAGATTGGCCAGTCCTCTCTCGAAGGCATCTTCTTGCAGTTGGTGGAAGACAAAGACGTCGCGCAAGTTGCCGGCGAAATCGTGGATGTGGTGGTATCTCCCTCGTGAATTCTTGGAAGCAGTCTCTCGCCGCGCGCTGGCTGATTTTTTCGCAGCGGCCGTCTGTGCTCTTGCTGCGCTTGTTCGCTGCCCGGATGTTCAAAGGCGGCGGCGAATTGGGCGCTGACGAGCTCGAACTTGGCATAGGTGTGGTTCTTATTTTTTTGGCCATGCCGGGAGTTCTGGTTTCTCTTCTTATGTTTGAGAAGTTTGGCTCGCTTGTCCGCTTCTTGCGCGGCGATGGTGTCTTCGATCCCTATATCGCCACTATCCCGGACGAATATTTTTTCATCGTCCTCTCCATGTCCGTCAGTTGCGCCGTGGCACTGTGGCGTTGGAACTCCATTTTTTTGGACCGCCGCGATTACGCCAATCTCGTTCCACTCCCGATTTCCCTGACCAGGATTTTTTTCGCGAACTTGTTCGCTATCTTCGCCTTGACCGCTTTGCTCACCATCGTCGTGAACGCGGCTTCCTTCGTGCTTTTCCCCATCGCCGTCCTGGGTTCGCAACGATCTTTCCCGAAGCTTCTCCGGTTTGCGTTTGGCCACGCCGTTTCCGTAAGTCTGAGCAGCATATTCAGTTTTCTCGCCGTATTTGCGCTCTCCGGCATTTTGATGGCGTGTTTTCCCTACCGCTTGTTCCGCAAAATCTCCGTTTACGTCCGTTTTGCGCTCGCGTTCTGTCTCCTGGCGGTGCTCGCCACTAGCTTCACGGTTTCCCCGATTCTCTCTGGTGGCTCTCGGTTGATGCACCAGCGCCTCGGTGGATTCCCTGCCGTCTGGTTTCTCGGGCTGACCGAAACTTTGTGGGGCAATGGTAATGACATTTTCTTCGCCTCCTTGACGCGGCGAGCCATGGCTTCTTTGGGGCTGACGCTTCTTATCTCCATCGTTGCTTATGCTTTCAGCTTTCGCAGCTGTTTTGTCCGCATCCCCGAATTTGCCGATGTTGGACCGCGCCCCCGCGCGCAGCGCTTCCACTCGCCTGCAAGGCTTCTGGACGCCACCATTCTTCGCGATGCGAAGCTGCGCGCCTGTTTCCATTTTGTTTCGCGCACGCTCTTGCGCAGCGACGCCCACTTGCAGATGGTTCTCGCTTTCGCCGCGCTGGGCTTGGTCGTTGCCGCGCAGACCGTAAATGCCGCCTACCATCCCGGCTTTTCTTTCACGGCGCAGCCTCCCTCTGTGGCACTCCTCGCCGTCCCCTACATCCTGAGCTACTGCATGCTCCTCGGAATTCGCCTGGCCTTCGAGGTTCCTCTGGATTTGTCCGCTAACTGGATTTTCAAACTGTGGATCGAACCGGAGGGAGAATTGCCTCGCCAGGTCGCCCGGCGAGTGCTTTTCACTTTTTCTCTCGGCTGGCTTGCCCCGGTGTGTTTTCTTTACTCCGCCATTTTGTGGGGTTGGCTCACAGCGCTGCTGCATACAACTATTCTCATCGCCTGTTCCGCCGTCTTCGTGGAAATTCTTCTCGTGAAGTTCCGCAAAATTCCTTTCACCTGTTCTTATCCGGCTTTTCAAAGCAACTCTCCGCTTTTCATCGTCGCCTATCTCGCCGGCTTCCTCATCTTTGGTAGCTATATTCCCCAAATCGTGGCGTGGTCGGTAGTCACGCAATGGGGAGCGGCTGTTTTTATTCCACTGGTTTTCTTGAGCCTCATCGGCCTGCGCCAATTCCGCAAACAGATGCTAGACATGGACAAGCAACTCATCTTCGAGGAAGATTCCGCTTCCGGCTTCTAATGGCTCGCGGCTTGGTTGGCAAGACCGTCACGGCTACAGAGGTTTTCCCCTGCAACTCACAACAAGCTAAGCGGATCCACATCCACCAGCACCGCCGTGTCTGGAATTTCCTTCGCCTCGCAATACCTTAGCGCGCCGCTCAGTAATTTCGTCAGGACCGATCGTTTCGGCGATTTCAGCAGAAATTGGAACCGATGCTCCTTCTTGAGCCGCGCCAGCGGCGCCGTCGCCGGCCCCAGGATGCGCACGCCTTTATCATCATGCGGCGAAAAATATTCCGAAAGCTGCCGTGACCAGCGGATCGCTTTCTCCAAGCTAATATCCCGCACGATCACGTTGGCCAGCGACGTAAACGGCGGGTACGCCATCATTCTTCGGAAATGCAATTCGCGCTCGAAGAACGCCGTGTAATCCTGTTTCACGGCGTCCTGAATCGCGTAGTGTTCCGGATAAAACGTCTGAATCAGCACGCCACCTTTCAGCTCTCCGCGCCCCGCACGGCCCGCGACTTGTGTCAGCAATTGAAACGTCCGCTCCGCGGCGCGAAAATCCGGCAAGCTCAGCGACGAATCCGCGCTGACCACGCCGACCAGCGTCACGCGCTGAAAGTCGTGCCCCTTCGCCAGCATTTGCGTTCCAACAAGAATATCCAGCGCCCCGCCCGCAAACGCACCCAGGGTCTCCTGATACTGCCGCTTGGTCCGCGCCGTGTCCCGGTCCAGCCGCGCGATGCGCGCTCCGGGAAATTCCTTGCGCAATCTTTCTTCCAGATGCTCCGAGCCTTCGCCAAAAAAATAAACATACTTCGACTGACACTTCGGACAAACTTTTGGAATTTGCTGAATCGATCCGCAGTAATGACACTCCAGCCGGTTGCGCAGCTTGTGATGCGTCATTGAGATGCTGCAGTCCACGCACTGCACGGAAGCGCCGCAGCTCCGGCACAAAACGGACCACGAGTATCCGCGCCGGTTGATCAGCACCAGCGCTTGCGTCCCACTCGTGAGGCATTCCTGAATCCCCGCATGCAGCGCCGCGGAAATTGGGCTCGACTGGTGCGTCCGCTGAAAATCCTCGCGCAGATCCACGATTTCCACGCTGGCAAGCGACCTCTCGGCCACACGCGAAGCCAACGTTAATAATTCATACTTCCCTTCTCGCGCGTGGTGATACGTCTCCAGCGAAGGCGTCGCCGAACCCAGCAGCGCCAGCGCGCCTTCCAACTTCGCGCGCACGATGGCCACGTCGCGTCCGTGATAGCGCGGCGTCTCTTCTTGCTTGAAACTGTTTTCCTGCTCTTCATCGACGATGATGAGCCCGATATTTTCGAGCGGCGCGAACACCGCCGAACGCGTCCCCACCACCACGCGCGCTTCGCCGTTCCGCGCGCGCCACCATTCCCGCGCTCGTTCCACGTCGCTCAGCGCCGAATGCAGTACTGCCACGCCTTCGAACTTCGCGCCAAACCAGCCCCGGCATTGCCGTCCGATCCACAACGTCAGCGCAATTTCCGGCACCAAAATGAGCGCCGTTTTTCCGCGCGCCAGCGTTTCTTGCACCGCGCGCAAATACACTTCCGTCTTCCCGCTCCCGGTCACGCCATGGAGCAACTGCACGCCGAATTCGCCCAGCTCAAACCGCGCGCGAATTGCTTTCATGGCGCTTTCCTGCTCCGCGTTCAATTCATGCGCGGGAGGCGCGTATCCAGCGTCAAATGGATCCTCCGCCGGATCGCTCGGCTCTTCCCAACTCTCCAGCAAGCCCTGCCGCAACATTCGCTCAAGGAAAGCTCGCGTCACCTGCGCCAGCTTCAAAAGTTGCGGCAAAGGCAGCGGCCCGCGCTCCGTCTGCAGCAGCTCCCGTATTTTTTCTTCTCTGCGTTTCCTCTGCTCACTGGGCGTCTCTGCGTTATCTTTTTCTTCTCTCTTTTCTTCCTGGCCCTCTTTTTTCTCCGGTTCCTCGACTGCCGCAGCGCCGCCTTTCCAGGCAATCACCCGCTGCGTCTTTCTTTTTCTTCCTTCGACGGTTTCACGAATCTCAATCAGCCCGCGTCTTTGCATCCGCTGTAGCGAAGTCGCATCAACGCCCAACTTCGCCGCCGGTGCGAATAGCAATGTTCCTTTCTTCTCCTTCAGCCTGGCGAGAAACGCTGCCTCCCCCCCCGTGAGTCCGTGCGACAATTCTCCGCCGCTCAAGCTCTCCGCAGTTTCCCGCCCCGCTTCCGTCAGCATAATCTGGCGCTGCGATTTCACCTCCGTCACCGGCGGCAGCATCGCCCGAAAAACTTCGCCAACCGGCGCCAGGTAATACCCGGCGATCCAGTGCCCCAGCTCGATCAACTTCGGCGTCAGCGCGGGAGCAAGATCCAGCACGCGAACAATCTCCCGAATCTTTGCTTCCTGCGGCGCGCTCTCCGCCATTTCCACAACGACGCCGACCAGCGCTTTCTTCCGGAACGGCACAAGCACGCGGATACCTGGCTGCACCGTCCCCTGCAGCGTTTCCGGCACTGCATACGTAAATGTGGTGCGCAGCGGCACGGCCAGCGCGACATTGCAAAATAGAGGCGTCATCCCGCCGTGTAGTGTATCAGCACAAGGAAACACGCAAAAAAAGACGAAATAGAAGCCGGTAGAAGGAATGTGAAAGTACTAGCGGCTAATCAGAAAAATCCCCAAGAAAATCGTAACAATTCCTATCCACTGCCAGCGCGAGACATGTTCCTTCAAAAAAGTGGCCGCGAGCGCGACAGTGACCGCTCCATACAGCGAACCAAGAACGCTGATCACCGCGACCTGCTCCATTTTCATTCCGAGGTTGCTGAGCACAAACGCGCCAGTATCGAACACGCCCATGCCCAGAACCATCCAGCGCACTTCGCCGCGCGGCAGGCGCGCGGGCTGCTTCGCAATCAGGATCGCGGCCGCCATAAGCAGCGTGCTGGTCAAACGAATCATCCAGACGGTTTGCACCGCGCCGACGCGCGCGATAATGCGAAAGCCCAGAAGCCAAAACAGCATGGCAAAACCAAGCGCGGCAAAAAGGGCCCAGCCGATTCCGCGCCCGCTGCTGCGCACCGCTTCGGCATCGTTCTCGTCCGGCGTTTTTTCTCCGCCCGCTACCACCACGACACCCCCAAGCGTGCAAAAGATTCCAGCGATTCGCGCGGCGCTTAGGTGTTCGCCGGTCATCCAGGAAAGCAGCAGCGTCAAAGCGGGATAACTGGCCGAGAGCGGAGCCACCACGGACATTTTCCCAATCTCAAATGCGCGATAGAACCCCAGTCCGGCCATAGCATTGAAGCATCCCGCCAGAAAACCCCAAGCCCACGGCCGCCAGCCATCCGCAAGATGCCCCCAGCCGCCAAGCCACGGCAAAGAAATCGTCAACAGAAAGAAACCTACCATTTGCATGTACAACATGGAACGGAGAGCGCCGATGCGATGCGTGGCAAAACGCGCAATGAAATCCGCGCCGCCCCAAGTCAGCGCGGTGAGCAACCCCAAGAGAATCCCCATGCGACCATTCTGCCATCAAGGAGCGCCTGCACACGAATGCTACGAGGTTTCTTTGCGGAATAATTTTCGATCAGAAGGGAACGGACTTTCACGGCGATACGAGGCGTGGCCGCGATAATCCATGGCAAAACCGTAGTGCCTTTTGTCCGCGTGGAGCCCGGCGGTTCAACCGCCAATTCCAGTGCCCAATTTCAAATCGCGCGCGGATGTGGCCAGCGTTGCTGCGGATCTTGGGCAAGGCCACGGCGCAACACACGATCCGCTCCCAGAGGGGCAACTTCCGCAACCGACGGGGGCTTCTCGTTCAAGAATCCAAGAACCTGCTTTGGCCGATTTTTTTGCGCTACGAAGCGGACTTGCCTTTCTTCACTTCGAGGCCGAGGACGGCCATGACTTTTTGGAGGTCTTTCCAGACTTCGCTCTTGGCGGGCGGGTTGCGGAGCAAATAGGCGGGGTGATAGGTCGCTAGTAGTTTTCTTCCGCGAAATTCGAGCCACTGGCCGCGAAATTGGGAAATGCCGCGATTCGTTTGCAACAAGGTTTTTGCGGCGACGGCGCCGAGGCAAACAATCACTTTTGGTGCGATGACGTCGATTTGCCGCAGGAGAAATGGCGAGCAGGTGCTGACTTCGTCTTCCTCCGGCTGGCGATTTTCCGGAGGACGGCACTTCACCACGTTGCAGATGTATACGTCTTTGCGCTGCAAGCCCATGGCTTCGATCATTTGCGTCAGGAGTTTTCCGGCGCGGCCGACGAAAGGCAGTCCTTGGGCGTCTTCATCGGCGCCGGGCCCTTCGCCAACAAAAACCAACTCGGCTTTGGGATTTCCGTCGCCGAAAACAATTTTGTGCCGCGTGCCGTGCAGTTTGCAGCGGGTGCATTCGCCGAGATCCTCGCGCACCTTAAGCAGCGTGTCGTCCGTGATTTTGTTCATGGCTTCAAAAAGCGACGGGCCCACAACAACGGGAAGCGATGCGATCTTTGGACTCACCGGCGGTACGGCTAGCGAGCTCTTTTGCAATACGGGTTTTCCTGCCGGCTTGGGCAAGGTCGTTTCCTTTTGAAGATCTATTGTAGTGGCGAGACGGGTGTTGGCAGGCGGTTCCAAGCGGTTTTCGCTAACCGGTGCAGAAATTGTTCCGCGGTCCCAATAAAACAAGCGGATGCCGATGTCCTCGTAAAAACCAAGCCTGGCGGAAAGTTTTTTCTGCAGAGATTCGGAAAGGCGCTCGGCCATGGCGGGATCAGGCACCGGAGCGCTTTGACGCGGCCGTTCCATGCAAAACGCTTCGCAACCGCACGACTTCATCCAATAGGCGCTGCGCCACTTCGCTCTTGCTCATTTTGGGAAGCGCGAGGTCGCGGCCGTCGCGGGAGAAGAGCGTCACAATATTGGTATCGCGATCGAATCCCGCGCCTTCGGCGGTGACGTCGTTGGCGACAATCAAGTCGGCGTTTTTCGACGAAAGCTTTTTCCGCGCGTTTTCCGCGACGTGGTCCGTCTCTGCCGCAAACCCCACTAAGATTTTCTGGCCTTTGTTTCTCGCCACCTCGGCCAGAATATCGGTGGTCGGCTCGAGAGAAATAGTCAGCGGCACTTGGCTCTTTTTAATTTTTTCTGAGTGCGGCTCCGTCGGGCGGTAATCCGCCACTGCGGCTGCAAAAATGGCAATGGAAGCTTCGGGGACCCGCTCGGTTACGGCGTGGTGCATATCTTCCGCCGTGCGCACGGCAACGCGCTCCACGCCAGCAGGAACTTCCAAGTTGACGGGCCCGCTGATAAGAACGACCTTCGCGCCTCGAAGCGCTGCGGCTTCGGCGACCGCATAACCCATTTTCCCGGATGAGCGATTGGTGATATAGCGAACAGGGTCGAGGTCTTCGCAAGTGGGGCCGGCGGTTACCAGCACAGTCTCGCCGTCCAAATCGCGCTGCGTTTTAAGAGCTTCGCGGACTGCGGCGACAATGGCTTCTTGCCCGGCCAGCCGTCCCGCGCCAATCATGCCGCAAGCGAGGTAGCCTTCGCCGGGGTCCACAACTTTTACGCCGCGCGCGCGCAGCTTCTCCACATTTTCCTGCGTGGCCGCGTGGTTCCACATGTTCACATTCATCGCCGGCGCAACTACGACTGGCGCCGTCGAGGCCAGATACAAAGTCGTCAGAAAATCGTCCGCAATCCCGCGCGCAAATTTGGCAATGATGTCCGCCGTGGCCGGCGCGACCAGGAGTAGATCGGTTCTTTGCGCTACGGCAATATGTTCGATTGCGCTTTCGAGGTTGGCTTCTCCGCCAGAAGAATCGCTGAAAAGATCGCTAATCACTTTTTGCCCGCTGAGCGCCGCGAACGTCAGCGGCGTTACGAACTCGCGGGCGCCCCTGGTCATCACCACTTGCAAGCTGAATCCTTCCTGTTGCAAACGGCGCACGAGTTCCGCGGCTTTGTAAGCCGCCACTCCGCCGGTCACACCAAGCGTGATTCGCATCCTGCCTTTCGCGGACGGCTACTTCCGCCGCTTGTTTCCTTCCTTGTCCACGTCGATCGAAGACGGCTCGGTAAAGTCGTACTCGATCAAGCTGTGTTCCAGCTCTTCGCACGCGATCCGCGTGGCCTTCTGAGTCCTGGGGTTTTCGATAAGCGGCGGAGCGCCGGCCATAATCTGCCGCGCGCGCCTGGCCGCCAGCACCACATACGCAAACTGGCTCTCCGGAGCTTTTGTCTGCATAGTCATTTCAGTCATTCCCTCCCAAACGATGCCAGAAGTTGTTCCACTCTCGCCCTCCGTCGCACGCTCGTGCAGCGCAAAGCAGTGACAATCGCCTGCGCTTCACGCCCCGCGCGTTCCACATCCTCATTCACCACGCAAAAATCATAGTACTTGCCGAGCTGCGCAATTTCGTCGCGCGCCTTCGCCAATCGCCGCGCAATTTCTTCATCCGAATCCTGGCCGCGGCTGAGCAGCCGGCGTTCCAACTCTTCGCGCGACGGCGGCAAAATAAAGATCGCCACGGACTCCGGAATCTTCTCCTTTACCTGCGCCGCGCCTTGCACATCGATCTCCAGCACCAGGTCGAGTCCCCGCTGCCGCGATTCTTCCAGCCACTTCCTCGGCGTGCCGTAAGAATGTTTTCCAAAAACCCGCGCGTACTCCAGAAATTCGCCGCGCGCGACCATAGCGTCGAATTCCGCTTCCGTCACAAAATCATAGCATTTCCCGCTGGCCTCGGTCGCGCGGCGCGACCGTGTAGTACATGAGATCGAGGGCATAGTGCCGGGCAGATCCAGGATGCGCTGCACCAAAGTCGATTTCCCCGATCCCGACGGCCCCGAGACGATCAACAGCAGCGGCGCGATCTCAGTCCCGACGCTCATTCGATGTTCTGCACCTGCTCTCGCAGTTTTTCAATCTCCGCTTTGATTTCCAGCGCTACTCCGGTGATCGCCAGCGCCTCGCTTTCCACGCCGGGTGTCTTCGAGAGCATGGTGTTGGCCTCGCGATGCATTTCCTGCAAAAGAAAATCCAGCTTCTTTCCCAGTTCGCCGGCGCCGTCCAGCAGCTTGGTGAACTGTTGCAGGTGGCTGCGCAGGCGGTCTAATTCTTCACTGATATCGCTGCGTTCCGCAAGCAGCGCGGCCTCTTGCGCGAGCCGCGCGGGATCGATGCCGACTCCGCCGAGCAGTTCTTTCAACTTGTTGTCCAAGCGCCGTAGAAAAGCCGGGCGCAACGTGGCCACCAGCCCGCGCACCTGCTCGACGTGACCGCCGATGCGCGTCAGCCGATCGCGCAGTTCTGCGACCAGATGACGGCCCTCGGCACGGCGCATATCATCCAGCTTTGCCAGCGCGTCGCGCAAGCAGGTGTCCAGCGCCCGCCCAAGCTGCTCTTGTTCTTCTTCTGATTCGGGCACCGCGGTGGTGACGCCGGTGATGACTCCGGGCAGCCGCAAGAGCGCGACCACGTCCATGTCCGTCGCCGCACGCGTTTCCTGCCGCAACGCTTCCGCGGCTTTCAGGTACGATTGCACCAGCTCCCGATTCACCTGAACGGGCGCGGCTTTCCCCGGCTCCACGCCAACGGTCACCTCCACATGCCCGCGGTGAATTCTTTCTCGCACGATCTGCCGGAGCCGCAAGTCGTACAAATCAAATCCTTCCGGCATGCGCAGCTTGAGGTCCAGGAAGCGGTGGTTGACGCTTTTTACGCTGACGCGCACCGCCCAGCCGTCCTGCTCGGCGCGCGCTTGCGCGTATCCGGTCATCGAAAAACATTCGATTTTCTTTGTCGATACGGTGGTCGTTTGGCTCATATAGAATTCGATGCATCGTTCGACTTTGCCGGTGCGGCCTGCGCGGGCGCCAGCATGTCGTCGTCGGCAAACTGCAAATCATGAAGCCGGGCATAGGTTCCGCCGCGGGCTATCAATTCCGTATGCGTGCCGCTTTCGCGGATCTCTCCATCTTCCAGGACGAGAATTTTGTCCGCGCGGCGAATCGTGGCCAGGCGGTGCGCGATTACAAAAGTGGTTCGCCCCACCATTAAGTTGGCGAGCGCCTTCTGCACAAACATCTCGGACTCGGCATCCAGCTCCGAAGTGGCTTCGTCCAAAATAAGAATCGGCGAATCTTTCAAGATGGCGCGCGCGATGGCAATACGCTGGCGCTGTCCTCCGCTCAAGCGCGTGCCCCGCTCGCCAATCAGCGTGTCGTATCCTTGCGGCAATTCCATGATGAAATCGTGGGCCAGGGCGGCTTGCGCGGCGGCCATCACTTTTTCCTTGGGAATATTCGTCAAACCGTAGCAAATGTTGTTCCACACGGTGTCGTGAAAAAGGATGTTTTCCTGCGTGACCATGGCGATCTGTTCGCGCAAAGACTTGATGGTCACATCGCGAATGTCCTGCCCATCGATGCGGATGGCGCCAGAGGTGGCTTCGTGGAATCGCGGCAGTAAATTCACGAGCGTGGTTTTCCCCGCGCCGCTCGAGCCCACCAGGGCAATCACTTCACCGCGGCTCGCGCGCAAATGAATCTGCTCCAGGACATGGCCCGAATCGTCGTCATACGAAAAACCCACATTCTCGAAAGCGATTTCCCGCGAAAATGGCGGCAGCGGCTTCGCGCCGGGCTGTTCGCTCTGCTCTTCTTGCCGGTCGAGATAGGCGAATACCTGCGTACTCGCTCCCTGCGCGAGCTGGAATTGCTGGTACACCTGGCCGATGCGCTTCAGCGGCATGTAAGCGTTGAACATGGCGAACAGAAACGCCATAAAAATTCCCGGCGTCATTAGGCCGTGCTTGATCTGATCGCGGGCGTACAAAATGAGCAGAGGAATGACCAGCGCTCCCAGCAAATCCATGATTGGCCCGGTGGCCACTGCGGCGCGAACCCAGCGCATATTTTCTCGCAGCAGCCGTTGCGCCGTGTTCTTGAACTTGGCAATTTCAAAATCTTCCATTCCGAAGGCTTTCACGACGCGGTTTCCGCTGACGGTTTCCTGCAGGATCTGGGTGAGGTCCCCCAGCCTGCTCTGGCTGTTCTCCGAGGAGCGGCGAATTTTCTTCCCTAGCTTTCCCACTGGCACGACCACCAGCGGGACCAGAATGGCGGTTCCCAGCGCCATCTTCCAATTCAGAACGATGACCACCGCGAGAAATACGATCAGCGTGAAACCTTTTTGGAAAAGGTCGGCCAGGTATTCCGAGAGCGCGATGCGCGTGCGCTCGACGTCGTTGATGGTAGTCGAAAGCAAGCGCCCCGTCGGATGGCTTTGGAAAAAGCCAATCGGCTGGCGAATGATTTTGGCGTACACCTGGTTTCGCAACCGCGTCACCGCCGCTTGGCCCACGTACTGAATCTGCGTTACGCCCAAATATTCGCTGATGCCTTTCGCGACATAAAGAAAAACCACCGTCAGGGCAAACATCGTCCACACGTGATGGATACGGGGCGGAAAGAACTGATTGAGATAGATGGTGTAACCGTTCGGAAAGGTCACCAACGGCAGCGTCGAACCGGAGACGGAGGGATTCAGGACGTAGTCAAATCCCGGCCGCAGCATCAGCGCCACAATGCCATCCGCCAGAGCGGTGACTGCCACCAACACGATGCCAACGCCCAGCCGAAAAGAGTACGGCCGCACATAAGCGAAGAGTCTTTTCAATTGTGGTGACAACAACGAGGCCACGCTGCAGGCTCCCTGACTAGTCTACTTGGTACGCTATTCGCCGCGTCGCGGCGTGTCAAGTTTCAGCGGCCCCGAGTAGAGGCAGTTAGACACAGCAAGCCAGTATAAGTGGCTCTGAATCGATGCCCTCAAATCTGGTAAACGTTACCGGAAGGTGGTACCGGAGTACCGACCATCCGCTCACCAAAAACCAGCACTCACCCACAATACATGCAATTCCCGCAGATGCTAGTACGGCGAATAATGGGGCCACAGCGGTTCGCACGAATGAGGAGAGCGACAAAAACCACCCCCCATGACTCGCTCGCCCATCCCATCCGCTTGTAAAGTTCAAGGGGCCCGAGGGCTCGAGGCAGGAAGGGACAAGAAGGCGAACCAGAGCCAATGAGAGCCACTGCGAACATCCGTTTGCGCCAAGGCACTTGAACATCTCCATTTCGCCTCGCGGAAAACGACGAGGGTCGAGGGTCACGAGACCAGCAGTACGCCAAATATCGAGGATAGAATTTGTATGTGCACAGCCAATGATAGCGCGGCAAAGGCGGTAACCGGAAACTGGCCAATTATTTTGCCCGCTGAATTCCGCAGCTCGGGGAGCGAACAGTTTACTTGTCGATGTCGCGGTGAACAACTTTGGCGGAAAACCCGCGCTTCTCAAGCGACTTCCTTACCGACTCCGCCAGCATCACGGAGCGGTGTTTGCCGCCCGTGCAGCCGAACGCAATGGTCAGATAGCTTTTTCCTTCGCGGATGTAGTGCGGAATCAAGTAGGTCAGCAAGCCTTCCATGCGCCGTAGAAATTCTCCGGTCTGCGGAAACGAGCGGATATACCGCCGCACTTTCGGATCTTTGCCGGTAAAGGGCCGAAGCCGCGGCACAAAATGAGGGTTGGGCAGAAATCGCACGTCGAGAACCAGGTCCGCGTCCGACGGCACTCCGTAGCGATAACCGAAACTCACCACCGAAACCAGCATCGGCCGTTTGTCCGGATTCTTGAAGCGCTCGGTGACGAAGTGGCGCAATTCGTGAACGTTGAATTGCGTCGTCTCAATCACGACATCCGCGAGCTTGCGAATCGGCTCCATCAGCGCACGTTCGTGCGACAAGCTTTCTCGCACGGAAAAATTCTTGCCCAGGGGATGCGGGCGCCGCGTCTCGCTGTACCGCCGCAGCAAGGCGTCCTCATTCGCTTCGATAAAAACAAGAGTAATAGGATGATCTTTTTTTAAATGCTTCAGTAGCGGCGGCAATTTCTCCAATTGGGCGCCTTCCCGCGCGTCCACCAGCAGCGCCGCGCGCGCAAAGTCTCCTTCGCCCGCCGCGTGCAGCTCCGCAAAGATGGGGATGAGCTCGACGGGAAGATTGTCAACGCAGTAGAAACCCATATCCTCGAAGGCGTGCAGGACGGTGCTTTTCCCGGAGCCGGAAAGTCCGGTGAGGATTACGAGTTGCCGGGCATCGCGTCGCGGCTGCGGCTTCACGGGCAATGCCGCTCAGCTCTTTTCCCGGCGTTGGTGGGTGCTGGGAATTCTCATGTCTTCGCGGTACTTCGCGACCGTACGGCGTGTGACATGGATGCCCGTGTCGTCCAGCTTCTTCGCAATCTGCTCGTCGGTCAGCGGGTGCGTGGCATCTTCCTCTTCAATCATTTTCTTGACCAGGCGCTTGAGCGTCAGCAGCGACATCCCGCCGCCCTCCGGCCCGTTCACGGACTCGCTGAAGAACGACCGCAGCTCCAGCACGCCTTGCGGCGTGTGCGCGTACTTGCTGGCCACCGCGCGGCTCACCGTCGAAGGGTGCACGCCCACTTCTTCCGCCACTTCCTTGATCATCATGGGCTTCAGCGCATCCTGGCCGTGATCGAGGAATTCGCCCTGACGCGCGATGATGGATTGGCAAACACGAAGGATGGTGTGCTTGCGCTGCTCGATGTTCTTCATCAACTGGACGGCGGCGGTGAAGCGTTCCTTCACGTAATTGCGCACGTCGCGGTCGGCGGCATCTTTCACGAGCAGGCGGCGGTACGTGGGGCTCAGCCGGAGTTGCGGCATGTCGTCTTCATTCAAGAACGCTTGCCATTGATCATCCACTTTGCGGAAGTACACGTCGGGCTCGACCAGGCGTGGCTCGGTTTTGTTGTAGCGCAGCCCGGGCCGGGGATCGAGCTTCTTGATCACTTCCAGAGAATGCTTGACGATCTCGAGCGGTCGGTTCAGCGCTCGCGCAATCTCTTTCAACTGGTTCGATTGCACTTGCTTCAAATGTTCGGAAACGATTTGCTGCGCCAGCGTGTTCTGCGGATCGAAAGCTTTCAATTGCAGCAGCAGGCATTCGCGCAAATCCCGCGCACCCACGCCGATGGGGTCGAAATCCTGCACCACTGCCAGAGCGTCATCGAAATCATCCTGCGAATATTTTCCGTTCTGCGTAAGCTCTTCGGTGGAAGCCGTCAGATAACCGTTCTCGTCGAGATTGCCGATGATGCTTTCCACGATCTCTTTGACGGTGTCCGAACAGATGGTGACGCTCAATTGCCACTGAAGGTGGTCGGTCAGCCCGCTGGGTGAAGAGAGGAACTTCTCGAACGAAGGGCGCTCGGATACTTCGCGCTCTTGCGATTGCCCGCCGTCGCCGCCGGTATCCAGATATTGATTGAAAAAGGTTCCGACATCGAATTCGTCAAACGGATTGGCTTCCGGCTTCTCCGGGACTTTTTCCGTTTCCGCTTTCAGAAAGGTTTCGTCGCTGTAGTTGTCCGTTTGCGTGGGCTCTTCGCTCTGTTCTTCGAGGACCGGGTTGGCGATCATTTCCTGGTTGATCATCTCGCGAAGCTCGAGGCGATTCAGCGCCAGCACGCTCACCATTTGAACGAGGCCGGGCGTCAGAATCTGCTTCTGCGAAACTCGGAGGTTGAGTTTGAGTCCCTGCCAAGCCATGAATGGTCCCGTATTCTCTTTTCCAACCCAGATATTTGATTCTAGTTCAATCGGAAATGATCGCCCAGATAAACGCGCCGCACTTCCACGTCATTGCTCAATTCGTCGGGGCGGCCCTTCCGGAATATTTTGCCATTTTTCAGGATGTAAGCGCGATCCGTCACGCTGAGAGTTTCCCGGACGTTATGATCGGTAATAAGCACGCCAATTCCCGATTTAGCCAGTTCCCGGATGAGTTCCTGGAGGTCCTTGACCGTTAGAGGGTCGATGCCCGAAAAAGGTTCGTCGAGAAGAATGAAAGAGGGTTGCAAGGTGAGAGAGCGCGCGATCTCCAGCCGGCGGCGCTCTCCGCCGGAGAGCGTGTAGGCCTTGCTGGTTCGAACGGTTTCCAGCCCCATCTGCACCAGGAGCTCCTCCAAGCGGTCGCGTTGCTGTTCCGGAGTCATTGGAAGTGTCTCCAGCACCGCGAGCAAATTCTCTTCGCTGGTCAATTGGCGGAAAACCGAGGGTTCCTGAGGAAGATAGCTGATTCCGCTGCGGGCCCGAAGGTACATGGGGAGGTCGGTGATTTCTTCGTCGTTCAGGAGAACCCGGCCGGAGTCGGGCCGGGCAAGGCCTACAAGGATATAAAATGTGGTGGTCTTGCCTGCGCCGTTGGGGCCCAGCAACCCTACGACTTCACCCTGTCCAATCTCCAGTTCAACGTCGTCAACGACCTTGCGACCACGGTACGACTTGCTTAGATCGACGGCCTGGAGCTTCAGCATACCTCTTCACGGGCGGCCGCGGAGCTGTCGCGTCATTTCTCGACTCGGTGTTTCGTCAACGTCCGCGAACCATTTTCTGAGTCGACGATGATCGTATCATCCGCTAAAAAGAAGGTCAATTGATGGCCCGTGGTGGTCCCTTCCGCGGCGTCAAAAATCGTGGGATTTCCGCCGCTCATTATAAATTTTCCGTCCACCGCGGAGTATTCGCCGCGGTCGGCGGTGGCTCTACGTGTTCCTTGTTCCACGATGACGCCACCGGTCCCGACGGCGCGGCTGATTTGCCGGGTACCGGCCGCGGCACCCGCCGAGGTGGAATCCGCCACCCCATTCGAACTGGGTTTCTCGGCCCTTGGGAAATACAGATCCACCACTGCAGCGCGCATGGTTTGCTCCGCCGATTGCGCCACGACATTCTTTTCCAAGTGCGCGCGGCTCTCGGAGTCGCGATACGTCAATGTCCCCGCCGTCACATGCCACAAATGCGGTTTCTTTGGCCCGGCCATTACGGCTAAAGTCTGCGCCTGCGTTGGCGCTTCGGCTTGAGGGAATACGGCGCGCACATTTCCGCTGGCATTCATGACCCGCGTCTCGCGCAGCAACTCGATCGAATCGGCCTCCATCACCGAATCGCCCTGCCACAATCGCGCATGTCCGGTGTACAAAGCTCTTCCCGTCTTGGAATTGCCCGCCATGCTGTCCGCCGTCATGTTCGCCGGCACGGCTGCGAGTTGCGCTCCACCCCCCTTCGCTGAAAACTCCGTCGATCGCACGCCTCCCTCGGCGCGAATTTCGCCGGTGCTCTGCACAAAGGTGATGCGCGGCGCCCGCGTCTCCGAAGTGGCGTCGCGCGCCAGCGCTTTTCCGGTCAACAAAGCGGTCTCGGTTGCTTGGACAAACGTGGCGTGATCCGCTTGGCCGCTCCTGTCGCCTTCCTGCAATCTCACATTTCCTTGCAAATCCATCTGCGACCATCCGCCGCTCTCCGGCAGTTCTGCTACTCCCTTCTGCGCCGTCGCCGCCTGCGCCGGTTTGCCGCTCGCGGTGCGCTCCATCGACACATTTCCCGTCGCCACCAACTGTTTTGCTTTGCCGGCATCCCCGAATTCCATTTCGAGTTTATCCGCCAGCAATTTTGTCCTGGCCGCGCTAGCGTTCCCAAGAGACGCCGGCGTTCCGTTTTGCGCCGCCCCAGCGGTCCATTCGATGCTCCCGGCCGCCAGCGTTTCCGCTCGCTTCAGCTTGCTGCCTTGGCCTTTTTTCCGATCCGCGAATTCCATCCGGAGTTCGCCGGTCTCGAGCGTTCGCGCTTGCCCGGAGGTTTCCGCTTGCGTTTTCAGAAACACGCGGCCCTTCAAGTTCAAATCTCTTGGCTGGTTTACTTTCGGCCAGAGTTCCATCGCGGCGTGCTCGGCGCGGAAATTCTCCGCTTCCGTTCCCGTGCGTCGCGTGCCGCGCACGTCTCCCGTCCCGTCGATTCTCGTCAGCCATCCTTCGGGGGCAAATTGCGCCATGAGGGTCTCGGCGCTAAGGTTGGCCTGACCATCCGCGCCATCGGATTCCACTTCCGGGTTTTCCCCATTCGCTCCCGGCGTCACCACAAGTCTTTCCGCGCGAAACGCCGCGTCCAGGGTGAGTGTCAGCTTTCCCGCATGCAAACGCTCCTTGCCGCTTGCCGCTTCCACGGGGCCATACAACTGCAACGTGCGCGAGTCCCGCGCAAAATCGAGGCTCTTGCCCGTCACGCGAATCGGATCCTTAGCGCTCGCGACATTTTTCTCCGCGGCTTCACTTGCCGGTGGCGTCAAACTAAATTGCACGTCCTTCAGCAGCCTCACCGTCCCCTCTTCGGAGTGATACTCGACTCCCACGGCTTCGCCCTTCCCATTCGGAAAGACAAACTTGGCCGGCTGGCCCGTTTGCGCGATGCCGCTGGCGCGGTTAAACACGACTCCGTGGGTCTCCACGTGCACCTTCTCCTGCGCTGCAATTTTGGGATTTTTCGCCGCCCGCTCGGCTGCCACTTTGCTTTGCAAGTCGAGTTGCACTTCGCCGCTACAAGCGATGTCCCCGCCCGTTTTTTCATACTGGCAGCTTTGCGTGTGAATCGTGTCGTGCCGCTCGCCGGCCTTCCCGAAAATCGTGATTTTCACGTCTTCCAATAAACTGGCTTCCTTGTCCTTGAAATCCGTGACTTTCGACGCCTCCACCGTGAAAATTTTTTGGTTCCCAGCCATCTTGGAAAAAGTGAGCCCGTTCGAACGCCGCGTCACATCCTGCGGAGCCGCCGGCGGCGCCTTCTGCTTTTCTCGATAAGCCACCCACTTGCGCTCCAGGTACACCGCGGCTGTCAGACTCGCCAGCAGCATCGCTGCCGTCGCCGACCAGCGCGCATACTTCGCCGCTTCGCTGCGCTTCATGTCTTCAGTTAAGCAAAATTTCGTGGGGGTGTATAGAAGTGGTGGTGTTCGTACAACAGAAGATGGGAGCTATCCGGCGGATTCGGCGGTCGCCACGTTTGGCAAAATTCCGATGTTCGCAGCGGCCACGCTGTCGCGCTTGGTGTTCTTCACCAGATACATGGCTTCATCGGCGAGGTGCAGCAACCCTTCCTTGGTTCGCGAATCCACCGGGTAAGACGCCACGCCCACGCTGGGCGTCAGCTTGATGTTCAACCCCTGATCCACCAGCCAGACCGTCTCGCGCACCAGTTTGTGCAAGCGCCGCGCCACGTTCAACGCGTTGTCTTTCGAAGTTTGCGGCAGCAGGATCACAAACTCATCCCCGCCATAGCGGAACGCAAAATCAATCAGCCGGCAATGTTCCTTCAGCGCGTTTCCGATCTCCGCCAGCAGCCGCGAGCCCACCAAGTGCCCGTGGGTATCGTTCACTTGCTTGAAGTGGTCCAAGTCGATGAACACGATTGAGAATTCGTAGTTATAGCGCTGTGAGCGGTAAATTTCGGTTTCCAGGATGAAGCCCATGTGCCGCGCGTTGTACAGCGAAGTGCAGTCATCGGTGATCGTCAACTCGTGAATCTTTTTGACGTGCCGCGCGTTCTCCAGCGCGATTGCCGCGAAGTCCGAAAGCGCTTCGAGCAGTTTCAAGTCGCGCGGATCGAATCCGTCCGGCCCCATGCAATTGATCAGCTCGATGACTCCCAAGCAATTGTCGCGGAATCTCACCGGCACTGCGACGATCGATTGCGTTTCCGTCTTGGTCTTCTCGTCCACCTTCGAGAAAAACCGCGTGTCCTTCGTGGTGTCCGGCACCACCACGGTTTCGCCGTGTTGCGCCACCCAGCCGGCGATCCCCTGCCCGATCTTGATGCGCACATCTTTTAGTGCTTGCGAAGCCTTTCCCACGGCTAGCTCGAAGTACAATTCCTGTTTGGCTTCATCGAGCAGCAGCAGCGACCAATTGTCCGGGCGCAGAAACTCATCGATCTTCTCCATAATCGTCCGGAGAACTTGATCGAGCTGCAAAGAAGACGTCAGCGCCTTCCCCAACTCTTGGAAGACCGCGACTTCTCCCTTTTCGCGCTGTTCGGATGGCAGCGCCGGATTGCGGCGTCGTTCCACGGCCGGAAATTGATTGACTTCCTCCACTCGCGCTGGTTCCTCTCTCCCTTGCTGCTGCCAAGCCAGGCAATGCTCGCGCCCGTTCCTGGCACTATCCTAACGCCAAGATACACGAATTCGCACGATTCTTGCCGGCGGCGGCGAATCTTGGTCAGTATAGGCCCCACCCAAAAAGCCATGCAACCCGGTCGTGGTACAGGCGTGGCTATCTCGCCATCCTCGCCAGGTCGCGGGGGACGAGAGTTGTCGCCTACAGCCCATCTCTTAGGAGTTGATCGACGTCGCGGAGCCCGTTAAGGATGGAGACGATTTGCAGCGGCGTTGCTTCGGGGCAGTAGACCATCAGGTAGGAGTAAACGGGGAAGAACTTCAGCGCGTCGTCCCTGAAATTCTTGCGCCAGGATTCGCGCCTGGGCTTGGGTACCACTTCTTGTGGATCCTGGCAATGTTTTCCTGGTGGGCGTTTCATTGATATCGCGATTGTCACCAAGGGATGCAAAGCCATGCCGCCGAAGTAGTGGCTCCGGGGGGATGAGCTTGGCGTTCGCCAGACAAGCGCAATTCAAGTGGCGAACGAAGTCCTTGTTCCTTCTCGTCTTCGTTTGACACTTCAGGATTGCTCCGCCTATAGTCCGTTGCGGGATCCCCCGCCCCATTTTTTGCGAGCGCTCACTACGTCAACTGCTTCGCGGTTACAATAAGTTAGCTGAGGACAGGTTCCGGTTCATGGCCAGGGGAAATTTTGGTGAACGCCTTAAGCGCGAGCGCGAGCTACGCGAAGTTTCCATGGACGAACTCACCAAGGCCACGCGCATCAGTGCACGTTTCGTGGAAGCCCTCGAAAATGAAGACTGGGAGAAGCTGCCCGGCGGGGTATTTGGCCACGGCTTCGTGCGCACCATCGCTCGCTATCTGGGCCTCAATGAGGAAGCGCTGCTCGGTGAATACGACCAGGCGCGCGCGGAAAATGCTCCTCTGCCGGTTTCCAAACCCGAGGAACGCATTCCCGCACCGCCGAAATGGCTTCCCGTTGCGGCTGTCTTGGTATTGCTGCTGCTGCTCGTCGGGCTTTTTTTCGTCGGGCGTTATGGCTGGCGCCGCTTTGCCGCACATCCCGCTTCCAATAAATCTGCCGCGGCTTCCGCGCCGGCTCCATCGCCGCCACCATGCGATTCCGGTTCGCCGGGAGCAGCGTGACAGTCTTCTTCTGGCGCCAATTGCAAGACGCCACTCGATCTTTCCGTCGCAGCCTCCGCCGCCACGTGCGTGCGGGTTCTCGCCGACGAAAAACTCTTGCTCGATGCCGAGTTGCCGGCAGGGAAAACCCGCCGTTCCGCAGCCAATAGCCATTCTAGGTGAGTGCAGGGGACTCCTGAAGCGGTGTTGCTGGAATTGAACCACAAACCATGCCGCCTCTTGGCGCGCGCGGCCCCTCCGGTAGAATAGTCCTTAGTGAAAAAGACTCGAGACAGTGAAAAGGACTTGAGGCCGTAACACTGTGGAAACACTCAGCCCTGAAGTTCTCGAAGATCTCCGCCACGGGCGCGCCACGCGCGAACGAAAAATTGCCGTGTGCGCGGGCGGTGCGCACCTTGCGCCCCCGGATCACGCGGAGATTCTCGCTGTCCTGGCGTACGACGCCGACGAAATAGTCGCGTCCCGCGCGCAGGACGCCATCCTCTCGGCGTCTATCGAATCTTTTGTCGAAGCTCTCAAACGCGAGCAAGCGCTCCCGGCGCTGTTTTCCTTCGCGGCCCGGAATTTTGCGGACAAGCCAGGCATCTGCGACGCCATGGTGCAAAACAAGAACTGTCCAGCCGAATGTCTTGTTCCGCTGGTCCGCCATCTCTCGACTCTAGGCATCCAAGCGCTGATGGAAGAGCTGGAGCGCGTTAGCGAGTCTCCGGCGCTGGCCGCCGCTCTCGAGCATTCCACTTCATTGACCATCGATCAGAAAAACCAGCTCCATGAACTTCGCGGGCCGGGGAATCCGGTTGATGAAGGCGCGCTCGAGGAAGCCGCGGCAGCGATTGAACCCGACATCGCCCGGCGCCAGACTTTGATTCAGCGGCTGGCGAAAATGACCGTCGCGCAACGCGTGCAGTTCGCCATGAAAGGCGGGTCGGAAGCGCGCCGCACGCTCATTCGTGACACCAACAAGGTGGTGCAGCGCGCCGTGCTGCAATCGCCTCGGCTTACAGACCAGGAAGTCGAAGCCTTCGCCGCTATGTCGAGTCTGACCGACGAGATTCTTCGGCTTATCGCGGGAAACCGCAATTTCCGCAAGAACTACACCGTTGTCCGCAACCTCATCAACAATCCCAAAGCGCCGCTGGACGTCACCCTGCACATGCTTCCGATGCTCAACGCTGTGGATCTGAAGCGCCTCACGTCAAACAAAAACGTTCCGGAAACGCTGCGCACCACGGCCACCAAGCTCCAGCGCACGCGCGCCGACCAGAAAAGATAAAATGATTCGCGCGCGAGGGCGTGCGCCCGCGCATCCAGGATCGATCAGGATGCAGGCGGCAGATTGGGATGCTGGAGATGGAAGTGGGTAGCTTCCTGGTAGGCATGCGCGAACGCGAGGAGCGCTGCTTCGCCGTACAATTTTCCAAGAAACGTCAGGCTCGTAGGCGTCCCGGGGCCGCCGCTATTCCGGAAATCGCTCACGTCATCGGTTGGAGGCTTCGGCGCGTCGCTGCCGCGTAAGCCATTCGGCAAAATCAAGGCGGGATGCCCGGTCAAGTTTGTGATTACCAGCTGCTCGCGGCTGGTGGGTGCCACGATGACGTCGAAATCGTCAAACACTTTCGCGACTGCATCCATCGCCATTCTGCGCGCTCGCGCGGCCTGGATATACTCGACGGCGGGGATGAAGCGCGCCGTTCGAAATGTATTTGGCCAGTCATAGTCTTTCTGCGAGGTGAGCAGCTTGTCTTGGCCCGTGCGCGTCAGCTCATCGAAAGCCGCGGCCGATTCGGCGGTCAGCATCGTCACCATGGCATCAAAGGGGAATTTGGGCATTTCGACGGGGAAGAGATTGACGCCCATCTCGCGGAGTTTCGCCAGGCCGGCATCGTTGTATTTTCTGTCGTACTCGGCGCGGGCGCGCGCGGCTTCGCGACGCTTCTCTTTTTCTTCGCGCTTCTTTTGTTCTTCAGGAGTCACGGGCGGTTCCTCCTTTGCTGCTTCTTGCTGATCGTCAGGTTTCCGCTCGAATGCGGTTTTCAGGTAACCGACGCGAAGTTTTCGCCAGTCGAGATTCGCGTCCCAATTAAACGCTGCAGGTTGCACCGAACGATCCAAACCATCCTGTCCATAAATCGCGTCCAGAACGAGAGCGCAGTCTTGGGCGGTCCGGCAGATCGGCCCGAGTTTGTCCATGCTCCAAGAGAGCGCCATCGCCCCAGTTCGCGGGACGAGGCCGAATGATGGGCGGAGTCCCGTGCAGCCGCAGCGCGTGGATGGCGAGGAAATCGAGCCAAGCGTTTCCGAGCCGATGCTGAACGCCACACAGCCTGCCGCGGTTGCCGAAGCCGGACCTGCGGACGATCCGCTCGATCCTTGATTCGTGTTCCAGGGATTCCGTGTCACCCCGCCGAACCACACGTCGCCTTGGGCCAAAGCGCCCAAAGTCAATTTCGCGACGAGCACCGCGCCCGCTTCATCCAGACGTTTCACCACCGTGGCGTCTTCCTCGATCATCTGGCTTTCGAACCCGCCCGCGCCCCACGTTGTCCGGTAACCTTTAACCGCCAGCAAATCTTTCGCGCCCCAAGGCAAACCGTGCAGCGGGCCGCGGTATTTTCCGGCGGCGATTTCCGTGTCCGCTTCTCTGGCTTGCGTGAGCGCGCGTTCTTCGGTCAGGGTTACGACAAATTTCAAGGCCGGGTCATACTTTTTCAAACGCCCCAGGTACATCTCCGTGAGCGCAAGGGAGGAGACTTTTTTCGTTCGAATGAGCTCCGCCAATTCGCGCACGCTGGCAAACGCCAAATCCTCCAGATTGTGGGGAGTGCTTACGGGGATGGCACTCGGCGCTTTGGAAATCCTCATGGGCTTGCGTCCGGTTTCGAGTTTCATACCCGGCAGCACGGGATCAAAAATCAGCGCCGGCGCAACGGAATTGGGAATATGCAGCTTGTAGATTTCTTCATAGCCCTTGGCGTGATCGTTCAGGTTTTCGAGCATCATCTCTTGGTATTCTTCGGAGATGGGGACGTCGGCGATGGCCGCCGCGTTTTCAATCATCTCTTTGGTGATTTTCTTGGCACCCTGCGCTTGTGCTTGCGCCCATAGCACTCCCGGAAAGAGCGTTCCCGCCAAGCCCATTCCCGAACAGGTCTTCATGAAATTTCGCCGATCCAGCATTCTTGATTCTCCTCGTCTCACAATCACTCAGGCGCGCGGCTAAGATACCACACGATTGTCCTGGTCCACTGTGCGTGTCCTGATCACTCAGAGAAAAGAGAAAATCGGCACAAATGTCCGGTTCAACTACTCATCGTCCACACTCTGGCCGATCGCAAGAATCTCATGATCCGAGTGCCAGCTCCCGCGGCCGATGGTGCGGTATATCCGGTATCGCCGCCACAACCCCTTCAATGGTATCTTTCGGCCGCCAATCGAAATCGCCTTCGAGACTTTTCCCATGCCCGTTGATGACCGGGAAATAGTAGGCTGCATGCGCGCTCCCGGGATTCCCTACTTGGCTTCCGTTTTTGTCGCAATAGCCAGGGGACTCAGACCGTCGCCCGCTCCGGATTGTTCATAAGGTCCATGCGCCGCCGGTGATATAGGTCTCCGTTGGCGCCCCATGCCTGGTCCAACCAATGTGATCTTCATGCGCTGGTGTGGCAAAGGCCGCAACAAATACCGGCAAAACTGTTACCAAAATTTTGACCGCCGTTCTCAAAAGTCTTCTTCCAATCGAACGAAAACTACGCCTGTGCAGTAGAAGCCTGTTCTTGCCTGCCGGAACCGGACATCGGGCCCCCGAGCAATCGCGTTCTTTGCGGTGCCGCGCGTGAATGTTGTACGATTTCCGCATTCTGAAAGGAGTTCCATGAAACATTTTGCAAAATGCTTTGCTTTTTTGGCTGCACTGCTTCTGATTTTCTCAGTCCCGCATCTGCGGACGGCCATGGCCGGGAGTCCTCCTGCCGAAGGGAAAGAAGTTGTCCTCAAGGCCGTGGACATCACAACAAAAATTTTCCCGGAACGTGTTTTCTTCCGTGGGCAGAGCGCCCCGGTGCAATTCCGCAACAGCGGCGGCGTGCACTTCGCGGACGATCTTTATGTTCTCGCGGGAATGGTGGACAGTTCCGGTTATTCGACGGGAATCAAGGAGAAGTACCAGGCTTATCTGCTGAACGAAGTTACGCTGGAAATCGCCGGTCAAACCCTGAAGCCCGGCGCCTACGGCATCGGTTTCCTGACCGGCGCAAAGTTTGTGGTCATGGACGTAGGGGCCAACGATGTCTTGCAAGCGGACTCGCAGCACGACGCGGAGATAAAGCGCCCCGTGCCGCTGCAAGTGCTGGCCTCGGCCACGGCGGGAAGCTACCGGCTGTATGCCGGGCGAGATTACGTGGAGTTCCGGCGGGCCCGCTAGCCAGCGCATTCGGCCAATCGGCGTAGGGGAGAGCGTCACCTCTCCGTCGTCCGAGCGGTGTTTCGATGCGTAGTCGGAGGTTCATTTGCATTCGTCTTTCTAATCCCAACATGACATGACGTGATTTGACGTTCACCACCGCAGCTTTTGACTGAAGCAGCTCACAGCTGTTGAAGCCTCCCCCTACAGGGTGGCTCCGAAGGGCCGGCTTGCATCTTTCCTACAGCATGACGCTTGCGCTTCTTCTTGACACAACCTTCCACACCACCGGACAAGCGGGTCCGCATCGGCGGTTCGGCGAGTTAAGTCGACTCGGCACACAAAAAGGAGCGGGCCGAACGCAAGTTCGGCCCGTTTTCTTGAATGAGAGGCAATGAGGAAGAGTTACGAGCAGCGGTGTATCGCTGGCTCGCCGCTTAGTTCTTGTCGTATTTCAAGCAGATTTCAAGCTGTTTAATTGCCTGATTGGTGGCTTCGACGGCTTCCACGCGGTGGCCGCCAAAGTCATGCGCGGCATGTTCCATGTGCTCCTTGGCGCGGCGCAGGGCTCCAAGTGCTTCGCGAATTTCCGGATGCGGTTCCGCCGCCGGAGTTGGCGCCGGGGTCGCAGGCAACGCACTGGCCGCCGGGGTTGCTGGAGTATTCGCTTTGTTCGGCGCCGCCGGCGCCGTGGCGATGAACACAAACGCGAGAATCACACATGCCCAGACCAAGAGACTCACGATTCTTGTTTTCATGAATCACTCCTCTCGTCCGAATTGCGGCTCGGACTGCCGAATTTTGCCTCTATTCCCCATCTGCATGCGCGCCGACTGGCTGATGAAGTTCGATCGGCATGCTCCGCCAAAGAAGCGTCCCGGAAACTTCCGGGTTACTGGGTGACCGGGCAACCTGACGCTCTCCTTTTTTTAGGCTATCTTCCCGCGCATGAACAGAACATTTTCGTTCCTCTGCTACCGATGAGGGAACAAGCGTTTTTTCGAGTCTAGCCTTATGGTTTGGCTTAGGAAGGCGGCGAACCTCCCGCATGCACGCACTAGCCACCGGAGCCATGGCACTCCTTTCTACAGGGAACTCGACCGGCTGTGGACCTAAGAAACGCGTTTGGATTGCAGGGGGGATTCCTAGTGACGCTGCTCTACGAATTGCCGCGGGCGACCTCCAACCTCGATACGCTGCCGATCGCCAAGACGGAACAACGCGCGCCGCTGCTTGAAATTGGCGGCTGGGGAGGCGCGTTCCTGTTTTCCTTTGCATCCCCATGTGGCTCGACATAGGATACCGCCAACTGTTGGCGTGACTTTCCAAACAGAGGAGTTTCTCGATGCACATGCATAGCTTGAATTGGGTGGCGATTCTAGTAGCTGCGATATCCACGATGGTGGTGGGATTCTTGTGGTACTCGCCGATTCTTTTCGCGAAACCGTGGATGCGCGAAATGGGTTACGACCCGAATGACAAGGCCAAGACGGAGGAAATGAAAAAGAGCGCCGGCCCGGCTTACGGCGGCTCGTTTTTTGCCAGCCTGCTTTCCGCCTTCACTTTGGCGCTCATCCTTCATGGGCTCCGGGGAGAAGACCTGCATTTCGGAATAATGGTCAGTTTCCATATTTGGCTCGGTTTTGTCGCCACCGTGCAGTTTACGAGCGCCCTGTTCATGAAGCAGAGCATGAAGCTGTTGGCGATCAATACCGGCTACCAACTGGTCTGCTATCTGGTGATGGGAACGATCCTCACTCTTTGGAAGTGAAGCAAGGCTGCATTGGCGCGAGATCCGGCAAGGGTGGGGAAAATAGGGCATCCTTCTTAGCTTACTGATACAAATAATATACTAACCGGTAAAAATAACCATCAATCGACGCGTTGCTATGCCCGGCATATATTATTTGGCTTCCCAAATCCCCTTGTTGGCAGGACGGAAGTGCCAGTAGGGGACAGGGCGCTTGGGTAAGCCTAGCACGAACGAAAGGCTTGCCTTTGTACCGCCACTGGCGTTCCGTCCTGCTCCCGCGCCTGCCCATCCCCTTCCCTCCAGCCTTTTGTCCATGCGAACTTAAACTCCCGAGAGGAAACAATGTGAGCTTGCAACAATCACTCCACGCACGCAGAATATCCGGCGTTCACACTTGCACACTATATCCGCCAACGACAGCAATAAGCCTGCGCATCCAGGCTCACGGGTGATTGCACTGCTCGCCCTGGCCGCGCTGATTAATTACATAGATCGCGGCAATCTCTCGATCGCAGCATCATTGGTGAAGGACGAGCTTCGTTTATCGCCTTTTCAGCTTGGCATTCTGCTGTCCTCCTTTTTCTGGACCTACGCGTTCTTCCAACCTGTTTCCGGCTGGCTGGCAGATCGCTTTGACGCAAAATGGGTGTTGGCTATCGGGTTTTTTCTTTGGTCCGGAGCCACTGCGGCCACCGGCACCTTGCACACATTCGGGACCTTGCTTGCAGCGCGGCTCATGCTGGGAATCGGTGAATCGGCCGCGTATCCTTGTTACGCAAGGACGCTGGTCCGGCACGTTCCGGAAATAGGCCGGGGATTCGCAAACGCGCTGATCGCTTCAGGAGTCGGGTGCGGCCCGGCCTTAGGTACGTTTTTCGGCGGCGCGCTCATGGCGCGATACGGATGGCGCCCTTTCTTCATCGTTCTCGGCCTGATCAGCATGGCGTGGTTGATTCCCTGGCTTCGCTGGATTCCGCGCGCTGGCATCGCAATCTCGCCGGTCGAGAAAGCCGGCCCGGGATTTCTCGAACTCTTGAAGAACCGCTCGGTGTGGGGGACTTGCGGAGGTCTTTTTGGCGCCAATTATGTCCTCTACTTTGAGATTACCTGGCTGCCGTACTATCTGCAGCGTGAGCAGCACTTTTCCATGAGCGCGATGGCGAATATTACTGGCGTCGGCTATTTGTGTTATTCGGCAGGTGCCGCGCTCTTCGGCCGGATCTCCGACCGGTGGATCGCCGCAGGAGGATCGCCGACTCTGGTGCGCAAGACGTTTGCCGGCGTGGGAGCGGGGACTGCCGGGCTATTGCTCCTCGGCTGCTCCCTCGCCGGGCCAAGACTTTTGGTGATTCTGCTGTTGTCGGCGTTCGCCGCAGGCGGAATGTGCGGCTCCAATATCTGGGCGATTACGCAGACGCTGGCTGGCCCGAAAATGGCGGGACGTTGGACGGGATTCCAGAATTTCGTCGGGAATCTCGCGGGCTTCTTCGCACCCACGGTGACTGGATTCGTGGTCGGCCGCACCGGACACTATTTCGTGGCGCTCGTGATTATGGCGGTGGTCGCGATGCTTGCCGCTCTTTCTTATTTCTTTGTGATCGGCCCGGTGAAGGAGATCGCCTGGCACCGGTGAGGCGTCAAGGAACCCGCCGGCCTTGGCTTTCTCACTCATTGAGGCCACCGCTCTCTTTATCTTAAAATCTTGCTCATGAACGCTGATGACCTGCGCGAGGTTTGTCTGTCCTTTCCCGGAGTCACCGAAGGCATTCAATGGGGCAGTGTTCTAGTTTTCAAGGTCGCCGGAAAGATGTTTGCGGCAACGCAACTGGAACCTTCGCAGGTGTGGCTCTCCTTCAAGGCGTCGCCAGAAAACTTTGCCGAACTTACGGAGCTGCCCAACATCATCCCCGCGCCATACCTCGCGCGAGCGCAATGGGTCGCTTTGCAAACCAGATACGCTCTGCCCGCCCAGGATCTCGCGAGCTTGTTGCGCGACTCCTACGACTTGGTTTTCGCGAAGTTACCGAGAAGAACGCGCGACACGCTCTCCAGCGCAAAGCCCGCCGCGAGCCGGCCTCGAAGCAAAAAACGCGGGAAGAAAAAACGCGGGCATAGCCGCTAACTTCGGAAAAAGATATACTCCGCTGAGATTCTGCGCGTTGGAACAAAAATGAAGTTTCCTCGAGGTGCTCCATGCTTCTCCGCCTTTCATTGCTCCTAATTTCCATGATGCTGGTTAGTTTTGCGGTTCTCCGTGAAGCGTGGTCGGCTCCGCCTGCAACTGGCCTGTTGGTGATTGCCAATCAGAAAGAACACACCGTGCTGGTTGTGGATCCCGATAATCGCCGCGAACTGGCGAAAATCTCTGTCGGTGTGAACGGCCACGAAGTCATCGTGTCCCGGGACGGCCGCTTCGCTTATGTCCCGATCTACGGCAACTCCGGCGTTGGAAAACCAGGGACGGACGGCAGCACGATTGATGTCATCGATCTGCAAGAGCGCAAACTGGTGGCCACCATCGATTTGGGCAAACCCCTCCGCCCGCACCGCGCTGAATTCGGCCCCGACGGTCTTCTCTACGTGACCGCCGAGCTTGCCAACGCCGTCGACGTCATCGATCCGGCCACGCGCAAAGTTCTCGCGGAAGTTCCCACAGGCGAGCCGCAATCCCACATGCTGGTCATTTCGCCTGACGGACACCGGGGTTACACCGCCAACGTGGGCGCCGGAAGCGTGAGCGTGCTGGATCTTGCGAAGCGTACCCTCGTTACCACGATTCCGGTAGCCAAGAGTGTCCAGCGCATTTCCATGTCACCGGACGGCCTACGCGTCTTTACTCATGACCAGGACGCGCCCCGCATCGGCGTCATTGATACGGCCACCAACAAAATCGCGAGCTGGATCGCATTGCCGGATGTGGCGTATGCGTCTGCGACGACGCCCGATGGTCGCTGGCTGCTGGCGCTCAGCATGACCGCGAACCATCTTCACGTCATCGATTTGCAAACGATGAAAGTAGCGCGCGCATTCGACATTCCGCAGAGATCGTCGGAAATCCTGATTCGGCCCGGCGGGGAAATCGCTTATGTCAGTGGGACCGGCGCCGGGAAGATTGCGGTGCTCGACCTGCGCTCGTGGAAATTGCAGGCGCCCATCGATCTCACTCCAGGAGTCGATGGCCTGGCGTGGGTTTCTGCTCCACATTAATTCTATAATTCTATTTCTCGCGGTGCAGCCAACGAAGCCGGGGAATGCTGGCTTGCTAAATGCGAAAACCCACTCCTCCCCTCTTGGAAGGAATGGGCTCGCCGATCCATTCGGGCGGAGAACCTTCCGGTTGCGGCCAAAGGCAAACCGCAAAGCACTATTACAGTGCGCTGTCCGTAGACGTGCAAGCGGTGCCGCCAGCGTTGAAACGGATGACGCCAGACTGATCGGAGCAGAACGCGCGCTGGCCGCTCTGGCCATTCACGCTTGGCACGCCCAACGAGATATAGGTAACCGCTGGGGCGCCGCTGCCAGCCGTGGCCGAAAAGTTATAACCGCTCTTCACGGCCGCAGTCGCAAGGACATCATCAATCAAGCACGCTGCGGTCGAGCTTGCAAAAGTAGACCCCGCGCAGGACGAAGCGGCTCCGCCAAGGTTGGCGAGATTGGTGAACCCGATCGTAGGATACGTGGTGGAAAAGGTCACTTCCGCAGTGTTAATGGTGCGAAGTGAACCGACCGCCGAAGCCTCGTTCGCGGCCATGCGGGACCGCAGGAGGTTCGGGATAGCGATGGCGGCGATGATCAAAATGATCGCCACGACGATCAGCAATTCGATAAGAGAGAAACCCTTCTGAAGCTTTCGCATTGTGTAAAGACTCCTTTGAGGCATAGGGAAATTTTTCCGCAACTAACGAGCACTGCAACGGCTATTCCAATTGGGGGCCCAAACGCTAGAAACTTCATCGTTCAACTTATCTCATTGATTTGTAATACTTTACTTGAGTTTCTCCTGCAATTCCGCGGAGCCAGTTTGCCTAAAAACTCCCGAGTTCTTGCGGCAAAGTGACCAATTCCGTCTGTTTTGGTTGGCATTTCTTGTCACCACCGGAGAGTGCAGAACTCTTGCGTCTTGCCGCTCGATTCGTCCTTCGCTCAACCTGAACCAAGTATCATGGCAAAGACTTTCGCACACCATGAAGCGCCAGGTTCAATTTTGACCGGACCCCTGTCCTATGGGTGTGTCCTCCTCATTCCGTACCATAGTGCCAGTACTGCCTCTTGCTCGACACTGTCCTATCTGTCATTCGCTAAGAGCATAGGATGAACTGTCTTTACGAAGTGGCAGCAAATGCGACGACTTCTAGTCATCGGCGCAGCTTTGGCACCTTGGGAATCTGTACTGGGCACTCCACCAGACTCCCCCTAGTATTTTATTTTGACGTGATGGCGGCCACTGGCGTTACGCCAGACTGTCGGGAATGTCAGGGTTTTGCTCGAGGTCTACAAACTCCACCCCGCACGGCGTTCGGTCCACCCTCAAGAGCGCCACGGTGACAGGTAGCTGGAATCTCCGTGGCCCCGCGCTTCCCGCGTTGATATACAGCACGCCATCTCGCTCTGCCTTTCCCGGCTTGTGGGAGTGGCCGCTAACCACGATGTGAAAGCCCGCCGCGGCAGGATTCAAATCCAACGCCTTCATGTCATGTAGGATGTAGATCAGGACCGAGCCCGCTTCGGCGACAGCCGTCTCCGGCAAGGCTTGCGCCCAGTCCGCCGTATCCACATTTCCCCGCACCACGACCACCGGCGCAATCTTTCTAAGTACTTCCAAAATCTCCGGCTTCCCTACGTCCCCAGCGTGAATGATTAGCTCGGACCCGCGAAGCGCTTCCACCGCTTCCTGGCGCAGCAACCCGTGGGTGTCCGATATCAGCCCGACTCTCTTCACCGCGTTTGCCATGCCCTGCTAAGCCCCGTCCTCGGCACAATAGGAAGGGGACATTTTAGAAAAGGTTTGACATTCCATAAAGCATTTCCTTGATTTCAGGTTATTGCTACTTGAACTTGTACATCATAGAGTTGGGGAGTGCGAGAGTTTGCTCTTGCTTCTCTTTTTGGTTAGCGGCAGCCGTTCGGAGCCAGACAACCGGTGGAAGGTCCTTGCTCCGCCCTTCCTCACAAGCATTCGGCCTCGCTGGCCAAACCGGCCAGCATTAACTCATTCCCAATCAATACTTGCAAAAATGCTCGCAAGACGCGCTTCTAAACTAACGATCTGTGGTTCATTAACCAGGAATCTGCTGAAGATCCCTGCCTTGCCCGCCGCAGTGGGGTAGGGATAGGATCGGACCTTAGATCCGACGAGATATGACAGGAGACTAACGCTTCGCTACGCCGACACTTTCTTGGGAATTTAACCGGCGCAGCGGCTTGGAGCCGGGAATCGGGAACTGCATGTGCCAGAAATTCGTTTCGGGGGAGATAAACTCCACTCCGATATATTGCTTGCTGTCGCGCGCCCGGTGGATGGAAACCACGCGGCATTCCATCGACTGCGCGGTGTGATCATTCATCAGGATCACCGTTTGTCCCACCAGGACAATCTCTTCCAGCGGAAACAAGGCGCCGTGCCGGTTCACCGACTGCGAGACCGTCTGCGCGCAGAACTTTTCCCCTGAATCCGTTTTCCCGTGAACCGTCAGCGGAACCGTTAGCGCTACCCGTAAAGTTCGTCTGCGCTCTTTGCAACGAAAGTGAAGCAGAGACATTTCGGCTGCGACCTCAATTCAGATTATGAATCCACGGCTCTTACGGCTAACTGCGGTTGACGGGCGTGCGCCTAATAAGTCGTGTCAGCAGGGTGCCAAAGAGACGAAACAACAGAAGAGATGTGACTAGCACGAACCTTGCCCACACAGCCCCATTCTGCCCACTTACTATTTCCAAGACAATGGCAGAACGGTACCACAAATGCCCAACCCCTAACAGTACCCTGGTACTTCCCCATCTGACGGGACATGACCTGCTTGCCACGTTCCGCCCCTTCGGAGCGCCGCAGCGAAACTCGCTTCTTGCCTTGCGGCCTAAGCCGGTTCGAAAATTCCTGGAAAGACCACATCAGGAGCAAAAAAACGGCTGAGCGCTCCGGTCTCAGCCTTTTCGAGAGCCTGCCGATAGTTCCTGGCGATTTCCAAATTGTTCGCCGGTTTTCCCACGGGCACCTCCGAAACGACGGTTCTCCGCAGCGACGCGGTTCGTGCCGCCGGCCTGTCTTGAGTAGTGTCCGGACCGGGGCATTCGTTTCATTCTGTTCAGGGCTTGAAAGTCTCTTTCGGAGAGGCCTCTTCTGGTGAGTTTCCCAATAGCTTTACGAGGAGCAGCGGATTCACCCGCGCCCGTTCCACAGTCAGCCCCCAATGCAGGTGCGGCCCCGTGACGCGCCCCGTGGCTCCAACTTTTCCCAGCACGGCGCCTGCTTCCAAAGTGTCTCCGACTTTCACGCCGATCTCGGAAAGGTGAGCGTAAAACGTGTAAATCCCCAAGCCGTGGTCCAGCACCACCGCGTTGCCTGCAAAAAACAATTCCTCAGCGAGCGCCACGCGCCCGCGTTGCGTGGCGTGCACTGGCGTCCCGGTGGCCCCCGGCAAGTCCGCGCCGCCATGGGGCGACCCCGGATCCCCATTCAGAATGCGGCGCTTCCCAAAATTCGAGCCGCTGGTTACGCCGTCTAGCGGAATGCAAAATTTTCCGTTCCACAAGCGCTCGGGGGTCACGCGGTCAAAGATATCGCGCAATTTCTGGCGCTCTTCGTCCGCGCGCTTGATTTGTTCCGGGCTAGGCTCTACAAATTGTTTCCCTACGTGCAGCCTTTCGGTCGCGAACTGGCCTTTCCGCACCGTCACCATCGCGTTGCAGCTTATTTTCTCGCCACCTGCCGTTTGCCCCGTGATCTTTAGTTCGTATTCCCCCGGCGGCTTTTCCAGGTCCACCGCCAGCAAACCTTTTCGTTGCGTTTCATCTGCAGCTTCCCGCCAGATTGGCACGCTCCTCCCGCCCCAATCTCCTTGCACTTCCGCTAGCGCCTTTGTACTTTTTAATTCAATCAGCAGCAAGCTCCCTTGGCTGGATTCCGGCGCGCTCAGGAGCAACGTCGTTTCCGGCGTGCAACTGCCCGCCTCCTTCGCCGTCAGAGCGGCGGGTAGCATCGCAGCCGTCACCGCCAGACAGGCGAGAGGGAACCTCGCGCTTCGTTTGCGCACTGCGGTAGTGGCTTGCCAGCTCATTTCTGTTGCCGCATCGCCGCTACCCGCGCTTCCACTTTTGCGAATTGCTCGCGCGCGATCTTCGATCCCATGATCGCTTTTTCTATATTCAGAAACAGATCGGGGTTATTCATTTTCTCCCGGATTTCCTTCAGGAAGGGCCGCACTTTTGCGAAGATGAAATACATTTCGCCGCAAAACGACACTTGAAAGAAAAGCTTTTCGCTGACGACGCCGTTCAAGACAAAGGAAACTGCGATCCCCCAGTAACTTCCCACTTGCCTGATCCAGTTGTTCTCTTCCGTCCCCATGGCCGTCGCCACTTTGATGAACTCATCCGCGCTCTTGGGCCAAAAGGTGATCAGCCACCATTGCCGCGCTTTGCGCATTTCCGCTTCGCGCCTCAAGTCGTAGAGCTTCAGGATCAATCTCGCTTCATCAATGGTCGGCTTTTTCGGCATCGCTTCCTCCAAAGAGTTATGTGCTTTCCGGATTCTACCCCAGAAGCTGCCGGGCTCTTCCTGGCCTTTCCGAAACTGTCCGGCAACGCGACACTCTCATCCCGCCAGCGGACGTTCGCCGAGAGTTGAGGGCACTTCCTTCAGGCGCAAGTCTTTTTGATTCTATGGTTTCTGTCCCTGCCGTCTGCGGTACGAAGATTGCGCGGAATTCCAGCAGGAATCCCGTCCTTTGCTCAAAAAACGTCCAGGGAGGCTGCCATGAAAAAGATCGATCGCATGCGCGAGAAGGTCACCATCTTGCCGACTTCCGTCTACCTCTCGAAGATGCACGACGCCGGCTGGAGCCTGGTCGCCCTGGAGTGGGAGCGCGAAGTGGAAGTCTCCGGCGTCCCCGAAGAGCCGGCAGTCCCCGCCGCTTCCGAGGAAATCCCCTTCGGCTTGCGCATCGCCTCCGACTGCCGCCATCTCGAAGACGATCCCTTGGAAATGCAAACTCTCAAGTTTCTCGCCGAAATGATTGTGCAGGACATTTCCTTCACCAGCATGGCCGATGCCCTGAACGTCCGCGAGTATCGCACGCGCGATGGCCGCGACTGGAATGCCGCCGCCGTGTTCAAGCTGATTCCCCGCCTGATTGATGTCGCCCCGCGCTTGCTCTCTGGCGCCGAGTGGGAATCCCGCAAAAAGCAGCTAACCCGCGTCACCTGGAACTCCTAACCCATGGGTCCCACCATTAACTAGAGATTTCTGGTGGCGTTTTTTTTTCCTGCTTCGAGACAGGTGGAATAGAATCCTCACAGACGCACTACTTGCACGCTCAATCTTCAAAGAATCGGAGCAAAACTCGGGAGCGCTAGGTCATGATGAAAGCTTCGGTTCACTTTTCGCGCCACGACGTTTCTCCGCGCCCGTGGCTCTCTTGGTGGTTGCTCCCTCGCGTCATCGCCTTGGCCACGCCCCCACAACAAACTGCTTCCCGCTCTACGCGGCCAGCATCACTAGAAACCGCACCCAGCCCACTGGGCGCGAATCGCAGCCTTGCCTGGCACCACGCGGCTTGCTGTTGTTCTAGCGTGACCCCTGCAGCGGCAATCTCGGCTCTTTGTCGATTCCCCTCGCCAAGTATTCTTCTGCTTCTTCCCCGCCTGCGAATTGATACCACTATCGAAGGCCTTGCATTAGAATTCCAAACCTATGCGCCAACCATGACGACGCCGACTCCAAATCTCACCAAACAAGAAAATTTCATTTCGCGCCACTCAGTCGGCACTTACTTTGCTCTGACCTTCGGCGTCTCCTGGCTGGGCGCATTCGTCGTCGTCGCGCCGCATCTTCTGCGCGGCGAAGCTATCCCAAAATTTGCAGGCTTGATGATGTTTCCGGCGATGCTCCTTGGCCCCAGCGCCGTCAGCATTGTCTTGACCCGCTTCGTCGACGGGCCCGTCGGCGTCCGCGATTTATTTTCCAGAATGCGCCGCGTCGGGTTCCCAGCGCGCTGGTACGCCGCGCTCCTCATTCCTCCCGTCTTGGTCCTCGCGCTTCTTTTCCTTATGAAGACATTCGTGTCCCCGGATTTCGCGCCCAACCGTTTCTTCGCCGGGATCGGATTCGGTTTCGTCGCCGGCTTCTTCGAAGAAATCGGCTGGATGGGATTCGCTTTCGCCAAAATGCGCCGCGCTAGAAATGCCCTGGCTCCGGCTATCTTGCTTGGCCTTCTCTGGGCCGCCTGGCACATCCCGGTCATCGATTACCTGGGCACGGCCACGCCGCACCGCTCCTACTGGCTCCCTTTTTTCTTTGCTTTTGCGGCCGCCATGACCGCGATGCGCGTGCTCATCGCCTGGGTCTACTCCAACACGAACAGCGTCTTGCTCGCCCAACTCCTGCATGCGTTCTCGACCGGCTCGCTCGTGGTCTTTAGCCCGCCCAACGTCTCCGGGGCCCAGGAATCATTGTGGTACGCCATCTACGCCGCAGGGTTGTGGCTCGTCGTCGCCATCGTCGGCCGGTCGTTCGGCAAGCGCCTGGCGAGGCCGTAAATGCGAGAGCTCCGCTCCTAGAGTTTCTGGAAAAAGTGGGCGACCTTCTTGCCGGCTTCTTCGGTGTAGTAGACGGTGACTTGGCCGGTTTTATCGGCGCCTTTGCCGAGATCCTTGGCGGAAGCGACGGTATCGTGCCCCGCCACCTTGAAAACGTGTTCGGTGCCATCGGCGGCTTTCACGGTAACGGTCTTGCCGCCTTCCCCAACTTTGGTGACGGTACCATCCACGGACTTGATGCCATCCTTGCCAAGCTTGTCGACTTCAACGGCGGTTTTCTCCGAACCCTTCACTGTATAGTGGACAGCGACCTCGGAGCCTTCCTTGAGTCCGTGGAAAGTGTCCATGGCGCCGGCTTCCGTACCGTGGACGGCCGTCTTGTCCACGAAGTGAATGGTGTGTTCGGTGCCCTCACCGGTTTTCACGACTACCGTCTTGGAAGCGGCGTCGGTCTTGGTAATGACGCCGTGAACGGCGGTGACGAGATCTTCGTCGGCCCGCGCGAACAAAACAAAAAGGGCGCCGCATGCTAGGAGTGCAACGACATATTGAGTAAAGCGATTCATCGGTGACATCCTCCAAAAGAGATTCCATATTGTAGTGCCCAGGTCAATTTGCAGGTTACCGCAGGAAGCGCCCGGGAGGATACGGAAAAACACCGAGCCATCGGAAGCCCCCGATTCGAAACTAACCACTACCCACCAATCACTGTCTTTCGCGCGGTGCTACTCCTTTCCCTGTTATTCTTCTCGCGGTGGGCAGGACGCGAGCCCGGCTTGCCTCGATCGCACTAAGACAAGCCCTAGGAGCACCATGCAGTCGCTGCGGCTGAACCCCATCCTCAATACGGACTCGTACAAGCTCACGCATTGGTGGCAATATCCGCCGGGCACGCGGCACATTTATTCCTACGTGGAATCGCGCGGGGGCATGTTCGAAGAGGCCATGCTGGCCATGCTCCAGTACATCGTCAAAGCCAACTTCGCCGGACAGGTGTTTACTCTCGACGACGTCGAGGAAGCGCGGCGCATGGCTCACGCGCATTTCGCCGGGCGCGCCAAGACTTTCAATTACGAGGGCTTCAAATCTCTTTACGCGAAACATGCCGGGCGCTTGCCGCTGCGCATCCGCGCGGTGAAGGAAGGCACGGTGGTCAAGAGCCACAATGCGCTCATCACCATCGAGAACACCGACCCGGAGTTCTACTGGCTCACCAACTGGGCGGAGACAGTGCTCTTGCAAGTGTGGTATCCCATCACCGTCGCCACGCTTTCGCGCGCGATCAAGCAAGTGATCGGCAAAGCGTTGGTGCGCACCGGCGATCCTTCGCTGCTTCCTTTCAAGCTGCACGATTTTGGTTTCCGCGGCGTTTCCTCGAGAGAATCCGCGGCCATTGGCGGCGCCGCGCATTTGCTGAATTTTCTGGGCACAGACACGCTTGCAGCGATACAACTTCTCAACCAGTATTATTCCGCCGATCTCACCGCGCAGAATCCACTCGAGTGCGCAGCATACAGCATTCCCGCTTCCGAGCATTCCACGATCACCGCCTGGGGCGAAGAGCATGAACTCGATGCTTACGCGAACATGCTCGAAAACTGTCCCGAGGGAATCGTGGCCTGCGTCAGCGACTCTTACGACATTTACAACGCAGTGCGCAATCTCTGGGGCGGCGCGCTGCGCGATAGAGTTCTACAGCGCGCGGGCACGCTGGTGATTCGGCCCGATTCCGGAGAGGCTGTCACCGTGCTCGAAGAGCTTTTCAAAATTGTCAGCGAGAAATTCGGCTACGAAGTAAATCGCAAAGGATGGAAGACCACCGTTCCGTGCGTGCGCTTCATTCAGGGCGACGGCGTCAACTTCTACACCATTCAAAACATCACCGCGCAGCTTACGCGCAAAGGCTGGTCGCAGGATATCTGGAGCTATGGAATGGGCGGCGCGCTGCTGCAACAAGTCAACCGCGACACACTGAAGTTCGCACTGAAATGTTCCGCCATCGACCGCAACGGAAAATGGCACAACGTCTACAAGAATCCCAAAACCGATCCCAGCAAAGCCAGCCGAGGAGGCCGCTTCAACCTGATGCAAAACGGCAAGGAATTCGCCACCGTGGAAATCGTGGAAGGCGCGCCCATTCCCTCCAACAATGCACTCGAAGCCATTCTCGAAGACGGCAAGATTTTGCGCGATCAAACGCTTGCGGAACTACGCTCCATTGCTTCTTCCTTCGACACGTATCTCGACGCGGTGTGAAAATCAAGAATGCGCCGCAACCTTCGCGACCGGCTCTTCTACGCAGGTTTCTGTTTGCGCAGCAGGAAGCGCTGGATTTTTCCGGTAGTTGTTTTCGGCAGCTCGCTGCAGAATTTAACTTCACGCGGCACTTTGTAAGATACGAGCCGGGCCTTGACGTGCTTGCGAATTTCGCCTGCCAGCATTTCCGAGCCTTGGACATTCCCGCGCAAGACAACATGGGCCACCGAATACGAAAGTCCTCGCTCGTCCGTCGCGCCAACCACCGCAGCTTCGGCGACGTGCGGGTGCCCCAGCAGCGCGTTCTCCACTTCCGTCGGCGAAACCCACATGCCGGCGACTTTCAGCATGTCGTCGGCGCGGCCGCAATAGTGGTAATAACCGTCTGAATCGCAAAAGAATTTGTCGCCGGTCACTACCCAATCGCCGCGTTTGGTGCGCGCCGTCAATTCGGGGATGCGCCAGTACTCGGCAAAAGCGCTCTCGCCGCGCACCCACAGATTGCCGGTCTCGCCGTCGCACACAGGTTCTCCCCGGTCATCGACAATCTTCGCTTCATATCCTGGGACTGGAAAACCACAGCTGCCTGGTTTGCACTTTCCGGGAATGCTGGAAATAAACATGTGCAACATTTCCGTAGAGCCGAGGCCGTCGAGGATTTCGATTCCGAATTGCCGCTTCCAGCGGTTAAACATTTCGGCCGGCAGAGGCTCTCCCGCGGAGACGCACATTCGAACGAAAGAAAAGTCCACGCGACTGCCAGTCTTCTCTGTTTCCCGCAGGATCGCGGCATAAAAGGTCGGGACGGCAAAAAAAACGGTGGGGTGGTGACGCGCCACCAACTCGAGCACGTCGGCGACGGTGGTGCGCTGGGGATTCAGCAGTGTTCGCGCGCCAGCGGAGAGAGGGAAATACATTCCGTTTCCCAAGCCGTAGGCGAAAAACAATTTCGACACGGAAAAAGTCAGATCATCCGCGCGCAAGCCGAGAATGCTTTGTGCATAGTTCCGGCTGGTGACCAGCATGTCCGCGTGGCGATGCAAGGCGGCTTTGGGAGCGCCGCCGCTGCCGGAAGTGTAAAGCAGGAATGCCGGATCTTGAGGCGAAGTGTCCGCGGCGGCCAGCTGCGCGCCGGCAGTGGCAATCCAATCGCTCCAGTTTGCGCAAGCCACGCCGTGACGACCGATTTCTTGTTCACCGACAACAACAACCGGTATTTGCGGACGCACGCTGGAAGCGGGCAAAAACTCTGATAGCGATTCGGAGTAAACAATCGCGACTTGGGGCTCGCAATTTTCGAGGTAATGAATATAATCCGAAGAACGCGCGTAGGGATTGACCGGCACGGCGACCGCGCCGATTTTTGCGGCGCCAAAAAAGGCGGCCACGAATTCCAGCGAATCCGGCAGAACAATCAGGACACGGTCGCCACGTGAAACGCCTTGCGCGCGCAGCGCGGTTCCCGCGCGATTCGAAAGCGCGGCCAATTCGCCGCAGGTTATTTCTCGCTGTTCGCCGACGATGGCGGTGCGCTCAGGATGGAGTGCCGCCGGGGCATCCACAAAGTGCGTGGCGATATTCAGCTTCTCGGTATTTTCGCTATGCGCGAAATCATTTTTGAAAGCGGCCATCGTTCACGATTCGCAAAAACGTCGTGCCGTTGTGCCCGGAAACGGCTTGACATTTTTCGCTGTCAGAACCGCCCCAGAGATAACACCGAAAGCGCGGGATGTCCATTGCGAGCAAGCCGAGTATTGTCCCTTCCTGGGCTTTGGCAGGTATCTCCGGGCACTTGTCGCGTTTGGCTATGGCATAATGCTTGGCGAAGCTAATAACGGCGCAATTGGCCGGAAAGTGCCGCTTCGCGAGGCGGCCACCGCTGGCAGCATCCCCTCCAAGGTTGCGGGCATGAGCCCGAGCTTGTCGCGCCTATGGGAGTCAACGTTAAGCAAATAGGCTCCAAGTAACAGAACGGAAGCCCGGGGTATCTAAGTTCCTAGAGCATCCCGAGGTCGCCCATGGAGGTGGAGTGTGCGAGCGGTAGGCGTTGGGTCGCCTCTTACTCCAGTGCGTTCTACTTCGCCGGTGATCCGGTGCAAAGCAAGATGGGGCGTATTGGTGGCGGAATCTTGGACGACAAGCAGAAACGTTTTCCTCACCTCGTGCGTAAAGGAAACAGGGGGCTACGAATGAGTTTGAAATACAAGTTATTGTATTTCGCTCCGATGCTGCTGGGGCAGGTGATCGGGAGTGGCTGCACTCGAACAAACCCCCAAGCCGCTGGGCCGCAAATGCCGCCGCCACCATTGGTGACCATCGCGAAAGCCCAAGCACAGGACGTGCCCGTGTACCTTGACGAAATCGGGAAAAGCGGCGCGTTCGAGTCCGTGACCGTGACGCCGCAAGTCGGCGGGCGCATCATGGAACGGAATTTCCAGGACGGGGCGGACTTGGCCAAAGGGGCGCTCTTGTTCGTCATCGATCCGCGCCCTTATCAAGCTCAGTTGGACGCAGCGAAAGCCAGCTTGTCGCAGGCCAAAGCGGCGCTGGAACTCGCCAAGATTCAGTTTGCACGCGATGAGGAGCTAGTAGGGTCGAAAGCGATCTCCAAGCAGGACTACGACACGAAGAAGAATACCGTCGATGTGGATCAGGCGCAGATTGAATCGGCTGAAGCCGCGCTGGAAACTGCCAAGCTCAACTTGGAGTACTGTTACATTCACTCTCCCATCGAAGGCCGCGCCGGCGCTCGTCTGGTCGATGTCGGCAACGTGGTGCAAGCGAACACGACCGGATTGTTGCTAATCCAGCGGCTGGATCCGATCTATGCGGACTTTACCGTGACGGAGCGCGATCTTCCCGGCGTGCAGAAGGAAATGTCGCGCGGCAGTTTGAAGGCGTTAGTGCGTGTGCCTTCCGATCCGGAAGACCGCGCGCGCACGGGAAAGGTTACGTTTCTTGACAACGCGGTGCAGAATGGCACCGGCACGGTTAGTCTGCGCGCGACGATGTCCAATCCCGATCATCACTTTTGGCCTGGCCAGTTCGTTAATGTGAGACTCGTATTGGCCACCCAAAAAAATGCGGTGCTGGTTCCAAATCAGGCCACGCAAATTAGTCAAAAGGGGCCATTCGTTTATGTGGTGAAGCCTGACAGCACGGCAGACTTGCGGCCAGTGACGCTTGGGCAGCGGCAAGGAGAGAATGTGGTCATCATCCAGGGAGTAGCGGCGGGAGAAAATGTGATTGTGACGGGGCAATTGACCGTGCCGCCGGGCGGGAAAGTCCGCGTCGCTGAGGGGGCGGGGCCCGGTGCGGGCGGAGTTTCGGCGGGTGGCAGTGCCCGAAGCACGAAGTAAGGATAACGAGGCTACGTGAATCTTTCTGAACCATTTATTCGACGGCCAGTAATGACGGCGGTGCTGACTGTCTCCGTGGTTTTGTTTGGCGTGCTGGCCTACTTTGGCTTGCCAGTCAACGATCTGCCGGCGGTGGACTACCCGGTCATCCAAGTGAACGTCGGGTACCCTGGCGCTACGCCTGAAACCATGGCGAACAACGTGGCGACTCCTCTGGAACGCCAGTTTATGCAGATACCGGGGTTGCAGCTTATTACTTCCAATAACGGGCAAGGGCACAGCAGCTTCGTACTGCAGTTTGATCTTTCCAAGAGCGTGGACGCGGCGGCGACAGACGTTCAGGCAGCGCTCTCCCGAGCCACGGCACAATTGCCGGTGGACCTGCCGAGCCCGCCGACGTTCACCAAAACCAATCCAAACGACCAGCCGATTATGTACATCGGCTTGACCAGCGACAGCGCCACGCAAGGACAGCTGTATGACTACGCCAACACTCAGGTGGGAGAGCGCATCAGCATTCTGCCCGGAGTCAGCCAGGTGGCCGTGTACGGCGCGCAGTCTGCCGTGCGCATCAAGGCTGACCCTTCGGCAATGGCGTCGCGTAACCTGACCATCGATGACTTGGTAGCAGCACTAAAAAACGGGACGAGTTATACGGGCGCTGGCCAGTTTGACGGCGAACATCACACTTTCCTTCTGCAACCGGAGGGGCAGCTCAGCGAAGCCAGTCAATACGAAAATCTGATCGTGCGGCAAGGAAATGGCGCTCCGGTCTACTTGAAGGACATCGCCACCGCTGAAAACGGGCTGCAAGACGAACGTATCAAGATGCGCTTTTGGTACCGCGGCCATGAAGTTCCTTCGGCAACAGTGGTGGTGGCCGTGTTTCGGCGGGCCGGCTCCAACGCCGTTGAAGTTGCCAAGTCGATCCGCGATTTGCTTCCTACGGTGAGGGCGCAGCTTCCCAGTTCGGTGGGGATCATCCCGATTTACGACCGTTCGCAGACTATCGTGAATAGCGTTAAGGATGTGCAGGAGACGCTCTACATTGCGTTCGCGCTGGTGGTGCTGGTTATTTTTATGTTTCTGGGCCGCGCCCGCGACACACTGATCCCCGCGGTGGCTTTGCCGCTCTCGCTGCTGCTCACCTTCGTGGTGATGAATATTCTGGGCTACAGCTTGGACAATTTATCGTTGATGGCCCTGACGCTGGCGATCGGGTTTCTGGTAGATGATGCCATCGTATTCCTGGAAAACACGGTTCGGCTGATGGAGGAAGGGCAAGGAGCGCTGGAGGCTTCCCTAAACTCGGCGAGGGAAATCAGCTTTACGATTTTAGCGATGACCGTGTCGCTGGCGGCGGTATTTCTTCCGCTGGTGTTCATGAGCGGGTTAGTCGGCCGAATTTTCCGGGAATTCTCAATTACCATCATTGTTTCCATTTTTGCCAGCGGCATCGTCTCCCTCACGCTGACGCCTTTGATGTGCTCGGGGTTGTTGGCGGAGCGGGGCGAACACGCCAAGAAGACCTGGGTGGAGCGCGTGATAGGCGGAATTGAGAAGAGAGTGCTGGGGCTTTACGGGCGCTCCTTGTGGTTCTTCCTTCGTCATCGCTGGATCTCCCTGGCCACCTGGGTGGTCTGCCTGGTGGGAACGGGATATCTCTTCTACGTCATCCCGAAAGCGTTTCTGCCTGTGGGCGACAGTTCCTTTACGCTGGGAGTGTTTGTCGCCCAAGAAGGCACCTCGCCCTACGAGATGCACAAGCACCAGGAGGAAGTCGAAGCCGTTCTGCATGCCAATCCCGCCGTGGACATGACCTTCACGATGAGCGGCAACAACACATTCTTTCCGGCGAACCAGGGCTTGGTTCTTGCGTTCTTAAAAGATCCAGACAAGCGTGCGCCGATCGGGGTGGTATCAGGTCAATTAATGGGCCAGCTCAACGCCAATGCTCCTGGGTTGATCACCTTCTTGAAACCGCAACCCGTGCTGCAGATCAGCACCGGCGCGACGGCGAACTTGCAGGGACAGTTCGCTTACGCAATATCCGGTATCGATCCGAACGAGGTCTACGCGACGGCGGGGAAGCTAATTCAGAAGATGCACGAGTTCCCGGGATTTCTTTTCGTGAACTCTGACTTGTTCAATCACACGCCGAACTTGCAAATCAACCTTCTGCGAGACCAGGCGAAACTTTACGGAGTTTCTGAAACGCGCATTCTGAACCTCTTGCATTCGGCGTATTCGCAAAACTACGTCTACTTGATCAAGAAGCCGACCGATCAGTACCAAGTGATTCTGGAGGTCGCCGACAATGAGCGGTCCGAGCCTCAGGACCTTCACCTGCTGTACATCAAGAGCGATGACGGGACACGCATGGTCCCGTTGAGCGCGCTGGCTACGTGGAATTCCCGGCTGGGTCCGCAGTCCGTGAATCATCTTAATCAGTTCACCAGCGTCACGTTGTTCTTCAATTTGAAACCGGGATACACGATCGGCCAAGCCACGCAGTTTGTGGAGAATTCCGCCGCGCAAATCCTTCCGCCGGGAATTCGCGGCGGGTTGCAGGGCGAGGCGCTCACGTTTCGCGACACCGTCTCCAGCCTGACGATCTTGATGTTCCTGGCAGTGTTCGTGATGTATGTGATCCTGGCGATTCTCTACGAGAGTTATCTGCACCCCATCACGGTTCTATCATCCCTGCCGGTGGCCCTGGTCGGCGGACTCCTGACCCTATGGATCTTCGGTCAGGAAGCTTCGCTGTACGCGTTCATCGGCATGTTCATGTTGATGGGCATCGTCAAGAAAAACGGAATCATGATCGTAGATTTCGCGCAACAGCGCGTGGAGCACGGAGTACCGGATGATCAGGCCATACACGACGCCAGCATGGAACGTTTCAGGCCGATTATGATGACCACACTCGCGGCGTTAATGGGCGCATTGCCGATTGCGCTGGGATTTGGGGCTGATGGGGCTTCGCGCCGCCCGCTGGGGCTGGTGGTGGTAGGCGGCTTGATTGTCTCGCAGTTCATCACTCTGTACGTTACACCGGCCATCTACCTGTACCTGGAAGAGTTCCAAGAAAAAGTGCTGGATCGCGTGTCATTCTTCCGGGCGCGCCACTCGGGAGTTCCCGCTGCCGGCGGCTCGGCTACGCCGCAACCGGGCTTGGGGGACTGACACCGATGAAGGCGACGGTTCTAGGTAGTTTTTCGGAGTTCTGCAGGTATGCGACCCTCTTCGGGTGCGCGGCCTATTTGTCCGGTTGCACGGTCGGCCCCAACTATAATCGCCCGAAAGCCGACTTGCCCACCACCTATCGCGGGGCAACTCCGGAGGAATCGCCGAAAGCCGCAAGCGCCTCGCTGGCGGACGAAAAGTGGTGGAACGTATTTCAGGACCAAGAACTTCAAGGTTTGATTCGCACGGCTCTCGGCAACAACTATGACGTGCGCATCGCCGCTTCGCGTATCCTCCAGGCCCAGGCACAACTTGGGATCACACGCGCCGACCAATATCCTTCCCTGAACGGCGGCGCTAACCTTGTAAGCACTCGCAATCCGGCAATCGGCCCGATACCATCGTATTCGCTGACGAATGGGGAGCTAACCGCGTCCGCGTCCTGGAATTTGGATTTCTGGGGCAGGTATCGGCGAGCCACCGAAGCAGCCAGGGCGAATCTTTTGGCCAGTGATTGGGCTCGCCAGCAAGTGGTTGCCACGCTGGTCGCCAGTATCGCGAGCAGCTATTTCCAATTGCGCGAACTCGATTTGGCGCTGGAGATCTCCAAGCGCACTCTCGCCTCGCGAAAGGAATCGCTGGAACTCACTACCCAGCTAACCGAGCATGGCATCGACACGATGCTGGACCAGCGCCAAGCGGAAGAACTGGTCTACACCGCTTCTGCGCAGATACCTGACCTGGAGCGGCAAATCGCGCAGCAAGAAAATGCCATCAGCTTCTTGTTGGGGAATAACCCTGGTTCCGTTCCGCGAGGCCTGACAATAACGCAGCAGCCCCATGCGCCGGAGGTGCCGGCCGGCTTGCCTTCCTCCCTGCTGGAACGCCGCCCCGACATTCGCCAAGCGGAAGAGAATTTGGTGGCCGCCAATGCGCAGATCGGCGTGGCAAGAGCAGCTTACTTCCCGCAGATTGCTCTTACCGGGTCGGCTGGATTTCAAAGTTCAGCGTTGAGCAATCTGCTCAGCGGCCCGGCCGGATTGTGGACCTTAAGTGGAACCCTCACGCAGCCGATCTTTGAGGGCGGCCGCCTGAAGAACAACGTGCGGTTGGCGGAAGCTCAGCAACAGCAAGCGCTTTTGACGTATCAGCAGACCATCAAAGGCGCTTTCCGCGACGTATCAAACGGTCTGATCGCCTATCGCAAGAATCGAGAATCCCGCATCGAGCAAGAACGTCTGACGGCTTCGGCCCAGGACGCCGCTCATTTGTCCCAAATGCGCTTCAAGGCTGGAGCTACCGACTATTTGGAAGTGCTTACCAACGAAACGAATTACTTTTCTGACCAGCTGAACCTTGTTCAAGCACAAAACAACGAGGTGCAAGCGCTGGTTCAGCTCTATCAAGCTCTGGGCGGCGGCTGGCAGCAGTAACGCAGCGGAGTCTCCCGCGAGACTGGCTAAATACCCGCCCCTGTAGAATTCACTCTTCGCCGATGTCTTCCTTCCACACTTCTGGATGTTCGGCAACAAACTTCGCGAGCATGCTCACGCACTCTTCCGAGTGGAGGTCCCAGACTTTGGTGCCGTTTTCGCGCAGCCAAGCGATGCCACCCTGAAAATTGACGGACTCGCCGACGACTACGGTGCCGATACCGAATTGGCGAATGAGGCCGCTGCAGTACCAGCAGGGAGCTAGCGTGGTGACTATGATTTTGTCGCGGTAAGTGCGCTGGCGGCCGGCTTTGCGAAAGGCGTCGGTTTCGCCGTGGACGGAAGGATCGCCTTCTTGCACCCTGCGATTGTGGCCGCGCCCTAGCAATTTTCCATTTTGATCAAAGAGGGCAGCGCCAATGGGGATTCCGCCTTCCTCGAGCCCGAGACGCGCTTCGTCAACGGCGGTTTTTAACATGGCCATGTACTTTTCACGATTCTTATCAACGTCCGTGCCCATTCTTCGGTACTCCTGGGTTTTTGCGTCCCTTGAGTTTCTTGCCCATACCGCGGCCCACCGAGGCGGGGCCCTTCTGCTTCGCTCCAGGTAACCAAGCCGCCCCTACGCGCACAGATTCATTTGGCGGCGCTCGCCACCGGAAACAGCCAGCATAAGAAAAGGTGGGTCGGCCAATAAATCAGCGCGACGGTTCCGAGAAAAATCAGTGCCACGTGCACGGGAGCAGGCCCCCAAGACCGATGAAAGAGAGGATCTCGGTAGACGTAGTTCATATTGAAGTCCGAGGGCAAGAACCGCGAAGCAATGAAAAGCGCCGCCGCAATGGCTGCTTGCAAGGCCAGAGCGCGGCGGTCGTACCCTATTTTGCGCATGGCCCAGAGAAGCACCAAGGGAAGGCCGATGTGAAAGCTGGAAAGCAGCCGCGCCCAAAGCGGCACGCGGGCATCCCACATGTACTCCGTGCCGCCAACGAAAGGGTGTCCGTTTGCCAATCGCCAGGCAATATCGGTGGACCAAAGGATCCCCGCAGCCAGCGAGCTGACGGCTTGGCTGGAAATCAGCAAAGAGCTTCCCCACCACAAACCCATGCATCCGAGGATTACCGCGACATCGCACAAGTGCAACAGATTCGCCCAGCCCCAAAATCGGATGTAAGCCGGCAACCACACCAGCGTCCACAGCAAGCCCATCCACCGCAATACTGGGAAGGCGTTTGTGCCGCTGGTCATGCTTCTTCCCGGCTGGAGGATTCCATTGCGGCACAGACTACCACAGCCCGCTGAATCCTCGCGGTATCGATTGAACGGTCTCCACTGGGATGGGACCAGGAGAGCCTGTTTGGCGATCCGCTCGTACCAAAATGGAGCTTGGTGTCACGCGCCAGAACTTCTAGCCTGGTGCGCCATGGCGAAACCAGCGCGCAGCGACAGAGTAGAGACTAGCACGCTACTGGAATGGCTCAAGCAGCGCGAGGGCGAGATGGCTGGTCTGCTGGCGAAATTGGTGTCCATCCCCACAGAAAATCCCCCGGGCAAGAATTACGGCGCGTGCGCGGAGCTGCTTGAGAAACATCTGCGTGGCGTAGGTTTGGATTGCCAGCGCATAACGGCTGCGGGTCAAAATAAGGATGGCGGCGAGCCTCTTGTGAGCTTGCTGGCCGAATACGGCCGCGGCGAGCGAACTCTCTACTTTCATGGACACTACGACGTTGTGCCGGCGCAATCCCCGGACCAATTCCGGCCGGTCCGCAAGGAGCATTTTTTGTTCGGGCGCGGCTCCTGCGACATGAAAGGCGGGATTGTGGCCATGCTCTACGCGATTCTCGCGTTGAAAAAAATTGGTGCCAAACTGGGCGGAAAAATCGGGTTGACGCTGGTACCCAATGAAGAGACGGGAGGCCAAGGCGGGTCAGCCTGGCTGGCGGTGCAGGGAAAATTGGGGCGCGGCGGCGTTGGAATGCTTTTGGCGGAGCCGACCAGCGGAGTCGTATGGAACGCGAACCGCGGAGCCATTTCTCTGCGCGCTCGAGTGCTGGGAAAATCCGCTCACGTTGGTTTACAGCACCAAGGGGAAAACGCGTTCGAGCGAATGGTTCAAGTTGTCGGGCGGCTCCAAGATTTGAAGCTGGAAGTCGAGCAAAAAACGACCAAGTCCAACGTCGGGGATGACCAAGCGCGCCAATCGATTCTCATGCTGGGAGGGCAAAGCGGCGGCGGGACGAATTTCAACGTGGTGCCGGAGGAGTGCTGGTTCACTATGGACCGTCGAATCAATCCCGAGGAGAGTCTTGAGGACGAGAAAGGGCGATTGATCGACGTCCTGGAGAACTGCGGGCGGGAAGGGATTCGCTTGGAGTGGGAAATCCTGCAAGAAGGAGAATCCTCCGCATGCGAAGAGGGGGAACCGCTCGGCAAAGCGCTGACGCGCAGCGTGCAGGCGGTTACTGGCGCGGCGCCGCGATTTGAGATGTGCCCTGGTTTGCTGGAGATTCGCTTCTACGCCGCTCGGGGTGTCCCGGCCTATGCCTATGGTCCGGGGCTCCTCTCCGTGGCACACGGGCCGAATGAATATGTCGACCTGCGAAAGATCATTGATTGCGCGGCGATCTACGCGCTGACGGCCTTGGACCTGCTTGTCTGCTGAATCCACCTGTTTGCCCCTCCGGGCCGCACCTTGTGAATGGCTGCCAAGTGTTTCCTTTTCGGAAGCGTTCTCTTTAGTTACCGCCTTCTGATCGTTAAAAAAGCAAAGGCGAATTCGTAAGCTATTGAAATAAGGTCGGTTACGCAATGACCAAGGAGGCTTCCACCATTTTCTCGAATCCCCGCAAAATGGTCCTATCGTACTATTCAAGATTTTCGCCGAAATGCCGATGATGCCTTCGTATGCCAACCCTTTACTTTTGCCAACCCCACGCCAAAAACCAGGGTATGCTTCGCGCTGTTCTTTCAGTCAATGAATGCGAGCGCGTTGTAAGCCAGCACGTTGCCACTTATGTCGGCGACGCATTTCCAAAATTGGCCAACGATCAAGTCTCGTCTAACGACTTCGCTGTAATCAACTTCCCGCCCAATGAGACTCCAGCAGGCTGGCGTCCAGGGTTCTACCGGCTGGACTCTGACTTGACTTTGCTAAACGAATCGCTGCTCGCACTTTCGCGCTAGTTTCCAAGACACTTTTGCGGGATACGGTTGGATTGCCGAGGGTTTACTGGGGGCCTTACTTCCAGCCTCCCTTAGAGGCCAGGATCTGCAATCCGATGGCAAACGAATGGCTCTTTAGAGGCTCACAATAAACAACCCGGGCACGAGCACGGAAATCACCGGGGACGGACCACAGATTCAGCCGCTCATTCAATTTCCAGGAATTAGCAGAAACAACGCGGGCGCCATGGGCGCTTATATTTTCCGTGAGGCCCTCCTGCGCGGGATGACGGACATCCAGACTGCAAAGATCCACTCTTATAGTCACGGGCATGCGTTTTTCCAGACGGTGGACAATGGCTTGCATGGGGACACCCGCTGTGCTCCGCAAAATGGGAAGCTGGGTGTCGGGGTGGGAGCGACAAAGAGATCATACGCTTTCCGGGCCGAATGAGGGAGAAATTCCGAGATTGCGGCAGCCCTCGGATATTGTCGAGCCGGACACATGTAGTACTGCCGGTCTATCGACCCGCGTAGAAGCGGCCGAGAAAATTGACTAACCCAGAAATTCTACCTTTCTGAAGCGGTGACCTGGGCAACCATGTTGAAGTTCGAAGCGGAGGACGTGCATGAAACCGTTTAATTTGTTGAAGATACTGACGCTAGCGCTTGGCTTCGGAGCTTTGATGCTCTTCGCGCCGACCTGCAAAGCGCAGTCGGAAGTCAGCCCCGACCATTTCGACGGCACGGACTCATGGGAGATTGCCGCTCGGACACCGCTGACTCCCAAAATCAAGTTAGCTAAGCAAACTAGTTCCTATCTGGCGCAGAACAAGAAGGCTGGTGCTAGTGCAAACCTCCAGCTCGCCGCAGCCCGCGAAGCGTCGAAATCCTCGCCACGCGATGCCGTGGCGGTTCAGGATAAGCGCAAAGTGGCGGTCCGCAAGCCAGATCAGCAGTAATCGCCCCAGACCCTCGCGACAGCAGAGCGTCAGCTTGAACGGTTGTTGCTAGGGTTGGAGACTCGCGGCGCCTAGCTCGCGAGCGCCAGCCAGCTCAAATGCCATTGGGACTTCGGGGGCATCCCCAATTTGAGCCATCTGGCATTGTTGAACATCACCATACAACCCACCGAAAAATCGGACGGAAAAAACCCAATTAACCGTTGCTCAATCCATATCGCGGCGGGGTCTGCTACTACGCCAAATCCTGAGAGCAGCCCTATCGGTGATTTTGGAGCGCCGGCTCAAGTGCGGAGGCCACACGCACGACCGGGCCATTCCAGAACATGGCGGTGGGGTTCTGCCGCCACTTGGAGTGGGCTGGATACAAAATGGCATCGTCCCAGTAAAATCCAAGGTCAATGCAACAGTCCGGCTTCGGCTGCGCGGCGTTTTCAAGGATGATCTTGCGAAGCTCTTTCGCGACAAGATGCTGCGGGTCCCAAAATTGACTGGCGCGCTGGTCGGGGATTCTGACAAGCGTGCTGTGAACAGGCGAACGCAAGTCCGTGGGAAGCATGGGCTCCCATACAACCAGCACCCGGAGCGAAGGGTCGGTATTGCCGTTCAAAAGTTGTTCGATTGCGGAGGCCCCCCGCAGACAAGTTAGTCATGTGGGAGAAAGAAGGAGCAGCAGGCGGGCCCCCTCTGGGGGCTTGTCAAAAGCCTCTTGGAACGAGGCGAAATTCTCGCCAGCAAGCGTGATAAGCGGTTGTTGTCCAGGCGGCGTGGAAGAATTCTGGCTTACATACACCGCGAGAAGGAAAAGCACCACCAGGAGCACGCCGATTGCAACAGTCTTCCGGCTCATTTGGCGGCCCCTGAAAGGTGATCAGCAAGGAACCCCGCGATTTGCTGGGGGAAGACGACCATGGCCACAACAAACGCCACCGCGGTCCAAAGCAGCGCTGCGCTCAAATAGTTTCGCTTCAAAGAGCACAGTCTCGCGCGGTGCTGTTGCCAAAATCCAATTCCCAAGAAAAGAATGGAAAGCGCCAGAAGCCAGGGCCGGAATCTCTCGAGAAATGCGCTAGCGCCCGCCGCTCCCAGCGCGCCGGCAAATCCTAAAGGCAGACAGCAACCCATGGTTGCAAGGGAACTCAAGATCGCTCCGAGGGACGCAGAAATGCCGGAGCCTTGCTTCATATCTTTTCTTCCTCGAGAGCCTCGCGGATGGCCCGCCGCATCATCTTTGCGCACGGCACACTAGTCTCCTTCGCTCCCGGATAGATTCGGCACGCCAGCGCGAACAGTTCTGATGCCTGCGTTGCGAGGTCAATGTCTCGTCCGTTGATTCTGATCGTTGGGGAACCTCGAAACTTGAATTGCTCTGCTGACCGTCCATCTTTCACTTCCACTTCCTGAATCTCATCCGCCACGCCTTCGGCGGAGAGGATGGCTTTCAGCTGTTTCACAGCAGTAGGAAGATGAGGACAATTCGTCACATAAAGCACTTCAATTCTCACGGGCACCCTCCGATTTTCGTGGTTTTATTTCACTCCAGAGCGGGCAGCGGGTGGAGCGCTTACGTTTCTGTTGATGGCATCGGTCGAGAACCCCACGCAAATCGCGCTCCAACCTTTTGAGATCGGCCAGTTTCTGACGCACACTTGTCAGCTTTTGTTCTAACCGCCGGCGCACCGGCGCGCATGGCATTATCTTGCTTTCGCGCAGCTCAAGAAGTTCCCGCACCTCAGCGAGAGTGAATCCCAAACCCTGAATACCACGGATAAAACCCAGCGTCTCGAGGTCCCTGTCGGCGTACTGCCGGAATCCACCTGCTGTTCTGGGTGGAATAGGCAACAGGGCTTTATGTTCGTAGAAGCGAATCGCATCAACGCTGAGACCGATTTTTCTGGCAACCTCACCGATTTGCATCACCTTACCCTCTACTGAACAGGTTACACCCTGGAGTGCACTCCAGAGTCAAATCCTCTCTTAGGAGGCGGCAGGATACGATTTGGCGGTCCTATAAATGGGAGGAGTCAAAAGGCTTCGGAAATAGCTCGCGCATTTGAAGGACTTCGGTCTTGCCCTGGAGATTGCACATAATCACAGGAACGTCGCCACAAAATTCCCAAATCAATTGGCGGCAGGCGCCGCAAGGAGGAGTCAAGGTGTCAGTGTCCGTAACGACGGAGATGGCATCGAAGCCCCGCTCGCCTTCGCTGATGGCTTTGAAGATGGCGATGCGCTCGGCACAAACGGTGAGGCCGTAGGTGGCGTTCTCGACGTTGCAGCCGCCAAAAATTCTTCCTGACGTGGCGCGCAGCGCGGCGCCCACGCGAAAATTGGAGTAGGGCGCGTGGGCGTTTTCCCTCGCCTGCCTTGCGGCGGAAATAAGGGTTTCGTATTCGCTCAAGCGATGGCCTCCGCAATTCTTGGTATGACCGCTTTCAGCAAACCGATGAATTGCCCCTTGACGCGTTCGGCGGTCTCCAAGACCTCCAAGTGGTTGAGCGGCTGATCCAGAATTCCCGCGGCGGCATTCGTCACGCAAGAGATCCCGAGCACGCGAATGCCGCAATGCCGCGCGGCAATCACTTCCGGGACCGTGGACATGCCGACCAGATCAGCGCCAATCGCCCGCAAGTAGCGGATTTCCGCCGGCGTCTCATAGCTCGGGCCGAGAAGCCCTGCGTATACACCTTCATACAAGCCAATACCCAACCGGTTTCCTTCGCCCACGGCCATTTCGCGAAAGCGCTGGTCGTAAGCCGAGGTCATGTCATGAAAACGCAGGCCGAATCTTTCGTCATTTGGTCCGGTAAGAGGATTGACCCCCTGCAAATTGACGTGATCGCTGATGACCACGAGGCGTCCCTGGGAAAATTCGCGTTTGATGCCGCCCGCGGCGTTGGTCAAGATGACGGCTTCGACGCCCATACGCGCGAAAACCCTGATGGGGAAGACGACCTCTTTCGCGGAATAACCCTCGTAAAGATGGACACGGCCTTGCATTCCGGCGACGGGAATGGCCCCCACTTTCCCGATGACGAGTTTTCCGGCATGGCCGATGGCGGTCGATTGTGGGAAGTGTGGGATTTTCGCGTAAGGAATTTTTGCGGCATTGTCGAACTCGTCTGCGAAAGCGCCTAGCCCGGAGCCTAGAACCAAGGCAATCTTCGGTTTCAGAGTTGTCTCAGAAAAAATAAAGTCAGCCGCTTGGCCAGCGCGCTCGAACTCGCCGAGCGATGAATTGCTCGCTCGCATTACTTTGGCGATTTTTCCGGACAAAACCGTTTTCCGAGTGTTGGTCTTGGACCCCTTCTTCCCGCTCACGAAAGAATCCCCACGATGGAAGCCGACATTAAGTTTGCCATGGTGCCGGCGAGCATGGCACGGATGCCGAATCTTGCTAGTTGGCTGCGCTGTTCCGGCGCGAGCGCGCCGATGCCGCCGATCTGAATGCCGATGGAGCTGAAATTGGCAAAGCCGCAAAGAGCAAACGTGGCGATGGCAAAAGTGCGCGGATCGAGGGTGCCTTTCATGGGACCAAGCTGGCCAAAAGCGACGAATTCGTTGATCACCATGCGCGTCCCGAGCAGGTTGCCAATCCTAGCTGCGTCATGCCAGGGCACTCCGATCAGCCAGGCAACGGGGGCGAAGATCCAGCCGAAAACGGTCTGTAAACTTTCTGGAAACCAAGCCGTGTGCGGCCAGTTGTGGACGCCGCTCATCATGGCATTGAGCAAAGCCAGCAAAGCGATGAAGGTAATCAGCATGGCCCCAACGTTGAGCGCTAGATGCAAGCCATCGCTCGTGCCGCGAGCGATGGCTCCGAGAAGATTGGTTTCTTTTTCCATTGGCGGCATTTCCACGCGGCCAGCAGTGAGCGGCTGCTCGGTTTCCGGAACGAGCATCTTGGCCATGAGCAGCGTTCCGGGCGCCGTCATAATGACGGCGGTCAGAAGGTTCTTTGGATCGGCCCCACCTACTTGAATGTACCCGGCCATCATTCCGCCTGAGATGTGCGCCATGCCGCTAGTCATGACCACCATGAGTTCCGATTTGGTAAGTTTGGGAAGAAAGGGCCGGATCGTGAGGGGCGCTTCGGTCTGACCCATGAAAATGCTGGCGGCGACGTTTAGGGACTCCGCGCCGCTGGCCCCCATCACGCGGGTCATCATCCACGCGGCAGCGCGGATGATGAGCTGCATCACGCCGAGGTGATAGAGCACTGCAAAAAAGGCGGCAATGAAAATGATTGTCGGCAGCACCTGGAAAGCAAAAGAAAAGCCAAGCCGGGAGATTTCCTTCGGCAGGCCGAGATCGCCGAAAACAAACGCGGAACCGGCGTAGGAAAAACCTAGCAGCTTATTTGCGCCCGCCCCGAGAAAGCCAAACACCGAACTACCCACACCGGAACGTAAAACGAAAAATCCCAGCGCCAACTGGAGTCCCAACCCCCAAGCAATGGTCTTAAGCTTAATCGCGCGCCGATTCGTGCTGAAGAGCCACGCAGCGGCAAGAATAGCGGCCATGCCGAGTACACCGGTGAAGCGTCCCATGAACACCCCTCTCGGAAGAAACGGATCAAGCGCCAATAAGGCGGCGCACGAGCGGCCGCTTTTCTCGCGGCGCTTCCTCGCCAAAGTGATAACTCTCCGCGACCAGGCTCTTTGCTTCGGCAAGTTTGGCTTCGCTATTGTAATGAATGGTGGCCAGCGGTTCTCCCTTTTCCACGCGATCGCCGATACGCTTGTGGAATTCGAGGCCAACGCCGTGATCGATCTTGTCTTCCTTCTTCTCACGGCCTCCGCCAAGCATGGCCAGCGCGATTCCGAATCCCTCGCAGTTCGTGCTGGTGATGAACCCGCTGGCGGAGCTCGCTACGTGGAAATGCAGGCGCGCGATGGGAAGACGTTCCGGTTCGTCGATGACGCGTTCATCACCGCCTTGCAGGCGAATCCCTTGCCGGAATTTTTCGAGTGCCTGGCCCGTGGCAATCATGGTTTCCGCGAGGCGGCGGCCTTCTTCCACGCTATTCGTTCTTTCGCCGAGATAGAACATCCACGCGGAAAGATCCAGGCTCAAGTCACGCAGATCGATTGGGCCGCGGCCTTTCAAGACCTCCAAGGACTCGGCGACTTCATTCGCGTGCCCGGCCATGCGGCCCAGCGGCTGATCCATGCCGGTGATGAGCGCCACCACTTTCTTGCCCATGCGTTTTCCGGTTTCCACCATGACTTCGGCGAGCCGAACGGCATCTTCCTCTTTTTTCATGAAGGCGCCGGAACCGCTTTTCACATCGAGGACCAAGGCGTCGATACCTTCAGCAAGTTTCTTGCTCATGATGGAAGCGCAGATGAGGCCGATATTTTCGACCGTCGAAGTCACGTCCCGCAGCGCGTAGATTTTCTTGTCAGCCGGAGCAATTTCCGCGGTCTGGCCGATCAAGCCCATGCCGCATTCGCGCAGGACACGGCGAAATTCCTCCAGCGACAGATTCACATGGAAGCCCGGAATCGCTTCCAGTTTGTCGAGCGTGCCGCCGGTGTGGCCGAGGCCGCGGCCGCTGATCATCGGAACCGTCAGACCACCAGCTGCGACTATGGGAGCAAGAATCAGAGAAGTCTTATCGCCAATCCCTCCGGTGGAATGCTTATCGACTTTCTTGCCGGGAATTTCGGAATGGTTGAGGACTTCGCCCGAGTACAGCATCACTTCGGTGAGCGCCGCAAGCTCGGAGCGGTTCATCCCGCGGATCCACACGGCCATCAGCCACGCGGCCATCTGGTAATCAGGTATTTCGCCACGCGTATAGCCAGAAACCAGAAAATCGATTTCTTCGCGGGAGTGTTCCCCGGAATCACGTTTCTTGCGGATCAAGTCGACGGCGCGCATGCGTTTGAAAAGCGAACCGGGAGCGTAACATTCGCTTTAGAAGGCGTCAACGCGCGTCGCCGCGCGTCGCCCGCGTTCACTAAATCAAGAAAAGCTACAACATCTGCTGTACGTCGGGAGGCAGATTGGTTGTTTGACCGGAAATCACATGCCAGCCATTAGGCGTGTTGAGATACACATGGATGGCGCGCAGTTGGCTGCTAACATGTCGGCCGTTGATGATGAACCGTGATGACCAGAGGCAAGTCGCCACCGCCGTCTCCTGAAAAATGCGGACTTTAATGTCGGAGACGTTAAACGATTCTCGCTGGAAGCCAGGTGATTCAATCGTCGCAATCCATTGGTCCCTATTTACCTGCTGGCCATGCGAAAGCGTGCCTGCAAATTCCTCGCTGTACACACGGCGAAAAAAAGTTCCATTGCTCAGTTGGATGGCGCGCGCCGCTTCTCTTTCGAGGCTAAAGATCTCCTGCCGCTGCACTTCAGGATCCCCCCCCGTCGGCTGGGTGTAGCACCGCTGGATGCACTCATTGCGCGAGTCTTGCCCCGGCGAGGACGGAACAAGCAGCAAGCCCACAGTCAACGCCATCGAAAATCCGAATTTACGCATGATCGAGCGCCTCCCTCGAGGAGTGACGAAATCCCGGCTGAATAACTTAGGACTGAGTTGCCGCTGACACGCTCCATGGTACGCAACGAAGGTTCCGCGTATCAATTATTTGCACGCACGGCGTGTTTTGAACGGCAGCTTCGTATTCTGGTCCACTTTACTGGAAGCATCGGAAATTTGCCCTCTTGGAAGTCTCTGCTGGAATAAGTTACTCTCAATCGCAGTCATCCTATCCAAGTCTCAATTCCGGAGGAGGAAATATGATCGACCTTACGAATCTGGACTGTGGAGCGGTCAACTCGGGTCAATTTTCACGTCGCAATTTCCTCGTCAAAACATCCTGTTTCGGAGCCTTTTCCGCAATAGCAAAAATGATTCCTTTGCCGGCGCTTGCGGCGGAACTGGCACGCGACTCCCGAGTCACTCCGACGCCGGTAGTGGACAAAGGGTTCGCATCAGTGCGGAAAATTGGCAACGGTCTGTACGCCACCATCTCCGATCCATCGAAAGGTTACACCACGGTGTGCAACGGCGGTTTTCTCGCCGGGAAAGATGCCGCGCTGCTTCTGGAAGGGTACGCGGGGCCTGCGGGAGCATCGTTCCAAATGGACGCGCTGCGCATGGTCAGTCAAGTCCCCGTGAAGGGCGCGCTGGACACGCACTATCACTTCGACCATTCCATGGGAAATTCGTTTTACGGTGGCAATGGCGTGCAACTCTGGGCTCACGCGGCAACGGCGAAGCGCATCGTCGATAGCTATGCGCCCCTGCAAGGATTGGATAAGGCGGCAGCGCTGGGGCCGTACGAGAAGCGCGTCAAGGACGCTAAGTCGGATGCGAAGCGGGCGCATGCGCAAAGTGATCTCAACGCGGTGACTGGAATCTTTCAGATTGCCAGCTCGACCGTGATTGGCCTGCCGAATCATCCGCTTGATCCGGCGAAGCTCCCCATGCCGATTGATCTTGGAGGTCTGACGGCGGTGATCGAGTCCTACGCGGGTCACTCCGGAACGGACATGATCGTACGCGTCCCCGAACAGAACGTTGTGTACGCCGGCGATTTGCTCTTCAGCGGCTGGTACCCAGTGTGCTTCGATGAGAAAGCCACGATTTCAGGTTGGCGCGACACTTTGAAGAAATTTGCCGCATTCGATAAGGACACGCTCTTTGTCCCGGGTCATGGCCAGATTTGCGGCCAGGAAGGTGTCGCCGCGCTGCGCGAATTGTTTGACGACATCGCCGGGCAGGCCGAGAAGATGTTCAAGTCGGGTGTTCCGGTGGATGAAGCGCAGCACCGCTATGTAGTGCCAGACCAGTTCAAGAATTTCCCCATTTATGCCTGGGGATTCACCATCGGTCCGGCCATCACAAAGCTGTACGCCGAGTGGGGAGCTAAGTAGCCGCATCCCTCGAGAGTTTCTGGCAGAGCCCGCTCGCTGTGGGCAGGCCGCTCAATCGAGAAGCACGCCGCTGAAATCGTGAATCACTCCCACGTCGGAAGCGGCCGGCGCGGGATGCTCGCCTCGCACGCAGAGGAGGGGTTGCATTCCTGCCGACCGCGCCGCTCGGATTTCTTTCACCGCGTCGGAAATAAACAAGAACTGGTGTGACGCATACGAAAGCGAAACGGCGATTCTCTTGTAGCTCGCCCCTTCGGTTTTTACGCCCACACTGGTATCGAAGAAAGCCGTGATGTAAGAAGTCAGATCGCCAGAAGGCGTGGTCCGAAAGAGGTTTTGCTGCGCCAGGACGCTTCCCGAGGAATAGATGCAGATGATTCTTTTCTGCCGCCGCCAGCGTTCGAAGGCCGCCGGCACATCAGGAAAAATTTCCCCGCGCAGTTCCCCGCTTGCATATCCCTGATGCCAGATTTTTCCTTGGAGAGCCTTCAAGGGCGCGCACTTGCTGTCCCGGGCAATCAGCCATTGGCAGTAGGCCATGCATAAACGCAGCCGCGCTGCTACCGGTTCGTCCATCCATCCAGGCGGGTTTAGGCCGTTGCGCTCGTCGGCCCCATGCTGCGCGCGCAGATCCTGAATCAAAGACTGAATCTCGGGATCTTGCCGGTGCGCTCCTAGGAACGCTTCCAGTTTGCGGCTCGCATACGGGAACAGCGTTTGGTAAACAAATTCAAAGGGAGTGGTCGTTCCTTCTATATCCAGAAGAATGACGCGGACTTGAGATGGGTCGATTGGAGACACACCGATTATTTCGCCGCCGTTTGCGGCGGAATGTATCGAGGTCCCCAGCAAACCGGTTCATAATTCCGGTCCACGCCGCTGCGGGTGTAGTGAGGCGTCCAGCCAGCCTTTTCTTGGAACAGCCGAATCGCTCGAATGCGGCGGTCAGAGCAGAGATCAAACCAGTGCCGCGTGCCGCGTGGCACGCGGATCAAGTCGCCCGCTTCCACTTCGATTGCCACAACCGGTCCTAGCGCCGAGTGAATATGGAATAGGCCGCGTCCGGCGATGATGTAGCGCACTTCATCTTCGTCGTGCGTGTGCTCAATGTTAAATTTTGCCAGCATGGCCTCCAGCCCCGGAGTATCGGCATGCACGTCGATCACATCCGCCGTGGCGTAGCCGCCCTGACGCTTCAGTTTTTCGACTTGTTCGCCGTACGCTTGTAGGACTTGATCCGCGGAAGCATCCTCTGGCAAGTCAGCCGAGGTTTCCCATCGCTCGTAATCGATGCCAATGCCGGCAAGATACTCGCGCACTTCCTCATGCTCGCGGAGCGAACGGTTCTCATCAGGAATACGAAGGACAGCCATGGTGTTCCACTCCCAATTTCAATCAACTCAGAAATTATGCGCTCTGCGCCGCACCGGAGCGAACCAGCACTTCCATCAAGAACTCCAGAATTTCAACATGGCGTTTGGCTTCCGGCAAGCCCGCACCCCAAGTATAAAGTCCATGCTCCCTCAAAAGAAAACCGTGGATGCCCGGACTTTTCCTCAGGGTCTTAGAAACGCGTTCCCCCAGTTCGATCATGTCTTGCGAATTCTCCAGGATCGGCAGCCACTCGCGGTGCTTGTGCGTTCGAACGCCTTCCAGGCCCTTCAGCATTTCGTAACCTTCCAGCGCAATCCCGCCATGGGAAGCATGCGAACCTGAGAGCACTGTGCTCCACACCGAATGCGTGTGCAAAACCGCTTTCGCATTCACGCTTCGCACGATGGCGAGATGGAGCAAGGCTTCCGCGGACGGACGGCCATCGCCGCGCACAACGTTAGCAGCTTCGTCCATTTCCAGGAACTGTGACGGCGAAAGGCCCCCCTTATCCAAGCCCGTGGAAGTAATCGCCAACCGCAGCGGCTCGCGCGAAATCACCGCGCTGAAGTTTCCACTCGTCCCCAGCACCCACCCGCGCGCGTGAAAACCCTTTCCAATCTCCGCCAAGCAGGCGGCTGCTTCAGCGAAGCCAGTTCTTTTGGGGCTCGAACGCCCTTCTCCATGAGACTCTTTCCTTTGACTTACGCTTCTCGTGGTTTTCTTCATCGCTCTGTTCAAAGAGAGTTCTCGATCCTGGCAAAGTCCTGAAACCAGTATTCTACGACTGCGAGAAATTAGATGGAATTATTGTGAAGGCGTTGCGACGAATCAGAGGAAAAAGATGGCATCCGAGGCGAACGTCAACTGGCTCTTTTTAGTTCCGGGAAGCCCGCACGGCAAGCAAAGCGAGTCATAAGCAGGACGATCGTACGAGTGCTCGAATCGAAGCTTCGGGCGGAGGAGAATTGTGGTTGCAATCCAATGTCCCCCAACCCCAAAGGCGTTCTGAATACTTCGCCTTCGTGCCCGTGCGCTGCCCTTCCCGATCGTCGAAGCGCATCCGCTGAGTGCCGGCTTGGCATCCGGCTCTCCCACCCACGGCGCCACGTTCGACGGTGATCGCCCGCGAGCCGGCAAAGCCTTCTCTCTTCGCTTCGACCCGGTAATGACCAGGTTGCAGATTTTCGAAGGAAAAGCTTCCTTCATCGCCGCTGGTCACGAGGCGATCGGAGTCTTCATCGACGTCATGGGCTATGACCTGCGCTTGCGGCAAAGGCAGCAGCCCGGCAGGGCTTCGCGGATCTCGCCGAACGTCGATTGCCCTCGTGCCCGTGAAAAGCGAAGCTGCGACTAGCAGTAAGAACTGGCCAGCGGAACCAGCTGCAACACTTGTTTTTGAGCCATGGATTCTGCGACCGATTCTCCCTCTATGACCATAAATCACCAAGCATAAGAAACCGGTAAAGCCCCCCCGGAAGGATTCTATACGGCCCGTATAGATTTTCCGTCGAAGAGCCTTCTTTCGGGTGATTGTCATTATCATGCTGAAACTAGAATTTGACGAGGATGGCCATGTTCAGCCGGTTTTCGGTCTTGCGGAGGTCAGGGAACCACGTATTTGCCGGCGAACCGTTGCAGGTCGCGAATCCGGCGAGGCACACGAAGGCACCAGGAGCGTTATTGTTGCCGCCCGGCGGGGTTACGCCTCCGGATCCGGAAAAATAAGGCACGTTTGCCGCACGATGGTTGTACTCCCAGCGGAAGGTAATATATTGGCTTGGCATCCAGTCAAACGTACCCGAGACGTCCCAAGCTTTGTATGGATCGCCAGGATTTTCCGTGAAGTAAGGCGTGCCCGAAGCAGCCGTTGCTCCGTTGATCGGCGGTAGCAAAACCAAATACCGACCAGGGTTATTGATCTGCCCACCACCAAGTGTCAGGCCATACTTGTCGTTGTCGAACCACAGGCGGTTGTACAACATGTACCCTAGAAAACTCTGCTTGGGTCCTTTCGCGGAATTGCCGGCGCAGCTCACGCCGCCGCCATGTTCGCAACCCATGTCGCCAGTGAGGGAGAAAGCTGCCTTGTCGAGGAACTTCTCCTTGTTGTCGTAATACTTTATCTCGAGGCTGTCGTCCGTGTGATAGCGCACGCGGCCCGGCGTGTTCAGCGCATCCTCGCCTAGCGCATATTGATTTCCAAGAACGGAGAACCAGCCGTTCGGCCGCCAGAGAATTTGCGCTCCTATGCCTGGCCGGCTGTTGAACCGCCCGTACGATTGCCATCCGTTCGTGAACCACGGCTCGATTTTCAGGTGCTCCGTCGGAAAAATCTGCACACGCACCCCGTTGAAAAACCACGGCGTGTTCGAAGAAACATACGATGGCTGATAAGCCCAATTGTCGAACTGGTAGTAGCTGAACAACCCGATATAGGACATGAAGATTCCGGCATCGACGTTGATTCCATGCAGCGCGTTGAAATGGTAGCCACCGTACGCTTCCGAGATATACCGGTAAGCGTCGGCAAGATTCCATTGGCCACGCGCGGGACTGGCGTCGTTCCGCGGCGTCGTCTGCGAATACAAGCCAAACTGCGTCATCAAGCGCGCACGCACATTGTCATAATGGAAATCGCCGCCAACGCCCAATTGGGTCACCTGGACTTCATTGGCCCGGAAAACTTCGCTCGACCCGCTAATAGTATTGTCTTGGGGATGGTTGAAATCGTAGATGTAGTCGATGTCGGCCCTGATTTCCGGCGTGAAGAATTTCGTATCCATGGCTAATTCTTTGGTGCGCGCGTTGCCGTTCAGCCACGTGAAATCCGCAAACGCAAACGGTTCCGCTTTTTCTGGCTTTGCGGGATTTGCCTGCTCCTGCGTCTTTGTCGCCGCCACTGCAACCGGCGGATTCGCGACGCTCGCCGCGGCCGGACTGCCGGCGTTGCCTGCAACGGCTGGAGCCCTCGTCACACTCGCGGAAGCCGGTTGAGCCGCCATTGTCTCCGTAGCCTGCCCGGGAGCTGGTTGCGCAACGGCCGTCTCGGTCGCCTTTGTCCGTAACGATTGTGCGGGCGTTTCCGTCACCTTCGCCGGTGATGGTTGAGCTGCCGTTTCCCTCACCTTTGCCGTGGCCGGGTTACTCTTCGCTTCCAGTTCCGCGACGCGCCTTTCGAGCTGCTCCATGCGATCCAGCATCCAGCGCTCGCGCTCCGTCAGTGGCGCCGCCGAATCGCTCTTGGCCGCCGCAGACTTTGCCGGCGCATCATTCGAATCTTTGTCGTCCGCTAGTAAACGATTCGAGGCCGTGCCGGTGCATAGCAATGCGGCAAAAAGGATTTGGAACAGTCTTCCAAAGTGTTTGAAAGCGCGCATTTCTCTCTCCTAAGGATATTGATGCTTGGCAACGGATTGTTGGTGGAAGAATCCGCGTCTTTGGCAGGCGCAGAGGGCTGCTTCGTTGCCTCGGAATGCTAGCGCTCCGAACGTAAGGAATTCGTAAGCCTAGCGTAAGGATGGGATTAGTGCGCAACTGCAAACATTGCAAGAACTTGCGAACAGCGCGGGCGAAAAAATCCAGGGTGGAAAGGTGCGCAGGAAGGGGCTGGAGTTTTAGGGTTGCGAGGGCCCTGCAGATCGGCGGGAAATTTCCAGCGCCATCGCGCGCATTTCTTCGTGGATCAAGCCGTTGGTGGCGAGAATGACCGGGCCCCCCAGTTGATAGGGATTGCCGGCAAAATCGCTGACTTTGCCACCGGCTTCTTCGACTAGCAGGACTCCCGCGGCGGTGTCCCATTTTGCCAGGCCGAATTCCCAAAAGGCATCGAAGCGGCCGGCCGCCACACTGGCGAGATCCAGCGCGGCGGAACCGTCGCGACGGACGCCGTGAGAGTGCTGGGTGAAGTCGCCATAGTATTGAAGATTGGGGCTGAGCTTGCGGTTGCGCACCGGGAAGCCCGTGCAGAGCAAGCTAGTCGAGAGCGTGGCGTTCTTGGAGACGTGGATTTTCTTGGCGTTAAAAGTGGCGCCTTCGCCGCGCGCGGCGGCAAAAAGCTCGTTGTAAAAAGGATTGAATACCGCGGCCGCGAGTAGCGTGTCGCGCTGGGCGAGAGCGATGGAAACGCAGAAGCAGGGATAGCCGTGGGCGAAATTCGTGGTGCCGTCGAGAGGATCGACGTGCCAGCGGAACTCGGAAGCGGAAGCGCTCTCATGCCCGGTTCCCTCTTCGGCGGCAATGGCGTGCTGGGGAAAGTATTTGGTCAACCGTTCGACGATGAACCGCTCTGAGCGCTTGTCCGCTTGGGTGACGAGATCCACTTCGTCGCCCTTGTAGGCGATGTCCAGCGGCCGCGATAATTCTTCCAACAGAATCTTGCCGGCTTCCTGGGCGATTTCTACGGCGGCTTCGAGATAGTTCTTGGTCATGGAGGAAATGTAGGGATCTCCCGCAGTGCCGGCCTGCGCCGTGCGCCATGGCTTTCATCACTTTACCACCACCCACGAGGGTTCGGTCGAAGGGCGAGGAAACCGTAAGTGCAGATCGCGGGACGAGTTCCAAAATGCGAAGAATACCACCGCCCCCCAATCCTTTGTTTGCATAAGAGTGGCAAACCAAGGGGGTTGCGAGATACGGAACTTCGAAGAGTGTACGGAAGATGGAAAGTGGGATTCCCGCGAAGCTTTCGACAGATACTTTCTTAGAACCATTGGTTAGCCATCGCAGCAAAGTCAGGGAGAGGATAGCATATATTAATTAATATGTTAATTATTGTTTAATGTAGAGAAGAAAATGGAATGGTAATTTTCGCAAGGATGGCCATTCGAAACAAACGCGATGCGGCCAGCGGCCGGCCTGACGGCCACCGCTACGGGGATTATTGTGGGCCGGTGAGGTAGGACTTGCGGTGGCGGACGTGGTAGGTGGCGGGGTCGACGGTGACGACGATGGAGCGGTAGGTGTTGGCGGGGCCGCGCGGAGTCGGGTAGTAGGCGAGGAGATATTGGGTGCGGAGTTCGCGGTCGATGCGATCGAAGATGGCGCCGAGCTCCTGGGGCGTGTCGGGGTAGAACATGGCGCCGCCGGTGGTATCGGTCATGGTTTCGAGGGCGTGTTCACCGGCAGTGTTGCGCCCGCTTTCGTTTTTCACCGGGCGGATGACGATGGTGTAAAGGAGGGTGTTGGAGCGTACGGCTTCTTTGCGAGCGGCTTCGAAGTCGGAGGTGCTGGTGGTTTCGCCAGCGTCCGTGACCATGATAATGACGCGACGGCGGTCGTCGCCGCGGCGTTCGAGCGCGCGCGCGCCGAGAAGCACGGCGTCGTAAATGGAAGTGCCGGCGCCCGGCGGCATCTTGCGAACCGCGGATTGCAGCTCAGTGACATTGTCGGAAAAGGACGCGAGCTGGTGGACATCTTCATCGAAAGAGAAAACGGAAAGACGGTCGCCCGGCCGCAGCACCTGGCGGATAAAGTGGGCGGCGGCTTCCTGCTCGAAGCTGATTTCTTTGTGGGCGCTTAAACTAGCGTCGATCATGATCGCGAGGTCCAAGGGCAGTGAAGTTTCCGGCTCAAACTTGTTGATCTGCTGCTCGACGCCTTCTTCAAAGAGCCGGAAGGCTTCCTTGGGAAGGTCGGGCGCGGGGCGGTTCTTATCGTCGAGGACGCTGACGAGAACGCTGACGAGATTGACGTTGACCCGGATGCGGCCGCGCTGGGAGGCGGGATCTTGTGGATCGGCCGCTGTGGTGTCGGGCGGAGTGGGCTGAACGATTTTTCCCGGCTCACCGACCGGAGATGGGGCGGAAGAAGTCGAGCCGGATGCCGAGCTGGAAGCGGAATTGGCACTGGCGCTGGGTTTCGACTTTTGCGCCCAGGGAGGACGGTCGGGCTTGTCCTGGCTGAAAGCGAATCCGGCGACGAGAAGCGCCGGGACAGCCAGGAACAATGTGAAGTGAGATCGAAAGGGTGTCATCGACATTGATAGTTAGGATGCAGGTTTCGCGCGGGAAGTCGCCGCGGGTGCGGGAGGCAGTTCGCCGTCAGCCCAGACGGCGCCGTCGGCGAAGTATTCCTTTTTCCAGATGGGCACGGTGCGCTTGAGGGTGTCGATGGCGAAGCGGCAGGCGTCAAAGGCGGCGGCGCGGTGCGGCGCGCTGACGGCGATGAACACGCTGGTATCGCCGATTTCAAGGCGCCCGAGCCGGTGGACCATGGCGACGCGATGGATGTGGTATTTCTCGTGGAGCTGCACGCCAATTTCGCGCATTTTGGCGAGGGCCATGGATTCATAGGCTTCGTAGTCCAGGTACAGAGTGGGGCGGTTGTGGGATTGATTGCGGACGAAACCGTCGAAGGTGACGATGGCGCCGTCTTCTGGCGCGCGGACGTGGCGGGCCAGTCCGGAAATGTCGAGGGGCTCGCGCACCAAGTGGAAGATGTCATCGTGAGGAAGAGTGGCCATGGGTGGGTCAGCCGCCGCTCACGGGGGGGAGAAAGGCGACTTCGTCGCCGGAGCGAAGACGGGTATCCCAGGCGGCAAATTCCTGGTTGCGCGAAGCGACTACCGAAGAACGATATTGTGCAAGATCGGGATGGCGAGCGGCGTAGAGGGCGAAAAGTTGCTCGATGGTTCCGGCGTCGGCGAACTCAAGGGAATCCTCTGCGTGACCGGTGAGTTCCTTAAGGCGGCCGAAGAATAACACTTTCACGCGAACCGTTTGGGTGACAGGTGGCACAGGGGAATTGTAACCCGCGGTGGGTGAGGGGGCCAGTAGGATAGCCGGAATCGGCTGCGACGGAGTCAAGAGTGAGAGCGTGGGACAGAAGAAAGAGCGGCTTGCCTCGGAAGACGGGCCCTACAATGGATGCCGCACGGGAACCCACTGCTGCTATGGAGATTTCGACATGTTCATACGAGAAATAGGGTTTGCGCGATTCGATTGCTTGACCGATAGGTGTGGGTTGCGTAGCGTGAGATGAGTTAGTGTTTCGTCCGCAGGGCTCGCAGGGTCGCAAAGGAAAAAGATGAAGATTCTGGTAACGGGTTCGTCGGGGCTGGTGGGGACGGCTCTGGGCAAGGCGTTGTCGCGAGCGGGGCATACCGTTTGCCGAATGGTGCGACCTCAGAGTACGGCGGGAGAGGGGGCCAACGAAGGATTTGCGGTGGCCTGGAATCCGGCGACGGGGGAATTGGGAGGCGCGGGCGTCGGAGCGGATGCGGTTGTGAACTTGGCCGGCGCGTCGATTGCGGAAGGGCGCTGGACAAAACAAAGGAAAGAGTTGCTGCGCGCGAGCCGGATCGATACAACGCGCGCGCTAGTGAACGCGCTGGCGAAGATGAATGCGCGCCCGAGTGTCCTGGTTTCCGCATCAGCGATTGGAATTTACGGTGATCGGGGCGATGAAACGCTGACGGAGGAGAGCAAGCCTGGGACGGATTTTCTAGCTGGACTGACGCAGGAGTGGGAAGCAGAAGCACTGAAAGCCGAAGCCCTAGGGATTCGTGTTGTGCTGGCGCGGTTCGGAATTATTTTGGCGCGTGAGGGTGGAGCGCTTTCAAAAATGATGTTGCCGTTTAAATTTGGCGCTGGAGGAAAACTGGGTTCCGGGCGGCAATGGACGTCGTGGGTGATGCTCGAAGATGTCGTCGAGAGTTTGCGATTCGCGATCGAGAAAGCCTCGGTGAGAGGCGCTGTAAACATCGTGTCGCCGCAACCGTTGCAAAATGTGGAATTCGTAGGAGTTCTTGCAAAGGCGATGCACCGTCCAGCGCTCTTCCCGGCCCCGGCGTTTGCGCTGCGGCTGGCACTGGGCGAAATGGCGGACGCGCTGCTGTTATCCAGCCAGCGCGTCGCACCGCAAGCGTTGGAGAAATTTGCGTACCGGTTTTTGCACCCCGATTTGAACTCAGCGCTCTTCACGATTCTGGCGAAAAGCTAAAGCCGAATCCCGCCCTACTTTTCTACGTTGATGTTGACGGAGACTCGCAGCGCGTGGCCGTTCAGCGGGTCTGTAGATAAAAGGGTTTCCGAGGTTTGTGCGTCCTTCAAAATCAGGTTTTCGGAGGTCCTGAATTGGCGAATCACCGGCTGGCCGCCTGGGTTGGCAACGAGTCTCTCACCCTCCGTCGATTTGTTGGGATAGAGCGTCGAACGATCGAAGATCAAGTAGACATGATAGCGGCCATCGTCTTCCGTTCTGATGCCGCAATCGATGTTTGAGCCGATATCCAAGTAGGTGGTTTTCTGGTCCTTGCCTTCGGTTTCGATGGGAACGCGAATGCCGGTCCGCAAACTGGTTGAGTAGTTCCCACCTATCTTTTCATCGGTGATCACCGTGAACACATAGGGCATGCTGGAAACTTTCTTGTCGCCGTCATATTCGGTAAAGACAATCTGCACCTTGATGGGAGTTGGCACTTTCTCTGCCTTGGGTTTTTCCTGACCGCGAATGGGAAGTGCGGGTATGCAGAATGCGCCGAGCAGAATCATATAGAACAATTTCTTCATGGCATTTCTCCTGGGTGATTTGAACCGTTCTTGGATTTGACCCCGTTCGCGGAATTCATTGCCATTTCTCATCCGCCAAGGGCTTGACGTCAAGCTCGTCAATTTGGATCGGAGCAAGTTGCAAAGGCGACAAACTCGTCGCGTCAAAGTCTCGAGCCACAAGCACAGCGTGCTTGTGAAGGCTCCACAGCTCGGCGTATTCGGCTAACAAGATTTCCTGGTCATGAGGGACGAGAACTTCCGGCGTGGTTTTTCCGCTGGCCTGCACTCCGTGTTTCCGAAGAAGCTTGGCGACTACATCTTGAGATTGCGAGTCGGAATTTGTTCCCGCAGGAGGCACGAGAACGGGGTCGTGATTTTTTGGTGGCGCCGACACAGGTGGCACCACCACCGTATTCTCCGCCGACTCGGCCGGATGGTTTACAACACTTGGCCGCCAGACTGCACGTGCGCCGAAGAAGGCCACGACCGCGACAGCCGCACTTGCAAAAACAAGCCAATTGGTCACCCCGACGCGGCGTGGAACAGGCTGTTCGTCGAGGCGAGCGCGGACGCGCGGCAAGAAAGAAGCAGGCACTTCGACGTTCGCGGCAACGCGAAGGCCAGCGTCAATGGAAGCGAACAGAGACTGTTCCTGTTCAAACGTAGCTAGGCAATCAGGGCAGCCCGCAAGGTGCACCCGCAACTCCCCTTGCGGTTCAGCGCCGCTGCCAGTGGCTTCGATCAGCGCGTCTTTATAGTGTGTGCATGGCATCGCAACTTCTCCGCTAACTGTCTTCGTGCATAGAAAATTCTAGACTTTACCGTCCCCGTGGAAATGCCCAGCATGTCCGCGATTTCCTCGATCGTGTGGCCTTGCATACTCGCGAGCAAAAGGACTAAGCGCAATTTTTCAGGCAACTCCGCCAAGGCGGCATCGAGGTGCGCTTGGAACTCGTTCGAAGCCGCGAAGTCTTCCGCGGTCGCGGCAAGTGGCTGGCGCTCGGGCTGCGACCAGAGCGTGTCGCGCTGTTCGCGGCGTTTCCCGGAGCGCAAACTGTCGAGCGCCAGGCGAAACGCGATTCGCACCAGCCAGCCGCGGAAGCGATTGCGGTCGCGCAGACGATCAAACCGGCGATAGGCGCGCAACAACGCTTCTTGGGCCACATCTTCGGCGTCCGCGGTGTTGCGTAAGACGCCACGAGCCACGCGATAAGCCAACGTGCCGCACTCGGCAAGGCGCTCCTCGAACTCGCGCCGCTTGTCAGCCTGGGCGGCTTCGCATTCCAGCTCACCCTGCTTGTCGTGCGCGACCGTAAGTCGGCCGTTGTCATGTGCGGCCGTAACACGGCCGGCCTTGCGCCCTGGCTGGACCAGAACCAGCTCCTGCATTGGTTATCCTGGGCAAGCTGCCAACGCTTGCCTCTCCCTACAGTCAACCAGACGCCGCCAGATGAGAATTGGTTCGATGCAAAACTGTAGTTTCCGAGGCAGGCGTCGCGCCGGGCTAGATCCCCAACCGCCCAAGCATGTCTTCCAGGTTGGACTCGTCCACGATTACTTCCAGGGGTTTCTGGCCTTCCGGCGCGGGCTTGACGGAACCCTCATCGAAGGCCTGAAAGAGCCGCATTTTGGCCACGGCATATTCTTCGCTGCTGGAAAGCGGGCGACCGTTCTGCTTAGCCCAGGCTTCCAGGGCGGATTGCAGGACGAAGATCTTGAAGGGGAATGCGGAGCGACGGTCAGCGGAGACTACATATGTAAATTCACCGCCCTGCGTGCCGTTCCGCTGGGCGCGATCGCCTGCGAAAAAGTAGTACTGATAGACGTAGCCATCGGCGGCGGAGTAGCTCTTGACGCGGCGAACAGCATCGGGACGAGGCATGAGCGAATTATTGGAGTGTCGAGGTTCGAAGTCAACGTTGGTTGGAACGTAAACAGCGTGCCAGGCGGAAGCGCCACACTCCGGAACGCTTACCTCTGGCGGCGTGTACATCGCCCCCGCTGACCTGCCTTCATCTGTAACCGTACAAATCACGGCCACGAGCCATGCCCAAGTTGGATGTGAGCTTTACGGCTCGCACCCGGCCTGGACCGTGAAGTAAGTAACGAATTTCGAATTTCAATTTTCTATTGTCCGTTTTCGTGAGGTGTGAGCCAGCCGCCGCCGAAGAGAAGACCAGGACCAAGTGAGGCAAGGAAGATAGGCCGCCGCTCTTCGGGCGGCTGCTTCGAAGCGTTGCGCAAGCTTTCGTGCAGGGCCGCGCCGCACGTGGAAGAACCCAGATTGCCGGAAACCCGCGCAACTGGCGGAAACGTGCTACGGGAAACGCCGCACTGTTTGGCAAGCAGGGCAACCAGGCGCGGGTTCGGCTGATGCGTCGCAAAACCGCCTACCGAGCTGCGGGGAATTCCGCTGCGCAATTCCACCGCAGTGATGACTTTTTCCATCCGCGTGATTGCCGCGCGAGAAAGCGCTTCGCCATCGAACCGCACGTTGAGGCTGCCATCTTTCGTATCGCTCACTTGAATCGCGGCGGCGTACTGTCCGGCGCAACCAAAAATAAATTCGCCGAGCACGTAGCCTCCGCTGACATTGGTGCTGCGCGCGCCACAAAGAAGGAAAGCGCTGGCGCCATCTCCGAACAAACCTCCAAATTCGCCAGCCACGCGGCCGGGAGTGAGAGTGCGGCTGTGAACATCCGCCGTGCTCACCAGGATGGTCTGGGCTTGCCCGGAGCCGATCAGCGATTGCGCGACGGCAAGGGCATTGAGCAATCCAAGGCAGGCGCCGCCCACGTCAAGCGCGCCGCAATTTTCGCGGGCCAGCAGGCGGGAATGAAGCTGCGCCGAGAGCGGTGGGTAATCGTGATGCGTTTCGCTGGTGGCAATGATCCAGTCGAGCTGGTGCGCTGCACAAGAGGCGGCGCGCAACGCTTCTTCCGCCGCTTTTGCGCCGAGGGCCAGTTCGTTTTCGCCTTCGGCGGCATAAGCGAGCGATGCTATGCCCGCTCGACCGCGAAGTTTACCCACAGGCATGCCAAACGCGCGGTCCACTTCCTCCGACAAAACCACACGCGAACCCACGGTCGAAGACGACGCCGCGATGATGGCGGGAGTACCGATGACCACGGCATCGCGAGGCGTTTCTAAGCGCTTGCGTGAACCGGAAGCAGAAGAGGAATTGCTTAGCGCCGACAGCAGCACCGCGAAACTCGCGGTGCGTCCATTCATGTACGCGCCAAGATCAACGGCGCCGCTCGCGGTCTCCACGCCACGAAGAAAACTAACCCAGCCCATGGAATCCATAACGCCGGACTCGATCAAGTCCAAATCGTCCGCCGGGATGGCAGCCGCGGCGCCCGCCTCCCGACGAAAACAATCCCCGAGGAGCCGGCGATTTTTTTCAAACGGAGAGGAAGAAGCGGTGGCCATCAGAACTCCTCGAGCCATTCGAGACGTGGCAGGGGGAAAAGCGTGTCCAGCATCAGCCAACAATAATCATGATAAGGGCGCGTGAGGCCAAGGCGGATGAAATGGTGGGGACAGGACATGATCTTGCGGTGAAATTGGGATTTCAAGAAGCGCTCGAGGCGCGCAGCGCGATTTGCGCCACGGGCAGGGGCAAGAGCGGCATCGATGAAGTCACGCCAATCGCGATCGACCACCGGAAGATCGCGCAAAACTTCTCCGGAAGGGAGCGCCAAAGTAGCTCGGAGTTCGTTGGCGTAGAGTTCCAGCCGCAGATTCTGAGTTACGCAGCCGCAGATCGAGCGTTTGGCTTGATTCGGCATGGCATGAAGACCAGCGCCTTTTTTGTTTTCTTGGATGGCGCAGCCGAACAGATCGGGTAAGGAATTGGCCGTTTCTGCTTTCCGGAGATACGAGACGGTTTCGTTCTCCGCCACCGAGGACGATTTCTGGAATCCGCGAGTCGCCGTGCGGTCTTCAATATGAGGCTTCGTAGCGGGAAATGGCGCAAGTGCGCATTCGAGAATGTCCCCGCGCTGGTGGGGAAAATGCAGCCAGCTATGCGCAGAAGGAGGAACAGGCCGGAGGGATTGAATCTTTTCCCCTTCGCGTTGCAACCCAATGACGCAAAAGGCCGGACCCATGCGGGTAATCTCGGTGATGAGCAGCTTGGTCACGGCGCGGCACCTACGGACTTTCGCCGCGGCTTTATGGACTTCTGGCGCAGTGTGGTGAGGTGGCGAATTTCGACCGCGTCGCCTTTCTCACGCCAAAAGCCAGCGAATAGATCGGCGACCAGGCGGCGGTGGCATTTCTCCGGGCCGGCTTCGGAACATAGCAGCGCAATATGCGAAGGCCAGCTCCTACCGTCGACTATTCCCGGAACGCCGCGTTCTTTCATTAATGCGCGAAAGCCGGACTCATAGCCAGGCCAGTCTTTGCTGACGCGGTACTCCTTGAGCAGTTCGGGAGTAGGAGCAAGAAGCGGTTCATGGACGTATGCGATGCGCGCGATCTCCTTCAAGAAAAAAGCCAGGTCCGGATGTTTGGCGTAACCGGAAAGCTGCCCGCCCCGGTGTTGGCGAATATCGATAAGCTGCTCCACTCCTGCTTCCTGCAGGAGAACAAAAAACTCCTGCGCTGTTTTTCCGGCGAACCCGATGGTGCAGAGCAGATGGTCCATGGTGCTTCAGAAATATTCGATCGCCTCGGGAGAAGCTCGAAACGCAAATTCCCTGGCCTGCAACTGGAGCGCCTCTTCAATTGCGGAATCCCGCTCGGAAACGAAGAGCGACCCGGTCGCAAAAGCGGTGCGGCCATGCAGCTCGAGCAGCCGGTCCTCGGCGTCGCGCTGCGTTTCAAGAATTCCGCCACGCCGGATGTGCAGGGGCACTATGCCGCGCTCAAGCAACGCCGGGCTAATCATCAGGAAGCGGTGGCACTCCAGGGGATCTTCCTCGGCGCACATTAAAACGATGCTCGCGGCGCGCGACAATTCCCGAAGGCGGTCAATGGCCGTCACGAATTCCGCGGACTTGCGGCGAGCGGCGTAATCAACACGGCCATCGGAAAAGTAGGCCCGCGGGTCAGCCGGTCTTCCGCCCAGAGCTTCGCCGGCAAATTCGTACCGGACAGCGGCCGAGGCCAGCAACCCTTCCAAAGGCTCGCGGTTGAATTGCGGGAAGCGAAAGCTGCCAGGACGGCTGCGAACATCGCAAAGCGTCCTTACATGATGATCGTTGAGCACCGCGAGAAAATCGCCGGCTTCCTGATTGGAATGCCCGATGGTGTACAAGGCTCCGGTTTTGAAGTTCGCTATGGTCATGGAAGGGTATTTGAGGGGCCAAACTGTATTTTGCCGAAAGGCGTCGAAAGCGGCAAGGGCAGAACTTTCCGCCGAGTGTTGCCATTTTGCCCGCTCGCGCCGCAGCCAGTTCATCGGCAGAAATGGGCTCCATGCTAACGTAAAAAGATGGCTCCGGCGGCGCCACGATGTGTCTTTCGCGTCGTCCAATAGGAGAACCGGGGAATGCCGTTCGATTGCTAGGAATGTCCTCTCGAAAAACAATTCGGTGCATCGGAATCGCTGGAATTTTCTTCTTGTCCACTCTGAGTGCGCGGGCGCAGCGTGTGCGCGGTGAACTTCGCGTAGAGGTGCACGATCCGCAAGGGACGGCGTTGTCGCCCAGGGGCGAACTGATCAGCGAAGCCAATGGATTTCGCAGGACATTTGTAACCGGCCCCGATGGACACTATGTTGCTCAGGATCTTCCGTTTGGCGTTTACCGCCTGAGTCTCCTCGCCGATGGATTCGCGCCGTGGAGTGATTTGGTGGAAATTCGCTCGGAAGTGGCGGTGCATTTGGCGGTTACGCTAGGCGTGGCGCCCCTCACTACGCAAGTGCAGGTGAACGATTCCGCGACGCTGGTGGACCCGAATCGCACCGGCGCGATCTATTCCGTGGGGAACCAGGCCCTCCGCGAAAATGCCTCGCCACAGCCCGGCCGGAGCCTGAGTGACCTGGTGAACGAACAACCGGGCTGGCTTTATGAAGCGAACGGCATTCTGCACCCGCGCGGCTCCGAATATGACGTGCAATATGTCTTTGATGGATTGCCGCTGACGCAAAATCGTTCGCCAGGATTTGCCCCCGCATTCGATGCCGAGGATGTCGAGTCGATGCGCGTGCTGACGGCCAGCTTCCCGGCGGAATACGGACGAAAGCTTGGCGGGATCGTCGAAGTTACGACCGCGAAAGATTTGACCAGCGGACTGCACGGACAGTTCGACGCAAGCGGAGGCAGCTTTTCAAGCGCAAACGGATCTACGGCGCTGGCCTACTCGAGAGACCAGGACCGCCTTTCGGCGAGCGGCGACGGATTTCACACCGATCGCTACCTGGACCCGCCGGTGCTGACGAATTACACGAACCGCGGCAATGCAAGCGGATTTTCCGCGTCCTACGAACGAGATTTTTCCGATCGCGACCGGCTGCGCCTGTCGGTAAACCACAGCGCCACTCGTTTCCTTGTTCCGAATGAACTCGTCCAGCAGCAAGCCGGCCAGCGGCAGGATATCCACAACGAAGAGACCAGCGGGCAAATCCATTTCCAGCACACCATTTCTGCCAATTTGTTCTTGAGTTTCTCCGGCAGTGTTCGCGATGCGACCGCAACGTTGGCTTCTAGCGCGTCGGCTACTCCCGTGATTGTTTCGCAGGACCGCGGCTACCGCGAAAGTTACGTGAGAACGGACCTGGCCGGTCACGGCGGGCATCACGATTGGAAAACCGGAGTGGACAGCATTTTCAGTCCCGTGCACGAGGCCCTGCAATATACCATCACGGATTTTACGCAGTTCGACGCTGGAACACAGAGCCCGTTTTCCTTTCTCAGCCGCAAGTGGGACATCGAACCATCGGCATACGCGCAGGACCAGTGGCATCGCGGCAATTGGAACGTGAGCGCGGGGCTGCGGTTCGATCATTACGGATTCGTGGTTCAGGAATCAGCGTGGAGCCCTCGAGTGGGCGTTTCGCGTTATGTGCCCTCGCTGAATCTGCTCGTTCACGCGTCGTACGACCGGGTGTTCCAGACGCCGGCAATGGAAAATCTGCTGCTGGCCAGTTCGTCGCAGCTGGCTTCCATTGAGCCGGTGGTGCTGCGGTTACCGGTGCGCCCCGGGCGCGGCAATTATTTTGAAGTGGGCGTGACGAAATCGCTCCTTGGAAAATTGCGGCTGGATGCAAATATTTTCCGGCGCGATTTTCGTAATTATTCCGATGACGACGTGCTGCTGGACACCGGTGTAAGTTTTCCGATCGCATTTGCGAAAGCGCGCATCGCTGGCGAGGAGTTGCAGCTAGCGGTGCCGCAGTGGGGCCGTTTCTCGGGCTACTTGAGTTACGCAAACCAGTCCGGCATCGGACAAGGACCGCTCTCCGGCGGGCTGTTCCTCGGCGACGACGCGGCCAATGCACTGGCCAACACGAGCAAGTTCGCGGTCTCGCAGGATCAGCGAAATACAGCGCGGGCGCGCGTTCGCTTCCAGGCCGAGCGCCGGATTTGGCTGGCGATGGGCACGCAGTATGGCAGCGGTCTGCCGGCGGATATCGGCAATGCCAAAGTCGGTGACCTGCTGGCGGCCTACGGACAGCGGGTTCTGGATCAAGTGGACCTTGTTCGCGGGCGCGTACGACCGAATTTTTCGCTCGACGCGGCCGCGGGCGCGGAAATCTATCACAAGGAGCAAAGGAGTGTGTCGCTGCAGATGCAGGTGGCGAATCTCGCAAACCGCCTCAACCTGATTAATTTCGCGAGTTTGTTTTCCGGGACCGCTGTCGGAGAACCGCGGAGCGTTTCTGCCAGCTTACGGCTAACGTTTTGAGTGGTAGGGGCGCAGCATGCTGGGCCCCTACTTGGCGAGACGTTCAAGGTCGGTGACGACGCGATCGAGTTCGTCGATCAGTGGATTTGATCCGGCCTTGCGGAAAACATTCACGAGCGCTCGATAGTACCAAAGCGTGCCATCCTTCCGCCCGTTGAAACGATTGAAAACGGCATCGCCTTCTGCGCGATAGTCGGAGAGAATTTCGCGCGCATTAGCCAGTTTGTCGGCAGCGGAAACGAGGTGCACGTCTTCCGGCTCGTGCGCGACCTTTTCGATGTAGGCGCGCTTCCTTTCGCCCCATTCGCGTTTTTCGCCGGAAACTTCGTAAGAATCCGTGCAGCCATCGACAATGCGCGCGACACGTTCCCCGAATTTTTGGCGGATTTCATCGAGCCGCGGAAGCCCGCCCTGGTCTTCGACCGCATCGTGCAGCAGCGCGGCGATGACTTCATCTTCGCCGCCGCCGTGTTGAATGACGATAGCCGCAACGCCGAGCAAGTGGCCAACATAAGGCTGGCCCTTGCCCTTGCGGCGCTGATTCAGGTGCAGCTCCGCCGCGTAACCAAGCGCCTCCACAAAACGATTCGTGAGGACCGGCTTTTCGATGATGGATTGTCCGCGACTCAAAGTGTTTCGCTTATCTGCGGCGCGCCTTGCCGAGCAGGCGGAGAATTTCCAGATAGAGCCAGATCAGTGTGACCATCAGGCCGAATGCCCCATACCACTCCATGTACTTCGGCGCTCCGCCCTGGACGCCCGTCTCGATCATGTCGAAATCGAGCACCAGATTTAGTGCCGCGATTACGACTACGAAGAGGCTGAACCCGATTCCCACGGCGCCGCTGCCGTTGATCGCCGGAACCTGAATATGAAAGAAACCGCCAAGAATTATTTCAAAGACATAGAGGAGCGCGATGCCGCCGGTAGCGGCGATTACGCCGAGTTTAAAACCCTGCGTAGCGCGAATCATTCCCGTCTTGTAAGCGAGCAGCATCACAAAAAGCGTTCCGAAGGTGAGGCCGACGGCTTGTATCGCCACGCCTGGGTAAGAGCGCTCGAACATGGCGGAGATTCCGCCGAGCGCCAGGCCTTCGAGGAGCGCGTACATCGGCGCCGTAAGTGGAGACCAGTTCGGTTTGAAGATGGTGCCAGCGCGACGAGGAGGCCGCCGAAAACCCCGCCGATCATCCAAGGAATAGCCGCCCCCGGCTCCGGAGAGCGTGATAGGCCCCAAGTCCACGCAGCCGTGGCCACCACTAAAAGCAGCAGCAAGCCCGTCTTATTGACCGTGCCTTCGAGGGTCATCGCTTCGCCAAAAGCAACTTGACCCTTGAACGCCTTTTCATTGAGAGCCGGATTGGAAGTACGTATTAGATTTGCCATTGCAGGAATTCTCCCATCAATACGCAGCTATTCTCTCTAAATCGTGTCACTTTAAATTCTACTCTCTCGTTTCGGTCATTTCCATTCGCGGCCAGCGCAAAACGAAATCGCTCAAGAAGATTTCGGCGGCTCGGCAATTTGGCGCTGGACCTGTTCTCTGAATTCCAGCGGTTGGTAGATTTTTTCGAATATTTCGGGCGTGCCACCCGTGCCGCGCAAGATCACCGTCCCATAGCCCAAGATTCTTCCCGTTACCGGCTCATCGACCACCACACTCTCGATTCTCGAGAGAAGAATTTCAATGCTCCGGCGCTCCGCCAAACCTGTTTTTGCAATGACTCGCTTGTTGGTAACAGCCATCTCGGTGGCATTGCGCTTCAGCACACCAATGGTGAAAAGAATCGCTCCGGTCGCGAAGCAGAGAAACACGCCCAGAACCATGGCACTCCGCGGAGGAACACCTTTGGCTGTGGCAGAACTAGAAAACATCACAATGAGAAATACGATCGCCAGCAGCTCCAGAACCCCGGCTGCGGCCATGTGCCCCAGCATCACAACCCAGTGCAGCTTGGTCTGGTACTGGATGGTCTCACCCGGAATGAGGTGTTTTTCAACGTAGCTCAAGGCCGCTCCTTTAAAGAAACCAATCTCAAATGGTAGACTTATGCGTTCCGATGTAGTGCGGCCATGAGCAGAGTTCGGGCCGGTGAATTACCTGGCCTTCCTTCTCGCGGACTTCATAGCTGCCGCAGTAAGCAAAAGTACGGCTGTAGGAACGTATCTTTTCCTGGGCGGCGGGTTTTTCCGGGTTGGCCCAACGAGGATGAACGGGGTTCGCTAGGGATACGCACATGTGACCGGTGCTGTCGTACATCAAGTAGCCGATTGCATTTGGCCCATATTCGGGAAAGGCCTCGAACGCTCCGTCTTTGCGGAAAGTCCCGGCGGGGACCACATGCCAGGTACCGACGAGGCGTTCGCCCGCGGTGGATTCAGTCCGTCCGGAAGTTTTGCTGGCGGGGCCGATCAACGACACACCTACGAGGGCAACCCCCATAAGCAAACACCTGTTCCACAAGAAAGCCATCGGGCCTCCCGTTTTTGTGCGGTGAGAAAAGTTGGTAGCGCTAACGGGAATCGAACCCGTATTTTAGCCTTGAAAGGGCTACGTGCTAACCGTTGCACCATAGCGCCACATTTTGTTGCGGTTGCGACTTTACTAGGATACGGGAAATAGCGTGCTCTCACAAGCAGGACGGCTGCGCCCGCCTGCCGAGCCCCGTTCCGCGAAGAAGCAAAATTTGGGCTGGCCCATGTTCGTCCTGGAAACTGAAAACGGATCGCTCCCAGCACGAGGAATTGAAAGTCAGTATCCGATTGAAAAGTGTTTAAAATATACTATAACGAACTCTATAGTAAAATACGCTATGGAGTGCGGGAGCTTGTTTACCCTGAGCGCAGCCGAAAGGCCCCGCTTTTCTCTCTTAGGAGCTCTACTATTTTGGAGCTCTTACCCTTTTCGCCCGAAAACATTTCCTTTGAAATCAAAATCTTACGAATTGCAAATTATCTAAGTCTTTTCTTTTGCCACCCGGTACCCGCCCCTGCCACCCCTTCTAGCCAAAGTTCATCCCTGGCGGTCCTGGAATTCTTCGTGCCAGGCCATTTGGATGGCTTCGAGCTTGGCCTCGTTGGAAGCGGCGGGGTCGCCGGTGAAGCCGGGGAGTTCGGTGATCCACTTGTGCATATCGGTGAAACGGACGGTGAGCGGATCGGTGTCCGGGAACTTGTCGGCCAAGCCGATGGCAATGTCTTCGAAATTGTCCCAACCGAATGTCGGCGGCATGTGTGGCTCCTAGGAGGCGTTTTCAGTTTTCACTTGTCAGCTTTCAGTAAGAAAAAGCAGGAGAGAGTTGCTGAACTTTCGACTGAATACTGAGAACTGATAACTCTCAGTGATCGAGTTCCTTGGCGTAGTTCTTGTTCCAGTCGGGAATTTCAACGACGATATCGGTGGTGCCATCCGGAACGGTTTGGCATCCAAGGCGGGATTTCGGCGTGATACCGGGGGCTTCGTCGAGTTCGTCGAGTTCGGCATCGGTGGCTTCGTTGCAGGACTCGAGGCCTTGATGAACGATGACGTGGCACGTCGAGCAAGCGCAGACGCCCCCGCAAGCGTGGTCGAGGCCCGCTTTGAGGCCTTCGGAAATGTCGAGGATGCTGCCCGGAAGGCCATTGTGGCCGTAAGGAACTTTCTCCGGATCGACCTCGATGGATTTGCCGCTAGGAAGAAAGGTCACCTTATATTTCTTCGTCGCTGGTTTGTATTTGACTTCTTCGATGTATGGGTTGCTGCCGCCCATGATCTCCCCCCAAACTTCTGCGGGCGATTTGCTAAACGCCCAATTTGCTTGACGGTCTTGCCGGTAAGGGCGCAGCATGCTGCGCCCTTACAAGAAAATCTAAACTTCGGCGAGTTTGCGACCTTCCAGCGCCGTGGATACCGCGGAATTCATAAGCAATTCCGCAAGATGCTCTGTCGCATGATTCAATTCATCGATGCGCTTGCGAATCAGTTTGTAGTCGCTCCCGGCGACGGATTCCCGCAATGCGGCGACGCTGGCTTCAATTCTAGCGCGCTCTTCGGCGGAGAGACCGCTCGATTGCGGATTGCCGAGCGCTTTGGCGGTCGCCGTCAGAATCGTTTCCGATTCCGTGCGAGCTTCGATCACTTGGCGCTCGGCAAAATCCTGCTCTGCGTATTCGATGGATTCCTCGAGCATGCGCTCGATTTCGGAATCGTTGATGCCATAACTCGGCTGAACTTCGATGGAGTGCTGCTCGCCGGTGCGCAGATCCTTGGCGCCGACTTGCAGAATGCCGCTGGCGTCAATCAGGAATTTCACTTCGATGCGGGGGAGGCCGGCCGGCGCAGGCGGAACTTTCAGAGTAAAACGCGCGAGCGAGCGGCAATCCTTGGCCAGTTCGCGTTCGCCCTGAAGAACGTGGATATCGATGCCCGTCTGGTTGTCGACGCCGGTGGTGTAGAGCTCCTGCGCGCTCGCGGGAATGGTGGAATTGCGCGGAATGATTTTCGCGACGGCGCCGCCGTAGGTTTCGATGCCGAGGGAAAGCGGAGTGACATCGAGCAGCAGCATGGTTTTCACGCCCTGATCGAGAATGTTGGCTTGCACGGCGGCGCCGAGAGCGACGACTTCGTCGGGATTCAGCTCGATATCCGGCTGGCGGTCGAAAAATTCATGCACGGTGCGGCGAATCAGCGGCGTGCGCGTGGCGCCGCCGACGAGCACGACTTCGTCCATGTCCGCGGGCTTGAGCTGGGCGTCGGCTAGCGCTTGCTTGACGGGGCCCATGGCGCGATCGACCACGGGACGAATCAGGGCTTCGAAGGCGCCGCGCGTGAATTCGCGCGTGAACACGTTGCCATTCGGCAAGGCAAAGCGAAGAGTGGCCGTTTCGGCTTCGGAGAGACGGTGCTTCACATCGATGAGCGCCTTGCGCAGCTCTTGTGCGAGTTCGCCGTGCGGAGAGAAGTCAATTTCATCGTGCTGAAGAATCAATTCGTGGACGAAAGCCTGCAGCAGATTGTCGATGTCGTCGCCGCCTAGGTGGGTATCGCCGTTCGTGGAGAGGACCTGGTAGATGTCGCCGTCGCTAGTAGAGATGAGCTTGAGGATCGAAATGTCGAAAGTGCCGCCGCCGAGATCGTATACGGCAACTTTGCCGCGCTGCTTTTCGTGAAGACCGTAAGCGAGAGCAGCAGCGGTGGGCTCGTTGACTAGACGAAGAACTTCAAGGCCGGCGATTTTTCCGGCGTCCTTGGTGGCTTGGCGCTGGGCGTCGTTGAAATAAGCCGGGACGGTGATGACCGCGCGGTCGACGGTTTCACCGAACTGCGCTTCCGCCCAATTTTTCAGTTCGCGGAGAATGAACGCGGAAATTTCCGGCGGGGTGAAAATTCTATTGCCGAGCATTACGCGAATGACGTTTTTACTCGCCGGGTCAATGCGAAAAGGAAAAAGTTTCAGTTCATCGCGAACGTCCGCGGAGCCGCGGCCCATCAAGCGCTTCACGGAATAAATCGTACGCTCGGGTTGGGTTAGCAAGCGTCGGCGCGCCGCTTCCCCGACAACGATGGTTCCATCTGGATCGAGGCTAACTACCGAGGGACAAAGAGTGCTTCCGTAAGGACCCGGGATACATCTCGGCGGGCCCATTTGTGGGTCGAGCCATGCAACCAGGCTGTTTGTCGTTCCGAGATCGATTCCTACGATTCTGCCCATGATGAAAACCGGGAAGGGCGAAGTCCCTCCCCTAGCTAAAGCTCCTTTTGAACGTTGCTTACCAGATTTCGGATGTAGGAGCGGCGATTAAGCAAATCGTTCAGCTTGGCCATGATTTGCTTTCGCGTGGCTGCGTCGCCTTCGAGGGCGGCATCCCACTCAAGCGCTGTTGCTTGTAGTCGCGCGTCGACTTCGCCGAGTTTTTCCTGAAAATTCTTCTCGGCGGATTCGAGGCGCGATTTCAGCGCCGCGAGATCGCCTCCCGACGCTTTTGCTTCGCGAAGTTCGTCGAGCGATTCGTTCAGTTCAAAAACTTCTTCGAGCAACTCTGGCGGCGCTTGCTGCTTGTGCTGGCCTTCCTGGCGCGCACCTTCAATTGCCAAAAGATATTCGACGCGACTGACGGGATCGCGCAGGGTGCGATAAGCATCATTCAATTCCGAGCTGCGCTTAAGAGAAAGTTCGCGCTCGTGTTCCGTGGCATTCACAAAGTTATCGGGGTGCAGCTTCCAGCTTAGCTGGAGAAATTTCTTTTCGAGGCCAGCCATCTCAATCCACAACTTCTTCGGCATCTCGAAAAGCGCAAAATAGTCCAGCGACTGCGGGACCTGCTGCAGCTTGCCGCAGCTTGAGCAGAAATGCGTGCCCAGCGTGCGCTCGTGGCAGTTCCAGCAGACCAGGGGCGGATTCGTCGATGTAGGGGCGGTGCTCATAAAATGTTCTTCAGCAAATCACCAAGAGGCACAAAAAAAGTGGCTGGCGGGTGCGGCTGCCAACCACTTGTCAGACTCGCCTGCGTTCTTCCCCCACCGCGAACCGCATCAGAAGCGAAGAGCACCAGCTAAAGCTTGTGCTACTAGGCCGTGAAAGAGCTGCCGCAGCCGCAGTTGCGCGCCGCGTTGGGATTTTGGAAAACGAATCCCTGGCGCATCAGCGTCTCTTCGTACTCGAGCGTCGTGCCATTCAGGTACAGCAAACTTTTTGGGTCGACAAAAATACGTGCGCCAAATTCCTCGAAGATTTTGTCGCGGTCACGGGCCTGAGTGTCCAGACGCATGGCATAAGAGAGGCCGGAACAACCGCCACCCTGCACGCCCACGCGCAGCCCGCCGACCTCGGGAGACACGCCTTCTTTTTCGAGCAGCGCGCGGATTTTTTTCGCGGCACGCTCGGTGAGGTGGATCTTCGCGATATTTGGTGCTGCGACTTCCGTTGCCATTGCAAATTGCTCCAAGAACGTCTGAAGATCGCCCCTACCAAGTAGGAGCGTCAGCAAACCTGGCCAACTAAAGCCTTAGTGCGACGCTTTTTCGTGCACCGGCACTTCGACGCCGTGCTTCTTCTTCCAGTCGCCAATGGCGGCCTTGATGGCGTCTTCGGCGAGCACGGAACAATGAATCTTCACTGGCGGGAGCGAAAGCTCGCGCACGATGTCCGTGTTCTTGATGGAAAGCGCTTCTTCGACGGTCTTGCCCTTTACCCACTCGGTAGCGAGCGAGGAGCTGGCGATGGCTGATCCGCAACCGAAGGTCTTGAACTTGGCTTCTTCAATGACCTGGGTATCCGGATTGATCTTCATCTGCAGCTTCATGACGTCGCCGCATTCCGGCGCCCCGACGAGACCCGTGCCGACATTGGGGTCTTCCTTCGAGAGGCTGCCTACGTTGCGGGGATTGTTGTAGTGATCAACCACTTTATCGCTGTATGCCATTATCCATTGCTCCTTGCCAGATTCACGAGATTGCCAAATCCGGCGCTCTTGACAGCTTTGTCCGTGAGCGAAACGTTCGGCACGGAAGCCGAACGGCCCGCGGTCAACTGACGAAGAGCGTCCTTAATGAACTCCGCGCCAAGACCGAGCATTTTCAGAAAGGCGCGCACTTGCTGAAGCTCGTGGAAAGAGCGCTCGCCGGCGACGGCAGCTTCTTCCCCTTCTCCCCCGTAAGGCACAAAGGTGACGCGGAAAGCCGCGCCGGTGCCGCCGATGGAGCGATGAATGCGAATTGTTCCTTCATTTGCCATGTTCTTTGTTCCAGTCCTTTAGGCTGTTTGCCATTTCACTTTAGAGATATCGATTCCCTCTTTGGCCATTTCGTAGAGCGGGGAAAGCTCGCGGAGTTTGGTGACGACTTGCACCATCTTGTCGATGACGTAGTCGACTTCCTCCTGCGTGTTGAACCGGCCTAACCCGAATCGAATCGAGGTGTGGGCGAGATCTTCGCCAACGCCTAATGCTTTGAGTACGTAGCTAGGCTCCAGGGTTGCCGAAGTACAGGCCGAACCGCTCGAAACCGCAATGTCGTTGATGCCCATAAGCAGCGATTCGCCTTCGACGTAAGCGAAGCTCATGTTCAGGTTGTTCGGCAGGCGGTGCTCCATCGAACCGTTGATGAAAACCTCGTCTAGCTTGGCTTCCAGACCCTTGCGGAGACGCTCTCGCAAGCCGAGCATGCGGGCCGACTCTTCCGGCATTTCTTTCTGAGCGATTTCGCAGGCTTTGCCGAGGCCGACGATGCCGGGAACGTTCAACGTCCCGGAACGCATGCCGCGCTCGTGACCACCGCCGTCAATAATGGCGGAAAGCTGTACGCGGGGATTGCGGCGGCGAACGAAGAGAGCGCCAACGCCCTTGGGGCCGTAAATCTTGTGGCCGCTCATGGCCAGCAGGTCGATGTTGTCTTTCTGGACGTCGACTGGAACCTTGCCTACCGCTTGAACGCCGTCTACCGCGAAGAAGATACCATGTTCCTTGGCAATCTTACCGATTTCCGCAATCGGATTGATCACGCCAATTTCGTTATTGGCGTACATGATGGTGATCAGAATCGTTGTGGGCCTGATCGCCGCTTTCAAATCCTCGAGGCTTACGCGGCCGTCGCGCTGGACCGGCAGATAGGTCACTTCAAAGCCATGCTTCTCGAGGTTCTTACAGGTATCCAGGACCGCTTTGTGCTCGATGGCCTGGGTAATGATATGGTTGCCCTTTTCGCGAAACATTTCCGCGATGCCCTTGATCATCAGGTTGTCGGATTCCGTGGCGCCGCTTGTGAAGATGATTTCTTTCGGCGTGGCGTTGATCAGCGAAGCGATCTGCTGCCGCGAGGTTTCCACGGCCTCTTCGCCCGCCCAGCCGAAGGAATGGTTGCGGCTGGCGGCATTGCCGAATTTCTCGGTAAAGTACGGCAACATCGCTTCGACGACACGGGGGTCCACCGGCGTAGTCGCGTGATTGTCCATGTAAATCGGCAGTTTGACGGGCATATTCCCTCTTCTCCTAAGTCCTCAAGGCAACGAGCGCAGGCTCGTAAGGCTCTTCGCTCATCTGCGAAATCGTAACAGTGCTCAATACATTCAGAATGCTTTCGTTCACGCGGCGCAGCGGCTCGCGGACCGAACACCTCTCGGTGGCATCGCAATTCCCGTGACTGGTCACGCACGAAGTAATCAACACGGGACCGTCAATCGCGGAGATCACATCGAGTGCGCTAATCTGCGAGGGCTCCTTCGCCAGTTGATATCCCCCGCTGGAGCCGTGCTTGGCGGCGACCAGCGAGCGATGCGCTAATTTCTGCAGAACCTTGGCCATCAGCGTCGCGGAGATGCCGTACTCTTCGGCAATTTCACTGGCGCTGCAAGCGTGCTGCTGGCGATGCATGGCCAGGTGCTTGACGGCAATCAAACCATAGTCGGCCTTCTTGGAAAGCTTGAACATCGTTCGAGTAATTCTCTCCGCGCTCCAGAATATACGACCGATTCAGTCGCACATAGAGTATAGCCCCCGAGGTTCGCAAAAGTCAACCCAAAGCTTCCCTTGCCACAGTGCAACCCCTGTATTTCTAGCAACTTATAGTACGACTGAAATAGTCTTAGTTCCTAATGAATTTCAGCAACGGGCACCAGGAGAAGCGAACGGCCGACCCTCGTTGAACCGCGATTCAGGAAGTTGCCGCCGCCTCATGGTAGCCTAGACCTTCGATGGGGGAGAAGGATGCTCGGATACATGCGCAATGGTCAGCGCTTCGGGAACGGATACCTGGTTGCGCTGGTCCTGCTGGCCATCATTACTCCCCTTGAAGCGCGGGCCCAAACACAAGCGGCGCCGGCCGACCCATCCAAGCAAGCGCCGGCCGGCCTGCAGCACAAGCCGGGGCGGACTTTTGTTCTCGTCGGGGCGGGCGACATTGCTAGTTGCAAGAGTCCGGAGGGCGCGAGGGCCACAGCCAAACTGATCGAGCAGATCCCGGGCACGGTTTTTGCCTCCGGGGATCTCGCTTACGAAAATGGGAGCGCCGCAGAATTCAAGGATTGCTATGACCCGGCGTGGGGGCGCTTTAAAAGCCGTACCAAGCCGGCATTGGGGAATCATGAGTATGGCGATCCCCAGGCGTCGGGCTATTTCCAATACTGGGGAGAACAGGCGGGGCCGTGGGGTAAGGGCTACTATAGCTATGAACTGGGCGACTGGCACGTTGTAGTGCTGAATACTAATTGCGGCGCAAAGAACCTGGGAGGCTGCGGGGCCGGCTCACCGCAAGAGATTTGGCTGAAAGAGGATCTCGCCAAGCGTCCTAACGCCTGTATTCTGGCGTATGGCCACCATGCGCTATTCAGTAGCGGAGTCTTCAAGAAGCACGCCGTTCATCCCGAGTTGCGGCCGCTTTGGGAAGACTTGTATGCCGCGCATGCTGACTTGGTTCTCGCCGGGCATGAACATTCCTACGAAAGATTTGCGCTGCAGGATCCTGAGGGCCAAGCCGACGCCGCGAACGGAATTCGCGAAATTGTAGTAGGAACGGGAGGGCGTAGCCATGATCTCTTGGGCTTTGCTACCCCGAACAGCGAAGCCCGTGAATGGAATACTTACGGGGTGCTGAAGCTAACGCTATCTCCCGGGAAATACGCGTGGGAATTCATTCCTGAAGAGGGGAAGAGTTTTCATGATGCTGGAAGCGGGGAGTGCCACAACTATCCTTCAGAAGCGCACTGAGCAGCGGACGGCCCAATCGTTGGAGCATCCAAGTATCTTCAGGTGGGTGAAGTAGTTGAAGTTGAGATTCTTCGGGCATCCTCGTCGGATGCTCGAAGAAGGACACCATTCACTTGTTGCTACGGTTTTGCGCTGGAGCAAGCGCCGCCCGCGGCGGTGGCTTCGATTAGCCTCTCGACGGCGGGCGCGGGCATGAGCAGCAGTTGCGCTTTCGGCTTTTTCATTTGATCCATGATGGCAAGCTGTTGCGCTTTCCACGACTCGGGAGCAGGCTGATCTTTTGCAAGGGCATCGAGCGCGGAGAGCCCCGCCGCGCCCAGCGCCGCGAGATCCTGCGAATTCGCGGCTACCTCTTTTACAAAGGATGAACGCTGCGCGAGTGGTTGAAGTATCGCGTCGTTATCGCGCCAAACGGTGAATTGCGCGCGCAGCCGGGCTTCCACGGCGGAATCGCGACAAGCGGAAGCAACGAACTGATCTACTAGTTCCCCGAAACGGCGTCCGGCATCGCTCTCAAGAGGAATCGCGTCCACGACGCGGTTTAGCGGAGTCGCGCTGCTCGGCTCGGCGGGAGCAGTCTGCTCGCGCGTGTAATCTTTCACCGGCTCGACAACATCCGTGAGGGTGCGCAGCGCGGCAAATTCCGCTGGCGAAGCGGACCCGGCGAGGCGCTGGAGCATGTGACCTAAAGCCGTCCGATGCGTGAGGCCCAGCCATTCCAGCCTTGCGCCTACAAAATCCAACCGCGCGTACATGGCAGCAGGGTCGCGGACTTCCGGTGGAGACCACAGGCGCTCGGCAATGGCGGCGTTTCTGGGCCAGATGCGCGAATCCACGTTTTCGGGATTCACGTACTCGGCCCACATGCACGATTCACCGCCAAGAATTCGCTGCTTCTCCTCATCAGAGAGGTTGGCTGCGTCTCCACTCACGGGGTCCACCGCATAGTGGCGCGCGGCGGGCCACCCCAAATCCAGGTAGTATCCGTTCGACAAAATACTCCGATAGCCGAGTTTGGCGGCTTTCGCCAGCGAAGCTTGTCCGCGCCAAGACTGAATCACGATGTCCTTGGGGACTCCCTCGACCAGCACTTCGTCCCAACCAACCACCGCTTTTCCATGCTTGGTGACCAATTTCTGGACGTGAACGCTGAAATAAGCTTGCAGCGCTTCATTGTTCTTGAGGTCATGAGCTTTCTTGAACGCCTGAATCTTGGGATTGGCGTCCCACTCCTTACCGTTCACTTCATCGCCGCCGATATGAAAATAGTGGTCGGGAAAAAGTCTGGCCATCTCGCCGATGAAGTCATCGAGAAATTTGTAGACTTTCTCGTTCGTGGGATCCATTGCCGGATCGAAAATCCCCCAGTGGCGTTCAATTTCGTACGGTCCTTTTCCGCTGGCCAACTCGGGATGGCCCACGAACCAGGCGGTGCTATGTCCGGGCATGTCGAATTCCGGCACGACGCGAATTCCGCGATCCCTTGCGTAGGCGATCAGGTCGCGGATTTCATCCTGGGTATAGTAAAGAGCGTCGGAGCCCAACTCATGCAGCTTCGGAAATTTTTTGCTCTCGACGCGAAAGCCCTGGTTTTCCGAAAGATGCCAATGGAAAACATTCATCTTCACGGCTTCCATGCCGTCGAGATTCCGGCGAATGACGTCCAGCGGGATGAAATGACGCGCGGAATCGATCATCAGCCCGCGCCAAGGAAAGCGCGGTTGGTCTTGAATGGTCACAGCCGGGGCGGCAAATCCGCCGGGCGATACTTCCACGAGTTGCAGAAAGGTCTGTAGCCCGTGCATGGTCCCGAGCGGCGTAGAGGCTCGGACCCTAGCGCTGGCGGTGCTCACGTCTAGGATGTAGGATTCATCTTCGCCGACTTCCTGAATTTCTTTGCTGGCGTGATCGGTTTGAATCACAAGCGTTGCTTTGGGAGTCTTGGCCAGCTTGAGAGAAAGCGGGAGGCCCGTTTGGCGCGCGAGTTGCCGCAAAAATCGCTCGCCGGCGCGCTCCAGCCGCGGTTCGGTGTAGCCTGTGAACGTCACGGAAAAAGACAGGTCCACCGGCAGGCTTCCCGTCCCGACCTGCGCGCTGGCGGGCAGCGGCATGAGATTCAATGCGGGCTGTTGAGCGGTAGTCATCGCGGGATGCAACAAAACGCCAAGTACAAGTATGCCAAGACCTCGCCGCCGCGCATGCTGAGCCATGTTCTGGAAAATCCTCCCACCCCAGGGTATCAAATCTCAAAGAACTGCTATGTAGCACCAGCCTTGGCATACTGTCACATCTTCGTCATCTCGCGAAGAAGATTCGTTCGGCCGCCAAAAGAATCCACTTTGGCTTCCCGCCAAGTTTGCAAGCTGAGGTTTTCCCCGCATGGGTTAGAATAAATCGAAGTCTTGCGGAACGATTGACTCGACGATGAAAACTTCGATTGCCATTTACCCCGGCTCCTTTGACCCGGTTACCAACGGCCACCTCGACCTCATCGAGCGCGGGGAGAAGATGTTCGATTTGATCATCGTGGCGGTGCTGAGGAACGCCGAGAAGCAGCCTTTGTTTTCCGTGGCCGAACGCGTCGAAATGCTTCGCGAAGTTACCAAACAATGGGCGGGCGTGGAGATCGACGTGTTCGACGGACTGCTGGTAGATTACGCCCGCAAACGCGGGGCCGGCGTTATTTTGCGTGGAATCCGGGCCGTCTCCGACTACGAATATGAACTGCAGATGGCGCTCATGAACCGGAAACTCGAGCCGCGGCTGGAGACGGTTTTCATGCTGCCGGGCTTGTCGTACAGCTACTTGAGTTCGAAGCTGGTGCGCGAAATCGCGCAGTTGGGGGCGTCGCTGAAAGGACTGGTGCCGGAAGTGGTCGAGCAGCGCTTGCGCGCCAAGGTTTCGTAGTGAATTTGCAAAACTTGAACTGTTAACCTTTTTCGAGGGAGCAAAGGTGCAACTAACGGACCGCATCAATCGCATACAAGTCTCGCCCACCGCGGCGGTCATCTCTGAAGCGGAGAAGCTGAAGGCCCGCGGAGTCGATATCGCAGATTTCGGTCCGGGCGAGCCGGACTTTGCCACGCCGGACCACATCAAAATGGCGGCGATTAAGGCCATCGAGGAAAACAAATCGAAATACACGGCGACGGGCGGCATCATGCCGCTGCGCGAAGCGATTTGCGCGTGGCACAAACGGGAACTCGGTTCGTCGTACGAGGCGAAAGAATGTGTCGTGAGCGTCGGCGGGAAGCATTCCATTTTCAACGTGATGAACGTGCTGATTCAAAAGGGCGACGAGGTAATTGTTCCCGCGCCTTATTGGGTGAGCTTTCCGGACATCGTGAAGTACGCTGGAGGAACGCCGGTTTTTGTGCCGACCCTGCCGGAAGACGGCTTTGCGGTCCGCGATTCCGCGATCGAGAGGGCCATCACTCCAAAGACAAAATTGTTGATTCTGAATTCGCCGAGCAATCCGACAGGCGGCGTGGTCCCGCCGGCTGAGTACGAGCGGATTCTGGCAGTCTGCAAGAAGCACAAGGTCTGGCTGATGGGTGACGAGTGCTATTCGCATTTCACCTACGAGCCGCACAAGCCGTACTCGATCGCCAGCGCGGCGGGGGCCAAGGATCACGTCATCATTATAGGTTCGGTTTCGAAAACGTTTGCGATGACCGGATGGCGCATCGGCTACACGCTGGGGCCGGAGGCGTTGATCCAGGCGCTTATCAAGCTGCAAAGCCAGTCCACTTCGAATGCCACGTCGATCGCACAGTACGCGGCTCTCGAAGCGATGCGCGGCACGATGGAGACCGTTCCGATAATGTTGGCGGAATACGCCAAGCGCCGCAAACGCATCGTGGAAGGGTTGCGCGCGATTCCCGGAGTGAGTTGCGAATGGCCGGGCGGAGCGTTTTACGCTTTTCCAAATATTTCCGCGCACCTTTCGGGCGCTAACAGCAGACCGGCGCTGGCGAAGACGTGCACGGAAATCTCAAAAATGTTGCTGGACAAGGCGCATGTGGCGGTCGTGGCGGGCGAAGCCTTTGGCGCGCCGGGATACTTGCGGCTTTCCTACGCCACCTCCATCGAGCGAATCGACGTAGGACTGCGACGGCTCGAACGTTTTTTCTCACGCGCCGAAGCGGCGTCGTAAACCGTGAGTGCTTGGCCAATCGCTCCCGAACCTTTTCGCATCGAACCCAAATTCGTACAACGCATTTGGGGCGCACGTTCGCTAGCGCCCCTTTATCCCGAAAAGTCAGATTTGACTGAGCCCATTGGTGAAGCCTGGCTCACGGGCATCGATTGCCGCGTTGCCAACGGTCAGTTTGCCGGGCAGACATTGGGCCAAACTTGGAAAGAGATGACAATTCCATGGCGTGGCTCGAAATTTGAAGGCGAAGTAAATTTCCCACTTCTCCTGAAATTCATTTTCCCTGCCGATAAGCTCTCCATCCAGGTTCACCCAGACGATGCCTACGCCGCCGCACACGAAGCCACGGCCGGAGGCCGCGGAAAAACTGAAATGTGGTACGTCGTTTCAGCGGAACCCGGCTCTCGATTGCTTGTCGGACTAAAGCCAGGCGTAACCAAGGAAAGCTTTCTCGCGGCGCTTGCCAAACACAATTTGGAAGACCTTCTTCAGTCGCACGAAGCTCAAGCCGGGGAGACGTTTTTCATTCCGGCGGGAGTGCCGCACACCATCGGTCCCGGCATGATTATCTGCGAAGTGCAGGAGTATTCTGACCTCACCTATCGCCTCTACGACTACGACCGTGTCGATGCCCAAGGTAGACCACGCGAACTGCACATCGAAAAGGCGCTAGACGTTATCAATTTCAATTCCGACAGCGGCGGAAGAGTAATCCCTCGCCCGCAACCGATGGGCGAAAGAAAATTTGGGGATCACTTAGTAGATTGCCCGTATTTCTCGACATCGAGGCTTAATTTTGAGCAGTTACTCCACTTCAATAATAGAAAGATGGTCCCCGGCCCGCCCGACCAGTTTTGTTTGTGGGTATTTTTGGAGGGCGAAGGCGTGGTTGGATGGTCTGGCAATCCAGACGACATGTTTCGGTACCGCTCTGGCGATTTTCATTACCAACAGGGGGAGTGCTGGTTTGTTCCTGCAGCTATAGGAAGCCATGGCTACTACCCAAGGAAGAAAACAAGCGTGCTGGTAGCTTCTCCGCGCCATCCAAAGCACGATTTAGAGAATAGTGATGCCGACTGAAAAGCTCGCCGTGCACGCGGTGATCCTTGCCGGGGGGCGCGGGACGCGCTTCTGGCCGCGCAGCCGCATGCGCACGCCGAAGCAACTTTTGAACATCGTCGGCAAGGACACCATGCTCGAGCAGACGGTGGCGCGCTTGAAGCCGCTGATTTCCGCCGAACGCATCTGGACGGTGACGAATGCGGAACAAGCCGCCGCGGTGCGCAAGCAGGTTCCGGCCGCGGCCCGCAAGCGCGTGCTCATCGAGCCGATGGGACTGAACACCGCCGTGGCCATTGGGCTGGCGGCTATTCACGTGCGCCATGCGGCGCGCGGAGACGCGCTTCTGGCGGTGCTCCCCGCCGATCACTATATCGAGCAGCAGCAAAAATACTGTGAAATCGTGAGCGCTGCTCTCAAAGTGGCTCGTGAGCCGGGCCGCATGGTTGTGCTAGGCATCCCTCCGACCCAGCCAGAGACGGGGTTCGGCTACATCGAAAGAGTTGGTGAACCGATCGATTCCCAAGGTTTCCCCGTTTATGCCGTGCGGCGATTCACCGAGAAACCGGCGCTGCATCTCGCGCAAGAATACGTCGCGTCTGGAAATTATCACTGGAACGCCGGGATGTTTTTCTGGCGAGTGTCGACGTTTCTCGAGAATCTTAAAAGTTTCCTGCCCAAGACGCATGCTGCACTCGGAAAGCTTGCTAAATGCATCGGCACGAGCGCTTACGAGCGCCAGCTTGGCTCCACCTATCACAAGCTCGAAAATATTTCCGTGGACTACGCCGTCCTCGAGCCCGCCACGCGAACGGAAGGGCCGCCGCGGGTATTTGTGATTCCCGCCGAAGTCGGTTGGAGCGATATCGGCTCCTGGGCCGCGGTGTACCAATTGCTGGCAAAGAGCGCCGGTGAGAACGTCCTTGCCGGGCCAGGTCACGCGCTCGATGCCGAAGGCAATTTTCTGTGGAGCCCGTCAAAATTCGTGGCTGCGATTGGCGTCCGTGATCTCGTTCTCGTGGAAACACGCGACGCGCTGCTCATCTGCCCGCGTGACCGCGCCCAGGACGTTGGCAAGATCGTGAAATGGCTTGAGGAACAGCGAAGGAAAGACCTCCTTTAGCAGGCCAATCCGGCTGTTTGGCGGCCATATCACATCGCGTATACTTTCCTCTGCTTCCTATGACTGCTATCAAATTTGGAACCGATGGCTGGCGCGGTGTGATCGCCGAAGATTTTACCTTTGCGAACGCACGCATTGTGGCGCACGCGATTGCGCGTTATGTGGTGCGCAATGAGAACGCGCGCGAGGGCGTCCTCATCGGCTACGACCATCGCTATGCCGCGGATCGCGTGGCCGCCGCGGTCGCCGAAGTGATCAGCGCCACCGGAACACCTATTTGGCTGGCCGACAAGCCTTGCCCCACGCCCGCGATCTCTTATCTGGTGAGGCAACGCGGGGCGGCTGGCGGCATCGTCATCACCGCAAGCCACAATCCGTATCGCTGGAACGGCATCAAGTACAAAGCCAGCTACGGCAGCAGCGCGCTCCCTTCCATCGTGGCGCAAATTGAGCAGGAACTCGAAGCGGTTTCGCAAAAAGGGGTGCCACCTTTGCCGCTGCGCCAAGATCTCATTCACGCTCTCGAGCCGCGCGAGCCTTATCTCGATGCGCTGGAGAAGCTTGTAGATTGGAAAAGGCTTCGCAACGCTGGATTTCGCTTCGTTTCTGACCCCATGCACGGGTCCGCCGCGGGCCTGCTGCCCAAGCTCTTTCGCCGCAATGGCATCACCTGCGACGAAATTCGCGGCACGCGCGATCCGCGTTTCGGCGGCGTGCACCCGGAACCCATCGAGCCGCACATCGAAGCTTTGCGGCAAGCCGTACGAGCCGGAAAATACGAAGCTGGTTTTTCCGCCGATGGCGACGGCGACCGCATTGGGGCGATCGACCGCGACGGAGCGTTCATTAACCCTCACCAGATTTTTGCGCTGCTCGTCTGGCACCTGGCTGGAACACGCAATCTGCCGGGCGACATCGCGAAAACCTTCTCCGTAACAAAACTCATCGACAAACTGGCCGCGAAATTCGGCCGCAAAGTCCACGAAGTGCCCATCGGCTTCAAGTACATCTGCGAGCTGATGCTCGAGCAGAATATTTTGATCGGCGGCGAAGAAAGCGGCGGCATCGGCACCAGCTTGTACCTGCCCGAGCGCGACGCCACGGTTTCCGCGCTCTTCCTCGCGGAATTGATGGCTTGGCACGGCAAATCCCTGGGGGCGTTGCTCGGCGCGCTCCATGCAGAATTCGGGGAGTATCATTACGGGCGCGTCGATCTCGACCTGAAACCTGGCCAAAAAGAAAAAGTCATCGCCCATTTTTCGAACGGCAAGCTCAACCGCATCCTCGATTTGCCAGTGGTTCGCCGGGAGGACCTGGATGGCATCAAGGTTTACCTCGGCGAAGCCGGCTGGGTGATGGTCCGCGCCTCCGGGACGGAAAATTTGCTGCGCGTATATTCGGAAACTTCAAAACCGGAAACCACGCGCCGCATTCTAGAGGCAGTAACGCAAATGGTTCACAATCTCTAGGTGGCCCATGAACACGATCAACTTGAAAGAAAAATTCACCCTTATTTCCCAGCACTACAAGCCTTGCATCCTCGGCGAAGTCAACGATTGCCTGGTGAAAGCTGTTAAGTTCAAAGGAGAATTTCTGTGGCATCATCACGATAACGAAGACGAACTCTTTCTCGTCGTGAAAGGTTCCTTCCGCATGAAATTCCGTGACCGCGAGCGCCTGGTGCGCGAGGGCGAATTCATTGTCGTCCCGCGCGGAATCGAGCATTGCCCCGTTGCCGACGAAGAAGTCCACGTTATCCTGATTGAACCAAAGTCAACGCTGAACACGGGAAACATCACCAACGAAAGGACGATTGCCCAGCTCGAGCGCATATAATTCTGCTATTGGCGCCCGCGGCGATCTACGGCCAGCCATGGAACACCGCTTTTACACGCTCGATGTCTTCACCAGCAGCCGCTTTGAGGGAAACCCGCTTGCGGTGTTTACCGACGGTGACGGACTTTCCGACGACCAAATGCTGGCCATCGCGCGGGAGATGAATCTTTCGGAGACTGTCTTTGTGCAAAAACCGACGAATGAAGAGGCGCTCGCCCGCTTGCGCATCTTTACCACCAAGGAAGAACTCAAGCTCGCCGGTCATCCGGTGATTGGAACGTGGTTCTTGCTCGCGGAACTCGGTGTCGTTCCCGCGCAGGATGGTGGCGTGCATATCCTTCAGGAAACCGGGGCAGGCATCCTACCAGTGGAAATTCGTTTCAAAGATGGGCGCCCGCAGCGCGTCACCATGACTCAAAAAGAAGCTCTCTTCAAACCCGCCAAAATCGACAAGCAGAAGCTTGCCGCCGCGCTGGGGATTTTCCCGAAAGATTTCGACCAGAAGCTGCAACCTGAGTTTGTCTCCACCGGCATCTTTAACCTGATGGTGCCGCTGCGGAATCGCGCTGCGCTGGGCAAAATCACCATGAACATGGGCGAACTCAGAAAACTGCAGGGAAAAAACGCCACTATGGCTTATTGTTTTGCTCTTGGTGGCAACGGCAAAGCTTTTTCCCGCGGCATGCTGCCGTGGGAACTCTATGAAGACGCCGCCACGGGCTCGGCGGCGGGTTCGCTGGGCGCGTATCTTGTGCGAAACGGGAAGCTGTCACCAGGCCACACGCTCAGTATTCTTCAGGGCGTGGAAATGGGGCGCCCGAGCCACATCGAGGTGGAAGTAACGCAATCGGGAAAAAAACTGATTCCCCGTGTGAGCGGTGCCGCCGTGAAAGTGTTTGAAGGAACGGTTCGCGTCTGAAGTGATCATTCGTGGGACAAGAAGGCCCTTAGCAGCCTTCTTGTCCTATCCGGAACTTACGACTTAGAACTAACAACTAAAAACTGCTCCTACCGCCCGCGTTTGTCGTGGCGCAGATCCTTACGGTCCTTGTGCAGATCTTTCTTATCCTTGTTGATGTCCTTCTGGTCCTTGTTGCGATCCTGGCGGTCCCTAGAAAGGTCCTTTTTGTCTTTGTTAATGTCTCGCTGATCGGCATTGCGATCGGTGCGGTCTTTGTTCAGGTCCGTGCGATCGTGATTGATGTCCCGTTGGTCCTTGTTCCGGTCGACGCGGTCGGCGTGAAGATCCTGGCGATCGGCCTGCGCTTGTGTGCTGTTGGCCCCGTATTTGTGGGCGTCGCTGGCAAGCTGAGACTTGTCTTTGTTGATGTCGCGCTGATCCTTATTGCGATCGGTGCGGTCCTTGTTCAGATCGGCGCGATCGTGGTTGATGTCCCGCTGGTCCGCGTTGCGGTCGACACGATCCTTGCTCAAATCGCTTTTGTCATGATTGATGTCGCGCTGGTCGGCCTGGCGATCAGAACGATCTTTCGCGAGATCTTTCTTATCGTTCCGAATATCTTTCTTGTCGTTCTCTAGGTCCTGTTGTTGCGGGGTCGCATCCTGGCTCTGGGCGGACGCACCACCGGCGAACAAACCGGCAAAAGCAATCGCCAGCACACCTCGACGGACTAGGAATTCTGCCTTCATGTTCTTCTCTCCTGATGAAAATATTCCTGGAGTCACCACCACACTTACAGGATCGAACACCGCGTGGGCGGCGAAGTTGCAGAACGCGCATAGTTGTTTTGGAGAAGGCTTGGATGGCCCAGAAGAGGTAATAACTAGCTTTTTTTCAATGACTTATGCACGGAGTCAAGAATTCCATTCACAAACGCCCCGGACTCTTCGGAGGAGAATTTCTTCGCCAAGTCGACGGCTTCGTTTAGAACGACTTTGGGCGGAGTGTCCGAGTTGCTCATTTCGTGAATGGCCAGCCGCAGAATCGCGCGATCGATGGCCGCGAGCCGCTCGAACCGCCAATTGTCAGAATGTCCGACGATCAGGGCGTCGAGAATGGCAATGTCTTTCGCCGCACCTTCAAAAAGCTTGTTTGCAAAAGCGCGCGTTTTGTCGGCGGCCTTGGCGCTTTTCCAGAACTTGGACTCCAGCTTGGTGAAATCCTGCTGGCTCATGTCCCATTGGAACAACATCTGCATCGCGAACTCGCGGGATTTGGTGCGGAGGGACACGTTACTTGCGCGGCTTTCCGGCGGCTGACGCGTTGGAGTGAGCGGCGCGGAGCTTGCGCGATAACTGCGCCATTTCAATGGCTGCAAGTCCCGCTTCAAATCCCTTGTTTCCGCCCTTGAGTCCCGCGCGGTCGATGGCCTGCTCCAGCGTGTCGCAGGTCAGTACACAAAAAATAATTGGCAATCCGCTGTCCATTTGCGCGAGCTGCAGCCCGCGCGCCGTCTCCGAACAAACGTAATCGTAGTGCGTCGTCTCGCCGCGCAGCACACACCCGATGGCGATGAGCGCATCGTAATGCCCCGTGGCCGCCAGTTTTTTCGCCGCCAGCGGCAATTCGAACGCTCCCGGAACGTGAACGACATCCACATCCTTGCTGCTTGCGCCCGCCCGCTCCAAAGCGTCCACTGCCGCCAGAAGCAGGCGCTCCGTAATAAAGCTATTGAATCGGCTCACCGCGACACCAAAACGAAAACCCGCAGCGCCTAGATCGCCGCTGATTTTTCCGGGTTGTAATTTTTCCGGCATCGCTCCTGTGAACCGCCCCAGCTTTTCCTATTCCTTGGCTTCTTTTACTTCATTTACTTCCTTCACTTCCCTTTGAACTGCGGCGCCCTCTTCTCCAAGAACGCCTTGGTGCCTTCGCGCATGTCTTCCGTCGCGCAAGCTACTCCAAACAGTGTGGCCTCCAGAAACAATCCTTCTTCTTGCGCCATTTGCACGCCGCGTTCGATCGCTTCCATCGTGAACTTCACGGCCAGCGGACCGTTAAAGATAATCTTGTTGGCCATCGCTTCCGCGGCGGGCATCAGCTCGGCCGGCTCGTAAAGGTGATTGACCAGCCCGATACGCAGCGCTTCCTCGGCCGTAATCATCTCGCCGGTAAGGCAAAGTTCGTGAGCCACGCCCTTGCCGCACAGCCGCGCCAGCCGTTGCGAGCCGCCATAACCGGGAAGAATTCCCAGTTTCACTTCCGGCTGTCCGAGCTTCGCCGTCTTGCTGGCGATTCGAATGGTGCAGGAAAGTGCCAGCTCGCAACCGCCGCCCAGCGCGAATCCGTTGATCGCGCAGATCGACGGCTTGCCCATTGTTTCCAGCAAGTGGAAAACGCTTTGGCCGAAAAGCGAAAATTCCTTGCCGTTGACTGGCGTTTGCAGCGCTAGCTCGCTGATATCCGCACCGGCCACAAAAGACTTCTCGCCCGCGCCAGTAAGGATCAACACGCGCACGGAGTCATCGGCGCGCGCATCGAGCAGCGTATGCTGCAGCTCTTCCACGGTCTTGCGGTTCAGCGCATTCAGCACCTTCGGGCGGTTGAAGGTGATGTAGGCAATCCCGTCTCTCTTCGCGTACACAATATTTTCGTAGCCCATCTCAGCTTCTCTCGCTCCGATTTACATTTTTTTCTTGTAACGGCGCAGCATGCTGCGCCCTTACTCGGCAAGATCTAGAATTTCATCGCTTTCGGATTTTGCGGATCAGAATAATCGTAAAATCCACGTCCCGATTTTCTCCCGTTCCACCCCGCCAGCACCATGCGCTTCAGCAGCGGCGGCGCCGCGAATCGCCGCTCCTTGAACTCCTCAAACATGATCTGCGAAATATAGTAAGTCGTATCCAGCCCGACGAAATCCAGCAGTGTCAGGGGCCCCATGGGGTGGCCGCAGCCCAGCTTCATCGAATTGTCAATGTCCTCGATGGACCCCACACCCTCTTCCAGCGCCCGGATCCCATCCAAAAGATACGGCACCAGGAGCCGGTTCACAATGAAGCCAGTGCTGTCGCGAGCTCGCACTGGCGTCTTGCCGAGTTTCGCTCCGAACGCCACCATCTCTTCGTAAACGGCGGCATCGGTGGCAATGGTCCGCACCACTTCGACCAGCTTCATGACCGGCACGGGATTGAAAAAGTGCAGTCCCACAAATCGCTGCGGCCGCTTTGTCGCCGTGGCGATTTCCGTGATCGTCAACGACGATGTGTTGCTTGCAAAAATCGTCGAAGCCGGACAAATCGCATCCAGCGCGCCAAAAAGTTCGCGCTTCATCGGCAGTTGCTCGATGATCGCCTCAATAATGACTTCGCAATTCTTCAAATCATCAAGGGAAGTAGTTCCCTTCAACCGTCGGCGAATTTCGTCTCGCACCGCTTCGTTGGTCGTCCCCTTCTCGACCAGTCGATTCAGATTCTTCTCAATGCCCTTGATTCCCTTTTCCACCAGCTCCGCGCTCACTTCGCGCACCACTGTTTCGAATCCCGCCGCAGCCGTCACCTGCGCGATCCCCGAGCCCATCAGCCCACACCCCACGACTCCGACTTTTCGAATCGCCATTTTTTTCCTCTTGGAAATGCCGCCCACCGCACCGGCAGAAGGAGTCACTCACTCTTGCGTACCATCGGGGCACCGTACATTACGCCTTCTTCGTCCGCGCCCAAATTCTACCAGAGACGAAGTTCCTTTACGTGCTTTACTTCCTTTGCCTCATTTACTTCGGCTAGTTCAGTGCCTCGACAATCATCGCAATTCCCTGCCCGCCACCAATGCAAGCCGTCGCCAGCCCATATCGCAATCCATTCCGTCGCAACTCATTCAAAATCGTAATCACCAGCCGCGTCCCTGAAGCCCCCAGCGGATGCCCCAGCGCAATCGCCCCGCCATTAACGTTGGTCTTCTCGCGCTTAAGCCCCAGTACTTTTTCCACCGCCAGATACTGCGCCGCAAACGCTTCGTTCACTTCCACGCGGTCCATCTGCTCCAAGCTCAGCCCGGCCAGTTTCAGGGCCTTCTGCGAGGACGGCACCGGCCCAATTCCCATGATGCTTGGGTCCACGCCCGCCACAGCCCACGACACGATGCACCCTAACGGTTTCAACCCCCGCTCCTTAGCGATTTTCTCTCGCGTTACCACGACCGCGGCGGCGCCATCCACAATCCCGCTGGCATTTCCCGCCGTCACGATGCCATCTTTCTTGAACGATGGCGGCAATTTCTCCAGCGTCTCTATCGTTGTTTCCGGCCGCCGGTGATCGTCTTCGCTCACCAGAATCGTTTTCTTTCCCTGTTTCACTTCCACGGGAACCAGCTCTTCCTTGATGCGGCACGCCTTGTGGGCCGCGTCCGCCGTTTGCTGGCTGCGCAGCGCATAGGCATCGGCATCTTTTCGCGTGATACCATGCTGTCCCGCGAGCTTTTCCGCCGTCAGCGCCATTGGCAACCCGCAATAGGTGTCCGTCAGCCCGGCCATCAACGAATCTTCTAGCGCGCCCGCGCCCAGTTGCAATCCCCTTCGCGCCCCGCGAATCACAAAGGGGGCTTGCGTCATATTTTCCATCCCGCCTGCCAGTACAACGTGCGCTTCGCCGAGCAGTAAGCGCTGCGCCGCTTGGGCGATCGCTTCAATCCCCGAACCGCACAACCGGTTCACCGTCACCGCTGGCGTTTCGATTTTCAGCCCGGCCTTCAACCCCACGTGCCGCGCCCCATAAAGCGCATCAGCGCTGGTTTGCATCACATTCCCAAAAATCGCGTGGTCAAACTCCCCTGGGTCTAGCCCCGACCGCCGAATCGCCTCTTTCGAAGCGTGCGCCGCCAGATCAATCGCGCTAATCTCGGAAAACGCCCCGGTATACCGCGCCATCGGCGTCCGCGCTCCCGCCACAATCACCACATCCGTAGGAAACATATTTTCCTCACGTTACAGAGTCGTCGCATTACAAAATTTCAGAGTTTCGGCGTTTCCAATGCCACTACGGTATCCCCGCCGCGCTTCCGCGCTTCTTCAATGGAAAACTCCGCGCGGTTGATCAAATCCGTCACGATGTCTTCGCTATCGTAGTCGTGCTTGGCCACCGCTTCCACAATACCCGCGCTCAGCGTAATCTGCGTGGAGTCCCATGGCGGCCGCAGCCCGCTCGCTGCCCGCCGCAATTTATCCGCCAGGTTCTGCGCCCCGGCCAGCGTCGTATCCGGCAAAATAAACGCCAGCGACCACGAAGTGTACTTCACCGCCACATCGTTCTGCCGCACGATCGGCTGCAGCGACCGCGCCAGTTGTTCCAGAAATCTCTCCAGCGGCGATTCCCCTTGCTGCCGCAGCAATTCCGCCCCTCGATCGATCTGTAAAATCGTCAACGCTAGCGGCGTCCCTTGCGACCGTGCACGATCCGCTTCCGTCAGCAAACAACTCTGATACGAGCTGCGGCTCAGCAATCCCGATCGCTCATCCGAAACACCCATCCTGCGCACCAGCGACCGCAGCCGCGTGTGGCTGACGCTCATCAGCATCTGATCGCCGATGGCCTGCAAGAAATATGCTTCGTTCGGTTTCCACTTGCGCTCGTCCGCGTGTCCGATAATCAGCATCCCCGCCGGCATCTGCGTTTCTTTATCTGTGATCATCACGCCCAGCGCCGTCTGCAGCCCCAGATCGCTCAGAATCGATCCTTCCGTTGCGTTTACCACGAGCCCGCCCAGCTCATCCGGCTCCGCCTTCTCAATGTGCGCGAGCAGCAGCACCACTTGTGCCCCGGGCGCCGGTTTCACTCCCGGCGCGCAAAACTCCGCCGCGATTTCCGGCGGACGTCCCGGCGCTCCCACTACCGCCAACGCACGCGTTCCGCGCAAATACGCGCCGACTTCGCTGACCGCTGTGTTCAGCATGGCCCGGGGCGTCTGCTGCCGGAATATCTTTTGATTGACCTCGGAAATCTTAGAAAGATCCCGCAGCGTCTCCGCCGAATAAACTCCGGTCTTTGAAGTGATGGGCGACGGCGCTTCCACCACCGGCGCTGGAGGCGCCACGGGCGACGCCGGCACCACGGGCGGCGCGGATTCCGCCTTCAGCTTCGGCGACCCCGGCGGCCACCAATTCGCCATTTGGTAGAGATTCGAAAGCCGCGCGCTGCGCTCTTCTTCCCCGGGGAACATCGCCGCGATTCTTTGCAGCCGCTCCAGCGCCTTGTTCTGCAGCGAGTACTGCAAAAAAATCTCCGTCTGCACGATCAAATCTTCCAGTGCCTGCAACTGCCGCCCTTCTTCGCTGGCGGGAGAAGTACCCCCAGGAGCCTGCGCCGCAGGATGCTGCGAAGCATGTCCCGGCGTCGGCGTGCCCGATTTCATCAGCCGGCTGGAAATCCGCTTCAGCTGCGTTTCATCCACTTTGCCGCGCAGCAGCTCCAGCCGCTCCTGGTTGCGATAATCGTACGCGTCGATGTCCACTAGCCGCTCGAGCGACTCCGCCGCTTTCTTCACGTTTCCCGAAGCCAGGTACACATCGAATAGCTTGATTAGCACTTCAAAATATTGCGATTCACGGTTCAATTCGCTGTGCACCGAAGCCCAGAACTCCAGAATCGTTTGCGAGTGCGCATGCTTTGCTCCTACTCCGTCCATCAGCGTGGCGAAATCATTCTGCCGCTTGTCCGCGAACATTCTTCGCTTGACCGCCAGGAGAATCTCCGTGGCTTTCTGGTCCTGGCCCGCGGCGACATAGCGGTCCGCAAGGTCGAACAGCTGCGTCATGCCTTCATTTCTTTCTCGCAGCAGCCGCTCGAGCAGCTCGCGCGCCTTCTCGAGATTTCCCGAGCGCATGAGCGCGTCGCAATAGGTGGCGAGAAACGCCGCGTCAGTTTCCAACGTGGCAAAGGGTTCCAGCAACGCCGCCGCGCGGACGGCATTCCCCGCTTGCAAGTTCGCCTGCGCGTAAAGCATGGCCACGCTGCGTTCTTGCGGCGCCAGCTTGTAGGCCCGGCCAAGAAGGTTCAGCGCATCGGCCGAAGCTCCGCTGGTCGTCGCCAGCTGCCCGGCTCTCAAGAACGATCTTGCAGCCAGCGCATTCTTGCCGAAGCGTTCGGCCCCTTCGGCAAGGCGAAGCTGCCGCGAAAGATTTTCCGGATCGAGGTGCGCGATCCGCTCCCAGCAGAAGAGCGCGTCTTCTTCGCGGTTCGCCGCCGCAAATAGCTCCGCGGCCTTCGTATACTGCTCGATGGCCTCATCCGGATGATTTTGTTTTTGTTGCAGAAAAGCGTATCGCGCGATGCGCTCGGGAGACTGCTGGCCCAACCCCGTGCGCAGAAACCGGTTGTAGATCGCAAGCGCTTTCGACTCGTCCTTAGGTTCAATCAACAGATCGAACAGCAAGCCGTAGTAAATCGCCGCCCGCTCCGGCTGATCCATTCGCGCGTACAGATCGCCAAGCGCTTGCGTTGCTTCCTGATGTGCTGGCGACTCCTCGAGCACCGCCAGATACGCCACTATCGCGTCTTCGACGCGGTTCTTCTCGAGGAAGCGCTTGGCGCGATCCAGATGTTTACTTACGTCTGCGGCCATCCCTTAAGGTTGCCTTTGACGGAAACTAAAAGCTGTCATTCAGGTGCTAAACAAGTGCCAACGGCGCGATGTTTGCGGGCTGCACGGTGCGTCAACTGCGGACAGCCCATGTTAACTATATACCTCTGGCCGGAAGCGGCAAAACAAGCGAAATAGGCGGATGCATTATGCGTCACCGCAATCACCGGCACTCTGAAGTTGCTCCCTTCTGCCGCGAATTTCTTGTAGGGGCCGCCTTATGATGCGACCCGCTTAAACCCGATGCACACATGCAAATGCCATCGCGAATCCGCTCACGCACCCGCCGATTCTCATGCAGCGCTTCCGCGCAATCTTCTCGGAAGCAACAACATCAGCGTCGCTGATGCCAACAAGGAAACGCCTGCAACCGCCAGCCCGCCATAGAAGCTTCCTGTCTTCTGGCTAATCCATCCCGTGGCATACGGCCCGGCAAATCCACCAAGATTCGCCAGCGAACTTACCAACGCAATCCCCGAGGCCGCCGCAAATCCCGTTAGGAAATCGCCTGGCAGCGAGTAAAAAGGGCCATAGACGCTATAGATGCCCAGCGCGGCCAGGGACAGCAGCAGGATCGTTGGAAACATGGACGCAGTTGCGCCCAGCGACGCCAGCGCGATTCCCGCAACGATCGCCGGAATCGCCGCATGAAATCTTCGCTCCTGTTTTCGGTCGGAACTCCGCGACACCATCACCATCACGGGCAAGCCGACCAGATGCGGAATCATCACCAGAAGTCCGATCAAGCTGTTGGAGATTCCGCTCGAGAGAGACTTCACCAACTGCGGCATCCAAAAATTCATCGAATACATGCCGGTATTCAGGGTGAATCCGATCAGTCCCAAATGCCAAACCCGCTTGTTCCACAGAGCTTGCCTCGCCGAGATATTGTGACTGGCCAGTTTCTTCTGTTCTTCGCGCGCCAACTCCGCCGCAATCCACTCCTTTTCTTTTTGGCTCAGAAATTTGGCTTCTGAGGGCCAGCTCGGCAGCAGAAAGTAGGTGATCACACCTCCCACGACGGCCGGAATTCCTTCCAAAATCAGCAGCCACCGCCAACTGCTGAGGTTCAGCCAATGCACGTGGTCCAGCAGGAAACCGGAGACTGGAGAACCCAATATGCTGGTGACGGGTATTCCCGCCAGGAACAGTGCGATGGCCTGCGCTTGATCACGTTGGCGAAACCAATATGTCAGATACAGCGCGATTCCGGGAAAATAGCCCGCTTCCGCCAGCCCCAGCAAAAAACGCACCGCGTAAAGTTGCTGTACCGAATGCACCAAGCCAGACAGCGTGGCCAGAATTCCCCAGGTAGTCAAGATGCACGCGATCCAGAAGCGCGCCCCGATCTTGTGCAGCATCAGGTTGCTGGGAATTTCAAACAGGAAATACCCAAAAAAGAAAATCCCCGCCACCCATCCAAATTGCTTGCTGGTAATTACCAGCTCCTTGTTCATGGTCAGGGCTGCAAAACTGATGTTGATGCGGTCCAGAAAAGAAATGATGTAGAGAACGAACACAAAAGGAATAATCCTCATGCGTAATTTGTGAATCGTTCGGGCTTCGTCAAGCAGAACAACTGTGCCTGCTTCGTTCGCCACCGTCACCGCAGTACGCCTTTGTGCCGATCACGCACTTGTTTGCCTTTCTCGAAACCGCTGCACGCTGTTCTTTTTCGGGAGCAGGAGAACCAGCGCCGTGGAAACGAGCATGCATATTCCTGCAAACGCGAGGCCGCCACTCAGACTGCCTGTCTTCTGGCCTATAAAGCCCACTACCGTCGTTCCGGCAAGTCCTCCAAGGTTTCCGGTGGCATTGATGAGCGCGATGCCACTGGCTGCCGAGAATCCCGTCAAGAATTCGTTAGGCAACGCCCAGAAGGGACTGAGAGAGCTGCTGAAGCCGATTACCAGGCACGACAGCAGGATTACCGTAACCGTGGGAGAATAAATTCCAGCCAGCGCCAAAAATGCAATTCCCCCCAACAACAAAGAGAAGGCCGCGTGATACCTGCGCTCCATCCGCCGGTCCGAACTCCGGGAAACCAGGATCATTCCGGCAAGCCCGGCCACGTAGGGAATCATCACCACGCTTCCCACCAGGCTGTTCGAATACTTGCTCGACAAGGCTTTCACCATCAGCGGCACCCAAAATGCCGTCGTATACCCGCCGATCATCATCCCAAAGTAAATCAGAACAAGGCGCCACACGTTCGAATTCGTAAGTCCTTCGATCGTTGAGTGCTCCCTATGTACTAGCTTCGGACGTTCTTCGCGATCGAGTTCCGCTTGCAGCCAATCTTTCTCCTCGGGCGTCAGAAACTTGGCCTCTTTCGGCCGGCAAGGCAGCACCAAGTAGGTGAGAATTCCCAGGACCATGGCAGGCAATCCCTCAAGAATCAGCAGCCATCGCCAGCTTCCCATTCCCAGCCAATGGGCATGATCCAAAATAAACCCGCAGACGGGAGCTCCTACAATGCTGCTAACCGGATTGCCCGTCAGAAACAACCCAAGTGTCCGCGCTTGATGTCTCTGTGGAAACCAATACGTCAGGTACAAGACGATTCCGGGGAAATAGCCCGCTTCGGTCACGCCCAGCAGGATGCGCGCGATGTAAAGTTGATGGACGCTCTCGACTAGTCCTGTGAGCGTTGCCACTAAGCCCCAACTCAAGAGAATGCGGGCAATCCAGACGCGCGCCCCCACTTTGTGCAGCATCAAGTTGCTGGGTATTTCAAACAGGAAATATCCGATGAAGAAAATGCCGGCGGCCCATCCATATTGTTGGCTGGTGATCCCTAGCTCTTTGTTCATCGTCAGCGCAGCGAAGCCGATGTTGATGCGGTCCACGTACGCCACGACGTAAAGCAGGAAGAGAAACGGAATTAGCCGAAGCTGCAGTTTCCGAATTGTCCGGGCTTCGTCGGGAAGCACAGCCGTGCCTGCTTGGTTGGCCACCATCACCTCAGCATCTGTCCGCCCCGGTCGAAGCGTCTCTTCGGCCGGTGACTCGGCCGAACGCCTGTGGGGATTGTCGAGACTCTATGGTGGGAATCATCACCCGTCAAGGCACGCCGCCGCTTGATAGTGGGCTAGTTTCCTAGCGGCCCGTGGCGCGGCCAATATTTTTGGCTCATTGCGCGGCTGAGATCGGTTACCGGTCCGCCAAAAGCGTCAAACTTTATCGTTTGTGCTGCGGCTGCGATCCGGATCTCGACTCCGGAAAAGCCCAGACCACCTTCGCAACCGATGCTGGAGCTCAGTCGAAGAGTTCCGCGCTCGCGAGGTAGCCGATATTGTCGCCGCTCCCGTCATACCCCCCTCAACCAGCACTTCTCCGTCGGTCAGCAAGACTGCTGCGTGCTCCCTGCGCCCGGTGTTTTAGTGTCATCTGCGCCTGCATGATCCCTTTGCTCCTGCTGATGAAGCGGCCCCTGAAAGGAACACAAGCCGCTGTTCACTAACTTCGTTCCAGCGCGGACGCACAGAATCCGCCCCTTCACGCAATTCTTCGTTTTGTTCGAATGGACCGGCAAGGCTGACGCGGCCTTTGAATTGTGGCAAACTGGATGTTCATACGGCACGGTTTTTGCGCTGCGTGTGTCGCTCGTTCGATAGCAGCTGGCCCGCCGGAAAATCGCGTGGGTCATTCGCATCCTGCCCGCAATCGAGAAAATTGGTAAGCGAGAAAAATGGATCCGACGTTCATACGGAATTTCTGCATCATCGCGCACATCGATCACGGCAAATCCACGCTCGCCGACCGCTTGCTCGAAATGACCGGCGCGCTCTCCCAGCGCGAAATGCACGAGCAAGTCCTCGATTCCATGGACCTTGAACGCGAACGCGGCATCACCATCAAAGCAAAAAGCATCCGCTTGCATTACAAAGCGAAAGACGGAAATACCTACCGGCTGAATTTGATTGACACGCCTGGGCACGTGGATTTTTCTTATGAAGTTTCGCGCGCCCTTTCTGCCTGCGAAGGCGCGCTCCTCGTCGTTGACGCCTCGCAAGGCGTGGAAGCCCAGACCGTCGCGAATACATTTCTCGCCGCCGGGCATAACCTAACGATTATTCCGGTTATCAATAAAATCGATTTGCCCGCCGCGCAGCCGGATTTCGCAAAAGAGCAAATCGAAAGCGTCCTCGCGATTCCCGCGGAAGACGCTCTGCTGATCAGCGCGAAAAGCGGCCTCGGCGTCGAAGAAGTGCTCGAAGCCATCGTCGCGCGTGTCCCGCCGCCCAAAGGCAGCGCGGAAAATCCGCTCCAGGCGCTGATCTTTGATTCGTGGTTCGACATTTATCGTGGCGCCGTCGTTCTGGTGCGGGTGATGGAAGGCCGCATCACGAACCACATGAAAGTTCGCCTGGTTTACAGCAACGAAGTCTACGAGGTGGAGCAACTCGGCACGCTGACGCCCAAGCCCGTCGCGCTCGACGAACTCGAAGCCGGCGACGTTGGTTTCGTCGTCGCCAACATCAAGCGCGTGGCCGATGCACGCATGGGCGACACCATCACGGACGCGAGCCGTCCCGCGGCCGCGTTGCCGGGATTTGAAGCCATCAAGCCGATGGTTTTCGCGGGATTATTTCCGGTGCTCGCCGATGACTACGAGCCTTTGCGCGACGCGCTTGGCAAATTGCAATTGAACGACGCGGCGTTTTTTTACGAACCGGAAAATTCCGTCGCGCTTGGCTTCGGTTTTCGCTGCGGCTTCTTGGGCCTGCTGCACATGGAAATCGTGCAAGAACGGCTGGAACGCGAATTCGGTCTGAACCTCATCACCACCGCGCCGAGCGTGCGCTACCGCATTACGCGCGTGACCGGCGAGGTGATCGAAGTCGACAGCCCCGCGAAATTTCCGAATCCCAGTGACATCGAAAAAATCGAAGAGCCCATCATCAAGGCGATGATCATCACCAACGACGATTCCATCGGCGGAATCCTGCAGCTCTGCCAGGAAAAGCGCGGCATTCAGAAAAAGTTCGAGTACTTGTCGCCGACACGCGTCATGCTCACCTATGAACTGCCGCTGAACGAAATCGTGCTCGATTTCTACGACCGGCTGAAATCCACTTCACGCGGCTACGCTTCGCTCGATTACCACCTGGCGGGCTACAACGAATCCGACTTGATCAAACTGGACGTGCTGGTGGCCGGCGAACCGGTCGACGCGCTGGCGCTGATCATTCATCGCGACTTTGCGGCGGAGCGCGGCCGCGACCTGGTGACACGCTTGCGAAAATTGATTCCGCGGCAAATGTTTGAAGTGCCGATCCAGGCCGCAATCGGCAGCCGCGTCATCGCCCGCGAAACGGTGGCGGCGATTCGCAAGAATGTTCTCGCCAAGTGCTACGGCGGCGACATTACCCGAAAACGCAAACTCCTCGAAAAACAAAAAGAAGGCAAGCGCCGCATGAAACGCGTCGGCCAGGTGGACATCCCGCAAGAAGCCTTCCTCGCCGTCCTCAAAGTGGCTTCCGCCTCCGATGACGAATAGCTCGTGATGAGGCGGCTCCGGATTCTGCCCTTTGCTGCCATGCTTATGTAAACAACGTCGTATTTGCCGACACGTCGTCGAAGTTGCAGCAACGCATCAATACCTCTGGGCCGCGCGGAACTAGCTTGGCGTCTCCTTTAGGAAGCCATGGCGCACGCTTCTCAACTAATCTGCGGGCTAGCTGGCATAGGTCACGCTTCCTTCTTTTTGACTTCGCTGGTGAAGCGGCCGCGGTGGAGCTTGATGGATACGGAGTCGCCTAAAGCGACTTGGACGGAGTCGCGAAGAAGATTGCCGGCGGCGTCGGTGGCGATGGCGTAGCCGCGTTCTAAAACTTTCAGTGGGCCGCGCTCGTTGAGTTGCAGAGCTAGATGTTGCCAGCGTTCGCGCTTCGCGCGGAGCAGGCGTTCGGCGCGGAGGCCAAGATCGGCGGTGCCCTTTTCAAGGCGCAAGCGGAAGGCGGCAATCTTCACGCGAAAATCGAAAGAAGCGATCCGCAGGTACGCGGTGTTGAAACGCTTGCGCGATTGTTCGAGGCGCGCTCGCAGCCCAAGGGCGAGGCGCGAAGTCATTTCATCGGCGCGCTGGCGCTGCTGGCGGAGTAGATCGAGCGGTCGGCGAAACCCGCGGCGAGCCGAAAGTTCGTGGAGGCGGCGGCTCAGGACGAGAATCCGGTAGCGCATCTGTTCGGTAAGAGCATCGCGGAGGACAGCGATGTGCTTGTCAAATTCACTCCGCGTTTGGACGACAAGCTCGGCAGCGGCGGATGGCGTGGAAGCGCGGACGTCGGCGACAAAATCGGCGATAGTGAAATCGGTTTCGTGGCCAACACCGGAGATGACTGGAATTTCCGAAGCGAAAATGGCGCGTGCGACGATTTCTTCGTTGAAGGCCCACAAATCTTCCAGGGAGCCGCCGCCGCGCGCGAGGATCAGCACGTCGACGAGTTTCCCTTTATTGAAAAACTTGAGCGCTTTGACGATTTCTTCGGCGGAGCCTTCGCCCTGCACGCGCACAGGATAAACCATTAGGTGAACGTTCGGGAAACGCCGCGTGAGGATGCGCCAGACGTCGCGGACGGCAGCGCCCTTGGGTGATGTGATAATGCCGATGCGGCTGGGAAGGAGCGGCAACGGTTTTTTGCGCGCGGCATCGAAAAGCCCTTCCGCTTCGAGGCGCTTCTTCAATTGCTCAAAAGCAAGCTGCAACGCTCCCTGTCCCACCAAGTCAATTTTCTCAACGTAAATTTGATATTCGCCGCGCTGCTCGTAAACGCTGATGCTGCCACGCACGGTAACTTGCAAGCCGTCTTCTGGGCGGAACTTGACGCCGCGCTGCTGCTTGAAATAAACACAGCGAACCTGAGAACGGTCGTCCTTGAGGGTGAAGTAGATGTGGCCAGATTGGGCTTCGCGGCAGTTGGAGACTTCTCCCTGCACCGAGATGTCAGTGAAGTTTTTGGCGAGGAGGTCGCGAACTTTACCGGTCAATTCGCTGACGGTGAAGGTTTTGCGGTCGGGCATGAGGTTGAAGGTCAGTTGTTGCGTCATTTTGAGCGATCCGAACAGAGTTCACTAGGCGGACAGTTTGACGAACCACTTCGGCAAAATCACACGAATCCGATGAACCGGCCTGCCGCTACAATGCCAACCCATAACAAGAGCGAAACGAAACCCGCAACTTTGGCCCCCGCAGGCAAAACCTCGCTTTCGTCCCAGGACGCCACATCTCCATAGACGCTCCAATGGAAAACCAGCGCATGCAAGCCAGCCAAAAATATCAATATCATCTTCAATCGAAATGCGGGATTGGCATAGACCTTAACCGCTTCCGAACTAAACAGCAGGGCTCCTGTAACCACCTGCACGGCAAATCCCGCCCAAGACCAGGGAAGCAGCCCCTTTGCCAGTTCCGTAACGCGGTCCCGCCGCCACATCCAGCCCAGAAGGCGCAAATCAAAAACTGCGATACTCCCCACCAGCACTGCCATCCCCAGCAAATGCACAGTCTCAATCGCCGGAAACAGCCACAGCGATTCCCGGATACCGGCACCCACCGAAGTTTGTTCCAACCACCTACAGAATGGCAGCATGTTGGGCGTTTCTATGGCGACCCCCGCATGGACTGACCGTTGGGAAGATTGATGGTTACCAAACACATATAAGCCGAGCCGTCTTTAGCCCGAAAGCCCTCAGCGGTTACCCAATCCCCGCGCTTCACGGTATTGCGGTTCCACCCGAACCGGCTCAGCATCCCCAGGCTCCCTAACTCCAGCTTCCAGTTCTCAATTTTACCGTTCTCGCCTTTCAGATCCGCATGAATCAAGGCATGTGGGTTGATCCACTGAAAATCAGTGACCGTCCCTTGCATCCTCACGGAATGCGTCATATCAAACGGTGCGTTCCCATGGTGGGCCCGAAGGGAAGCTGCGCCCGACAAAAGTCCTGCCACCAGAACGGTCCCCACTTTAAGATTGATCACCGTCCTCGACGATGGACGATGAAGGCTTCGCATTAGTCCCATATTCTGTACGCTCCTCTGGGCCGGAATCTCTGATCTCGAAGCGCCAGTTTACCACTGGTAGGAACCGCATAAATAGAAGGGCTGGGCGGAAGAATTTGCCAAATTGTGGTTGACGGAACAGGAAGGGACCAAAACCTTTATTCGCGCGGAGTTCGCGATGGCGTGCCGAGTGAAAGGCGGCGCGCGATCGCGGCGACTGAAGCGGCACTCTAGCGAGGTGCCGGTTCGGCAGGGGGTGACTCTTTCCACGCACCTGTACGGTGGACGGATGTCCCGGCGCGACTTTTGTGGTTAAAAAGGGTTTATAGGAAAGATACCGCTATAGGGATTGTGCAGCGCCCGCCGGGCTGTAAAGCAAGGCCAGACCCGGCCCCAGAAAGGTGGGATTCATGCGCACCGTGAAAATATTTCCTCTATTGCTCGTGGCATTGGCACTACTGGCCATCCCGGCCCAGTCGCAAGCACAAATTGCTGTTGGAATTTCCGTGCATATTGGTCCACCGGCGCTCCCGGTGTATGTACAGCCGGTTTGTCCGGCGCCGGGCTACATCTGGACGCCCGGTTATTGGGCTTATGGGCCGGACGGTTATTACTGGGTGCCCGGAACCTGGGTGATGGCGCCGGCCGTTGGCTTGCTGTGGACCCCGGGTTATTGGGGCTGGGGCGAAGGAGCTTACGTTTGGCGCGCTGGCTACTGGGGACCGCACGTGGGCTTCTATGGGGGGATTAACTATGGATTCGGATATGGCGGAGTCGGGTTTGCGGGCGGCGAGTGGAGAGGCGGCGTTTTCAATTACAACCGGTCGGTGACCAACGTAAACGTAACGGTCATTCACAACACCTACAATCAGACGGTCATCAATAACAACACGACGGTTAACCGCACGAGCTTCAACGGCGGCACGGGCGGAACCACGGCTCGGCCGACGGCGCGAGAGCAGGCCGCGGCGAGAGAACAACACGTGCAGCCCACCTCGGCACAAGCGCAACACGAGCATGCCGCGAGCACCAACCGCGCGCAACTGGCGTCGGTGAATCACGGGCAACCCGCGGTGGCGGCCAGCGCCAAGCCAGGTGTATTCAGCGGAAAAGGCGTAGTGGCAGCCAAGGCCGTAAGTTCGAATCGGCCGACTAGTGCCAACACCGCTTCGACGAAGGGTGCCGGTGGGAACAATGCAGCTGCGGCCAACAAAAACCGGAATGATCGGCCTCCGACAGCCAACACTTCTTCGGCGAACCGCCCGAACGGCAGCAATCGAACTGCCACGAACGCCAATCGGAATGATCGTCCGCCGAGTGCAACTTCGAGCAATGCTAGTTACGGGAAGCCGACGCAAAACAGCTCACATAAGGATATGGCGAATCCGACGGCTTCACATGCGAACCGGCCGCAGGAGCCGCAGCATCAGAACGCGCCGAAATCCAACAACAAGCCTGAACACAACAAGCCCTCCCGCTGATAGGAACCGTAGAGGGAGCGACAGCAAGGAAAATGAGGTTGCGAGGTATCCGCGAAGGCCGGAAGCAATACTTCCGGCTTTTCGCTTTTTTTGAGGCCGTCGCGTGGACGTCGCCATTCAGCGGCGAAAATGGGAAAAGAGCCAGAGGAGCAGGGAGAGAGCGAGGCTCAAGACCAGGCAGGTAACGATCGGGAAATAGAAGGTGGTGTGTTCGCCGCGATGGACGATGTCGCCGGGAAGTCTTCCCGAGCGAAAGGGGAGTTTGCCGCCGAGAAAGAAGAAAGCACCGACAAGGACAAAGAGGGTGCCAAGGAAGAGCAGCGTGCGGCCGAGTTCGCGAAGGGGCGCCATGGCAGAATTCTACCGTTGCTCCATCCATGCCCAAATGAGACATGGCTGATTCCTGCTTCAGCGAGGCCGGTTTCACGCTGGCCGTAAGACCAGCGTCAGAGCCTTCCTCTCCACAAGCGTTGATTCGGGCGCGACTCGCCCGATCGAGTGCATAGCGGCGGAGATTCCTCGCCGCGTTAATATCCCGGTCGTCGAACGCACCACACCGGGCAGGTCCACTCCCGGACGGACAACGGTAGTTCTTCCGAGAGGCGACCGCAAGCGGAACAAATCTTGCTGCTGGGGAACCACCGGCTGGCGGTCACCAGCTCCGCGCCGTTGAGCTTGCTTTCCTACTCTAACTGGCGGCGCAACTCCTAAGAGCCAAGGTCTGCAATGTTCCTGGCCAGTTTCTGGTTCTTCAGCATGCCGCCGACGTGCAAGTCCTCGATGCCCAGCACCGCAAACTCACGCGCCAGACTCCCGACCATCTCTGATTAGGCCCACGCAGATCATCCTGATGCGACCGGTCGCTTCTCCGGCACAAATTAAGCCGGAGGCGAAGGCCGCGGAAGCGAGGAAAGCGCCGGTATCAGATAAGTTCAAGGCCGGAGAAGAAGTAGTCGATCTCGAAGGCAGCGGTTTCCGGACCGTCGGAGCCGTGGGTGCAATTGTTACCGATGCTGGTGCCGAGGTCGTGGCGAATCGTGCCGGGGGCGGCTTTCTTGGGATCGGTGGCGCCCATGGTATCGCGCCACTTGAGTATCGCGCCATCTGCTTCGAGGACCAGGGCAAATATTTTGCCGGAGCTCATGAAGTCGGTGAGCTCGCCAAAGAAGGGGCGCTCTTTATGCACAGCGTAAAATCCGCCAGCTTCTTCTTTGGTCAAGCGCATGGACTTGACGGCGACGATTTTGAAGCCAGCTTTGTGAATGCGTGAAAGAATTTCCCCTTGCTGGCCGCGACTAACAGCGTCGGGCTTAATGATTGCGAATGTGCGTTCGAGTGCCAAGTCACTTTCTCCTCTGCGATTTTCTAGAATTAAGTTTCGTCGATTTAACGTACTGCGCTGGAACCTCTGTTATTTCAAAGCAGCGGCCAAGGAAGAACCAAGATCCGCGGGCGTTTCGACGGTGCGGATCCCGGCGGCAGCCATCGCGGCGTATTTCTCCTTGGCGGTGCCCTGGCCGCCACTGATGATGGCGCCGGCGTGGCCCATGCGTCGGCCTGGCGGCGCGGTCTGTCCAGCAATGAAGCCGACAACGGGCTTCTTCATGTTGGCCTTGATCCACTCGGAAGCGCGCTCTTCGGCGTTCCCGCCGATTTCGCCGATCAAAATGATAGCGTGAGTGTCCAGGTCATCGTTGAAAAGCTGAATGGCGTCGAGAAACGTCGTCCCGATGATGGGATCGCCGCCGATGCCGATGCAGGTGGATTGCCCGATGCCGAGTTGCGTCAATTGGTGAACGGCTTCGTAAGTCAAGGTGCCGCTGCGGCTGACGACGCCGACATTGCCTTGCTTGTGGATGCGGCCGGGCATGATGCCGATTTTGCATTTGCCTGGCGAAATGATGCCGGGGCAGTTCGGCCCGATGAGGCGCGTTTTCTTGAAATCGACGACGCTCGCGACTCGCACCATATCGAGGGCCGGAATGCCTTCGGTGATGCACACAGTGAGTGGAAGCTGGGCGTCGGCGGCCTCCAGAATCGCGTCGGCAGCATAAGGCGGAGGCACGAAAATCACGGAAGCGTTCGCGCCGGTAGCTTTCGCGGCATCGGCTACCGTGTTGAACACCGGACGCTCTAGGTGTTTTGTCCCGCCCTTGCCGGGCGTCACTCCTCCCACGACATTTGTTCCATACTCGATCATTTGCTGCGCGTGAAACGTTCCCTCGCGGCCGGTGAAGCCTTGAACGATTAACCGCGTCTTTTCATTGACCAGAACGCTCATCGCGGGCCTCCCGCGAGAGCCACGACTTTTTTGGCGCCATCCTTCATGCCGTCGGCAATAGTGAAATTGAGGCTGCTTTCGCGGAGAATTTGCTGGCCCACTTCCACATTGGTTCCTTCCATGCGCACAACAACCGGCACTTGCAAGTGCAGCTCTTTCGCGGCGGACACCACGCCCGTGGCGAGCACATCGCAGCGCAGGATGCCGCCGAAAATATTGATGAACACCGCTTTCACGGCCGGGTCGCTCATCAGAATGCGGAAAGCATTTTTTACTTGCTCGGCAGAAGCACCGCCGCCGACGTCCAGGAAGTTGGCAGGCGAGCCGCCGGCATACTTGATGATGTCCATAGTCGCCATAGCCAAGCCGGCGCCGTTGACCATGCAAGCCACGCTGCCATCAAGCTTGATGTAATTGAGCCCGTACTTGGAGGCTTCGACTTCGAGAGGATCCTCCTCATCGAGGTCGCGGAGCTCGCGAAGATCCTTGTGGCGGAACAGCGCATTGTCGTCGAAAGTCATCTTGGCGTCCAGCGCTACGAGTTTGCCATCGCCGGTTAGCACGCAAGGATTGATTTCGAGCATCGAAGCGTCGGTGTCAATAAAGGCGCGGTAGAGGGCCTGGAAAAACGGGGTTGCCGAGCTAGCGACTTCGCCTGGCAAACCGAGGCCAAACGCGATTTTGCGGGCCTGGTATGGCTGCAAACCCAGAGCTGGGTGAATCGATTCGCGCAAAATGGCGCCGGGATTTTCCTTGGCGACTTGCTCGATTTCCATGCCGCCCGAGGCGCTGGCCATGAAGATAACGTGGCCCGTAGCGCGATCGACCAGCAGTCCAAGATAAAGTTCGCGCTTGATGTCGAGGCCTTCTTCGATAAGCAGGCGCTTGACGATGCGGCCGGCGGGACCGGTCTGGTGAGTCACCAGCTTCATCCCCAGCATGTGGCTGGCGAGATCGGCGGCTTCCTCGGAGGAGCGCGCCAGCTTCACGCCGCCACCTTTGCCGCGGCCACCGGCGTGAATCTGCGCTTTGACGACCACGACCGTGGCATGTGACCTCAAACGGTGCGCCGCCTCGCGCGCTTCATCCTTGGTAAAGACAACTTCGCCGCGGGGAGTGGTCACGCCGTAGCGCGCGAGGATCGCTTTGGCCTGGTATTCATGAATCTTCATCGAGGTTCCGTTTTCCGTTCGAGTTAGAGACCGTCTGCTAGTGTTAGACTTTTGAGGTCATTGGAAACATAGAAGTTTACCCGGAAGGCCAGAGTGGAGCAAGGACGCGCGAAAACGGCAATGAATCGCAGAAAAAGCTTGCTCATAATCACGTGCCCTACTGCCCTATCGGGACGGATTGGTGATGACTTTATCGCTGATCGAGCGAGTTGAGGCCGGGCACGTCTTGAAGCGCGCCGAAGCGGAAGCCGTCATGGAAGAACTGCTTTCGGGGCGCGCGGAGACGGCGGAGATTGTGCGATTGCTCACGGCGATGAATGGCCGGCTTGTTGAAGTGCAGGAGCTCGCGGGATTTGCCGAGGTGATGCGGCGGCACGCCACGCGAGTGTTTGCGGAAGGCGAAGCACGCCCCGCGAATATGGTGGACACCTGCGGAACCGGGGGCGACGGCGCGAACACGTTTAATATTTCGACGGCGGCGGCAATCGTTGCGGCGGCGGCGGGCGCGCGGGTGGCGAAGCATGGGAATCGCGCGGCTAGTTCGCGGAGCGGTTCGGCGGATGTGCTGGAAGCGCTTGGCGTGCGGATCGACCTGCCATTCGAACGGTACGGACAGGCCATCCGGGAGATCGGCATGGGGTTTTTGTTCGCGCAAGCCGGGCACGCGGCGGCGCGTCATGCGGCTCCCGCACGCAAACTGATTGGTGTGCGAACGGTATTTAATTTGCTCGGGCCGCTGACGAATCCCGCGGGCGCCCAATCGCAAGTACTCGGTGTTTTTTCCGAGGAGGTGATCGACCCAGTGGCCGCGGCGCTGGCGGAACTCGGAGTGGAGCGCGCGTTTGTGGTTCACGGCGCTGACGGACTCGATGAGATTTCGCTGGCCGGCGAAACGCTGGTCGCCGAGATTCGCGGCGGCACATCGCGGCGGTTCAAGGTAACTCCAGAAGAATTTGGCGTGGCACGCGCGCCGCTAGAAGCCATCCGCGGAGGCAGCGCCGCCGAAAATGCAGCGCTGATCCGGCGGATTCTGGAAGACGAAGTCGGACCGGCGCGCGACATCGTGGTGATCAATGCAGCGGCCGCGCTTGTTGCTGCCGGTGTCGCCGGTAATTTCCGCGAAGCTGCGGAACTCGCGAGTTTCGTTATCGCTTCCCGAGCAGCCGAGCAGAAACTGGCGAGCCTGGCGGAATTCACGAGTAGCGGCTAATTGCAACTCGCACCATCTTCGAAAAGAATTGAAAATTATGGGCTAAACGAGCACGCGTCGGACAGGTTGGATACAATCGCCAATGAGATGCGGCGAGCCGGGCCGCCTGTCATACCTTCCGGAAGTAAAGAGTGCGGCACGTCCGAGGAGGAAATACTTTGAGGAACCTTGCGGTCATTCTGTTGGTTGCCGCGCTGCCGTGTTCGGCGCTGGCACAGAAGTCCACCCCACTGGGGCCCGCCGAGGTCGCGCAGGCCGTCCGGGAATACCGGATGGACAACGAGGACCGCATCATCCGGGAGCTGCGCGAATTCCTTTCGATTCCCAATATGGCAAGGGACACACCGAACATTCAAAAGAACGCGGCGCATCTGGTGGAGATGCTCGAGGCACGCGGGATTGAAACGCACTTGCTGCCGATTGCGGGCCGCGGTCCGGTGGTTTTCGGCAAGTTGATGACTTCTGAAGCGAAGCGCACCGTGATTTTTTATGCGCACTATGACGGGCAGCCAGTCGATCCGACTGCTTGGACGGATGGAAAACCGTTTGAGCCGGCGCTTCGCGATGCGGCTATCGAAGTGAGCGGAAAGCGGATTCCCTTCCCTGAAAACGGCGCGCAACATCGCGCGGTTTACAACGATGACTGGCGAATCTATGCGCGTTCGTCCTCGGATGACAAGTCGCCGATCGTGGCGCTGCTGGCGGCGCTCGACGCGCTGCGCGAAAAGAAAATTCCTCTGGCGGTGAACCTGAAAGTTATTTTTGAGGGCGAAGAAGAAGCGGGCTCGACAAATCTGCAGCGGACCCTGGAACTGCACAAGAATTTGCTGGGGGCGGACCTGCTCATCACGGCCGATGGTCCCGTGCATCAATCGGGGCGTCCACTGATTTTCTTTGGGAACCGCGGAGACATTGGGGTGGATATCACAGTTTATGGGCCGGCGCGCGCGCTGCACAGCGGGCACTACGGAAACTGGGCGCCGAATCCGGCGATGGAGTTGTCGAGGCTACTGGCGTCGATGGAGGACGCCGATGGGCGCGTGCTGATTGATGGCTACTACGAGGACGTCACTCCGCTGGGCGATGTGGAAAAGAAGGCGCTTGCGGAAATGCCGGCAAACGACGGCGACCTCGCGCGCGAACTGGGTATCGCCAAACCGGATGGCGGCGGAAAGAAGCTGGTGGAACTGATCATGCAGCCATCCCTGAACATTCGCGGAATTCACAGCGCGTATGTGGGCGAGCAGGCGCAAAATGTGGTGCCCGATCGCGCGGAGGCTTCGCTGGATGCGCGGCTGGTCCGGGGAGAAGACCCGCAGCAGAAATTCGATCAGATTGCTCTGTTTGTGCGAAAGCAAGGCTTCCACGTCCTTGACCGCGAGCCTACCATGGAAGAAAGGCGCACGCATCCGCTGATCGCCAGAGTCATCAATGAAGGAGGATACCGCGCTTCACGGACGCCGATGGATTTGCCGGTGTCGAAAGCGCTGGTGCACGTTGTGCAGGAGGCGACGGGAAACACGACGGTGGTTGCGCCCACGCTGGGTGGCAGCGTGCCGATGTACATTTTTGAGGATCTCGGGCTGCCGTGGATCGGCGTGCCGATTGTGAATTACGACAACCATCAGCACAGCGCGGATGAAAATTTGCAGCTAGGCCATTTTTGGAGAGGGATAGAGATTTACGGGGCGATCCTGGCGGATTTGAATTGGTAGCCGCAGATTTCGGCGAGAGGTGATGATCTTCTCAAGCTGGAGGCGGGGCTTACTATTTGGCCTGATGCAGTCGCTGCCGCAGGGTTTCCACGACCAGACCGACCAAAGCGTAGGTAGCAGGCATACTCAAAACAAAACAGCCCACTGCGCGGCTTGCCGCGCCCTTACAAAGAGAGGAAATTCTTCAGGAGCCGTTTGCCGGAATCAGTTAGCACGGATTCGGGGTGGAACTGGACGCCTTCGATTTTGTGGCGGCGGTGGCGAAGGCCCATAATGATGCCGTCGTCGGTCTCAGCGGTGATGGTGAGTTCGCGAGGGAAAGATTTTTTCTCGACGATCAGGGAATGGTAACGCGTGGCGGTGAAGGGATCGGGCAACTGGCGAAAAATATTTTTCCGGTCGTGATGAATCTGGCTCGTTTTGCCGTGAAAAAGTTTTGGGGCGCGGATGATTTTGCCGCCGAAGGCGGCGCCGATGGCTTGGTGGCCGAGGCACACACCGAGAATGGGAAATTTTCCAGCGAGGCGCTCCACCAGTTCCACCGAAATGCCCGCTTCTTCTGGAGTGCAAGGGCCGGGAGAAATGACGATGCGCTCGGGCTTGCGGCGGATAATTTCATCGACCGTAATTTTGTCGTTGCGATGCACTTCGACCTGACAACCTAACTCGCCGAGATACTGGGCCAGATTGTAGGTGAACGAATCGTAGTTATCCAACAACAGAATCATGACGGCTTTCCCGATCGATTTCCGCGATGCGCCTTTTCCAGCGCGGTGAGCAAGGCCTTGGACTTGTTCACGCTCTCTTCATATTCCCCTTCTGGCGTGGAATCCGCAACTATGCCGCCTCCGGCTTGCACGTAAGCCATGCCGTTTTTCATCACCATGGTGCGAAGCGCAATGCAGGAATCGAGGTTGCCGGCGAAATCCAAGTACAGAATGCCGCCGGCATAAATGCCACGGCGCGTGCGTTCGAGTTCTTCGATGATTTCCATGGCACGCACTTTGGGAGCGCCGGAGACTGTGCCAGCCGGGAAGCAAGCCATCAAGGCGTCGAAACAATCCACATCTTCGCGCAAGCGGCCCCGGAGGCTCGAGACCAGATGCATGACGTGCGAGTAGCGCTCGACAGTGAGCAGCTTTTCGGGCTTCACGGTGCCGTAATCGCAGACGCGGCCCAGATCGTTGCGGCCCAGATCGACGAGCATGATGTGCTCGGCGCGCTCCTTTTCGCTGGCCAGCATTTCGTGCTCGAGACGCTGGTCCTCGGCTTCGTCCTGGCCGCGCCAACGCGTGCCCGCGATGGGGCGATAGAAAACATCGCGGCCCTGCACTTTGACGAGCATTTCCGGCGAGCTGCCGACGACAGAGACGTCATTGAGTTGCAAGTAAAAAAGATAGGGGGAGGGATTCAGCGCGCGAAGCTCGCGATAGACTTCAAATGGTTCGGCCTGCGTTCTTGCCGAGAAGCGCTGGCTGACGACGACTTGAAAAATGTCCCCGGCGCGAATGTACTGCTTCGCTTTCCGCACGGCAGCCAGGTATTCGGGGCGGCGAAAGTTCGAAATTACTTTTAGGGGCGCGCGTTTTCTTGCTTTCGACGGCGTCGTGGGCCGTTCGGCGGCCACCGGCTCATTGAGCAGCCGCCGCGTCTCTTTGATTTCGCGCACAGCAGCGTTGTATTTCGCGCGCAGGTTGGCATGGCCCTCGGTGAAAACATTGCGAACGATCCACAAGCGGTGCTGCACATGATCGAAAGCCACGAGGCCGTGATAGAACATGAGCATCGCGTCGTAAAGGCCGATTTCATCGCGGAGGCGCTTGGGGATGCGCTCGATGAGCCGCACCATGTCATAGCTGAAATAGCCGATGGCGCCGGCGACCAGGGGCGGTAAGCCGGGAAGCCGCACGGGCCGAAAACGCTCGACGCGCTCACGCAGGAAGGAAATGGGGTCGCGCTCTTCCCAGACAACCCGATCGCGGCTCTCCAGGACGCAGGCGCCGTTGGCGTAGCGGAAAACTTCCTCTGGATGGGCACCCGCGAAAGTGTAGCGCGCGATTTTTTCGCCGCCCTCCACGCTTTCAAGAAGGAAGGAGTACCGCGCGCTCTGGGCGATGCGCAGATAAGCGCTGACGGGAGTCAGCAAATCGGCGGAAAAGACGTCGTAGACAGGGATGAGGTTGCCTTGTTTCGCGAAGCGCTGAAATTCGGGGAAGTCTGGTTGGATCATGGGAGTGGGTTCACAGTTCCGACCGAGTCGGAATCTTCGATCGACAGTTTATAGTTCACGGTAAAGAGCGACCTATTATTACATTACTTCAGCACCAGACCCCGCAAGGGACAGAGTGTGCGAAGGTAACAAGAACGGCCCGCCTCCCCGAAAAAAGTCGGGCAGACGTCAAGCGAGCCTACAAGCGGCCCGGATTCTGCCATAACTGTGGCATCTAAAGGAGTTAACATCCTCGTAAGTTCTTTGCTATCCACACCTACAAAAGACCTCCTAAGTGCTGGTTCTAAAGGTGGTTAGGGGCGCCATTCTTGGCCATTTTTGCAAGTGCTGCCGATAAGCTCGGCTACCGCGTCCTCTAGAAAACTCCCGGCATCTGGCAATGGGAAAAGCTCTGGAAACAAGCGGGGCTTACCACGCGGCCGCGTTGAGGGGAACCTGCAACTGGCTTTGTAGCACCAGAGAGGCGATGGCAACGCTGGGTGGCGCGGGAGTCGACGAAACGGAGTACTTCACTGAGATAATGTATTCTATTATTGACAGGTATTTTAACTGAAGATCGGGGTAGTTGGCCAGTTTCCGGCTCGTGTGTTGGCCAGGCGTTGCCGCCACCCCGCAGGGGGCCGCTTGCGGGAGAGAATCGCGTCAAACGACAGGAGAGCTCGGTAATAGAGATCAGCGATCTCTCAATAAGCGCAAGGCGGCGTGGGCTCTCTCATAGTAATCTTCTGAATACCAAGAGGGACCATATTCGTCCAGAAGAGCAATAAGTTCTGCCATCAAATCGATTGCGCGGGTCTCATCTAAATCGCGCCGAGAGGTACTGCGGGAAACCGCTTCACGATTTCCGTCATCGGATGGAGTGACTTGCATGTTCCCCTCCCTCTGCGAAAACCTAACCTGTCCGCAGCTCCTTCGACATAGCGCAAGATACCGGTTAGCAATGATCTTGCCGCCATACCATCCCCCGGCTGACTTTGACGTAAACTTAGAATCGTAATAACCAGAGCTTTTCGTGTCTGTACCATTTTGAACAGTCTTAGAAAAGGTTCTTTGAGGTACCGCCGTGGGTAAGTTATTACGCGGACGAGTGCCGGGCCGCTTTCCCGCTTCATTCCGCTGCGACGATTAGGGTGTTTATCCGCGCGGTGTTTATGTGTTTATCCGCGCTGTTGACGCGGTTGCGTAGCGCGGCCTAATATGGCCGCGCAGGGTGCACGAGCCAAACCTGGGCGCGCGGTGCTGAAATGGAAATTCTTAACCCCGAGTTAGGCGCCTCCTCCATGACGATCAGTTTGGGAGCAAAACCCAAGCTGCTGCGCTGCTATCAGGGGTTCGCAATCTTTATGGGTCTGGCCAGCATGGTGGCCGCATTGCCCGTGGCCGCGCTTTCCTTTGCATGCCAGGGCGCGGCCATGTTGCTCGGGAAGTTTCGTCCGTTAGGCGAGGTGTATGAATTTCTCTCGCGGGCGTACGACCGGGTCCTCGAGCGGCTGGGCCAAAAAGTTCTGCGGGATTCCCGAGACACGCCTGCCTTGCGACTGATGGTCTCTGTTAGCCTTACGGCCGTGCCCATTTTTGCGATGCAACTCGTTTTAGGGAAACCGCGGCTGCTGTTGGTAATCGCTTTCTACCTTGCTCTTTACGGCCCGAAGTTCCACCGCTTTGTGAGGATGTTCAGCGCCAGCCACATCGAGGCTCACCGGCGCCAAGGCTATTTTTCCGGGAAATGCGATAAAGCCTTCGGCCGCTACCTGGAATTTTTCCTGGGGTACTTGTATGGGAATATTCCGGAACTGGGCCGGACGGCGCATGTGTGTCTCCATCATAGAGAGAACAGCGGTCCCGACGATACGCGCAACACGATGGGCTACGATCGAACCAGCCGCCTCGATTTCCTGTGGTATCTCTCGGACAACACTTGGACGGTCCTGGGGTTGGCTCCTTACGCATACTTCAAAGCCCGCGGCGATGAAAAGAACCGCAGACGCATGTTAGGGGGGATGACGCGCTACTATGCATACTTCGGAGCTGTGTTTATTTACGACTGGAGAATCGGGACGCTGTTCGTGCTGGTTCCCATTCTCTGCATGAATTTCATCAACGCCATTACCGCCTGGGTGCAGCACGCTTTCTGCGACCCGGAACATGCTGAGGATTATTTCGCTAATTCCGTGACGGTCGTGGATGAAGTGAACTTCATGAACGAAGGATACCATCTCTGCCATCACCACCGCGCCAGCTTGCACTGGACTGAGATGCCAGCGCATTTCGAGCGGATTCGCGACAAAATGAAAGAGGCCGGCTCGCTGGTGTTCCGGGACTTGGATTTTATGGGACTTTTCGTGGAGTTGACCTTGCTGCAAAGAATGGATGTGCTGGCCGAGAAACTTGTGCCTTGGGAACCTATGAATCACGAGGAGAGATTGGCGTTACTGGCGAAGCGGACCAGCCTCAGGGCTCCCTGGCCGTTAGCAAAATCACTGCACAACTGACTCTGGCCGCTGGCGGGCCCCGGAGTACTCTTGGGCACGAAGGGCGGCCAGCACGGCGCGGCGTATGGCCCCCTCAGGCGCGCGCTTCCCGGTCCAGAGTTCCCATTGAGCAAAACCTTGTGCGAGAAGCATTTCGACGCCGCGGACCGCTGCGATGCCTTTCCTAGCAGCGAGCTTCAAGAGTTGGGTCACCGACGGGCGATTGATTAAGTCCATAACCAGGCGGCAATTTAGCTCGTTGTGGAAGAGCGGCGAAACGCCAGCGTGGGGATGCATGCCGACGGGGGTAGCGTTTAGGATAGCGTCGAAAGACTGCGAGCGCAAAGCGGCGCGCGGCACGACCTCCGCACCGAAGGCGCGGGCGAGTTCTCTTGCGGCTCTTTCCTGCCTTGCACAGATAGCGACGGCGGCGCCGGAATGTATTAAAGCCAGAGCGGCTGCTCGAGCCGCGCCACCCGCCCCAAAGATCAAGACGCGGCTGCCTTTGATGCGGAGTTTTTTCTCGAGGGCTCGAAGCACGCCGAGGTAATCGGTGTTGGAGCCAGCGAGAGAGCCGTCGCGACGAACGACCACGGTGTTAACCGCGCCAATTTCGGCGGCGAGAGGATCACACTCGTGTAGATATTTGAGAATGGTCCGCTTGTAAGGATGAGTGACGCTGAAGCCTCGGACGCCAAATTCGGGAACGGCAGCCAGAAAATCGCCAAGATCATGCACAAGGAATGGGAGGTAGACGGCGTCGATACGACGCGCGACAAAGCCGGTATTGTGCAGTACCGGTGAGAGGGAATGCATAACGGGTTCGCCGACCACCCCGTAGACCTGTGTACGGCGCGTGAGGGCGTCGGCGCGGTAAAGATTTTTCATTTCGTCGAGAGACACTTGGCCAGGGGCGGTAGCCGCGGCAACGGGCGCGTACGCCAGCGCGCTTCCCTCGCGCAGCGCCAGGATTCGCGCGGGCAGACCGACTTCGCCCATTGGAACGGCGACGAAATTCTTGGAATTGGCCGCCAGACGCAGGAGCCGAACGCTGTCCTGAAAGCTGTCGACTTGGGCGGCAAGTTTCACAGCAGCAATCCCGCGGTGGGCTGGCGGGTTCATCCTTCGAGGTAAGTCCGGCAAGCGGTCAAAGTCGTGCAGCGAAAGCATGACGCGGGACGGCACGGGGTATCCCTGAACGGATCGTCCTGGGAGCTTTTGCAGAGTTTCGAGTTCGAGATCGCACCATTGGCAACCCGCTTCGCGAGCTTGCATCAGCCAGTAAAGTTCGCGGTCGATGCCGCCGGAAAATTTGCCTCCGCCTTCGCGGCGGCGACAAGTGGCGAGAAAGGTGGCGTGGCGCGGGCGGCTTTTTGCCAGCCACCGGAGGAGCCCTGCCCGTTCGGCATCGCTGCTTAGCCAGTCGAGACGCAACTCGACGGTGGGGGATTGCTGCAAGGCCGAGCGTACCAGCTTGGCCATTTCGCTAGCCGTGGAAGCCGCCACCACGGCGCAAATGCGCCGTAACCCATTGCCAAATAGGCTCATACCCTTCCCTTTGCCGCCAAGCCGTTGAAAATACAGGCTAGTAGTATGCCGTATCTGGCGCTTGCGCCCGTATCAAAAGTGTAAAGCAACCGCAGTCAATGGGTTGACGGGTAGAGCGGGCCCTGATACTTTCGCTAGGAAAAGTCCTGGCACGACCCTTAGGGGCGTGTTTTCGAAGGAGCTACGGAATGCGCGCTAGAATAGCTATCTTGTGCCTGTCGGTCTTCCTGGGTCCTGCCGCAAGTTCGGCACAGAACACGGCCCCAGCTCCATCCGTTCAGCAACCGGACTACAGCACGGTGAATTGTTCCGGTTTTGTGACGGACCAGAAAGTACCGGACGAGATTCGGGTCATTTCCGGGGAGCAGTCCAACTACAAGATCACTTTTATGCGCGGCGATTATGTGTACATCAATCGCGGCATGGACAAGGGTGTTCGCGTCGGCGACCGCTTTTCGGTGGTGCGGCCGGACAAGGATCCCGTAGATATTCCATGGTTCAAGTGGCAGGAAAAGCTCCTGAAAGCCATGGGCATGCTCTATAGGGACACGGGACAGTTGCGGGTGGTCAACGTCCAGCCAAAGGTTTCCATCGCGCAGATCAGTTTCTCGTGCGATTACACGCAGCGCGGGGATATCGTCTTGCCCTACCAGGATCGTCCCGCGCCGCCGTTTAAGGATGCCGCGGCCTTCGATCACTTTGCGCCGGTGAGCGGCAAACCAGTGGCGATGGTGGTGGCTGGAAAAGACTACGCGCAGGCCTATGGCAAACTCAATTCCGTGTTCGTAAACCTTGGGACCAATCAAGGAGTCAAAGTAGGCGATTATTACCGAATCTTCCGGTACGAAGGCTCGCACTCGGAGACCGTATCAATGGACAAAGGCTACCAATACATGTTGTACGGCTTCGGGAGCGCTCCCGCGCGCTACGAATGGAATGACCTGCCGCGCGAAGTGCTGGGGGAAGGCATAGTTATCAGCGTCAGCCGCAATTCCTCGACGATGATGATTACCTCCACGAACATCGAAGTGTACGCGGGAGATTACGTCGAAATCGAGTAGCAGCCCGGCACCCCATTGAATACTTCGGGCCCGCTGCGGCTATTCCGCGCGGGCCTTTTCTTTTTGTCGCCCCACTGGTTTTTCTCTCCTTCCATATCCATACGAGGACTTCAAGCCTTTTCAGAATGTGAATTTTCGGAGAGAATTTCACAAGTAAATCCGAACAGGAGCGCTTCCGGGTCGCGCCAAGCTTCGCGAGGCAACCCAGCTTTGCGGCAGGTTTCCTCGAGGAACTGTTCGCGCGTGAGCCGATGTTCAATCGCCACCTGCGGGAGAAGAAGGCCGCGTTGGGCGTGGAGACGAACGAACAGCCCGTGCCGCCCGAGTTCGATGGATTCCGGAGCGATGGGTTCGATGGGTGAAAGCAATGAGATTTCGATGCTGAGTTCGCTGAGTTGTTCCGTGGTCACGGGGGCGAATCGCGGATCTTCCAGAGCAGCGCTGGCGGCGCAGCGGACGATGGCTTCTCCCAACGGCTCTTTCGCTTCGATGACGCCGATGCAACCCTGCAGGCGGTTGCGGACGTGAAGGGTCACGAAGACGCCACGGCGCTCCGCGAAGACGCCTTCCTGCGGGAACACATCCGGCAGCTTGCGGTGGGCGACAGCTTGCGCAACAGCCGAGCGGGCAAGTTGCAGAGCGGCACACCGGTCGGCTTCAGAGAGAGACAGCATCCTCGGACTTCTTGCGGGCTTCGAGCATGCGGAGACGTCGGCGTTGCTTGATGCTGTCATCGACGTGGCTCCAGAAGCGCCGGAAATACTGAGCGGCGGAGACCAGGGCGCTGATGACCACGAGCCAGAGAAGCACTTGCGCCAGCCGATACAGCCAAGGTAGTCCGCTACGATGGCCCGCGCCGGCAATCAGGACGGCCACGGCGCACACCTGCAAGACCATCTTCGTTTTTCCAAGAGTGGATGCCTCGATGGTGAATCCTTCCGCAGAGGCAATATTCCGCAAACCGAGAACGGTGAATTCCCGGCCGATGATGATCACCACCATCCAGGCTTTCACCAGGTGCATGTCCACCAAGGCAATGAATGCCGCGGAAATCAAAAGCTTATCGGCAATGGGGTCTAAGAGGATCCCCAGGGTGGTCACTTGCAGGCGCCGCCGCGCCAAATATCCGTCCGCCCAATCGGTGGCGGCTGCCAAAAGCAGGATCAATACGCCCCAAACCTCGAAGTGCATGGTATAGCCCCACAGCTCGACGTTGGGGCTGCGGGTGAGGAGGATCACGATGAGGACAGGAACGAAAAAAATCCGCAGTAGCGTCAGTGAGTTAGGAAGATTCATGAGCGCATGACGGCGGGGCGCCGCCTCGTGGCTTCAGCGACCGCAGTTTCACTATAGACTCGGTGCAAGGAGGCGTCAACACGTCAGAGGCGGCCCCCGGAGGACGGTGAGGAAGCGCAATCTATTGATCTTTGCGTCTTTGGTAGTTACTCCGGGATAAAGGCTTCCCTACAGGCGAGAGCCAAGAGGCTGTACTCTTCCGTAATGCGCCTGCTGCAAATCTGTGCAAATGTGAAATGTGCACTTTTACGCCGCGGCTCTTGGGACGGGGATTGGGAATACCCGGAACCACACATAAGATAGTTATTTTCAGCATGTTACAAGAATAGAAATGGCAAGTTCTCCGCCATCCCGGCAACAGTGGCGCCCAGCTCTGGGCGAGTGTAATACACTTTCCACAAAGTTTTCCACAGAAGATAGGGTCTCTCGTATAAAGCGGAAATAGCCCAGGAAGAGCCGCAAGTCAGTAAAAACAGAGGTTTTGCACAGCTTTACTTCACAGTTACCTGGTTACCTGACTCAAATGGCCCGCGGACCCCGCAAGAGCCTAATGGGGAGGAAGAAAATGGCGCTAATTAGTCCAAGCACTCCGTGAACGGCGATTCCCACAAGGCGAAACGGGAGTGTCAGCAGCCATACGATGGGGTAGAGCACCAGCGCGAGCAGCGCGAGCGGCCAGCACAAGATGAAGAGAATGATCCACAAAAAGAAAGCAGTCATGGCAACCTCGTTTGTGGGGGCTAAGGAGCATTCCCGGCGAATGGCGACAACACCAGCTCCGCCCTCTATTCTATATTACGAGACAAGGCGCGGAAAGGTTTCCTCGACGGCAAACTCAGCGAGCCGCAGGCGCTTGGCGATGGATGCGGGCACTTCGGCGTCGAGCCGCATGTGCGAATCGTCAATCTCCGAATAAAGTACACGTCCGAGCGCATGAATCATAGCTAGGGTGCGACCTTCCGCAAGCGGCAGTCGAATGGAAACCGCTACAACGGGATCGATAGGCATCTCGGCATCCATGCGTCGCAGCAAATCCTCGATGCCTTCGCCCGTCAGAGCAGACACCGGCACAGGCAGGCCGCTTGCGCCAGAACTTACCGGTGAGCAGCGGGTTACGGCATTTCGTTCTTCTGGAGTGAGGCGGTCCACCTTGTTCAGGACGCGCAGCCTGGGACGGCCGTCAACACCAAGTTCCCGCAAAATCTTGTCGACTTCCTCGTCGAGTTCCTCGTGGTGCGGATTGGAGACATCGCTGATGTGAAGAATCAAAGCGGCTTCCTGCACTTCTTCGAGGGTGGCGCGAAAAGCCGTCAACAATCCTTTCGGCAAATCGCGGATAAACCCCACGGTATCGGAAATAAGTACCCGGCGGTTCGATGGAAGGCGTAGCGCGCGAATGGTGGGATCGAGTGTCGCAAACATCTTCGAAGAAACCAGCACTTGGGCGCGGCTCAGCGCATTGAACAATGTGGACTTGCCGGCGTTGGTGTAACCCACGAGTGCGATGGTGCCGAGAGGAACGGCATTGCGCGCTTCGCGCCGCAGCGCCCGTTGCTTGCGGACATCGTCAATGCTGGTCTGGATCTTGCCGACCCGGTCGCGAATCCGCCGCCGGTCGGTTTCCAATTTTTTTTCGCCGGGACCGCGCACGCCAATGCGTCCTGCGCCGCCACCGGCTCCGCCGGCGCCACCGCCGCCGCTTTTGCCACCCAAGCGCGACATGGACGTTCCTTTTCCGGTCAGGCGCGGCAGCATGTAGTTCAATTGGGCCAGTTCAACTTGCAACTGGCCTTCGCGGCTGCGCGCATGACGCGCGAAAATATCGAGAATCAGTTGAGTACGGTCAATCACACGGCGTTCCGTGGCTTCCTCGATGTTTCGCTGCTGCACGGGAGAAAGGTTACTGTCGAAGATGATCAGCGGCGCTTGGTGCGCCGTCGCTTCGGCGCGGATTTCGTCCAGCTTGCCGCGGCCCACCAGTGTTGCGGGATCCGCGGAATCGCGCAGTTGGAAAACGGTTCCAGCAATTTCCGCTCCCGCGCTGCGCGCCAGTTCCACCAATTCCGAAAGGGACTCGCGGCCCTGTTCGCCGGCCGGCATGCCGGGAAAACGAGGCGCACGCTTCCAACCGACGCCCACGAGCAAGGCGCGCTCTGCCGTCGAAACTTGATGTTGCGTCTTGGTCACTGAGATCGGCCGGGAGTCATGGTGCGCCAGGTGTGCATTTCTGGGAGGGGGTCTCCCCTGCAAGTCATTATACGCTTCTCGACACGGCCCCGCGACTCACTTAAGAAACCGTCCGGGATTAAGGGCTTTGCGAAGCCGGCGGACTCATGTAAGAATGGTCTCATGCGAAAACTCAACATTTATCTTGCAATCTTGACTACCGGAATGCTCCTGACCGGTAGTGCCCGGGCGCAGCAGACCCCGGCGGCCACTCCTCAACAAGCTCCGGCAGCGACTTCGGCGCAGGCTCCCGCGGCTGGCGCCCAGAAGACGCCCGTGGCGAAAACAGGCGCAGTGGCGGCCAAGCCCAGGACGACTGCCGTTCCGCTTGCGCTCAAGACCCAGAAGGACAAACTCAGCTATGCGATAGGAATGAATATGGGTAAGGGTCTGGCGGCGAGCATGAAGCAGCAGGCCGTGGACGTTGACCAAGCAATCCTTCTTAGGGGATTGAAAGACGGTCTCGCGGGCGGCAAATTGCTGCTGACGGACGACGAAGTCAAGGCCATCCTCACGCAAGTCCAGACGGAAGTGCGCACGAGACAGGATGAAAAGCAGAAGGCGGTCGCGGTAGAGAATAAAAAGGAAGGCGATGACTTTTTGGCAGCGAACAAGGCGAAGGATGGCGTGGTAACGCTACCCAGCGGATTGCAATACAAGATTCTGGCCGCGGGTAAGGGACCAAAACCCGCGGCGACCGATACTGTAACTTGCAACTATAAAGGCACACTCATAAACGGAACGGAATTTGACAGCTCGTACAAACGCGGCCAGCCGGCATCATTCCCAGTGGCCGGCGTTATCAAAGGCTGGACGGAAGCTTTGCAACTCATGCCCGTGGGATCGAAGTGGCAACTCTTTATTCCCCCGGACCTCGGATATGGCGATCGTGGCGCGGATCCGCGGTCGGGCATCGGCCCCGGCGCGACCCTCATTTTCGAAGTGGAACTGCTCTCCATACAGAGCAAGGATAAGCCGGCAGAAGCCCCGACAAAATAGCGCCCCGGAAGAGTCTGGTGGTCAAGCTGGGCTAGAAGAAGCCTGCTAACCTGAAAAGCTCGGGCGCTTACAAGCCTTCCGCGCGAAGCCATTCCATTACGCTGGTTTGCGCGGCGGGATCATCTCCAAAACCGAGAAACCAGCGCACGCTCGGTTCTTTCTGAAACCAAGTGATTTGGCGCTTGGCGTAGCGCCGGGTGGCTTGCTGAATCGCTCCGCGCGCTTGTTCTAATGTAGTTTCGCCCCTCAGTACGGCGCGTAATTCGCGGTAACCGATAAAATCAAATGGCTTGGCGTCCTGAGTCAGGCCATCCTCCAGCAGGGCTTGCACTTCGTGCAGCCATCCTTGCTGCAGCATGGCCTCGGTTCTGGCCTGGATGCGTTGGTTGAGCGTTTCGCGCGACGGCAGCAATCCGATCTTTAGAATGCGCCAGCCCTCGAGCGGAGTTCGGCCTGTCCGGTGCACTTCTGATATCGGCTTGCGCGCCAAAATACAAACTTCGACCGCGCGGATGAGTTTTTGTTCGTCCGCGGACGAGATTTTCTGGGCCGTCTCCGGGTCCAGCCTCTTCAGGACACCACGCAAATGGCCGGGCGGATGCTCTGCAGCGCTAGCGCGGAGCCGCTCGCGCAATTCTTCCGAGCGCTGCGGAACGTCCGCCAGGCCTTCAAGCAGCGCTCGCAAATACAATCCCGTACCGACCGTGAATACCGGCAAGCGCTCACGCCGGCCCAAGTCCTCTAGAGTTTGCAAAGCCAGCTGGCGGTAGCCTCCGGCAGTGGCCCGCTCCATTGGCCCCAGAACGTCGATCAAGTGATGCGGAATTTCACGGCGCTCGGCTCGGGTGGGCTTGGCTGTGCCGATATCAAATCCGCGATAGAGCTGCGTCGAATCGCAAGCCACAACTTCCCCGCCGAAGCGCTCCGCGAGCCGCACGCCGAGCGCCGACTTTCCCGATGCTGTCGGACCAACGATGGCAACGAGAGGCAAAAGGGATTTTTCCGCACTCATCGAAAAAGGAGATGCCGCGCACGAACAAGAATAAATATGAACACGAAGATCGCTAGGAGAAGGCGGCCGAGAACCTGTTGGCGCGTGAGTTTCATCGCTGTTAATTGAAGTCGTTGGGCTGAATGTTGTAATAGTACCTGTAACGCAGTTCGATATAGGGACCCTTGAATTGCGGAGGCAAAGGCTCAAAAGGACTTGACGCGCGCACGGAGGAATACGCGGCACGGTCCAGCGGTTCTTTTCCGGAGTTGCGCTCGATGAGGGGTTCGTTGCCCGGCACGCTACCGTCGCGGTTGATCCTGAAAGTGAGATACACGATGCCTTTCTCACCGAGCTCGACAGAACCCGGCATGACTGCGAACCAATTGCGTTTCACCGTATAGTAAACGCGCTCGAGATAGCTGTTCCAGTCCAATCCTTGAGGATCCGTGAGCATCTCGATGCCGCCGTACGCCGTCCCGCGGCCACCACCACCGCCGTGCCCCGCGCTGCCCTGGACTGGCCCGCCACCACCAATCGCGCGGGGACCGGAAGGCCGTGATCCTTTCAAGTAGTCTTCCATACTCTTGCCGGGCGAAAGGTCTTTAGGCAATTGCAATGCGCTTTTGGGCCGCGGAGTGTCCGGCGTTTCGAGCGTGGGCACCGGCTTTGGAGCTTCGACCTTGGCGGATAGCTGGGGCTCTGGCTGGACAGCGTTCTGCTTTGGCACTGGCGCGCTCGGCAGCTCTTTCACCGGGCGTTCCGGCTGCGGAGCAGGTGCTGGCGTTGCAATGACGGGCGGGGCAACTTCCCGCAAAACGCGCGGATCGACATGGACGACAGGAGGGGGCTGAACCGGCCGAGTCGGCGGCTTTAGTGCTTCTAGGGCACCAGGAGGAAGCAGCACGGTCATCTGCCTGCGCGCGAGTTCCATTTCGGCTGGAGTTGGCTCATGCGACGGAAACAACCTCGGTTCCAGCAAGATCGAGGAAATCAGCAGAGAGTAAACTACTAAGAGCCGCGTGGTGACCTGCTTTCTGGCTTCTGCCCGCGCCTCCTTATTTTCGGGAACAGTCAGATTCACTTCGCCGGTAATGAAAACATCTGGTTCGACCAGGTCTTCCGGAACATGGACCGGGTTGGAACTCATCTCCGGTGGCGCGGCATCCACCGGCAAGACGATGCGCGAGTCCATGTCCGTGGGCTGCACGGGCGTCGAAAAGTCTTCCTTGACGCCGTAGGCTTCCCGATTTACATCGCGCGGGACCACCACGCGCGTGGCAATGGACTCCAGCGGCAGGTTCAGGGGAATGGTGGAATGTCCGTCCAACGGCACGATGGGAAGCATGGCTGGCACCAGCGTGCGGTCGTCCATCGTGGTAGGACGACGCCGCTGCGTTGGCGTATCCAAGGCAGCGGTTGGACGAGCATCGGCCGGAACTAGAATGCGCGGAATCATCTTGTTTTGTCTGGTGTGGCGAATGAGCTTATTTGGACGCGCGCGGCGTGCTCTTGGATGCTCGCCATGACGCGGCCGGCCAATTCCAGCGCCGCGCGCCCCGCTGCCCCGTTGGTGCGCGGTTCTTTGCGCGAGCGCACGGCATCGACAAACGCCGCCAGTTCGGCATGTAATGGCTCGACTGCGGGCGCCTTCAGTTTCTCAAATCCAAACTCCGGCTGCGGACCGTGTTTCTTCACGCCGATACGCAATGCGTCGCGCCGCGCATAATCCAGCGAAATGTATTCGTGCTGCTGGAAGAAGCGCATCTTGCGCACACGTTCGGTGGAAACCCGGCTGGCGGTGATATTGGCTACAGCTCCTCCCTCGAATTCCAAGCGTGCATGCGCGATGTCGACTTTTTCCGTCAGCACGGGAATGCCGACGGCTTTGACTTCGGCCACTGGTTCATTGACCATCGCCAGCAAAATGTCCAAGTCGTGAATCATCAAATCGTAGATCACGTCCACGTCGAGGCTGCGAGGAGTAAAGACTCCCAGCCGGTGCACTTCGAAAAACAACGGCCGATGGAGGATCGGCTCAACGGCGATCACGGCAGGATTGAAGCGCTCGACATGGCCCACCTGCAGAATCCGCCCATTTTTCCGGGCCGCTTGAAGCAGTGCATCAGCCTCCGCGAGATTCACGGCCATGGGCTTCTCGACAAGCACGTCGAGCCCTATCTCCAGAATCCGGCAACCCACCGTTGCGTGAGCAACCGTGGGAACAGCCACGCTCGCGGCATCCGCGCGTCCGCGCAATTCATCGAGGCTCTCGAAGACTTGCGTCTGAAATTCTGAGGCTACAGCGGCGGCGCGCTCGGGGTTTTCGTCGAAGACTCCCACCAGTTCCGCGCCCTCGAGCTCCCGGTAGACTCGCGCGTGGTTTTTTCCAAACTCGCCCGTACCGACGACGGCGACACGAATCCTCTTCGACTCTCCCGCCGCCGCGCTCATTCTTTCTTTATTCCTCTCGCCAAGTCATTTGGTTCCGCTCGGTCGAGCGGAGAGAAGGCCTGAATGGCGATTCCCGCCGCATCGGCCAATGCAATCAGCCTGGCCCGGTCGAAAAGAAGCGTCCGACCGGCATCGACCGCAAGAGCCGTCGCGCCCACACCCCTCATTTGTTCGACGGTGGGCAAACCAACCACAGGTACATCAAAGCGCATGTCCTGACCGGGTTTGCTGACTTTCACGACCACTAGCGGCTTACCGCCGGTAATGCGGGCTGCGCGCGCAATGGTTTCATCAGTGCCTTCCATCGCCTCCACGGCCACGCAAGCGCGATCGCTGATGACCACGGTCTGTCCAATGTCCAAGGCGGCAATCTGCCTAGCCACGCCGAGGCCATAAGACAGGTCTTCCGCTTCGTGCTCACTCGGTGCGCGCTTCGTGAGCACGCCGGGATCAGGCACCAAGGGTTTCAGGAACAGAGTCGAATCCACCAGGCGAATGCCTTCGTCTTCCAGCACGCGTGCGACTGCGCCGATCAGCGTATCGGTATTCTTCCGCGGCAGCGAAAACAACAGCTTCGCGAGTTTCCAATCCGGCCGAATGGCACTGAAAATCTTGTTGTGTTTCACCTGCCCGGCCATCACCGCCTGCTTTACGCCCTCTTGATGCATCAAGTCGATGGTCTTGCTCAATTCGCCGAGGCTCACCCAGTGCAACCGCTGGGCAATTTTTTCCAGCTCCGGAGACGCTTCCTCTTTCAGCGCGATCACCGCCATGTCGATTCCCTGGCTGCGCGCGCTTTCCAGGACCAGAAACGGAAAGCGTCCGTTTCCGGCGATGAGTCCCCAGCCTGTCGTGTTGGCGATGGCGTCGGGCATGAGATCAACAGTCCGGAGTCACTTCACGATGCCGCGCTCGGCGCTCTCGATGAATTTGATCAATTCCTGCACGTCGGCGGAAGCGCCCAGCGATTTCCGCATTTCGGCAAGCGCTTGCGAAGTATTCATTTTCGAGCGCACGAGCAAGCGGTAAGCGCGCTTTAATGCCTGCAAACGTTCCGGCGAAAACCCTTTGCGCTCCAGGCCAATCGTATTAATGCCAAAGCTTTTGGTCTCGCGCTCGGTGACGATCTTGCTAAACGGCGGCACATCCTGGGTAATCACTGTCGAAGCGCCGATATAAGCATAGCGGCCGATGCGGCAAAATTGATGCACCGGGCAAAACGCGCCAATGGTCACAAAATCTTCCACGATCACGTGGCCGGCGAGGGTCGCTCCGTTAACAAACAAGGTGTTGCTGCCGATCACGCAGTCGTGTCCCACGTGCGAGTACGCCAGAAAAAAATTTGCATCACCCACGGTCGTTTTAGCGCCGCCTTTTTGTGTGCCGCGACTTATGGTGACGTATTCGCGGAAAATGTTGTTATCGCCCACAACCAGCTCCGTGCGTTCACCGCGGAACGTGTAATCCTGCGGGTCGCCGCCGATGGCGCTGAACGAATAAAACACGTTGTTTTTGCCGAATTTCGATGGCCCACTCACCGTCGCATGAGGGTAGAGAACGCAGCCGTCGCCCAATTCGACATTCTCACCGACAACTGCGTATGCGCCGATCTTTACGCCTTCCCCAAGCTTTGCGCTGGCCGCTACCAAGGCTGGTGGATGAATTTCGCGTTTCGTCATTTCGCCGGTTCTTTAGCCTTCGCGGGCGGCTCGCGATCGATCATTTTGCACATCACTGTGCCTTCGGCGGCCAGTTCGCCGTTCACCGTGGCTTTGCCTTCTAGTTTGCAGAAGTCGCCGCGCCAGTGGAGCACCTGGACTTCGATGCGCAGTTGATCGCCCGGCACCACGGGGCGCCGGAATCGTGCGCCATCGACGGCCACAAAATACAGGAGCTTATTGTCGCGGTCTGGAATATCCAGCAACAGTAAAAGCCCGCCCGTCTGCGCCACGGCCTCAAGAATCAACACTCCTGGCATCACCGGTTTCCCGGGAAAGTGTCCTTGAAAGTAAAACTCGTTCATCGTAACGTTCTTGATGCCCACGATGCGCTTCAGCCGCTCTACCTCGACAATCGCATCCACCATCAGAAATGGATAGCGATGCGGCAGCAGCTTCTGAATTTCCACGATATCCAATGTCATTCGCGCTCTCCGTCGCCGCCCACCCCTTCGGCGGCGCCTGGCCTTCCCTTAGAAACCCTTGATTATATGCGAACGGCCGCCTTTCACAGAACACTCAATGTTGCTAGGATGTCCGGGCCATGCCTGATTCCGAACTCGCCAAAGAATTCTTACGTCTGCTGAAACCACGCCTGCCGCAAATGCTTGATACGCTGCGCCGATTTGTGACGGCTGAATCGCCGAGCCTGGAAAAAGCTGCCGTTGACCACTGCGGTAGCGTTATCGCCGAACAATGGCGTAAGCAAGGCGTGCGTGTCGAGCGAATCAAGCAAAAACATCGCGGCGATCTTCTCCGGTTCACCCACCCTCCTCGGGCATCTGGCTCCTCTGGCCAACTCTTGATTCTTGGTCACTACGATACAGTCTATTCGTCCGGCACTCTCACCAAAATGCCTTTCCGGGTGAAAGGCGGCAAAGCTTACGGTCCGGGAACCTTCGACATGAAGGCCGGGATCGTTCAAGCGCTTTTCGCGCTCGAAGCGCTTCGCTCAGCGCAAACACCGCTTCAGAAACACCTGGTTTTCCTTTGGACCTCCGATGAGGAAATTGGCAGCGAAGCTTCGCGTAAATTTTTCGAAGCGGAAGCGCGCCGCAGCGATGCGGTCTTCGTCGCTGAGCCTTCCTTCGGCCCGCGCGGCCTGCTGAAGACGGCCCGCAAGGGTGTCGGCGAAGCCGAATTGCTCGTGCATGGCCGCGCCTCGCATGCAGGCTTGGCGCCGCAAGAAGGCATCAATGCCATCCACGAACTGGCGCGGCAACTGACGCGCATCGAGAAATGGACTGACCTTCGCCGGGGCGTCACCATCAACGCCGGCATCATTGCCGGCGGCACGCGCGCCAACGTCATCCCCGAGTACGCTCGCGCCGTTCTCGATCTGCGCGCGCTTCGCGTTTCCGACATGCGCAACCTCGAAGACCGCTTGCGCGAACTGCGCCCCATGCAGGCCGGCGCCCGGCTGGAGGTCACCGGGGGCTTCAACCGCCCTCCGCTCGAAAGCAAAATGAGCGCAGCGCTTTTCGAACGCGCCCGATTCCTGGCAAAGCATATGAACCTCACGCTGGAGGAATGCGCGGTGGGCGGCGGTTCCGACGGAAATTTCACCGCCGCGCTGGGCATCCCCACTCTTGACGGCCTCGGCGCCGTCGGCGACGGCGCTCATTCTTCCCGCGAGCACGTTCTAATCAACACGATGCCCGCCCGCGCCGCTCTCCTCGCTGCTCTTCTGGCCACGAACTAGCTTCGTAAGACTTCCGATCACCGGTGGGAGACTGGAGAGGAGCAGTGATAAACGGCGCAAGGAACAGGACTGCTCTCAGCGCCCGTAAGTTTTCCGCAAATATTCCGCCGTCGCTTGCATCAAGTCATTGTAATCGCTGTGCAGCACTTCCTTGATCGCTGCTTCGGTAGCCATGCCGGCCCCGATGCGGTCAAGTATCCGTTCGACGTCGCCCATCCCATCGGCTTCGACGATGTATTCCATGTTCGCCAACGCCCACGCATAGGCATAGCGCGCTCCGTCTCCGCTCCTGCCCATCCAGGAACCTTCCAGGCTCACAAGGGATGCCGCATGCCCGTCGCTGTAAATTTGCGCCAGGACGGCGCCATTTTCGCCGCTGCGCTGACCTTCCATCCACTGCGCCAATCCCTCTTGCACCCAAGTCGGCGCATGTCCATGGGTCTTCTGCCCAACAAAGCTGTGCGTTAATTCGTGCTTCAACACCCGCGACAATTCCTGGTCCACTCCGCTTAATCCTTGTACCGGCACGCGAATGCGCCCGTCATTCAGCGCGCCCGCCCATCCAGGAGCTTTGGTGATGTCCGCAAACGCTTCTTGGGTGTACAAAATCACGCCGATGGAATCCGGGGGTGAGTAGTTCAGCTCCGATTCGATGGCGGAAAAGTGCATCTCCAGCGTGCGCAAGACGTCGCGCGCCAAAGCCGGGGCGGCTGCTCCGCTATAGCGCAATGTAAAATGGCTGCTCTCGTTTTCCTTGTAGTTCTCTTCCTCCTTTTTGTCGCGCTGCGCCTTATCCAGCGCTGCTCTCACTTCCGCATCCGGCCGCAAGACCAGCGCCTTCTTCCATTCCGCGACGGCCTGGTCCAGCTTATTCAAACCGTAGTAAGCCCAGCCCGCCAGTTTTGCCACGTCCGGATTATCGGGAGCCACCCGCCGCGCGCGTTCCAAATATTCTAGCGACTGTTTGTATTCGCTCCGGCGAAGATGGGTGTACGCGACGTTCATCAGGAGCACCGGTTCATCGGGATCGTAGATCAGCGCGGTGCGTTCATCGGCGAGCGCGTGTTCCATATCGCCGTGCGATATTTCAAACGTTGCCGCCGCGTGATGCCCCATCGCCGCATTGAAGTTGGCTTGCTTGCTTCCCCCGCGCGCTTCGCCCTCGAGCTGGGCAATAAAGGGACGGTCGATCGATCCGTCGTGCACCGCGCCGCGCTCGATCGCATCACTGTCCGCGCCGCTGATGGATTGTGCTGCCGGGGGCGCAATCGCGAGGTTCGCCGCATCCGCTCCTGGCGAACCCGCCAGGAGCGCGCCGCCGCCCTTCTCAATATGATCAACGATGGATTTTGGCAAGCTCAATTCGCCCGCGGAGGTCAGATACCTAACCTTGTCCCCTTCTTCGAAAGCGCTGAGAGCGCTGATACGCCGCCCGTTTTTCAGGACAATGGTATCCGCTGCTGCTCGTTCGCTCATGTACAGGAGCGCGGCGCACAGCAAAACAGCGCGAATTTGGCTCGCCACGATCATAGAGGGTATTTTCCCATCTTAATCCGCCAGCTCCAATCTGCCTGCTCCTGCTTGTTCCTCCATGCCGAAAGTGTCTACACTTCTTCCATGAGGGTTTGCGCCACCTTTTTCGCGCTGGGGTTTTTCTTGGCGCCGGCCGCCTTTCCGGCCACGGAGGCATCGCCGCATGAATTGTACGATGCCATCCGAGCGCTAACCGTCGATCCCGGCAATGTTTATGACGTCGTTCCCGCCAACCGCATTCAACTGCGCCGCGGCGATGCGGTTCTCTCCTTTGAAGAGGGTAAGCTCACCTTTTTTTCTCCGTTGGAGGGGCAAATCACCGGCGCGGTTTTCTCCGGGCGAGGTCACATTCTGGCGGCTCCGCGCGATCCGGTCGAAAAACAGCAGATGGGGCGCTTTCTTGGCACACCCGTCCTCGACCAAGAGTTCTTCAGCGGCTATCTTCGTTTCACCGACGACAGCGCGGACGAACTTCTTAGCCAATTCCACGCCGCCCATCTTGCGGCTCAAACAGATGCTTCCGCTGCCGCACAATGGGAGTCCGCGGTAGCGGAATTGAATCCTGGTTACACTCTTCGCATTCTTTTTGATCGCCTGTCACCCCGTCCTAAGCCTTGTTTTTATGCCCGGCTTGATGGCGTAGCTACCGGCCCTTTCGATGTCGTGCTCGATCGACAGCGCGACGAGCAATTCCTCCTTGGCCAGTTCCACAAAGCCGACGACAAATCTCTTTACGATGTCTGGACCTCCCACCGCTTGCCGGATTCTCCCGTTCTTCCGCCGGCTTTCCGCGCCTTGCACTACTCCATTGAAACGACGATCTCCTCCAACAACTCCCTGGACGCCAGCGCTGACGTTCTTTTGCGCGCCGAAACAGGGACTTCGCGCATTCTCGATTTCCAGCTTTCCCGGGCCCTGACCATCGACAGCGTCACCGGCGAGCACGGCGCGCCCCTCTCTTTTTTTCAAAATGAGGGCTTGAATCTCCAGGAACGCAACTTGCGTGGCAACGACTCCTTGCAAGTCGTCTTGCCGCAAGCACCCGGGCCAAAGCAGCAAGTCACGCTGCGTTTTCATTACCGGGGCAACGTCATCCTCGACGCGGGCAACGGCGTGCTCTTTGTCGGCGCGCGCGAGAGTTGGTACCCGCACTTTGGTGACAGCGCGGAATTCTCTGACTATGATTTCGTCATCCGCTGGCCGCGCAAACTTCGTTTGATCGCCACCGGCTCCAAGCTGGAAGAGCACGAGGAAGGAGATTTCCGCGTCGGGCATTGGAAGACAGAAAAACCCATCTCCGTCGCGGGATTCAATCTCAGCGAATACGCCTTGGTCTCCGTGGCCTCCGGTGCGCACTCCATTGATGTCTACGCCAATCGCGAGCTCGAAGAGGATTTGCAGCGGCGCCTGGCCTCGCAAGACGCGGCGGCCCTCTCCGACCCTTCCGCGCAATTCGGATCTGTCACGACGGGTCATCGCATCCTTTTTCAACCTCCTCCTCCCAGTCCGGCCGATGCCCTCAAGCAGCTTGGCAAAGAGATCGATTCCTCGATCCGTTTTTACGAGACTTTCAGCGGCCCTTTCCCTTTCCAAAACCTGAGCGTTTCGCAGATTCCCGGAACCTTTGGCCAGGGCTGGCCCGGCCTGCTCTACGTTTCCACTTATTCCTTCTTGCGTCCGGAAGCCCAGCAGCGCGCCGGGCTGAGCGTTGCGACCCAGGAGCACTTCACCGAACTGGTCCCTTATCACGAAGTCGCTCATCAATGGTGGGGCAACGTCGTCGCCTGGTCGAGCTACCGCGACCAGTGGATTGACGAAGGCATCGCGAATTATCTCGCCTTGCTCTTTGCCGATACCAAAAAGAGCCCGGACCACAACTTACGCGTTTGGCTTAAGCGCTACCGCACGCAACTCGCGGAAAAATTGCCGGGTGCCAATGAAGCAGCGGGAGATATCGGCGCGCTCAGCCTCGGCACGCGCCTCAATTCCTCGAAATCCCCCTCCGCCTACGAGGACATTGTTTACAGCAAGGGCTCTTGGATCATTCACATGCTTCGCGAAATGCTGCGCCAGCCCGCCGCCGCGGGCCAGCCGGGAGTCAGGAATCCCGATGCGCGGTTCATCGCTCTCCTACAAGCGTTGGTGACCAAATATGCGTACCGCGCCCTCTCCACCGATGACTTGCGGCACGAAGTGGAAGCCGTGATGACGCCGGGCATGGACCTCGAGGGCGGGCGCTCCATGGAATGGTTCTTCGAAGAGTGGGTGCGCGGGACGGGCATTCCGCATTACCGCGTGGAGTTTACGGTTCACCATTCGGAAAAGGGCTATCAAATTCGCGGGAAACTCTATCAGACCGCTGTGCCGCGCTCGTTCATCGCCCGAGTTCCGCTTTATTCCGGTGGCGCGGGACGTGGAACACTGCTCGGCACGGTTGTGGCGGCCGGGCCAGAAACATCATTTCATTTCGACACTCCCATTCTCACGCACAAAATTGTCGTTGATCCACAGATGACCTTGCTGTGCACCTCCGAATAAGGCAGCCCTCGAGTGTGGCAGCGCAGCTGCCGCTTTCTCCTACACTCGCAGCTGCCATCTAGAATTCCTGCTGAATGCAAGTGGGAATCCATCAGAGTTCTCAGAGTTCCAGGCAGGTCTTACTTAAGCCGCTCCAGCAACAACTGTTGTTCCAGCAGGGGGCTCTCCACATTGAGCTCCGCTTTTCCGTGCTCCCCGAAGACATAAGCGAAACCCAGCGGATCGCCCGGAATTCCGCGCAGCAGTCCGGCTTCGACCAGTTCGCTCATGCGCGTCGGGCGCTTCCCAGAGCGCTTCGCGTATTCGCCGGCCAGCACATCGAGCTGTTTGCAGTCTTCTTTCACCTTGAGCAACCGCATGCGCAGCAGCGCATTCTTCTTGACCGCAGGATCGGCCGTCGAGTTGTAAATATCCTTCCACAAGAACATCGAGGTCTCGAAGGACTCCCCCTCCGCCGCAACCTTGGCGGCCATCACTTTCATCCACAGTTGCGCGTTGGGCTTCGTGCTTCCCTCCAGAAAGGCTTCCGAGGATTTCCGGTAATCTTTTAGATCGAAGTAGTAAACAAATCCCAAATCTTCATAGAGACGCCAATAATCAGGATTCGCTTGGATGCCACGCCGGATCAGTTGCACCGCCAGGTCCGGCCTTCCGGCGCCGGACGGCGGCGCTTGGCTCAGAAACATCGCGCCGAACCGGTAGGAAATTAGTAGATCCGGATCAAGCGTCGTCGTGATATCCAGAAGCGGCCAAAGCAACTCGAGATTGGCCTGGCCTCGCGCGTGTTTGTTTCCGTAATATTGCACCACTCGCGTCCAGTAAACGTCCGCCAGCAGAGGCGCATATTCCAGGCTCATCACCTTCATGAGTTTGCTGGAGCGCAGCAGGACGTCGTCGCGCTCCTGGCTTATCGACTCGCGCTGAGCGTCAATGCCATGCTGCAACCGCCAAATGCCTGCGTATCCAAGCGGCAGGACCAGTAACAACAGCCACGCGATGGGATTCCGCGGTTTCATTTCAAATTCTTTCGAGAAAATACCGCTGCTGCCGCCGTTAAAACGATGGCGCAATAGGCCGCGGTATATAGCGTGTTTTGCAGGATCAAAGTCCCGGGTACTGCCCGCCCGTGCGCCGCCATGGCCATCACGTTGAAATTCTCAAAGTTGGGAAGCAGGTAGGAAAGCCATTTTGTGAAAGCCGCCATCGCCGGGCTCAGCACCTCGACCGGCAAATTCCGCAGCTCCTGAACGTACAAACCCACGATATACAAGCCCACGGTGAACAAAATCGCCAGCAGCGGCGTCGTGAAACAGGAAAACAGCAGCGCCAACGCGACGACCAGCGCCAGTTTCAGCAGTATGAAATAAACCGCCACGAGCACCGCGGCATCGCTTCTTTCCACTGAGTGCTTCACATAGATCATCACGAGCAACAGTCCCAGCGCCATCGCCGCCGTGTTCACCACCAGAGTCAGCACCAGACCCGCGAATTTTCCCAGCAGAAATTCCCATCGCCGCACCGGCTTCGCAAGAAGCGCATAAAGCGTGCGCTTGTCCATTTCCTTGGAAACCAGCGCGACGCCGATGAAAACCGAAATCAGCAACCCGATCACCGAAATGGCGCTCAAGCCCAGGCTAACGATCACGGTCTGCTCGATGCCGATCGAAATCTGTCCCACGGCGATGGCCGCCGCCATCATCAGCAGCGCGAAAAACACCAGGTTGTACAGCACGCGGTCGCGCACGGCTTCGCGAAACGTGTTTAATGCCACTATGCTGGCGCGCCTCATTTCCCGCTCACTTCCACCGCCGAAGCCTGCGCGCGGTCCGCTTGCACCAGGTCCATGAAAAATTCTTCCAGCGTCGCTTTCACTTGCGAGACGGAAAGGAGGCGCGCCCCGGCCCCTCGCAGTTGTTCGATGGCCGCGTAAAGCTCTCCCTCCGGCACTTGCAGGCGGTAACGGTCGCCCGTGCGCGTCGCCTTGGACACCAGCGGCGCATTGCTCAAGCCCGCCAGCTCAAAGAGAATCTCCATCCCCTGCGTTTTCATGTCCACCAGAGTGCCAGGAGCGCCGACCCCGCGCAGCTTTCCACCCACAATCACACCCACGCGGTCGCACAACATCTCTGCATCCGAGAGAATGTGGGTGGAAAACATCACCGTCTTTCCGTCCTTCTTCAGCTCCAGAATAATATCGCGCACTTCGCGCCTGCCGACGGGGTCCAGCCCCGACATCGGCTCATCCAAAATCACGACTCTCGGATCGTGGAGAATCGCTTGCGCCAGCCCCACGCGCTGCAGCATTCCCTTCGAGTACTTGCGAAGCTGTATTTTGTGCGCGGTTTCCAGGCCGACCTTTTTCAGCATGCGCTTCACGCGCTCTTTACGGTCAGCAGCCGTCAGGTCGTGAAACCGCGCGAAATAGTCCAGCACTTCCGCGGCCGTCAGATAATCGTAGAAGTACGGCTGCTCGGGCAAGTACCCGATCTCCCGGTGCATTTCCACGTCGCTGATGGGCTTGCCGAGGATGCGCGCGCTCCCCGCCGTCGGAAAAATCAGGCCCATCAGAAGTTTGATGGTCGTCGATTTACCGGCGCCGTTCGGCCCGATAAAACCAAACACCTCGCCGGTCTCCACCTGCATGTGCAACCCTTCGAGAGAGGTCTTTTTCTTGAGGTGAAGAAAGCCGAAGGGGTATTCCTTGGTCAAATTCTCAATTTCAATCGCTAAATCTGCCATGTATTCATTGTTGGCATGAAGGGCCCGGCGGTCAATCGCGCAACCGAAGGATGTGCACGGAGAGAAACTAGAAAGAAGGTCGCCGGGACGAAACTTTTAAGTGAAATCAGGAGTCGCCGCGGGCCTGGCCAATCTGCACCAGTTCCGCCGGCGAGGCTGCCGGCGGCGTGGGCTTGGGCTTCAGGTTTTGCGGATCGCGCCAGTTATCCAGGATCCCCACTTGTTGCACGCAGGAAACCGTACACCGTGGCGCGCAAAATTTCTTCGTCGAGTACTCCCGGCGGCGCATCTCCGGGGTGTACAGGAAAAGCGGAATCCCAGGATACCCGCGCTGCTGCGAGCACCAGTGCACCAATCCATCCTCGCAAATATAGAGATACCGCGAGCCCGAACGGCACCGCCAGTTGTGTTCCTTCCCGCGAGCTACGTTATGCTGAAAATCGTTGAATCGCGAAAACGAGCGCTTGCTCAGAGACATGATCTCTTCAAAAATCTCAATCTCTCGCGGCCCCAACGGCTTCAATTGCCCATTGTGGTCGTGAATGATCCCCACCGTGCTCGTCAAGCCCAAGTCCACGGCGCGGTGCGCAATTCGCAGCGCATCTTCCGGATCCTTCACCCCGCTCCCCAATACCGAATTGATATTCACCTGAAAATACGCGTAATTCGCCAGCAGCTCGAGCTTTTGGTCCAGTGTCTTCAAGCTCTTCAGGGAAACGTCATCCGGCTTCGTATTGTCGATGCTGATCTGCAGGTGCTCCAGGCCGGCGCGGTTCAATCGGTCGATGCGGTCTTTCGTCAGCAAGAAGCCGTTGGTGATCATGCCCGCAATCATTCCCCGCCGCCGGATATGGCGAATAATCTCATCCATTTCCGGGTGCAGGAGCGGTTCGCCTCCGCTGATGGTGATGATCGATGTCCCCATGTCCGCCAGGATATCCAGGCGCTTGTGCATCTCTTCCAAAGCCACCGGCGGGGAAAAATCATCGAACTCGTTGCAGTACGTGCACGCCAGATTGCATCGCCGCGTGGGGATGATATGCACCAGGAAAGGATGCTTGGTGAAAAGCAGGGCTTTCGCGATGGCGCGCAGCTCTCGAACGCGCGTGTGGAAGAAGCGCTCCGCGCGCCAAAACCACACCTTTAGCGAAGCATGCGATTTCCCGTATCCCCTGCTCATGAATCCTTTGGCTTTCCTAGCCCTTTATTATACACAAGGCCCAGTTTCCTACTCCCCATTGCGCCTCAACCGCCTCAACCGGTAACGAGGATGAGTCTCTGGAAAGTCTGGAAAGCTAGGCCATTGTCTCCAAGCCTCCCTCCGGTGTATCTTGGTTTCCCGCCCAGCTATTTCTCTAACGCTCTATCAGAGCCATCGAGAGCGCTGCCTGCTCGCTGGCCTGGCTTGTTGTGGCGCGTAGCCGCCTGACTGGAGAGATCACGAGCCATGAAAGCTCTGGCCGGAATTTCGATGCGCTTGCTGGCATTGACTCTTTGCGCCTTGATTGCTATGACCTTTTTTCTTGGGAAGCATTGTTCCCCCAAAACTCGCAGAGGTCTCGATCGCCTGCGGTCCGCAACCCCGTGGACCCCCGTGTATGCGGCACCAAACTCGGTCAAACTTGTGGATATCATTCCCGCCAGCCTCAGTGGCGAAAGCAACCAAGACAGCGAGCCTTTCCTGGCCATTCAAACAGCCAACCCGCAGGTTATGGTCGCTTCCGCATTCACGCCCAACCCCGTTTCGAGCAGCGGCAACGCTCCCGTTTACGTTTCCCAGGATGGCGGCAATAGCTGGGTTCTAAACGCTATCACTCCCGTTCCCCGCATGACTTGCGACATCACGCATGCCATGCCCACGGCCGAGAACCATCCTCGCGGCGACCTCCACGCCGGCACGCTGGCCTGCGCCGCATCCATCACTCTCGACGAGTCCGAATCAAACGACGTTTCTTCCAGTTCCGTTATGAACGTGCAATCCACTCGCACCAACGTGGACCAGCCCTTCGTCCGGGCTCTGGGCTTTTCTAGTGCTGACCATATCTATGTTGGCCTCAACGATTTCAATCAACCCAACGGCCGCACCGCCACGGTAGACGTCTCGCTGGATGGTGGCGCAACCTACAAATCTTTTCCCATCGAAGCCCGTGTTACCTCTGGTCAAGATGGGCCTTCCGTTCGCCCGGCCGTCGCCGCCGACAATACCGTATACGCCGCTTTCTTTGGTTGGCGCAAATTTGACGGCAAAACCGCTACCAGTGACATCGTGGTCGTCCGGGACGATGCCGGAGCCGCCGGTCCCAATTCTTTCCAGGCGCTCCGAGACCCCTCCGACAAACTTCCCGGCCGCATAGTCGTCAAACGCACCCCCATCCCGTGGTCCAATTCTCCCACTCTTGGTCAGGAACGCATCGGTTCCACCCTTTCGATCGCCGTCGACCCGAACCAGAGTTCCACTGTGTACGTCGGCTGGGCCGACCGCGGCAGCAAAGGAAACATCTACACTCTCCACGTGCGCCGCTCGACCGACCGCGGCCTGACCTGGTCCAAAACCGACCTGCCGCATACCACCATCAGCAACGCTACCAACATCGCTTTGGCCGTGGCCAACAATGGCGTCGCCGGCCTTCTCTACCAGCAACTTGCCGCTGGCCGCTGGGTTACACATATCTTGCAATCGCGCGATGGCTTCGCAACCGTTCAAGACCTGATTCTCGCCAGCGTCCCAGCGAACACTCCTGTCGAGCAGTTCTTGCCCTATCTAGGGGACTACGACTATCTGCTTTCCGTTGGAAATGAGTTCCGCGGCGTCTTTTCCGCCAGCAACTCCCCGGACCTCGCCAATTTTCCGCAGGGCGTAACCTATCAGCGCTCAGCCAATTTCAGCACCAAGACCCTTACGGATGGCTCAGGCAACCCCGTGGCTATTTCCATCGATCCATTCTATTTCAGCGTTCCGGTCGTACCTTGAAGCGCGTTCCCGCTATTGTACGGAGCAAAGAGAGGCGCCAATGAAAATCTCCTCGAGTTACCTTGCCGGCATCCTCGGGAATGCCCTGCTTGCGTCGCTCATCGCCGCCCACCCGCAAGGGCAGAGCACGCAGGCCAGCCTAGCTAAGCAATCGAGCATCGTCTTTTCGGGCACGGTCAGCCAGCTCGGCGCGGCTTCTTTTGCCGGCGTTCCGCAATCGACGAATACCGTTGTCGTTCACGTGGACTCTGTCCTGAAAAAGCCCCCGGCCATTTCACTCAAAAAGGGCGACAATGTCACCGTTGAACTGAAGGACCCTGCCGGTTTCGAGCAAGGCACTCAAGCAACCTTCTACACCGACGGTTGGATCTTTGGCTCCGGAGTCGCAGTCAAGGAACTGGGGCATGATTTCAACGTAGGCGGCAGAGCCCCTGCGAGCGAAGCCGCACCCAGCCAGATGGAAGGGCAAATCAGCGATCAAGATCTGCAAAATCGGCTGAACTCGGCGGACTTCGTGGTTATCGGGCGCGTTAGAGAAGTTCGCCGGTGGAATGTGCCCAAGTCAACCACTCCTCCCCGCGTCTCGGAACACGATCCGGACTGGCACGAAGCCGTCGTTGAGGTCCAGTCTGTCCTCAAGGGCGGGCAAGTCAAAGGAAACAAGGTCGTCGTCCGCTTTCCGGGGCGCAACGACGTAGCTTGGGTGCACTCGCCCAAGTTTGAGAAGAATCAGCAGGGCATCTTCTGCCTGAATAGGGAGCAGGCTTCCGGCATCTCCTCGGAGAAAGTGGGAGGCCGCCAAGTGTATGTATATACTTGCCTGGGGCATGGCGATTCTCTTCCCATGTCGGATGTCCCCCGCGTCCGCGCTCTCCTGAAAAACTAGTGCATCCAAATAAACTCCTTTTGGTGTCAGCCGCAGACTAACCATACCCGCACCTCCGTCGTCCAATGCTCCGAAGGTCTTCGTAGACAAAATGCCGGCCATGCGAGGTGTCTATGCAATCCTTGGCGTGCGATCTGCTCTTTGCCGCCCGCGAGCTCCGCAAGCGGCCCGGCTTCACTCTAACCGCTATTCTTTCTCTGGCCCTCGGGATTGGGGCCACAAGTGCCGTGTTCAGCGTCATTTACGCCGTCCTGATTGATCCCTTCCCCTACCCCGGATCCGATAGGATTGTGGAACTGCGGCTGGTGGACAAGTCCGGCAGCGACCGCTTCGCCGGCACCAGCGGCCAGCAAGCAGACCTGCTTCGCCAGGCGAAATCGGTCGAAGACGTCACCCTGATGGATTGGTGGAACCTGACCACCACGGACGGCGACCTCCCCGAAGACGTGCAGGCCATGTACATCGACCCCAACGCCCCGAATCACTGGGGCATCCGCGCTTTGATGGGGCGCTGGCTGATTCCCTCGGACGCGCCTCCGGGACAAACCGCCCAGCCCGTCGTGGTGCTGACCTATCATTTCTGGCAGCGCTATTATATGGGCGATCCCAACGTGATCGGGCGCACCATTCAGTTGGTCCACAAGCCGTACCAGATCGTTGGCGTGATGCCACCGCGCTTCAAGTGGGGCAATCCAGACATGTACGTGCCCCTAAAGGTCACTCAGGACCCGAACATCCGCTACGGGGCTTCCATCAAGCTCCGGCCAGGCGTGAACCCGGACCAAGCCAGCGCCGAACTCCAGCCCCTGGTAGAGGAGTTCGCGAAGCAGGTACCCACGCAATATCCGGAGAAGTTCAAAGTCAAGCTGCGCAGCATCGTGGAGGTGTACGCGCGGCCGCTGGGGCCCACGCTTTATTTGCTGCTAGGCGCGGTCGCGTCACTATTGTTGATTGGCTGCGCCAACGTCTCCATTTTGCTTCTAGCGCGAGGCACCGAGCGGCAGCACGAACTTGCCGTGCGTGCCGCCATCGGAGCCGACCGCCTTCGCATCATCCGCCAGTTGCTTACCGAGTCGCTCGGCATCGCGACGACCGGCGCGGTACTGGGCATTCTCCTGGCTTGGCGAGGGCTGTCGTTCCTGGTATCCCGCCTGCCGGAAAATTCGTTTCCCGCCGAATCCGTCATCAAGATGAATATTCCGGTACTGCTCTTCAGCGTCGGCTTGGCTTTTGCCACCGCCATTATTTTTGGACTCTGGCCAGCACTGCAACTCTCGCGGCCGGAGATCGCGCGGCTGATGCAGGGCAGCTCGCGCCGCTTGGCCGGAAGCGTGGGGGCGAGACGCAGCCACGCCGCGATGGTGGGCGCTCAAGTGGCGCTGACGCTTCTCATGCTCACCGCCGCGGGCGCCGCGGGCAAAGGCTTTCTCCGTCTGGTAGACACCGATCTCGGCTACGACCCGCACAATGCCATGTCCGTCCCCATTCCCGTGCACGAAAACACGCACGTGACCTGGAGAGACCGCGCCGAATATTTCGAACAGCTCCGCGCCAAAATCGCTGCGATGCCGCAGGTCTTGGTCGCGGGCATCTCCACCAATGCGACACCGCCCTCCAGCGGCTGGCGCCAGAACATTGAAATTATGGGCAGCCCGGCCTCGGAAAAGCCTGAAGTGCGCGTGAATTTCGTCAGCCCGGAGTATTTCCCGCTTTTGAAGATTCCGCTCGCGCAAGGCCGCCTCTGGGACCATGCCGAGACCATGCGCGGCGCCCAGCTCGCCGTCATCAATCAAACCATGGCCCGCCAGTTTTGGCCCAACGGCGACGCCATTGGCCATCAGCTGCGCATACCTTCCCTCAAGGACCAGCCGCCCTATCAGCGCGCGGTTCCCGGAAGCGATGGCTGGCTGCAAATTATCGGCATTGTTGCCGACGCGCGGGACGATGGCTTGCGCAATCCCATCAAGCCTGGCGTCTATGTTCCCTTTACAACGCAGATGTGGATGTTCACCCAGATTCTCGTGCGCGCACGCGTTCCACCGCTTTCTCTGTTGCACGATATTCGCGCGCAAATTGTGCAAATCGATCCGGAACAACAAACCATGCGCGTGCGGGATCTCGATCAGTGGATTACCGGCGAGCAGGAGTATGCGCAGCAGCGGCTCGTTGCCACCCTATTTGGAATTTTCTCGATTTTGGCGCTGGTTCTCGCCGCCGTTGGACTCTACAGCGTCGTATCCTACGGCGTTGCTACTCGCACCAACGAATTCGGTATCCGCATGGCCCTCGGCGCGAAAGCCGCAGACGTGATTCGGATCGTCCTGTCTTCGACGGCAGTGAATGTAGGCGGTGGGCTGGCGGTTGGCCTTTTGCTTAGTGTGGCGTTCGATAAGCTCGCTACAAAATGGGTGATGGAAAGCTCGCGCGACCCGCTCATGCTCGCTAGTGTTACGCTGTTGCTTATTGTGGCCGCCGCGCTGGCCTGTTTCGTTCCCGCTCGCCGCGCCGCCTCCGTCGATCCCATGGAAGCGCTACGCTACGAATAAATCATGGTTCTTCGAACCACAACGAACCATGAAAAATAGCCGCAACATGTCCGTTGAAAGTAAAGGGAATAGCTGGCGTTCAGTACGGCAAGCTCGTATTGATGATTCTGTCAGAAATAAGCGGTTCCCTTGCTGGCGGGTATGCCCCGTCCACAGTTGAGCAGGAAGTATCGGTGTCTACCTGCGGTCCACAAACCGACACCGGCCTGTTCTAAGGGTCCCGCTTCTTCACAATGGTTTGGGATGCGCCGCCATGGCTTCGCGAAACGCCGTCAGATTACTCTTGTTCACCACCGCCGTGCCCGTGTCCACCCAGCTCGGCAGCGGCGGCGCCGGCGCCGTGCGCCAATCCTTAAACTCCTTCACCGCGTTGTGGTGCAAGTCGTCCAGGAATTTCAGTCCGTAGTAACTCATCACGTAAGGCTTCTGAGCAATGGTTGCGGCAATGGATCCTCCTTCGATTAGATCCAAGGTCTTGGGATCTTTGTCGAACGCCACGATCGGCACCTTGCCCGCCATATCGAAGCGGTTCAGCGCATCCGCCGCGCCCGGACCACCGGTCGCCTCCAGGCAGATAATGCCGTCTATCTTTTCTTTCTTCAGGATCATGTCGGAAATCTGGTCAAACGCGCTGCGCCAGTCTCCCTTGTCATCCAATATCTTCGTCAACTTCAGCGCCGGAAAATTTTTCAGCGCATCCGCCATCCCTGCCAACCTGTCGTCGAGGTTCCGCTGTCCCGGTATCGTAATCACCACGATGTTTCCTTTGCCCGCCAGCGCCGCCATCTGCTTTACGCTTTCCCTCCCGGCTTTCACGTTATCGGTTCCGATGTAGAGCACTCTCTTCGAGTCCGGCACATCCGCATCCACGCAAATCACTGGTATGCCTGCGTCCACCGCTTTGTTGATGTCCGCTTGGAAAAAATCAGGCCGGGCCGCGGAAAGGCAGATTCCCGAAGGCTGCTTTTCTATGATGTCCCGGAACATGGTGGCCTCCGCGCCGGGGTCATAAGTCACCGGACCGATCAGTTCCGCCTTGACGCCGAGATTTCGCGCCGCGTCCAGAAAGCCTGCTTGCGCTTCCTGCCAATACGGCAGATTGATGTTGGTTGCGACGAAGATGTAGCGCTCCGTTTCCTCGTGGTAAGGTCTCGCACAGGAACCAATGACCGCCGCCACCAGGAGAATAAGAAAAGATGCCCATGCTGCCGCATGTTTCCTCATTGAACTTCTCCTTTCGCACTCAGTCCGGCCTTCGGGTTGTTCCTTCGACCGATGGCACTATGGTTGTTAAGGGATTCTCCTTGCTGCTCTAGGGAGGCCGACTCGCAATCGGATTCTAGCACCGCCCACGTCCGGCAAAGCATCAATTTGATTGAGAAGCAGTCTCGCTTGTCGGTTTTCCCTGGAACGCCCACGCGCACCTGTTCCGCGCTCTTCCGCGGCTTCCAACCATTTCTAGGCTTGGGGGACTTACTTCAGGACTTCTTGCGAAACTCTTCGGCAGGAACCGCCACCACTTTGCCATCGCGCCAGATATATAGAGGCGGGCCCTCTCGCGCGTGTTCTTCGAGGAAGGCTTTGTCGGGGCCACTTGCTGGTAGAATCGAGGCACCAGCCAGGCAAGGAGTTCCAAATGTTTAAAGCCACGCAATCCGCGCTGACCGCGCCGACTCGCACCGAGTCCGACTCCATGGGCAAGATCGACGTCCCCGCCGACCGCTACTACGGCGCGCAAACCGCCCGCTCGCTCATTCACTTTGCCATCGGCAAGGACACCATGCCGCCCGAGCTGATTCGCGCTTTCGGCATCCTTAAGAAAGCCGCCGCGCTCGTGAATCAGGATCTCGGCAAACTCCCGCCGGAAAAAGCCCGGCTGATCACCCAAGCCGCAGACGAAGTCATCGAAGGAAAACTCAACGAGCACTTCCCGCTGCGCGTCTGGCAAACCGGCAGCGGCACGCAAACCAACATGAACGTCAACGAAGTCGTCTCCAACCGCGCCATTGAAATCGGCGGCGGCGAAATGGGCAGCAAGAAGCCCATCCACCCGAACGACGACGTAAACATGTCGCAGTCCTCCAACGACACGTTCCCCGCTGCCATGCACATCGCCGCGGCCGCGGAAACCGCGCGCCGCTTGCTCCCGGCTCTGAAAAATCTTCGAGACGCCCTCGACGCTAAAGCCAAGGAATTCGCCGACATCGTGAAAATCGGCCGCACGCATTTGCAAGACGCCACTCCGCTCACTCTCGGCCAGGAATTTTCCGGTTACGTCAATCTTCTGGACCGCGATGGCGGACGCGTCGCCGTCGCTCTCGACGGCCTCTACGATCTCGCCATCGGTGGCACCGCCGTGGGCACCGGCCTCAACGCGCATCCCGAATTTGCCGAACGCGCCGCCCGCAAAATCGCCGAACTCACCGGCCTCCCCTTCCGCTCGCATCCCAATAAATTCGCCGCGCTCTCCGCGCACGACGAAATCGTCTTCGCCTCCGGCGCGTTAAAAACTCTTGCCGCCTCGCTCATGAAAATCGCCAACGACATTCGCTGGCTCGCCTCCGGCCCGCGCTGCGGCCTCGGCGAACTCATCCTCCCGGAAAACGAGCCCGGCTCCTCCATCATGCCCGGCAAAGTGAATCCCACACAGGCCGAAGCCCTCACCATGGTCTCCGTGCAAGTCATGGGCAACGACGCGGCCATCGGCTTCGCCGGTTCTCAGGGCAACTTTGAACTAAACGTTTTCAAGCCCGTGATGATTTTCAATTATCTCCACTCCGTCGAACTCCTCGCCGACTCTTGCAACAGCTTCGTATCTCATTGCGTCCAGGGGATCGCCGCCAATCTTACGCAGATCGAACACTACGTCCACAACTCCCTTATGCTCGTCACCGCCCTGGCACCCAAAATCGGCTACGACCAGGCCGCCCAGGTCGCCAAAGCCGCCCACCACTCCCACATCAGCCTCCGCGAAGCCGCCCTAAAGTTCGGCTACGTCACCGCCGAAGAATTCGACGCCCTGGTCAAGCCCGAGGACATGACCCACCCATGAGCAGGCGCAAAGTACAATTCACATTCTTTACGCCGAGCAAGTGGGCGCTTCTCCTTCTTTTTTTCGGAGTGCTCATGCAAGTCCCATCTGGTCTTGCTCAAAGCACTGCAGATGCCGTCTTCACGACTCGGCAAGGTGCTCCACCAGGGGCGAAATTGTCCGATGGCCAGTGCCGCTTCTGGAACCCCTGCGGCCGGCCTCGTCTAATCTATGAAACCAACGTTTAAGATTGCAGACCTTCTCCTGAATTCGCGCCACGCCTTGGGCGGAATGCTGGTGTTGTGTTTCGTTTCAGTCGCGATCGGTCAGGAGAGCGGGACTTCCCAATCGCATACGCTCAAGCCGACGCCGAAGACGGTGGCTTGGGGTTACCACGATGCGCAGGCGGCGCCGAAAACGGTGGCAGCGGACTACTGCAATGCACAGTAAATCACCGGATGGATGCCCTGGTTTACGGATGGCGATGCAGAACGTGTGTTGCGATGTCCGGCCAGAATTCGCGAAAGGCATTGGTCGCCGCGTCACGCAGCAGGGCATATCCATATTTCGCGCTGATTGCCCCGAGCGTCCGCGTTTTGCTCGGGTAGTATGCCAGCGAGATGCCCTGGGCCATCCCGCGACCCAACAACTCCGACGCGTTGATGGTATTGTTCCCTTCGTAATTCGGCGTGATGAAGATGCGCGTGGTCGAGTAAATGAAGCGCTTCACGAAACCGCCCTTGCCTCTGGCAAAATAACGCTCGTCCTCGTGAAACACCGTCGGCAAAGCGAAAATCACCAGATAGTTGCCATTCGTTTTATCGACAAACCCGCGCCAGTAGTATCTTCCAAACCCGGCCACGCCCTTCCCCAGCTGTCGATGGGCGTCGGATCCCTCCGCGATCATGGAAGTGAGTCCAACGAAGATAAACGAGGAGTAATCGAAAGAGTTCTTCGTGGCGATCACAAAGGCTTCTTTTGGAGTCGGTGGCGGCGGAAGGGCCCCGGCGCTGACGGCCCGGAAATTAGGCATGACGCCGAGAATTCTTTTGGGCTGCTCCTTCGCGGGGTCAACGGTTTGCTCCGCCGGCTTCGCAACCGGCTGGCTCGGCAAGCCCTCCGTGCCAGTCTGCGCTGGTGGCGGATATTGCTGGCTCTGCTTCTCGAGGTCCCCGATTTCGGCGGTATCCAACCCGGCGGGGGCTACCTGAGAACCGTTCTCCAGTGCGTGCGCGCAAACCGCCGGCAACGCGAGACCCAAGCCCAACACGCGCAAGAATTGGCCTCTGTAGGCCAGAGAAAACCTGCCCGTATTGAACATTTTTTTCATATCCCCCGCCAGCAGCTCGCCAACTCCATCAGCGCTACTTACCTCTTTCCCCTTGCAGCGAGTCTAGTTCCGCGATCCTCCTTATCTCCATTGCATCGCCAGTCAGATGAACCGCCTGAATTTTTGGTTGCACCCTATCCAAATAATGTAGCGTCATTTTGTTCTCGCGTCTTCGACGTTTATTGGCGCAGGTCGCACACCGGGCGTGTTTTTTCTGGCAGCGCAGTGCACCATTCCGCGCCGCAACCGACATTCCAACACTGCGAGGCCCTATGATTCGCCGCGCCATGCTCCTGAGCTTTGCGTTTCTACTTTCCTGGCTTCCGGTTTCCGCCCAGCAGGCGAATGCGCAGATAGCCTACACGCTGAAGCCGACGCCGAAGACGGTGGCTTGGGGGTACTACGACGCCAAGGCTACGCCGGTCCTGCGCGTTAAGTCAGGCGATACGGTGGAGATTCAGACGCTCATCACCAATAGTCCTAAACGGCTGGAGGATGCGGGCTTGCCGCCGGAGCAGGTCGAGCAATCGCTGCGCGATATCACCGATCAGGTCAAGGACAAGGGCCCCGGCGGGCACATTTTGACGGGGCCGATATACATTGAAGGCGCGGAAATAGGCGACGTGCTTGAAGTAAGAATTCTCAGCATAAAACTCGCCATTCCTTACGCGTACAATGCCTTCGGCCCCGGCCGCGGTTTTCTTCCGGACGATTATCCTTACGCGAAAATGAAAATTATTCCGCTGGATGAAAAGCGCATGGTGGCGAAATTCGCGCCGGGCATCGAGATTCCGCTGCATCCCTTTTTCGGCAGCATGGGCAACGCGCCGCCGGAAAGCGCGGGCCGCTTCAACAGCGCTCCGCCGTGGATTATGGCCGGCAATCTCGATAACAAGGACCTCGTCGCCGGCTCTACGCTGTACATTCCCGTGCACGCGCCCGGCGCGCTCTTTGAAGTAGGCGACGGGCACGCCGGACAAGGCGACGGCGAAGTGGACATCACCGCGATGGAAACTTCGCTCCTCGGCACTTTTCAATTCATCGTGCGCAAGGACATGCATCTGAAGTGGCCGCGGGCCGAAACGCCCACGCACTACATCACCATGGGCCTCAACGACGACTTGAACGCCTGCGCCACGCTAGCCGTCCGCGAGATGATCGATTTCCTCGTCACCGAAAAGCATCTCTCGCGCGACGACGCTTACATGCTCTCCAGCGTCGCTGCCGACCTCCACATCACCGAGGTCGTCGACGGCAACAAAGGCGTCCACATGATGCTCCCCAAATCCATTTTCGTGTCTGGCTCAGCAAAATGAACCCAGCACAAAACCAACCACAAAATTGTCATTCCGAGCGAAGCGAGCCATCGCCTCTTTCTGGATGTCGAGAGGCTTAGCTCAGGCCTGAGGAATTCATTCTGCCCAAATCAGTAGTCGTAGATGTGCTCGATCTTGATACTTCGGTTGGCAAAATTATTGAGAACGGAATGCAGCGAGCCCACGGGACATTCGAGCGCAACGCGCTTCACGCCGGGCTGCGTCAGGAAGTTTTCCGTGAACAGCAAACTGCTCTCGCCTCGCGGCAAGTCGTAGCTCCAGTTTTTCGGAGCGACCACCGTCAGCATGATTTCGTCGTTCCCGGCGATTTGCGCAAAATGAACGTCGCGCTTCGCCAACTGGACGGCCACATCGGTGAATTCCTGATAGCGCGGAATCGACACGATGTAGGCAGGCCGCGCGGTCTCGGCCACGATCTTCACCCGTGGAAATTCTTTGAAAACGGTTTCCGGCGCGCTCTCGAGCCAGGCGTACGTTTCGTCGCTCTCGACTCCGTAAGTCAGGTGCGAAGCTTTTTCCACAACCCCGGCGTAAAGCATTTCCAGTCCGTAGTCCATGCTGAGGATAAATTTGCGCTCCAGCTTACGGATCGGATGCTGGCCCCGGAGTGGCGTCTCTTTCCAAAGCTGCGCGAACGCGTGCGCAAAATGAAATTCGTAAAACGGGCGAATATAAACGAAGTCGGCGTATTGGCGCGCCACGCGCGCGGCGTAGGCGTCTTCTTCCACCAGTTCGTGCGAACTGGTCCACTCGCTAAGGCGGCCAATCGTTTGTTCGTACGCGCCGCGAATCGAGTACTCCAGCGCGAAGCTTCCGCCCAGCACGAACGAGCTCAAATGGTCGCCAAAATTAAATTGATGGCGGCTCTGCGTCAGCCCGCAGATGAAACAGTAGGATTTCCAGTATTGGCTGATCGAAGCGAAATACGGAAATCCGCTCGGCAGATTTTTCGGCAGGTATTGCGCGCGTTCTTCGTAGCTCCAAACGATGTACCACTCGGGATACGAAAAATACGAGTCCTCGACAGGGCGCCGGTTTTTTTCGCCAATGTCGGGCGCCGCAGTTCCCTGCTGCCTTGCAATTGGGGGAAGCGGTCCGACCGTGGGCTTGATGAAAGCGCACTTCAGCCAAAACACGGCGACAAACAAAACCAAGGCGACAGAGCAAATCAGGAAAAAGGGGAGGACTCTTCGTTTCAGGAAGCGCTTCAGCTTTTCGCGCATTGCGCACTCATGCCTCCGCGGTGCTGCGGCTCACTTTAGCGGCAATCAGGAACGCGGCGATGAAAATCAAGATGTGTGGAAGATTGACGAGAACATTGGTTTTCAGGGAAATGTGGCCGAAGTGCGAGAACAAATAGACGACCACGTCGATCAAATACCAAGTTCCCAGAACGTAAAAATAAACTCGCGCCCCGCGCGCCGAAGTCAGCGCGCCAATTACGCCGAGAGCGCCCGCACCCAAATGCCCGATATCCACGATGCGCGTCATGTGGAAGAGGCCGAACATCAAGCCGTTGGCGTCCATGATTCCGGGAACGTAGTCGAGGAGGTAGACGCCGAGAAACAGCGCCGCAAAACCCCAGGCACACTTTTGGATCGTCGTTATTGATTTGGGCATAGTAAGCTCTCGGGGAACCTGAGACCGAGCATAGTTACCTTATACTTTGCCGGAAAGCAACACTTTCGGCCGAATGATGCAAAAGACAACGTCCCCGGATCGCAGACGGCGCTGGCTGATCGCACTGCTGCTGGTGGCGTCGCTGTTGGTGGTGGCCGCGAAAAAGTTTTTTGATTATTCCGCCGCTCCGGCCAAAGAAAAAGAATCGGACTTCGTCTATCCGCCGAACACGGATCAAACCAAGCCGACGACGCTGGTCTTCGAAGTTCCACCCTCGCGGCAACTGCCGTTCGAGCAAGTCGGCGGCTACATCAATGACGCCAGCCACCTGAACAAAACGGCGGTCTACGGAATCGTCAGGGTGACCACGGTCCAGGATATTCAGAATGCGCTGCAATTCGCGCGCGAACACAAATTAAAAGTCACCGCCGCCGGTTCGCGCCACAGCATGGGCGGGCACACGTTCGTCAAGGACGGACTCGTTCTTGATATGCGCGGTTTCAACCAAGTGCGCCTCGACAAAGAACATAAAATTCTGAACGTGCAAACAGGTGCGACCTGGAAGCAATTGCAATTGTTTCTCGATCCATTCGGGCTCTCGGTGAAGGCCATGCAGTCCATAAATATTTTTACCGTGGGCGGAACGCTAAGCGTGAATGCCCACGGAATTGCGCACAACCCGGGGCAAGTTGCCCCGACGGTTCGCTCGTTTCGCATCTTGTTGAGCAACGGCGAAATCAAGAATTGCAACGCGGCGGAAAATGCCGAATTGTTCCATCACGCGCTGGGCGGCTATGGTTTGATGGGCATCATTCTCGATGTGGACCTCGACGTCGTCGAGAACGAAATGTACGTTTGGAAAACGCATTACATGGATTACAGGGATTTCTCGGAGTACTACAAGAATAATATCGACGGAAATCCTAGCATCGGCCTTGCTTACGGGCGGCTATCAATGTCGCCTTCGACGTTCTTACAAGAAACCGCGATGCACACGTATGAAAAAACGCACGCGGAAGTTCCGCTTGTGCCGTTGAAGTTGGCGGGCTACGTTTGGCTGGACCGCTTCATCATTAATTTTTCAAAAACCGGGGATTTCGGTCGGCGCGTGCGCTGGACGATGGAAAAGTATGGAGAGCCGCGGCTGCACAATTGCCTTTCGCGGAACGCCGCGATGAGCCGGGAGGAGGGCTGCTTCGTTTCGCGAAATCAGGAAATGTATGACTCGATGGACTACCTGGAGAACCGGCTGAAAGACACGGACATCCTTCAGGAATATTTCATCCCGCGGGAAAAGATGCCGCAGTTTGTGAATGGGCTGCGCGAGGTCGTGCAAGGAAACGGCGCTAACTTGATCAACGTGACGATTCGCATGGTGCACAAAGACGACATCACCACGCTGAATTACGCCAAGCAGGATATGTTTGCGTACGTGCTGTACTTTAATCAGAGATTCAACGAGCGCCAGGGACAAATCCTGCAGAAAACAACGACGGATTTGATCGATCTGGCCCTGGGGCTCGACGGCACGTACTACCTTCCGTACCAGCTTTTTTATTCGAAGGAGCAATTGCGGCGAGCCTACCCGCGGATTGATGAATTTTTTGCGGCAAAAAGGACTTACGACCCCGAAGAATTTTTCGTCAATAAATTTTACGAAAAGTATGGCAAGTAGTTTTCACTTCCGGAAACAGCTTCCGCTTGAAAGTTTGCCGGGCAGAAGTTGCGGCGCTACCATAGCGTGATACCATCCCAGCCCCAATCGAAAATCGGAGGAATCGTGGGCTTCAGGCGAGCATTGATGATGCTGGCATTCGTTTGTTTGGCGGGGCCCTGGCGGGCGCGGTCGAATGAGGAGCCGGAGTGGTGCCGCCCGCTTCCACGGCCGGAGTACAAGGCTTTGCAGCGCGTTCTGCCCGACGCGCCGTGGTTTGAAGTCTACAAAGTTGCGCCGGGAGTTTTTGCGATTTACGAGCCGCATCAAGCGGAAGAAGTGATTTCTTACCTCATCGTGGGCACCAAACAAGCTTTGCTTTTCGACACCGGCATGGGCATCGGCGACATCCGTAAGGTTGTGTCGCAATTGACTTCGCGTCCCGTCGTAGTGCTCAATTCGCATACGCACGACGACCACGTCGGCGGCAACTGGGAGTTCCCATTCGTCTTTGGCATGGACACGGAGTTTACGCGCGCGAATGCCAAAGGATCGCGCGAAGACGCGCAAGCCGAAGTCACGCCGGATCAACTCTGCGGGGATTTGCCGAAAACTTTTGATGCCAAGGCCTACCGCACCAAGCCGTGGCGCATTTCCTTGTTCGTGCATGAGGGCTTCAAAGTGAATCTCGGAGGGCGCAAACTCGAAATTCTTTCCACACCGGGCCACACGCCAGATGCGATTTCGCTGCTGGACCGCGAGAATGGACTGCTCTTTACGGGCGACACGTACTATCCGGCGCCGATCTGGCTGTTTCGAGCAGAAACTAATTTCGACGCGTACGATGCATCGATAAAGCGCCTCGCCGCACTGGCCCCGGAAGTAAAGTTGGTATTGGGTGCGCACAATATTCCTGTGGCGGAACCCTCCGTGCTGCCAAGACTGGTGGCCGCCTTTGAAACCGTGCGCTCCGGAAAAGTGGCGCCGCAAAAAAGCGAGGATGGAAAAACCTTATACGTCACGGACGGCATCTCATTTCTTCTGAAGGCAGGCGCCGTTAAAGCCCGCTGAACTTTCTGGAAAGCTGGTGATGGGCCGCTTCTTTCCAAGACTTTTGCCGGTCGCGTTCGCTGCACTGTTGTTGCTGATCCCTGCTTCGCGCGGGAGTCAAGAACAACAAAAAGAGAAAAAGAAAGAAAAACCACTCCGAAAAGAAGTGATGAATTTTGACGGCGGCATATTCTTTGGCACGGAAGGCAGCGTGTCCGAGGTGACGTGCTTTCAACTCCAGGGCCGCGCCACCGCTCCGCATTTTTTCGACGATTTCAAACGCCTTGATGACGACAGCGGGACGAAATACCGCAGCCGACAGGAGCTAGTGACGGAGTTCCCCGAGGAACTTCACGTTTCGTTGGTCATGTTCGATACTCCCTGCAAGAACGATACGCTGGAGCCGGGCCCGCGCAAGTATCTTACGCAAGAGATGATGAAGTCGCTGCGCTTTTCGTTTTATTGGAAGCGGGGCATCGAATTGCGGCACATCGAGAATTCAAAAATAGAGAGCGCGACAGCCGCGCCGGTCGAGCCCTACAACACAGAGAGCAAGGAGGAATTGCCAAAGCACTACCGGTGGTTTCTGGAGTTCACGGTTCCCAGCGCCGGCGTGCCGCTGACGGATCGCTTGGTATTGATTGTCCGCACGCCGGAGGGACGGAGGGCGGCGCGAGTGGCGGCGCGACTGTGAAGAAGCGGAAAATAGAAAATGGAAATTGCGAATAAAAAATGGACCGCTAGTTTTAACGGCTTCCAATTTCTAATTTCCATTTTCCGGCGCCCGATTTTATCGTCCCCGAAGATGGAAGAAAAGCGGCAGTCAGCCGCCCCACTCCGGAAGTGGCTCCGGAGGATTGCGTCAGCCCATGGAGCTGACTTTTTGGGGTTCGATTTTGTAGGTTACGCGGACTTCGCCGGGTTTGCGAAAGGGGTAGACGGGATTGCCGAGATATTTTTTCGAGAGTTTGTTGATGTGGTCGTCGGCGCCGTTCTCCGTGATTTCCACGACCTTGCCGCGGATCTCGAGGTAGCGGTAGGGATTCGCGGGGTCCTGAAGGGAAATAGAGACGCGCGGATCGCGGCGGACGTTCTTGTCCTTGACGCGGCCTTTGGCGGAATTGAAACGCACGAATTTTCCGTCGTAATCCACCCAGACGGGCGTAACTTGCGGGCTTCCATCCTTCATCAGCGTTCCGAGACTTCCGAAAGCCTGCTTCTCGAGCAAATCGGCGTGGCTTTCTGGGATCATTTGGCTCATATGGTCCTCCTCATAAAAATAAAATCAAGCGAAACTCATCATCGGAACGCGATGACGCGCGATCAATGGCGCGTCGGTCAAGCTCTGCACTTCTTCGGGCGTCCAACCGCGGGCGACTTCGCGGAGGAGCAAGCCTTCAGGCTTTACGTCGATGACGGCCAGATCGGTGACAATAATATCCACGCAGGCTAAGCCCGTCAGCGGATAGGTGCAACGCTTCACGATCTTCGGCGCGCCCTCTTTGGTGGTGTGCTCCATGCAGACGACTAACGTCTTGGCTCCTGCAACGATGTCCATCGCGCCGCCGATCCCGCCCGAGCCTTTCGTACCGGGGATTTTCCAGTTGGCCAGGTCGCCTTTCTCGGACACTTGAAAACCGCCGAGAACGGCGACGTCCAAATGGCCGCCGCGCGACATCAAATGAGCATCGGCTTGATGAAAGAAAGAAGCTCCCGGAATCAGAGTGACGGGTACTTTCATGGCGTCCACTTGATCGAAATCTTCTTCGCCAGGTCTGGCACGGCTTCCCATTCCGAGAATTCCATTTTCACTATGGAAAAAGACAGTGATCTCTTTCGGAAGATAGTCGGCGATGAGATTGGGAATTCCCCAGCCAAGATTCACATAAGCGCCATCGGGCAACTCGAGGGCGGCGCGCTGGGCGATCTGTTCGCGCGTCAATCGCGGCTTTGCGAGCATAGCCGTTTCCTGAGGGCTCTTACCGGGCTTATCCATTTTCTGAATGCCGTTACCCGGCATATCCTTTTTCTGGATGCCGTTACCCGGCATAACGGAGACCTTTCGCTTGCACGAGGCGATGAACAAAGATCGCGGGCGTCATCACATGCTCGGGATCGATGGAACCCACGGGAACGATTTCTTCGACTTCGGCAATGGTGGTCTTCGCGGCCATGGCCATGATGGGATTGAAATTTCGAGCGGCCCGCCGATAAGTGAGATTGCCCAGCTCATCGGCTTGATGCGCTTTGATCAATGCATAGTCGGCGCGAATGGGTAGTTCCAGGATGCATCGCTGGCCTTCGAGGAGGCGTTGTTCCTTTCCTTCGGCAACTTCGGTGCCCACGCCCACGGTGGTATAGAAACCTTGCAGGCCAGCCCCGGCAGCACGCATGCGTTCGCACAAAATGCCCTGGGGCACGAGCTCCAGAGTCACTTGCTTGGCGGCAAAGCGTTCCTGGAAATAGTTGGAGTGAGGACCGGGAAAAGAAGCAATCACATGCTTGATCTGATTGTTCTTGAACATCAAGCCGAGTTCGCCTTCGCGCGTCCCGCAATTGTTGCTGATGGCGGTGATGTTTTTCACGCCTTTGCGGGACAAGGCTTGAATCAAATTGTTGGGAAAGCCAGCGCCGCCGAATCCGCCGAACATGATTTGCGCACCATCGGGAATATCCGCGACGACCTGGTCGAGACTGGCGAAGAGTTTCTGTTTCATCGCGCGCTCATCGCTCCCGTTCGAAGTTTCGGGGAGAACCTCGCTTCGATACCGCTCGCGCGCAGCCAGCGCCCGGTGGCCGTGGCACTCAAGTCATGCTCGAGCAGAGCACGCAAATCCGATTCGTCGTCCACATCCATCTCGAGCCGGGGATTGTGGCGAATCACAATTCGGGCATGCGCGCTTTCGGCTTCGGCGAGATGTTTTGTGAAACTGCCTTTGCCAAAATGAGAAGGAAACAAAGTTGGGTGGGTGCGCAGCATGGCGTTGGTGCCGGTGCCGTCGCGCGAGGGAACAATGACCAAAGCGGGCGGCTGACCATCGAAGGTGAGGAGTTCATCGATGTCACTCGATTGGATGAGCGGGAGGTCTAGCGGGAGGCGCAGCAATTCAGTGACACCTCTTTTTTCGCAGATTAGCGAAGCGGCATCCACGGAATGGCTTTCGGAAATCTGCTGTTCTTCGCGTAGAATTTCCCAGCGATTTTCCTCGGCCAACTGCATAGCCGGCTTGTAATTCGTCACGACAAAAATCTTTTCCGCGCAACGAATACCTTGGACGACGCGAAAGGTGTCGGCAAGCATGGCCTCGGCCAGAGCAAATCTTTCCTCGTGCGAAAGCACGCCCATCAACCGCTTCTTCGAGTTGCGCAGATCCTTGACCGGTATGAGGAGTGCTCGCATGGAAATCGCTCAGTAGGCGCCTTCGGTGTACGTGATGTTCGTCGCGGTCCGCATCATCGGGAGCTGCGCCGCCGGTGTGCGCGGATCTTGCTCCGGGTTATCGAAAGTGCGGCGAATTTTGTAGGTGGTGGTTCGTTCAACCGGGATACGGGCTATCGATCGAATCCGGGTGCGAAATTCTTCCGGTGCGACGTATTCGCCGAAGGTCGCGCCGGCGGCTTTGGAAATGCTTTCTTCCATGAGCGTGCCGCTGAAATCGTTTGCGCCGGCCTCTAAGCAGGCGAGCGAGGTCTCGAAGCCCAGCTTTACCCAGGAGACCTGCAAGTTTTTGATTGCTCCGTGGAGGAGAACCCGTGCGAGAGCGTGAACTTGCAGGTGCTCTGCACGTTTTGCTCCCGGCCTTGCTCCGCCGTGACGGTAGAGGCGGGTGTTCTCGTGGATGAATCCTAAAGGGACAAATTCCGTAAATCCGCCGGTACGTTTTTGAATGGAGCGTAAAAGGAGTATGTGCCGGACCCAATCTGCAGGCTCTTCCACATGCCCGTACATCATTGTGGAAGTGCTGGGGATGCCCAAATCGTGCGCGGTAGTGATGATCTGCACCCAGCGCGCGACTGGCAATTTGTTGGGGCTGAGTTCCTGGCGCACGCGATCGTCTAGGATTTCCGCCGCAGTGCCGGGAATGCTACCCAGCCCCTCGTCCTTCATCATTTGCAAGTAAGCGCGCAGGGGCATTCCTGTTTTCGCCACGCCGTAGTCAATTTCCATCGGAGAGAACGCGTGGACGTGCATCTCGGGAATGGCATGCTTGATAGCGCGCAGCAGATCGCGGTAGAAAAATCCGTCGAGGTCGCGCGGCAAGCCGCCCTGGACGCAGACTTCGGTGGCGCCGCGTTCCCAAGCCTCGCGCGCGCGGCGCACCACTTCGTCAACCGAGAGCGAGTAAGCGTCGGCGGCTCCCGGGCCGCGCCCAAAACCGCAAAAACTGCAACCCACGAAACACACATTGGTGAAATTGATGTTGCGATTCACGACGTAAGTGATGGCATCGCCCACCACTTCCCGGCGCAACTGGTCCGCGACAGCCACAAGAGCTTGGAGCGCGGGGCCTTCGGCAGTCGCCAGGACTAGGCCCTGTTCGAACGTCAACTCCCCACCGGAAGCCGCCGCGTGAAGAATTTCACGAACTTCCGCCGGACCGTTTTGCAACATGGCCAAAGTGCTCCCGTTTATTGCGAGGGTCGTCATTTCCTGAGTATCCTACCAGAGGTATCGGCTTGCGGGGGCCAAGCGCACGGGGTGAAACGAGTGCGTTTCACTTTGTGCACTCGGAGTCGCCGCTGGCCGCTACGGCCCGCATCCATTAACATACGCCGCAGGACCATGAGACGCAAAACTCTGATGATCATCGTCATCGCGGTGGCACTGTTCGGCGCGGCTGCCACGATCGCGCTTTCACTGCTTCATGATGGCTTAAGCGCTCGCGCTACGCCGACTCGATTCGAAACCAAGGTGGCACGCGCCGTGCGTCACTTGGCGATACCTTCTAGCGCGCAGGCCACGCAGAATCCGGTGCTGGCCTCGGCGGAAGATTTGCGCGATGCCCGGCTTCATTTCGCGGATCATTGCGCGATATGCCACGCCAACGATGGCGGTGGAAAAACAATGATAGGCGATGGCCTCTACCCCAAGCCGCCGGATCTCCGGATGCCGGCAACGCAAAATCTTACCGACGGCGAACTCTTCTGGATCATCGAGAATGGCGTGCGGTTCACGGGAATGCCAGCCTTCTCGAGTGGCGGCGAGCACGGAGGGGCGCAGGACAGCTGGAAGCTGGTGCACTTTATCCGGCACCTTCCCCATTTAACGGACGCGGAACGCATCGAAATGGAGCGCTATAATCCCCAAGGGCCGGACGACCGCGCGGAAGAACAGCAGGAGAACGATTTCTTGAATGGAGCAACGCCGCAGCAGAAAACGGAATCACAAGAACATCATCAGAAATGATATGAAGCACACGAACGCTTTTTGGAATGGAGATTCTTATGAAAGTTCGCGTATTTCTTCTGGCTTTATTGTTGGCGTTGGTTATGGACACGGCTTTCGCTCACGGCAATAAAGTACACGTGATTGGGACGATCGAAAAAATCAGCGCGGATTCCGTGCTGGTAAAGATGCGGGACGGGAAGTCCGTGGAAGTGAAACTCGTGGCGTCGACGATCTACCTCTCTCATGCCGCGGACAAAACCGCCAAGCCCGGCGATCCTCCTGAAGATAAACCTGCCAAGCTGGCAGACGTCGCCGTCGGCGACCTAGTGGTGATTCACGCTACGCCGAAGGACAACACCCTGGAAGCTGACGAAGTCAAATTCTCCACACCGGGCGCGACAAAGCCGGCGGGGGCCGCTCCGGCGAAGCCAAAATCTTGAAGAGTTGCGTGCCAAGAGTTTTGTTCTAATCCACGAGATGACAAGAGTGGGTTTTTAGGACAAGCCACACTTTGCCTCCGACGGCTAGGTCCAGTGAGCGAACGGCGCCAGGCGTCATGTGAACGACGAAGGTGATCCCGCAATCCACGTGCGCGATAGCCATGGTGCCGCGCTGCTCGAGGGAAACGACGCGGCCGTCTAGGACGTTCCGCGCGCTCAACCCGCGCGGCTTTTCCGTCGCCAGCAGAATGTCTCCGGCGCGAATCGCTAACTGCACACGACTCCCGGCGGTGGCGTAACCGAGCGGTACTTCGATCTGGCAGGCGCTCTCGCCGAGGCGAACGCGCATGACGCCATCGGTTTCGCGGAGATCGAGCACCGTGGCGCTGAGGAAATTTTCAAATCCCGCCGCTTGCGCCAGCTTTTTGCGGCGGGGTGCACTCAGTACCTCCATCGGCGCGCCGGAGCTTTCGACGCCTCCATTGTCGAGCGTGATAACGCGGTCGCCCAGGGCGTCCACTTCCTCGCGGCTGTGGGTCACGTACAAAATCGGGATTCCTTTTGCGGCGTTCCACGCGCGCAAATCGTCCACAATGGCGGCTTTCAATTCGGCGTCCAAACCCGTCAACGGCTCATCCAGCAAAAGCACGCGCGGCTCAGTGACCAGCGACCTCGCGAGCGCGATTCTCTGTTTTTCGCCTCCGGAAATCTCGCCTGGCTTTTGTTTCCGCAATTTCTCGACGCGAAAGGCTTGCAGAATTGCTTCCACTCGCTCCCGCGCTAGTTCCCCTGGCAACTTCTGCAATCCGTAAGCAATGTTTTCCTCGGCACTCAAGTGCGGAAACAATGCCAGAGACTGAAAAACGTAGGCGATCCGCCTCTTTGGAGCCGGGACATAAATTCCACGCTCGGAGTCAAACAGAACATCGCCGCCGACAGCGATTCGGCCATCGTCGGGCCGCAAGAGTCCGGCCAGGCAATCCAGCAGCGTGGATTTGCCGGCGCCAGAAGCTCCAAATAAGATGGTGATGCCGGGAAAAACGTCGATGGAAACGTCGAGGACAAAGGAGGATCGTCGCGCGCCAGGCCGCTCTTTGCGGATTCGCGCGATGAGCATGTTGGAGCTTACTTGGCCTCCCACGGTGTCCACACGCGGCGATTCACGGCATAAACTACCGACAACACAACGAAAGAGAAGACGAGAAGCAGCAGCGCCATGCGGTTGGCTTCGGCGTATTCGAGGGACTGCACGTGATCGTAGATGTCGATCGAAACCGTCCGCGTCACGCCCGCCAGATTTCCGCCAACCATCAGGACCACGCCGAATTCTCCCAAGGTGTGAGCGAAACTGAGCACCGCCGCCGTTACGATTCCGGGCAGCGACAACGGCAGGATGACTCGCCAGAATGTCCGCAGACCGCCAGCGCCCAGCACTGCCGAGGCGTCCAGCAATCTTCGGTCGACAGCCTCAAAAGAAACGATCAGCGGCTGTACCGCAAATGGGAAGCTGTAAAGCACTGAGGCGAAAATCAGCCCGCCGAACGTGAACGCGAGGCCGTGCCCGAAAAATGCGATCCACAGTTTTCCCAGCGGCCCGCGCGGTCCCATGGCTACGAGCGCGTAAAATCCAAGTACGGTCGGCGGCAACACCAACGGCAACGCCACAAGAGATTCGACCAGGAATTTTCCGCGCCACCTTGCATAAGCCAGCCAATACGCGAGCGGCATCCCGATGATCAGTAGGATGCCGGCTACGCAGCTAGCCAATTTTATTGATAACCACAAAGCTTCCATTTGCAGTCCTTAGTTTTGCTGTTTTTCGAGTTTCTGCTGCGCTCGCGGTGCTTCAGTGTTACTTGTTCTCTTCTGCCTTCATCTTCTCCGGAATTACAAAACCGTATTTAGCGAGAGTGGCGCGACCCAGGGAACCTTTCACAAAATCCAGAAAGGCTCGCGCGGCATCTTTGTTCTTTGCGTCCTTCAATACGATTGCTGCCTGCTCGATGGCCGGATGCATATTTTCGGGAATGTCCCACCGTTTTCCTTCGCGCATCGCCGGGGAAACCGCCAGTGACATCGCCACAATCCCCGCTTGGGCATTTCCCGACTGCACAAACTGCCCCGCTTGCGAAATATTTTCTCCGTACACCAACTTGGTTTTGACGGACTCGTAGATTCCCGACTTTTGCATTGCCGCTACCGCAGCACGACCGTAAGGCGCATGGTCCGGATTCGCGATCGCAATTTTTCCGACACGGGAGTCCAACAGGGCTTTCCAACCTAGTTTTCTAACGTCCACCGGCGCGTCCACCGGCATCCAGATCACGATTCGACCAACGGCGTATAGGTACAGGGTCTCCGGCTCCGTCAGGCCCGCGGCTTCCAGCTTTCTTGGGTATTCCAGGTCAGCCGAAAAGAACAGATCAAAGGGCGCGCCGTTCTGCAATTGCGAGAAGAAGTTGCCGCTCGATCCGTAAGTCACGCTCACTTTCGTCCCCATGTGCTTCTCAAACTTCTCCGATAACTCTTCCATAGCAAACTTCAAATCGGCCGCGGCCGCGATGCGGAGTTCCTGCCCCTGAGCGCGCACGTTACGCCGGGCAAGAAGAACAGAAATGACGAGCGGGAATAAGCGAAACCAGCTGCGCCGGGATGTTTTTCCGCGCGTCACGGATCAGACTCGCAAAATCATGACTTCGGTTGATTTGATCAGCGCGGCGGCGCGCTCTCCTGGCTTGAGCCGCATCTCCTTGGCGGCATCCGCGGTGATGATGGCCGTGATGTGCTGCTCCCCGATCGCCAGCCGCACTTGCGCCAGCAGGCCGCTATATTTGATTTCCAGGACGCGCCCAATCAACTGGTTTCGGCCGCTGATCTTGCGAAAATTTCCACGTCGCGTTTGGATGTCTCCGTAGGTCAGCTTCTTTGGAAACAAGCGATCGATTTCGCTTTCCGGCACGCGGTGGTGCCCGCCGGGTGTCTTCACCGACTTAATCTTTCCGTGGTAGATCCACTGTTTCAGAGTGGGATAACTAATGCCCAAAATGTTCGCGACTTCCCGCGGCGCCAAAAGCTTTTGCACAGCCCCTCCGGCAACTGACAGAATATTGCATTTGTGACCGGCATATCAATACGTTTTTATATGATTTCAAAGAGAAGGGGCAGTTCCCCGCCGCTAAATGTCGGATAGAAAAGTGTACTGGATGCTTTGCTAATTGCGCAGCGGTTTGCCCGTTTTCAGGGTGTGGGCGATGCGTTCCTGGGTCTTTTTTTCGCCGCACAGGGAGACGAAGGCTTCGCGCTCGAGATCGAGAACGTATTGTTCGCTGACCATTTGTGGCGACGTCAGCGCACCGCCCGCCAGGATGTAGGCGAGCTGGCGGCCCACGCGCGCGTCGTGCTCGGAGGCGTATCCGCCGCGGAGCATCATGTGGATGGCCAGCTTCGCACCGGCAAGAAATTGTTCGCCGAGCACTTTAATCTGGGTGGTCTGAGCGCCTTCTTGCCAGGTTGCCGCGAGAGGTTTGTAGCCGCCGCGTACCAGGGCCAGTGCGCTTTCTTTCGCATCGGCCACCAAGCGGTCGCGGTTCATGGAGACGCCATCTTCGCGGCGCAAATATCCGAGGTCGCGGCATTCCTCGGCGCTTGTGCCGACTTTGGCCATAGCCATCGCTTCAAAGACGGGCTTAAGGGCGTGGAACAAATCTAAATCCTCGCCGCCCGCGGCATGTTCGTTCGCGCGAATCAGCATTTCTTTGCTGCCGCCCCCACCCGGAATCAAGCCGACTCCGGTTTCCACCAGGCCGATATAGGCTTCGGCGGCCGCCTGAATCTTTGCCGCATGCAGGCTCACTTCGCAGCCGCCGCCCAGCGCCAGGCCTTGGGGCGCTGCGACTACCGGCTTGGGCGAGTACTTGATGGCCAGGTTGACGTTCTGGAATTGCCTTACCGCCGTGTGCAATTCGTCCCACTCCTGCTCTTGGGCGCCCACCAGAACCAGCATCAAGTTTGCCCCGACGGAGAAATTCACCGCTTGGTTAGCGATCACCATGGCGTCGAAATCCGTTTCGAGGCGCTTCAAGCCTTTGTGCAGCATGGCGATCAGGTCCGCACCGATGGCGTTCATCTTGGCATGAAATTCACAGCACACCACACCGTCGCCCAGATCGACCAAGCTGGCGCCGGAATTGCGCTCGACTTCGCGGCCGGCATCCTTGAGGGATTTAAGAATGATGACGCCTTTCGGCTCTTCGACTCTTTTCGATGCGCCGCTGCGAATATCGAAAACGGTCGTCGTGCCTTTCTCCGATTCGTAAAATCCCTTGCGCCCGCTGGCCAATACCCTGGCAATGACCGGGGGCAGGGCACGCCCTTCCTTTTCTACTTGTGAAGCAAACGCTTTCACGCCGATCGCATCCAGGATCTCAAACGGCCCTAGTTCCCACGCAAAGCCCCAGCGAAGCGCGCGATCCACATCCACGAGGTGGTCGGAAATTTCCGGTACGCGAAGCGCAGCATAGCAACACATTTCGGAAAGCGAGCCCCACAAAAACTGCTGGGCTTTGTCGCCTTTTTGCCCTTCGAGCACAGGCCCAACCAAAGCGCGCAACCGTTCCCGCGTATCCTCAATCGCTCTGCCCATCTCCAGGGAAGCAAATCTCGCTTTCTGCCGCGGGCGATACTCCATGGTGTTCACATCGAGTGTCCAAATCTCTTTTTCGCCTTCGCCCTTCACTTTCTTGTAAAAACCCTGCCCGGTCTTGTCGCCGAGCCAGCCGCGTTTGACCATCTCCTCGATGAGCGCCGGGATCTTGTAGCTTTCACGCGACTCGTCGTTGGGCGCTGTCTCGTAAATGTTTTTCACGACATGGACTAGCACATCGAGACCGACAATGTCCGCCGTGCGAAAGGTGGCCGACTTCGGCCAGCCCACCGCCGGCCCGGTGCAAGCGTCCACTTCCTCGACCGTCATGCCCAGCGTGCCCATCAGGCGCAGCACATTGAGCATGGAAAATGTTCCAATGCGATTGGCGATGAAGTTCGGCGTATCCTTGGCCACAACTACGCCTTTGCCCAGCCGCCGGTCGCAGAATTCGCTCAGCGACTCAACGACTTCGCTTGATGTCTTCGGTCCGGGAATCACTTCCACGAGCTTTAGATAGCGGGGCGGATTAAAGAAATGCGTGCCTGCCCAGTGCTGCTGAAACTCTTCGCTCATGCCTTCGGCGATTAAATGCACCGGCAAACCGGATGTGTTGGTAGTTACGATGGCTCCAGGCTTGCGAAACTGGGCCACGCGCGCCAGCAATTTTCGCTTGATTTCCAGGTTCTCCGCGACGACTTCGATGATCCAGTCGGCCTCGGCGCAGCGCGCCAAATTGTCATCGAAGTTTCCAATGGCGATTTTTTCAGCCAGCGCAGCCGTGAAAAATGCTGCAGGCTTGGACTTCTTCGCCGCGTCCAATCCGGCGCGCACGATTTTGTTGCGCTCTCCAGCGGGCGCATTCGCGGGCCAATTCGGCGGAACCATGTCCAGCAAAATGCACGGCAGCCCGGCGTTCGCGAAATGCGCGGCAATCCGCGAGCCCATGGTTCCCGCTCCAAGCACCACGGCCTTTTCGATGCGCTGATTCATGGCACGCCTTTTTACTGAATTTACAGAGCCCGCAAGGTTCGCAGGGACAGGTTACAAAACCGTCATGCGCGGGTCAAACGACAGGCTAGTCCGCAGCGATAGGATTAAGATAGAGAAATGACAGAAGAAAACAAAGCCGCCGGACCGCTTGGCTGGCTTCGGAGCGCCAAGGACAAGTTTCGCGCTTTCGCGTACGGTGAGGAAGGTCAAGTGAAGGAGCGCCCGCGCGTAGGCTTGGCCCTTGCGGGCGGCTTTGCGCGCGGCATCGCGCACCTGGGAGTGCTGCGCGTGTTGCGCGAAGCCGGTATCCCCATCGATTGCGTGGCAGGCACAAGCGTAGGCGCACTCATCGGAGCAAGCTACTGCGCTGGGGCTGCGCTCGAAGAGATGGAAAAAATTGGCTCGGTAACGAGCTTTGCCGATTTCGGCCGCTGGACGCCTTCCTGGCTTGGCCTGGCTACCAATCAGCGTATGGAAAAATATTTTGCACGCTTTACTCCGGTAAAGACTTTCGAAGAACTGCTTACGCCGCTGGCTATCGCCACGACGGACATCAACGCGGGCGTCTCCGTGTATTACTCCCATGGCCCGCTTGCTCCCGTGATTCGCGCTTCGTGCGCCTACCCTGGATTATTCGTGCCCATTCAACACGAAGGACGGACGCTCGTCGATGGATTCCTGACGGCTCCAGTTCCAGTGGAAGGCGCGCTGCTACTCGGCGCCGACATTATCATCGCCGTGTATCTCGAGGCAGGCAACGTCGAGGAGCCGCGCACGTTCACGGACATCCTTAGCCGCTCTTTCAACATTCTGCAACGCCACACGGACCTGAACTGGCGCACGCAAGCGGACATAGTTATCGAACCAGACGTAAAGCCATTTGTGTGGGACGATTTCACCAAGACTCCGGAGATGGTGGCGGCAGGCAAGACTGCGGCGCTAGCGGCCCTGCCGGAGATCCGCGCCGCCCTCCGCGGGGAGAAGCGGGAGCCAGCAGCTTAGCGCCAAGTCTCTCAAAGTCCATCGAAAAACTCTTTGAGATTTGATTTGGCTGCCAAGCTGGGGCGCAGCGTGCTGCGTCCCTACAGATTTGCGGAAGATGTGTCGCGAGTGACGTTTACCGTGACGGGCTGGCCTTCGCCTTTGCCGCGCTTGGTTAACCAAGCGGAGAGCCCTTCGGCGAAGCGTTCGGGAGTGAGCCGGAAACTGGCTTCCACCTGACCATCCGCGACGGGAAGCGTGTCGTCAAAGTCGGCGGAGTTCGTGAAATTGCGCATGCAGAATTGATCGAGCCAATCGAGCGGGCAAGCGCGCGCTTCACCGCGAATTACCAAGTTGACTTTAAATTTTTGAGCATACATGATGCAGCACGCGTCGGGCCCCTCTCGGGTAAACAAGCTCCACCCCTATATTTTAGGACAAAGTGAACCGCGTGGCACCTTGTGGGTTACGAAGCGCGGGGGCGTTTGACCGAATGGGCTAGGCCCACGGCTTCGAGCATCCAGATGAAATACCAGCCGATGTCAGTCTGATACCAGCGGAGGCCAAGGCGCGCGGACCCGGCGTGCGTGTGATGATTCTCGTGCCAGTTCTCGCCCCAGGCGGTCAATTGGAACGGGCCAAGCCACCAGACGTTCATACTGGAATCGCCTTCCTCAACTTTCTTCAAGTGCGTGAGGCTGTTCACCAGACATTGCATATGGAGGGAGTAGACGAGGCGAATCGCGCCCATCCAGAAGAAACCCATCCAGCCAAAACCGAGAATCAGGCCGATGCAGATCGAGAAAACAATGACGGGCGTTTCCGCCCAGCCCCAGATTTTGTAGATGCCGCCGATGAGCTCGGGAGCCCAACGCTTCTTATCGGCCGGCTGGGTTTGATAGAGCCAGCGCAGATGCGCCCACCAGAAGCCACCTTGTTTCGGACTGGAGATGTCTTCGGGAGTGTCCGTGACAGCGTGGTGTAAGCGATGATACGCAACCCAGCTAGCCGGATGACCTGAACCGTTGAAGACCGCCCAGAAAATCAAGAATTGCTCGACGAAGCGATTGGTCTTGAGAGTCTTGTGGGAGAGCATGCGGTGATAACAGACCGTGGTGCCGAGCCCGCCAAGGGCGATGCTAAGCAAAGTCATGCCAACGACTTTAAGGCTGGGAACGGGGAAAAGGACGAGGCCGACCACGGCAAGAACATGAATCAGTACGATAAAAGCGAAGACCCCCTCCTTGCCATGGACGGGTTTCCAGAAGGGCCGGTCCCAGGGGCGCTCTTGTTGCGTTACGGTCAATTCCATAATCTCTCCGGCGATCTGCTTATTGAATGTGCGAATGCCTGGTGCGCAGAACGTGCTAGGCAGCTAACACAGTACCATCTTCCGAGGTCGTGTGGAGGAAAACTGTACAAAAGTGCACACAAAAAGTGAACAGCAAAAGCCGGTGGGGTGCGCCACAGATCTTTCAGGGGATCAAACCCAAGAAAGGGAAAATGCCGGCGAGAAAGCGAGCGCCATAGCAATAATCAAATTCCTTGTGCTTGGTATTCGGCCGATTGTCTGGCCGCCACTACTTAGAGCACGAAGAGCCTATTCACGGAGTCTATTGTCCTGGCTGGATTTCCAGAGGATTTGGCGCAGGATGCCGAGCGTGAGTTCGGCGTCAGTGGCGGAGAGGTGAAGACGATGAATGAGGCGGCGGATTTTTTCGTCGGTGGGTGCAGCGGAGCGGCGTTGGTGCGAACCGCTGGGACGGGATTTCAAGTAGCCGCTGGAACAGAGACCGTCAAGCAAGAGCGCGGTGAGACGTTCGCGATCGGCAGCGGTGGCGGGGACAGGCTTCCCCGGTTTAGGAACGGCTTGGGGATGGCGCGCGAGTTCATAGAGACAGACGGCTACGGCCTGGCCCAGGTTCATGGAACGATGCTCTTCGCGGGTCGGGATGCGCACGAGCCAATGGCAATGGCTCAAATCTTCATTGGAGAGGCCGCGCTTTTCCGAACCGAACAGAAGGGCGACATGGCTGGAGGCGAGATGCTTGCGGAGAAGTCGGGCGGCTTGATCGAGGCGGCGAACCGCGTGCTGCAAACGTCGAGGGCCAACGGCGGTGGTTCCGACAACGAGCGTGCAATCCTCGACGGCTTCGGCGACGGTCTTGAATTCCGTGGCTTGCCTAAGCAACGGCTCAGCGCCAACAGCGGAACGCGCCTCGCGAAAAGCCAGCTCATAGGGATTCACGACGCGCAGATGGAAGAAGCCAAAGTTGCTCAAGGCGCGGGCCGCTGCGCCAATGTTGAGCGGATTGCGCGGTGCAACGAGCACGACCCGCAGGTGGTCGGATTCGGTAGTAGCTGACAAGGAAGACGAGTTTACCGCAGGGAACAACCAACTGGCAGCCAACTTGCGTGGGTTGCGAGCGGTAACATAGACTGTGGGCGGGTAGAAGCAACCGCCTGCCAGCCTGGCCGGAAGTTCCCGCCTTTAAATGGGCCAGTTGGCATGGCCGAGTTCAAATCGCTCCAAGACCCCGACCGGGTCTGCGTCATCCTCCAGAGTATTACCGGCAACCATGGGTGGCCGGAGAGTTTCACTCTGGGCGCTGGCGGAGGGATCTTGGACTGGCAGGGGGATCAGGGTGCCAACTCCACTGGAAACCTGGGTCGCGGAAGCAGCGAAGCTGACGAAGCCGGACCTGGTGGTGTACTGCGACGGATCCGAAGCCGAATACCAGCGGATGACCGCGGAGATGCTACGCGCCGGAGGCTCCTACACCCTGAACGAGAAGACTTTCCCGAATTGCTACCTACACCGAAGCAGTCCCAATGACGTAGCTCGCACCGAGCATCTGACCTATATCTGCTCTCCCGAAAAAGAAGAAGCTGGACCCACGAACAATTGGATGGATCCTGTCTCGGCCAAGCATAAAGTTGGCGCACTACTGGATGGAGCGATGCGTGGACGGACGATGTACGTGGTGCCTTACGTGATGGGGCCGGTCAGCTCGCCGATCAGCAAAGTAGGCGTGGAAGTAACTGACAGCCCCTACGTGGTAGCCAGCATGCGGATTATGTCGCGGATGGGCAAGGTGGCGATGGAAAGGCTGGGGGCATCGAAGGAGTTTGTTCCTGGGCTGCATTCCTTGGGCGACTTGGACCCTTCGCGGCGTTACATCATGCACTTCCCGCAAGAGAAATTGATCTGGAGCGTGGGGTCGGGCTACGGCGGAAACGCGTTGCTGGGCAAGAAATGTTTTGCGCTACGGATTGCGAGCGTGATGGCACGCGAGCAGGGCTGGATGGCCGAGCACATGCTCATCCTGGGGCTGGAGTCGCCAGACGGCAAAGTGACGTACATGGGCGCGGCGTTTCCAAGCGCTTGTGGGAAGACCAATTTGGCGATGATGGTGTCCGCGCTGGAGAGCCAAGGCTACCGCGTTTGGACCGTGGGGGACGACATTTCCTGGATGAAGATCGCAGAAGACGGCTATTTGCACGCCATCAATCCGGAAGCGGGTTTCTTTGGCGTGGCCCCTGGCACGGGAATGACAACCAATCAGAACGTGATGGAGGCGCTGCATAAGAACACACTGTTTACGAACGTCGCGATGACCTTGGATCGCGAGCCATGGTGGGAAGGTATTGGCACCCCAGCGCCTCCGGGATTGCTCAACTGGAAGGGCGAAACGTGGGATCCATCCCAAGGACCAGGCGCGCACCCGAATGCGCGATACACTGTGCCGGCGCGGCAATCGCCTAGCATTTCGCCAAAATGGGAAGCTCCAGAGGGAGTGCCGATTTCCGCGTTCATCTTTGGCGGGCGAAGGGCCCGAGTAGCGCCACTCGTTTACGAATCCTTTGACTGGCAACATGGCGTCTTCGTGGGCGCGACCATGGCCAGCGAGACGACCGCGGCGGCCACCGGCAATGTGGGCGTCACGCGGCGGGATCCCATGGCCATGCTGCCCTTCTGCGGCTACAACATGGCGGATTATTTTGCGCACTGGCTGGAGATGGGAAAGAAAATTCCGAAGCCACCGAAGATTTTCCACGTGAACTGGTTCCGCAAGGGCGGGGATGGAAAGTTTCTGTGGCCGGGATACGGCGAAAACGTGCGCGTATTGAAATGGATATTGGAGCGCGTGGAGGGCCGAGGGGCAGCGCAGGAGACACCCATCGGTTACGTTCCAGCAAAGAAGGGGCTAACGATGGATGGAATGAAAATTTCAGAAGAGGCCGTAAACGAGCTACTACGCGTGAATCCGGAAGATTGGGAAGCGGAGATGGAAGATGCAAAGCAGTTTCTTGGGAAATTTGGCAAGCGCCTGCCGCGGCAACTCAGTGCAGAACATGAAAAACTGGCGCGCCGATTTCAGCGCGTGGTCTCGGCCTGATGAACGGCACTGAGCTTCAATGATGACCACCCGCCCGGCGCACCGGCGGGCTAATAGGCGGCATGTCCTCGGAATCAAAAGCGGAAGGTCCGCGCTCGAAATGAAAATCGCGCCGGCTTTCCAGCAATCGAACGCAGCGATTCCATCGCAGAATACTGTCGTCATTACCGGCCGGACGAATCTTTTCCGCCTCCGCGAAGCAGCGCATAGCTTCTTCCACCAACGGCAGGAGAGTGTGCGGGGGGTATCCAACCAAAAGTTGCGTCTTGGCATGGCGTTCGTGCAATAACCCGGTGTAGTAGAGCCGTTCGTAGGGATCGCGCAAGCCCTGAAAGGTAGACTGAACCTCGAGATAGCGATCGCTCGCGGCGCCGATAAATTGGTCGGTGATGGCTAGACCGAGCATCCTTCGAGCCAGCTGATGCTCGGGATCCACCGCGAGGATATCCCGGCAGATGGATTCGGCTTCTTCGGGCTCATTGAGATAACGATAGAGCTCGACTTTAGCCAGGGCCTCGGGAATGCCAGCCTTGGAGATCGATTTAAGTTGATGACCCATGGGGCCTCCTTCGTAGCCCGTTGCTCGAACCTAAGAAATCTTTGCCGTGACCTTAGCTTACCCGGTACGGCCTAAACGCGTTGCTACTGACCACGAATCTTCCGAAACAGCATGGTCAGGGGATCATAAAACTCGTCCACCACGCGCTCCTTGAGCGGGATAATGGCGTTGTCCGTAATGTGAATCTCCTCGGGACAAACTTCCGTGCAGCACTTGGTGATATTGCAATAGCCCAAGCCAAGTTGATCTTTCAACAAACCCGCACGGTTGCGGCCGTCGAGCGGATGCATCTCTAGCCCGGCGACTCGAACGAAGAAGCGCGGGCCCGCGAACTGCTCCTTCTTGTCGTGCTCGCGAAGAACGTGACATACATTTTGACAAAGAAAGCATTCGATGCACTTGCGAAACTCCTGGACACGATCCACGTCCAGCTGGGAGATTTTCCATGCCACTCCCTTACGCGGCTCGAAGGGAGGGATTTTGCGGTTGACACGATAGTTCCAAGAAACGTCGGTGACAAGGTCTTTGATGCGAGGGAAGGCTTTCATCGGCAGGACGCTGATGGGCTGGTCCTGCGGGAGGTCGTCCATGCGCGTCTTGCAGGTCAGGCGGGGGCGGCCGTTGACTTCCGCAGAGCAGGAGCCGCACTTCCCTGCTTTGCAATTCCAGCGAACCGCAAGATCCGGAGCAAGATGGCCTTGAATGTAATGGAGCGCGTCAAGGACCACCATGCCAGGTGCGACCGGGACGCGATAGTCAGCGGTTTGCCCGGCGTTTGCATCACCGCGAAAAACACGTAGGGTGGCTTCCTTCATGACGCCTCCCCTTTTTTCGATCTCGCCATTGCTTCCTCCCAACGCAGCGGCACAGCCGAACCCATTATCTCCCACTTGGTAAACTTCGTCGGTCCCCGGTGACGCATCATGGCCTTCATCGCTTGCCGGTGAGGAATCTTCCCGACGAAATCCATCAGCTTTTCGTCAGTGCAAGCCGAAAAGGTCCAAAAATCGCGGCTCCATGGCTTTGCATGAAGTGCGTAACCGATGATTCCCGGAGTCGAGCGCAACTGTTTCTGAAATGTGAACTTGAAAAATGCCGGAATCGCTCGGTACTTATTCAGTGGCAAGTAAGAGAGAAGAGCAAAATACTCCCGGTTCGTGTTGGGCGCGGTGCATTTGTTCCCGGGAGAATCCATATCCTTCATTCCTCCAGTCATTTGACCTGGCCACTCGAAAGACGTGTCATACCTTGTCCTCGGCGAGAATCTGCTTTAGTTCTTCGGGCATGGGCTCGACGGGAACTTCGCGACGGCCCATGCCTCCCGATTCCCTGACAATGATGTTGTGCTTTTTCTCCCAGATTGGATCGGCATGGGGGTGATCGATGCGGCTATGCGCGCCGCGGCTTTCCGTGCGCGCCAAGGCACTGAGCGCGACGGCTTCCGAGACGATGAGCATGGCCTGCAAATCATAAGAAAGATGCCAGCCGGGATTGAAGAGACGTGATCCTTCGACGCCGGCTTTTGCCGCGCGAGCTTTCAGTTTTTCCAGTTCGGAGAGTGCTTTCTTCAAATCCTCGTCGGCACGGAAGATGCCCACAAGATTCTGCATCACTTCCTGCAAATCGCGATGGACGGCATAAGGGCTTTCCTTGCCGGAGTTGGAAAAGGGCGCGAGCAATTCCTTTTCGGCTTGCTCGATTTGTGCGATGTCGATGGCAGGAGCCGAAGACCTCTTGGCATGCTGCGCGGCTGCTAAGCCCGCACGCCGCCCAAAAACCAAAAGATCGGATAGCGAATTGCCTCCCAGACGATTCGCGCCGTGAAGGCCCGCGGCAGCCTCGCCTGCGGAGAAAAGACCGGGCACTGTAGACTCCGCGGTTTCCGCATCGACGCGGATGCCCCCCATCATGTAGTGGCACGTCGGGCCCACCTCCATAGGACCCTTGGTAATGTCCACGTCCGCGAGTTCCTTGAACTGGTGATACATGCTGGGAAGTTTCTTCTTCACATATTCCGCGGGCTTGTGGGATATATCGAGATACGCGCCGCCGTGTTCGGTGCCGCGGCCTTCTTTCACTTCGGTGTAGATGGAGCGGGCTACCACGTCGCGGGTGGAAAGTTCCATGCGCTTGGGGTCGTATCTTTCCATAAAACGCTCACCCGCTTTATTGCGCAAGATGCCGCCTTCGCCGCGCACGGCTTCAGTAACCAGAATTCCTTGCACGCCGGGCGGCCAGACCATTCCCGTGGGATGGAACTGCACGAACTCCATGTCCATGAGTTCTGCGCCTGCTTCATACGCAAGGGCCATTCCGTCGCCGGTGTACTCCCAAGAGTTGGAAGTAACGCGCCAGGCTTTGCCGATGCCGCCAGTGGCAATGACAATGGACTTGGCTTTGAATACGATGAACCGCCCGTTCTCGCGCCAGTAGGCAAACGCCCCGGCAACGCGGCCGTTGTCGGTCAAGAGGCGCGTGACCGTACACTCCATGTAAACGTCGATGCCCTGCTGGACGCCGCGGTCTTGCAGCGTGCGAATCATTTCGAGGCCAGTGCGGTCGCCGACGTGGCAGAGGCGCTTGAAGGTGTGGCCACCGAAGGCGCGCTGCAGAATTTCGCCCGTTTCCGTGCGGTCGAACAGCGCCCCCCACTGCTCAAGTTCTCGAACGCGGTCAGGGGCTTCCTGGGCGTGAAGCTGCGCCATGCACCAATTGTTCAAAAGTTTTCCGCCGCGCACGGTGTCGCGAAAATGCGTTTTCCAATTGTCAGCGGCATCCACGTTGGCCATGGCTGCGGCGATGCCGCCCTCCGCCATGACGGTGTGCGCCTTTCCCAGAAGAGATTTGCAAACCACGCCCACGGAAGCACCTTGCGCAAGGGCTTCAAGGGCGGCGCGCAGTCCGGCCCCGCCGGCCCCAATGATGAGTACATCGTGTTCGCGGGTCTCGTAATTTGAACTCACAAGAGCCTCAGGTCACGGAAGGTCCCGCAAGCCACCATGCGAACGTAAAAATCCGCGAAGCCGACGGACACGAGACTGCACCACGCAAAGAGCATGTGGTGCTCGTTCAGGAAGCTAAAAAAGCTCCAAGCTTCAAAGCGTGATCGGCCGAACGTCGCGCAAGAAAAACAGTCGAGCTTGCCGCCGGCGAGGTGACGCAGGGAATGGCAGGAAAACGTGTAGAGCGAAAGTAGCGTGACGTTGATTGAAAGGACCAGCGTGCCGACGCCAATGCCAAAATGGCCGTCGAAGAGGAACGACCGAATGGCGTCGTGCCAAAGGAACGCGATGAAGATAATCGCGAGATAAAAAAAGTAGCGATGGATATTTTGCAGGACGAAGGGGAAAGCGGTCTCGCCTCGATAGTTGCGACGCGCTGGTTCTCCGACGGCACAAGCGGGCGGGTCGAGCAAAAAGGCTCGGTAAAGCGCTTTTCGGTAGTAGTAGCAAGTGCCGCGAAAACCGAGGGGACCTGCAAGAATCAAAAGAGCCGGTGAAAAGGGCCACCAATGATGCAGTGGGTCGATAAGCGGCGAGTAGAAGGGCGAAAGGTACGGCCCCCAGGAATAGAATTTCCCCTCGAATGCACGCCATGTGGCATAGATGCTGAAGCCTCCCATCATGATGATGATGGGGATGATTTCGATCCACCAGGCGTCACGGCGCAGAGTACTTCCGAGCCGCGACTCCGGCAGGAGTGTAGGAGAACTAGCCATTCGATGACCTCCGGCGTGGCTGTAGGGTAGTCAAAACGCAGATTATTTCAAGCGAAAATTATAGAGGGCCACCTCAGAGAATGGTTTGGATTTCGCCGTCGATGGAGACGTGCGAGGCGGGAACTCCGTTAATCGAGTATCTTTCCCCGGCAGCTTCGGAAAATTGAAAGAACCGGCTGATGTGATAGTCCTCGTCGTAACCGGAGAAGAGGCGTTCTGTTTCCGCTCTCGTCAACGCAAAAGCCGAAAGCGCAACCGGCACACGGTATTTGCCGGCCCGAGAGAGGTATAAACGGACCAGTTCGCGCAGGGGCATAATCGGAGCGCGGCCAGCAGCTTCAGCGCCCATGGGCTTCTCCTGAGCAAAGTGTAGCGCGCCGGAATAAAAAGTAGGAACGAAATTAAGAACCAGAGAGGCAGAAGATGGAAACTTGGTGTGAAACGTAAGGATTGGGTAAGATGCTCCAGTGAGATTTGCGAGACTAGGAGGTAGGTATATGAGCATTGCGGTAGGTCAATCGGCCCCGGACTTTACGCTGTTGAACCAGGACAAGAAAGAAGTAAAGCTTTCAGACTTCGCCGGGAAAAAGAATGTCGTGCTGGTGTGGTACCCGCTGGACTGGAGCCCCACGTGCACCAACGAGCACGCTTGCTTCGTCAATGAGATGAAGGCCTTCGAAACGCTGGACGCGGAAGTGCTCGGTATCAGCGTTGACAGCGTGTGGTCGCACAAAGCCTATGCCGACAAGATGGGGATCAAGTATTCGCTGCTGGCCGATTTTCATCCACGTGGGGCGGCCAGCGAAAAGTATGGCGTGTACCTCGCAGACAAGGGCATTACGGGCCGCGCCATCGCCATCGTTAATAAATCCGGCAAAGTGGCATGGTTCAAGAACTACGACATTCCCGTGGTGCCCGATTTGAAGGAAGTTGCGGCCGCGCTCGGCCAGGTGAAGGCAGCTACCGCGTAAAAGACCGTCGTCTTAGAGCCCCCATTAAGTCGACGCTGCATTGCTACTTTTTCTGGCCGGGCTCGACTGGCGGCTTTTTGTCTTGCGCTTGTGACTTTTTGTCTTGCGATGAACCCGGGACGGCGAAGGAACGGACCAGCAGAACGAGCCCCCAGCGCTGCTCTACGGTCAACTTTTTCTTGAATGAAGGCATCGGTTTTCTGCCCTCGCTGATCTGGTAAAAGATTTCGCCGTCGCTGACGGTATTCATGCGCTTGGAGTCGCTGATATCGGAGGGCGAAGGGTTGTGCATCGCGGCCTCCGGGCCATCGCCCTTGCCGCGTTCGCCATGGCACTGGGCGCACTGGTCTTTGTAAATTCCCCGGGCAGTTTTCAAAGTAGATTCCGAGGGTGCGACTGGATTTTTCATTCTTTTTACTTCCTCCGGAACAACCCACGGTTTGTTGTTCTGGAAGGCGGCGTAAACGAGAACCAAGCAAATCAGACCGAGGAGCGAAGCGAAAAGGATTTTGCGCGTGTTCAAATTGGGCTGCGCGACGATGGACATGGTGGCCGAGAAAATTCTCGCACAACGGACGTGTCAACGAAAGCAGACCGGGCGCGACAGTGCGCTGCGGCTCTCGTCAAGAACGGAAGATGAGCCAGACAATCTCGGCGTTATAGAAGAGGTGCCACCGCGGTAGCCCAGGCCTACCGCGACCCGGCTAGCACTTGATAGATGACCACGGTGACCATAAACAGCACATAGATTCGCAAAGACCACAGTAGGAACTTCTCGTATCTCCGTAGGTGGCGCCGCGGAATTGGTTGCTTCCTGACACCCGCCAACTGGTCCAACTCAAGGGAGGACAGAACGAGTTCTTGATCGGGAGAAGCCGGCGAATCTGGTCTTAGCTTTTCTGGGCGCATTGGCAATCCCCTACTTTCCGCCGATGAATGAGAACAGGTTCGGCGCAATTACACTTATGCCGAACAGGATTCCCGCCAGCGTCAGAAAAATCACCACGCTCGTAGCCAACACATTTATCCATCGCGGACTCACCAGATCACCCATGATTTCGCGGTCATTTGCGAGCATAAAAAGGAAGACCAGCGCCGGAGGCATGGCCAGCACCGCGATTACGTTGACAACCAGGACGACATATACGAGAGGAAGCCCCGGGATGAGAACGATGGCCCCGGCGGCGGCAGCGCAGAGGAACAGCACAAAATAAAACGGCTTACCCTCCTTAAGCGGAAGGTTCAGGCTATGCGGCCTATGAGCTACCTCTCCAAACGCGTACGCGGAAGAAGTCGAAATGGTAATACAAGCGACCATCCCCGCCTCCACGATGCCCAGGGCGAACAAGGACGCGCCGAATCGTCCGATCAGCGGCTGCAGGGTTTGCGCGAATTCAGCCGCTTGAAAATTCTCCGCTGTCATGTGGTGAGCGAAGAGCGGGGCCGTCGCCAAGATTGTCGCGACTGCGGCGGTGGCGGCCAGAACAGCGCCGAGTGCCGTGTCGATACGGCCAAACCGGACGTCTCCCCGAGTGAGTCCCTTGTCAACGGTGGCGCTCTGCTGAAAAAACAGCATCCAAGGAGTTACTGTCGCGCCAATGTCGGCCAACAAAATGAGCACCGTGTCTTTCGTCAATCCGCCGGGTAGCGGCGCCCAGGCCATTAAGGCGTGGCCGACAGAACCCCAATCGGGCCGCGCCAGCAGTGCCACTGGAACGAAGACGAGATTGAAGATAGCCGCTGCCAAGGTAATTCGCTCCCAAGTCCAGTATCGGTGGGTTACCAGCGCGAGATAGAGGACTGAAAGAGCGCTGAGCACGGCGGCCCACGGCGGCACGCCAAAAAATCCCAGGCCGGCGCGAATGGCAATAAATTCGGTGATCAGCGTAAGGAAATTGCCAATCCCCAAATCAATCATAGAAAACCAGCCCCAGAACGGTCCAAACCGGTCAAAGATTAATTCCGCGTGGCCACGATGTGTAGCCGAGCCGAGCCTCACCGTCATCTCTTGCACGACCAGCGCCATGAAGAATGTAAGCACCACGAAAGGAATGAAAAACCCAATGCCATACCGCGCGCCCGTCGCCGCGTAGGAGAGCATACTGGGGCCGTCGTTTTCTCCCAGCATCACCAGAATTCCGGGTCCCACAAGAAGCCACAAGAGACGAAATCGAGAGAAGAGCCCGCGCCGGGCGCGTGCGGCGAACACACGCTCGCGGTCGTGCGCACGATCGATGTCCTCGTGGGTGATGACGACGCCAGTGGTCGGCTTCGATGCGGGGTCTGCGCTCACCGGGGTTTCCTGGCAGGACCTTCCTTCCCTTTGCTCCGTTCGGTGCGGGGCGCAGGCAGTTGCGCTGCGCCCGGTCCGGTAACGCATATTAACTGCGGTAAATTCAAATAATAAACTACATTTAATACAGAAGTATGTCAATGGGACCTTCGGCGTCTTCTTGAACGCAGGGGCTGAAGACGTCCGAGCCTGAGGAGCCGAGCGTAGCAACGGTGGTTGTGGTAACTTCAAAGTCAGTCTTTCCGGAGAGAAACGCAATGGGTCAAGAGCAGCCGGTGCAAGGCCAGGTGCAAATCAAGGCGGACGAAAAAGAGCTGCAGGGACAGTACAGCAACCTGGTGATGATTCATCACAATCTCGAAGAATTCACCATGAACTTTATCTATATTTTCCCTAATGGCGCGCAAGGGAAACTGCTGAACAGCATGATCCTCAGCCCCGGACACGCGAAACGGATCTGGCGCGCGCTGGGCGAAAACCTCGCGCGTTACGAAGCGCAGTTTGGGAACATCAAGGAGTCCCCGGAAGGAAGCACCCCGGCACCGAACGTCGGCTTCGTGCAATAGAAACTTAATTTTTCGCCCCGTGAATCCGCGGAGCGGTTGCAGTTGTGCCGGGCCTTATCCGCTTATTAGAATTTCAAAGTTGTTCTTCGATTTGGGCTTGTAGCTCGAGAGTCTGTTGTTGATTCTGCGTTGCTTAGGTCCGTTTTCAGGCCCTTCAAACCCGCCTTCTTGTACACAAGACAACTGCGAAGCTCGCGTCGTTCTTCGAGCTGGCCACTCCTCCTCCAATTGATCGCATCAAAACCGTTCAATGACCGTGAGAAGAAGCACGGTAGGCTTGAACTTTCGGCTGCCTAGCAACCTCCATTGGGTTACCCGAATAAAGCCCTATTCCTTTCTGAATGAAACTTAAGCACAGACGATTGAAAACCAAATCGGTCCTCGCTGGCATCGGCAAGCTCGTGCGCCCAAAAAAGAAGGTTTTGCTGCAGCTTGCAGAAAATTCTGCTGGGGAGCCTGTGAAGATGAAGTTCAATGGCCGCGAAATTGGGTGTGAGTAACCTTACAGATATTCTTGAACCTGCAACAGAAGTAAGCAGTTTGACTTGTGCAGAGGTGCTTAGACTTGGTAGTCTCTCACGGCCAGCAACCATTCTGCGGCTTGCCCTTTGGAGCGCGCACTTGAATTCAACGCTCGAACATCTGAAGAAGCTGCGGCAGCACCTGCTGACTGGCGTCTCTTACGTAATTCCGTTCATCGCTTGTGGCGGAATCATGATCGCGTTTGCCATTACCTTTGCGCCCATGACGGCCAAAGGACCAGACTTCTCTCAGGCGCCCACCCTGCAGTTGATTCTGACGATCGGCACAGTCGCGTTCAACCTGATGATGCCCGTCCTGGCTGGTTACATTGCCTATTCCGTCACCGGCAAGCCAGGTCTCGTGCCCGGCTTTATTGGCGGATACCTTTCCGGAGAGGTGAAAGCGGGATTTTTAGGCGCGCTGCTTGCGGGGCTTCTGGCCGGTTATGTGGTCGAGTTGGTCAAGAAAATCCCTGTTTCCAAGTATTTGCGGCCAATCATGCCGATCCTTATTATCCCGGTCCTGTCGTCCTCCATCATCGGCGTCTTCATGCTCAAAGTGTTGGGCGTGCCCATCGCCCACCTGATGACCGCCGCGAGCAGTTTCCTGCGGACTATGAGCGCCGGAAACAGCGTGGTGCTGGCTGTGCTCCTCGGAGGAATGATCGCCTTCGATATGGGCGGGCCGGTCAACAAGACAGCTTTCTTCTTTGGCGCCGCTATGATTCAGGAAGGCGACTTTCACATCATGGGGGCTTGCGCCGCGGCGATCTGTACACCGCCACTCGGCATGGGATTAGCGACGTTGTTGCGCAAGAGCCTGTGGAACGACGATGAACGCGAAGCAGGATTGGCAGGGCTCGCCATGGGCTTGATCGGAATCACCGAGGGCGCCATCCCTTTCGCCGCCTCGGACCCGGTGCGCGTAATCCCGTGCATCATGGCGGGTTCCATGGTGGCCTCCGTCATTGCTATGCTGGGGGGCGTCGGCGATCACGCTCCCCATGGCGGACCAATCGTGCTTCCCGTCGTGAATCATCGGCTGGTTTACGTGGTCGCCATCGTCGTGGGTACTCTTGTTACCGCCGTATTGAGCAATTTCTCGAAGTCGCGTGCAAATTGGAAGACTCCCAGCGCTTAAGGAGTTGAACTGAAATGAAGATCGTTGCGTTGACTGCTTGTCCGACAGGTATTGCGCATACTTATATGGCTGCCGAGCAACTCGATAAGACGGCGAAGGCTCTGGGGCACCAAATCAAAGTGGAGACCCAGGGCGCCATGGGCATTGAGAATGAATTGTCGGAGAACGACATCCTCCAGGCGGATGTTGCGATCTTTGCCGCGGATATTGAGGTAGAGAAACGGGAGCGCTTTCAGAAAATCAAGATCCTCCGCGTCTCAGTTCAAGAGGCGATCAAGAATCCGCGCGGCGTTTTTGCGAAGTTACAAGGTTGAACGATGGCCCCGGAAGTCGGGAGGTCTCTGGAATTTTCGTTTTCCTGCCGCTTGGCGGGCGGGTTGCACGCGCGGCCCGCGAGCTGCCTCGCTGAGGTCGTAGGCACGTTCGCTTCTGAGTGCATGCTCACCAACCACCGCAACCGGGCGAAGGCAAATTTGAAAAGCGTGCTGGCAATCATCGCCGCTGACGTGCGGCAAGGGGACGACTGCTGCGTGCGCGTGGCGGGGCCTGACGAAGAGTCTGCTCGAGCGGCGCTCTGCCACTTCATCGATCACGACCTCCCGCTCTGCGACGAGCCGCCAGTTGAAATTGCCGCCCCGGACACCCAGGCTTTGCCGCGAGCGCTGCGGCAAACCGGAGTGCGTTGCTACTTCGGCACCGCGGTCAGCCGCGGCATTGGGCATGGCGCTGTGGTACTGACAGGCGGACTAGCCTTGCCCCGAGCATTGGCGGGGGAAAGCGCGCTGGATTCAAACCGCGAACAACAAAAGCTGGAGCGAGCGATTTCGGCGGTCCGCGGACGGATTGACACCATGCTGGCAAGGCAAGCGTCGGCTGTCGAGGCTGCCATTCTGCGAGCGCATCTGGCGATCGTCGGCGACATCTCCCTGATCAACGACATCCAGGCACGAATCGAGGAGGGCCGATCGGCCGGACAGGCCATCGTCGAAGCTGGCGAATCGTTTACCAACATGCTGCGACGCTCCGACAGCCAGTACATACGAGAGCGCGCGCTGGACATGCAAGAAATTTGCCTGCAATTGCTGGAGCGGGTCAATGGGGCCCGGTTTCGCCCGCTGACCGTGGAACTGCATGCTCCAACCGTCGTCGTGGCCGAGACACTGGCGCCGCAGCAACTTCTGGCTCTTAATCGTGAGTGGGTGAAAGCGCTTGTGCTTGATAACGCTGGCACCACCTCTCACACGGTGATTCTGGCCCGCTCGCTGGGCATCCCGACATTGGTGGGCGTGAAGGACGCTCCGCGTTTGTTACCCGCAGGCCAGGAAATCGTTGTCGACGCCAACCGCGGCTGTGTCCTGGCGCAAGCGCCTGCATCCGTTCGCCGGTTCTATGAGCGCGAAGCCGAGGTTGCGCGTCGGCGGCAGAAATTCCTATCGCATTATGCACAAGCACCCGCCGTCACCGGTGACTGTCGCAAATTGGAAGTAGGCGCCAACGTTTCCTCGCCTGGCGAATTGGCCGCCGCCCTTGAACGCGGGGCGGACGGTATTGGGCTCTTCCGCACCGAAATGCTGTTTGTTGGCGGCGACGGGATGCCTTCAGAAGAGAAACAGTTCGAGGTTTACCGGCAGGCTGCGGGCGCGGCTCCGGGACGACCCGTCCTCATCCGCACGCTCGATATCGGCGGCGACAAGCCGCTCCCGTACCTGAATCTCCCTCGGGAAGTAAACCCGTTCCTGGGTTATCGGGGCGCTCGCCTCTACGCTGATCATGAAGATCTGATGCGCGAGCAGTTCCGCGCTATTGTCCGGTCTTCGGCGTTCGGCAAAGTCCAGATGCTGCTGCCCATGGTTTCCTCACTGGCAGAGGTTCGCTGGGCAAAGACGATGCTCGCGCGCGTACAAGCTGAGCTCGCCGCCGAGAACATAGCTTTCGACCGGGGCATGCCGCTGGGAGTCATGGTGGAAGTGCCGGCGGTCACTTTTATCCTCGATCAATTGTGCCGTGAAGTGGAGTTTTTCAGCATTGGCACGAACGACCTAGCGCAGTATGTCTTTGCGGCGGATCGTACCAACTCCAAGGTTAGCGGACTGGCCGACGTGCTTCACCCCGGTTTTCTGCGTTTGCTGAGACAAATCGTCGACACCGTGCACCAGGGCGGGAAATGGGTTGGGATCTGTGGTGAGATGGCCAGCGATATTCGTTATCTGCCGCTGCTCCTGGGCATGGGGCTGGATGAAATCAGCGTTCCCGCTTCGGAGATCCCGGCGCTGAAAGAAAGAGTGTCACGGCTGTCGAACGCGAACTGTGAAGAACTGCTGTCGCGCGCGCTCCTCTGCAAGGGTGCGGAAGAGGTCCAGGACTTACTGCGGCACAATTTGCCCATCGACAAGGCCTGGCCGCTGTTGGACCGCGACTTGCTCATCCTGGACAGCGAAAGCGAGACCAAGGAAGAAGCCATTCGCGAGCTCGTAAACGCTTGTTATGTCACCGGCCGCACCGACGACGTGGAAGCCATGGAAGAAGCTCTTTGGGCGCGCGAGTCCCAATACTCAACGGGGTTCGGGCATGGCTTCGCCATCCCGCATTGCAAAACCACAGCAGCTCTCGCCGGTTCGCTGGCGGTGCTGAAACCCAAGAAGCCGATTGACTGGGGAGCGACAGACGGCCAACCCACATCCGTCGTTGTTCTGCTGGCACTGCGTGAGAGTGCTTCCGGGACAGAGCACATGCAGGTCTTTTCTCAATTGGCGCGGAGGTTGATGCATGAAGAGTTTCGCAAGAGTGTGATGGGGAGTGCGACCTCGGACTCTCTCATGCGGTTTCTGGCGGGCGCGTTGAGCGCTAACAGCCCTCAAGCATCCAGCTGACGGCGCTGGCAGCCACGACCAATCTGCATTGGGACGAAGAATCTGAGCTGGGACTTGGTTCGTTTGGAAGTGTAGCGGTCTTCGTAATTAATCTGGGGAGAGTTCCTACATGAAGAAGATTGTGCTCTATCCGTTTGCCGTCTGTCTGCTGTGTCCCATATTGGCGATCGCGCAAACTCCCTCGGGGAAAGCAAAGCAGGAAGCTAAGCTCAAGGAAGCGAGTGCCCAGGCCGCCGCGCCGAAATCGGCCGCCAATGGCAAGCCAGCCCAGGGAACGCATGGCGTGGCTAAACTGGGCGCTGCACCAGACCTCGCGAAACAGCCCATACTCTACGTGGTCGCTTATGCCCACCTCGACACGCAGTGGCGATGGGAATACCCGCAGGTCATCAGCGAGTATCTGACCAAGACTATGCGCAACAACTTCTCCCTCTTTGAAAAATACCCGCATTACATTTTCAACTTTACGGGAGCAAACCGCTATCGATTGATGAAGGAGTATTACCCGGCCGATTTCGCGCGGCTCAAGCAATACGTGGCCACCGGACGCTGGTATCCCGCGGGATCTTCGATGGAGGAAGGTGACGTAAACGCGCCCAGCGCGGAAGCCATCATCCGGCAGGTGCTCTATGGCAACAACTGGTTTCGCAAGGAATTCGGCAAGGCCAGCGCCGAATTCATGCTGCCGGACTGCTTTGGTTTCCCAGCATCGTTGCCAACCATTCTGGCGCATGCCGGTATCAAGGGTTTTTCCACGCAAAAGCTTTCGGCCGCATGGCAACCAGCGCCCCACGTCGGCGGGCCGGATTCTCCCGAGAAAACACCTGAGGGCATCCCTTTCAACGTTGGCGTTTGGGAAGGCCCCGACGGCTCAACCGTTCTGGCCGCGCTCAATCCGTTGAGCTACGGCAGCAACGTGGACTACGACCTAAGCAAAACGCCCCCGTCTCCTCTTGCGCCGCCGGCGAATGCGCCTGCCAATTTTCGCGTCCGCCCTTTTGAAGACTGGACCAAGCGAATCCAAATCAATGGCGACCTGACCGGTGTCTTTGCTGACTATCACTACGTCGGAACTGGAGACACGGGCGGATCGCCCACCGAAAACTCGGTCAACCTCATGGAAGCGATCGAGACGAAGAGCACGACGGTGATTCCGCCTATACGCTTCAACTTCTTCGGGCGCGGGCAGCAAGAGGAACCACCGTCGCCTCCGCCAGCCCCGGTGAAAGTCGGCGACGGTCCCGTGCACGTCACGTGGTCCAACGCAGACCAGATGTTTCTGGACATCTTGAAGTGTTGCAAGATCGATCGCATGCCTCGCTACAAGGGTGACTTGGAGCTGATCAATCACTCCGCTGGCTCGCTGACGTCGGAGGCATATCACAAGCGCTGGAATCGCAAAAACGAGCTTCTTGCCGCCGCGGCGGAGGAAAGCTCAGTGGCCGCTGATTGGTTGGGCGGCCGACCGTATCCGCAAAAGCGTCTGACCGATGCGTGGACATTGGTAATGGGTGGCCACTTCCACGACAACATGGCCGGCACTTCCACACCGAAGGCTTACGAGTTCACCTGGAATGACGACGTCATCGCCATGAATCAGTTCGCCAGCGTGCTTACCAGTGCTACCGCAGCGGTCGCATCCGGCATGGACACGCAAGCCAGCGGCACCGCAATCGTCGTATACAATCCACTGAATGTGGCGCGCGGTGACGTGGTTGAAGCGGTGATTGAAGGCGCACCGCCGACAGTACGTGTCATCGGACCTGACGGTAAGGAAGTTCCAGCGCAGGCGGAGGCTGGTGGCAAAGTATTGTTTGTCGCGCAAGCGCCATCCGTGGGCTACGCGGTGTATGACGTACAGCCTGGGACCTTGTCCGCAGCTTCAGAATTGCGCGTCAGCGAGTCATCGCTTGAGAACGCCCGCTACCGTGTGCAAATCGACCAAAACGGCGACGTCTCCGGCATCTTCGACAAGAAGCTGAATCGTGAACTGCTATCAGGGCCGATTCGCCTGGCTATGTCAACCGACAATCCGCGGCAATGGCCAGCTTGGAATATGGATTTTGAGGATGAGCAGCGCGCGCCACGCTCCTATGTTTCCGGTCCGACAAAAGTGCGAGTGACCGAAAATGGTCCTGCGCGCATAGCAGTGGAAGTGACCCGCGACACCGAAGATTCACATTTCGTGGAGACCATCCGACTTTCCGCGGGCGACGCCGGCAATCGCGTCGAGTTTGCCAACGCCATTGATTGGAAGACGAAGGAAGCCAACCTGAAAGCCACGTTTCCACTAGCCGCCAACAACAGGATGGCGACGTACAACTGGGATATCGGGACGATCCAGCGTCCGAATGAGGACGAACGGCAGTTTGAAGTCGCCTCGCATCAGTGGATTGATCTGACCGATCAAGGCGGCGCGTTCGGTGTCACAATTCTCACCGATTGCAAAAACGCTTCGGATAAGCCCAATGACAATACTCTGCGGCTCACGCTCGTGCGCACACCGGGAACTCGGGGTGGATACCCCGACCAAGGGTCGCAGGATTTGGGACATCACGAGTTCGTCTTTGGCCTGGTGGGACATGCGGGCGACTGGCGCGAAGAACAGACAGACTGGCAGGCGTACCGGCTCAACCAGCCGCTGATCGCGTTCGCGAGCGAGAGACATGGTGGCCGACTGGGAAAACAATTCTCGCTGTTGAAACTCAACAGCGATCGCGTGCGTTTGCTCGCTCTGAAGAAGGCCGAGCTACCCGATGAGGTGATCGTCCGCATCGTGGAACTCGACGGCAAAGCGCAGCCCAAGGTTGCGATCAGCTTCCCCAGCCCGATCGCGTCGGCCCGCGAGGTAAACGGCCAGGAGCAGCCAGTCGGCAGCGCTACGCTGCACAACGCGCTCATTACTTCGCTCGGGGCATACCAGCCACGATCGTTTGCTCTCAAGCTGGGACCTGCACCGGCTAGGCTGACGGCTCCGCAGTCGCAGCCGATTCCGTTGCAATGCGACTTGGCAGCAGCGACGACAGACGGCCGTCCCGCGGAAGGCAGCTTTGACATTCTTCCCAACAATCCCTCGACCGCGCAGGGGCGCGCTTTGCCGGCGGAGATGTTGCCGCGCGACGTTGAGTTTGCGGGCATTCATTTCACCCTAGCCCCGGCAGGAAATGGTCGGCCCAACGCTCTTTTGGCGAAGGGCCAAACAATCAAGCTGCCGCAGCAACACTTCAACCGCGTTTATGTTCTGGCCGCGGCCGTCGGCGACCAAGTGGGGACGTTCCGCGCGGGTGACCGGCCGGTGCAGCTCAACATCCAGAATTGGACGGGCTTTATCGGGCAATGGGATGACCGCACTTGGAATACGCGCCAGGAGCTGGTGCAGTCACGCCCCGGACAAACCCTGCCGCCGAACGCGCCGCGCGTGCATACCGTGGAAGAATTCTCGGGAACGCTGATTCCGGGCTTCATCAAGCGCGCGGACGTGGCGTGGTATAGCTCGCATCGCCACGCGCCCGACGGGTCCAACGAGCCCTACGCATACGCGTACCTCTTCGCCTATCCGATCGATCTCCCTGTGGGAGCAAAGACGTTAACCTTGCCCGACAACGATCGCATTCGCATTCTGGCCATTAGCGTGGCCGACGAGGCTGGCCGCGTAACTCCGGCGCAGCCGTTGTATGACACATTGGAGCGGACGGACAGCGAAACCGTGCGCCCCGGCACCGGGAATGCGAAAGTCGCGAGCAATTGACGGCGAGCCATTATGGTTGTCACTTGGAAAGAATCGGGCGCTTGGATTCCATGACTCTTTTCTCTGATTCGTGTATAGGTAATCGCAGGCTCGCCATCGAAGAACTTTGTGTCCTATCGTGGATCCAACAGCTGCGAATTAGGTTCAAAATCGACAATCCAAACGGGCCGTCAAGCAAGGTGTCACAAATCTGTCTACAGTGGGATAGATACCAAGAACGCCGTAGTGTTGACTGGAGCTTCGTCACTCCCGGTTTGTCGGCAACCCGGAGTTACCGAGTGGGCCGGTCCCAGTTTCCGGTTTACCTATTAAAGGCACCAGCGCCCACGTGTGACGGCGGTAAGCATGATAGTCAGCTCCAAAAGCCTGGGCCAGGATCTGATCTTCCAGCCGCGTTTTTCGTAGATAAGCGACCACCAATAACGCGAACCCGACGAGCGCATGAACCTGGCTGGAAGCGATCGCCGTTCCCAGGAACATGCCGAGCATCGCCGTGTAGATAGGGTGCCGCAAAAAACGGTATGGGCCGGTGCGTATCAATTGATGGTCCATTGCGATTCTGACTTCTGCGCTCCAGTTGCGTCCCAGGTGCCATCGCGCCCAAACCGCCAGCAGAAGAAATCCTGCTTGGACGGTCGCGCCCGCGACAACGAGAAAATGAAGCCGCTCAGGCAGAAACCAGCCGTTCAACCCCGGCACGCGGAGTATGAGCAGCAAGAGGGCTACGCCGAGCATGAATTGATGGAAATAGGTCGACGCCCAGGATTCGGAGCTCTTGGTTGGCGCAGAGTTCCGTCCCGCGATACCCCAATACAGACTGAATATTATCCAGAGCACGAGAGCGGGGATCAGTCTGTTGTCTAATGACGGTGGGTGCCACCCAAGGTTCTTCAACCCGAACCGCAAGATGCCGCCAATGACAACCACCAACACCAGTTGCTTGATGAGTTTCGTCTTCGCCAAGATGTCCGGCACGCTCCTTTTTTTGGCTTTTGTAGCGGCCTTCTGTTTGCCCCATTATTTTCTAGACGCACAGTCATGCACTTTTATTCCAGTTCGAGCTCTATTTTGTCTCTTCTTAGCATCGGTTACCCAGCCGTTCGAAACGGCTATCTGTGAAGTCTCGGTCTGCAGCGAATCTGCCGATTCTGGACGAGCGGTCGGCAACCCTTCCTTTACAGGATTGGGAAAGAGTTGCCCGTTATCCGCCCGGAATGAGCAGGATCAGGAACTTCGCTACAAGCGGTCGCCCTGCTTCACTCGCATACTAATCCTCTTCACGTTAATGAAGTCCTGAATCGGATTTCCTTCGAGAACCAGGAAATTTGCTTCGTAGCCGTCTTGCAAAGCTCCGGTTTTGCGCTGCGGAAAGATCAACTTTGGCGTGGTCTCCGACCACATTTTCAGCAACTCGAGATTCGAGAAAACATTAGTGTCTTTAAGAAAGTCGATTTCGGCGAGCACGCCTGCTCCCGGCATCGTGTCGCTGCCGACTGCAAGCCTGACACCAGCTTCTTTGAGATGCCGGATATTCTGGGTCATGATCTTCCGGAAACGCTTTTCGTTCTCGTTCAAAGCGCTCAAAGGGTTGGGCTTTTCGAAGTTCTCGGCTGAGAGGGCGGCCGCCGTCATCACAACGGCAGCGTCGCGTTTCGCAGCGAGCTCGATATCCGAGCTCGGAATGGTAAATTCGATTCTGGGCGTGGTACACACGAGGTACGCAATAGCGATGTCTAAGACTGTCTTGCAATGACCTAGGATGCCGTCCGTGCTCTTGTAAGTCTTTGCAAGTACTTATGAATCGCTCACTGTCACGGCAGCCGTCTAGATTTGAAACTTCCCACAACGGGACATGAAACCGGAACTCCGCCAGGTGGGCATTTTTAGTGCGAATTGTAATTGGTCTCTCCGCCAGTTATGCCCTGACGAGATTCCTCAGCAGCCAGATTTGGGGTGTATCGGCCACTGATCCATGGACGTTCGTCGCAGTGGTAATCATGATTTTGCTCGTCGGCCTCACAGCGTGTGTGCTGCCAGCGCGCTCGGCCGCAAGAGTCGATCCCCTCGTCACCCTACGGTATGAATAGTTGAAATGACTGTTTTTTTGAATCGTATTGTAGGAGGGGCAAATGACCCGCTGGCTGGTTTGCCTTTTTCGCAAAAAGCAAACAGATTGATGCGGAGTTGCGCTTTCACCTTGACCAGCAAGTCGCCGGCTACGTCACCGCCGGGATGCCCCCGAAGCCCGCCGCCGCGCTCGCCTCGAATTGGGAGGCCTCGAACGCGTCAAATAAGAAGTCCGCGATACGCACTGGGAGACGCATCTCGACAACCTGTTCCGCGATTTTCGGTACGCGATTCGGAATTTGCGCAAGGACCCGCGGTTCGCGCTCGTGGCCATTTTCGCATTGGCGCTCGGTAGAGGAGCGGCCACGGTTGCGTTCAGTGCTTTTTACAATCTTTTGTTTAACGCGTTTGCGGCAAGAGACGCGAGGCGCTTGGTCGTTCTGTCCATGCAAAACGCGGAATCCGGGGCCGCTCTGAGCTTGATCTTGTGCCACTAGAGGGTTCGCTATCAGACCTCGATGCTGTTGTTACCTCCGTCGGAAATAATGAGAAGCGCCCGCTTCGCATGGTGAGCTCTTCTCATCTCACTCAGGCCGAGATAAATGGCATCGAGCAATGCAGTGCGGCCTTTCGAGGAAGCCGTGAGAATGCAGCTCTGTAAATCCTCGATGTTATCTGTGAACGGACTAAGGAGTTCAGCGTGCTCGTTGAAACCGATGAGAAAGAATTCGTCCTGGGGATTGGAGGTCTTGAAAAACTGGATCGCAGCCTCTTTGGCCTTGCCGGTTTTGTTGGATTATTAAGCTCCGATTAGTAAGAAAATTTCTGGATGTCTTGGCGACCGTGGTGGGGAATTCGATTGCCAGCGCGATGAGCGAGCCAAATAACCCACCTAGTACGGCAGCACCGAGGTTCTGGACTGTGTACGAGAACGTGACTCCGCCGATGGTCAGGGCATGGAGAGCACGGAGAGAACCAGCTGCCAAGGCGTGGTTCGTGGCCATCCCCGATCTCAGAAAGCTCGGAACTACGATACCTGCGATGAACAAAGTGATCACCACCTCGCTAAAGAGCTGCAGGACAGAAAGAGCCCTTTGTATCTTCCTGTTGTCGCCTCCATTTTCCGGCTGGACGGTTGGGTGGTGTTGATTTTGCTGCGCTGCATCGAACATAACTGCTCCTTTCTGGATAGCTCGCCTTCCGTTCGTTTGGTTCTCCCAAGCACTGAGATCGCGGGGTATTGCATTTCGTTCATCCAGACCGTCGCGGTATTTCATTTATTCCAAACTCAGAAATACTTTCCTCTATTTGTCCTTTCATCAGTAATCCACGACACAGAATAAAACCGTGCTTGAGATGGTTCCTCATGATGAATCTGATTTGAGCGGGGTGAAGTTTGAGCGAGTTGGATCCCGAGGACCGGATGCGCTTTGAGCAGCTTGTGCTGCCTCATGTCGACGCCGCCTTCAACCTAGCACGTTGGCTATTGCGCAGGCGCGAAGATGCCGAAGATGTCGCCCAAGAAGCTCTCCTCCGAGCCTACCGCTTCATCCGCGGATTTCACGGCGGGGATGCGCGCGCTTGGGTCCTGCAGATTGTGCGAAATACCTGCTACACGTGGCTGGAAAAGAATCGTCCGAGGGAGCTGAGCGTGGAATTCAACGAAGAATTGCATCAACAATCAGATGCCACGCCGGAAAGCCTGGCCATCGCTGGCGATGAGCGAGAGCGCCTTACACGCGCCCTCGAGACGTTGCCACCCCGTTACAGAGAGGTCCTCGTGCTTCGGGAACTTGAAGGGTGTTCCTACAAAGAGATAGCTGCCATCACCTCGATTCCCATTGGCACAGTAATGTCATCGCTCTCCCGTGCTCGGCGTCAGTTGTTTGTCGTTCTCGATGGCTCGCCTGGTAGTGAGGAGGCTAACCGTGAGATGTGATTTTGCTGACTCTCTTCTTCACAGCTACTTCGACACTGAGTTGAGTTCCGTAGACACAGCGGAATTCGGAAGGCACGTCCAAAAGTGTTCCGACTGTGGCTCTGAGCTAGTCCATCTGGATCTGTTAAGGGAAAGGCTGCAACTCGCTCAAATCTATGATCCTGCACCTCCATCGTTGTGTCGGAAGATTAATGCACAAATCCGTCCGAAGGCGCAGACCACTCTTAGGTCGCAGCCGCTCCTCTGGCATTGGCTGGCTGCGGCCACGGCACTGCTCTTCGTTGCGATCGTCCTTTGGAGAATGAGTCCCGGGCTTCGCAACGATGACTATCAAGCGGAGCTTGCGGCAGAAATTGTCGACGCCCACCTGCGCTCGCTGCAGCCAGGCGACGTGACTGGCATGGCCTCCAACGATGAGCGGGCTGTCAAGGGATGGTTCGACTCCAAAATCAAGTTTGCTCTCCCGGTCCACGATTTCGCGAACCAGGGTTTCGCGCTGAAGGGTGGGCGCCTGGAGCTACTTGAAGGCCGCTCTGTCGCAGCGCTCGTGTACGAGCGCAATGGACGCCTAATCAATGTATTCGTGTGGCCGACACAAGGACCGGACAAATCAGCCCGCACCGGGTCTCAGCGAGGCTTTCAATGGGTTGATTGGCGCCAGGACAAAATGGAATTCTGCGCGGTCTCCGACACAGACCCCGCGGACCTTGAGCAGCTCCGCCAGCTAATTTATTCCAATACATAAACGAATTGCGAGCAGTGTGAGGCAACGCTAACACAAGCATCGAATTCGAGCGCCATTCGGCGCTTTGCAAGCACAAAATCCAAAACTCATGCATTAGGTCTTTCGTTTCGTGGTGCGGCCGCTCCTCACTCCCTGGAATAGAACACTCGTGTCACAAGTATTCAGAGATGAATGGAATTTGAAGGGTTCTAGAAATTCGATGCCGGTAATGGCAGATTTGGAAAGGATTAGCGATGTTCAGAACAACAATCGTAGTATGGCTCGTGATACTCGTCGTGGCTTTAGTCGTAGTCACCTTCGTGACCCGCATCATTGAAAAAGTTAGACCTTCCTCTCGTGTTCGGAAAATCCAAGAAAGACGCTTCTCCGTCACACAGAACAGCGGATTCTCGACATTGAAGCATCAACAGAGCCAGCCGCCACAGCGGTAGGTCTTTCGTTTAGTATTCAAAGAAAAATCGAGCAGGGTGGCCGCAACCGCTGGGCACCACAGCCTCATCGTTGGCGGCTGGTTAGTCCGCATTACTGGCGTTTGACAACTCCGGCGTTAAGCGTCATGTGAAGCCGCTTCGCCGCTGGTCCCACACCAACCGGCTTTGCTCGTTTGGCGAGATTCTGCCCTGGCGTAGCTGACGTGAAATCGTTATAGCACCACAATGCTTCGATCAGATCACTTCGCGGATAATGTCGGCAATCCAGAAGTAATCCGATTCTCTAGCGGGATTAGTACCCACAAGTCGGCATCTCGTCAGGAAATCGAGCACTGACGACATGGGCGTACGGACGAGCCGATAACTTGCGGCTTGCCCGTGATCCGAGCACAACATCGAAGTGACAGTCGGTTGCGAGTTGATCACGAGGCCGCGAGCGGCGCTTCGGCGCTTCGATTGGTGGGAGCCCCATAATAAAAGGGCCCCCGCCGCTTCCCGCTTATTGTGTGCATTCCGCGACGAGTTTGGTATAGACCTCGCGCGCGTGGTCGTAAGCTGCTTGGGCGTCGGCGAGTTCTGCCTTGGATATTTTAGGAGCCTTCTGAGTCCAGCACTGGTCTACAGCGGCAAGACACCATTGAGCACTCTGACGGGAAGCGCGAATGGGTTTTCCGTCTACCAAGATAAAGAAGGGATTGCTGTGCGAAGAACCCAAGATGCGCACAGCGAGCCAACTGCTGCGCTCGACCGGCACGTCAAAGGCTATATCCCGGACGCTTCCGTCCGCTACGATATTCTTGCGAGCAAGAGGCTTTCCGTTTACCACGAGTTCCACGGGCACTTCGCGCGTGCTTCCGATGCGCGCTCGCTCGAGATGCCAATATGGTGTTTGATCAATCGGCCGATCATGGATGTTGTCCGCCGAACTATTGGGGTTGTTGAGAGCCGCCCTCCAGAAGTAATTTCCTCGGTCAGAAGGTATGCTGTCGCTTCCGGACGCAACGGGGCTCAGATAAGCCGACACCTTCACTCGAGCGTGCACTGTCCCTCTTCCTATCAGCCTCACCTCGCTCGCATTCGTTCCCACCTCAATGTTGTTCACGCTGAAGTCCATCAGATGGCTCCTGCCATCGGACACGTAGCTTCGGCCGGCGCGCAGCGCCTCTACCCAGCCGCTGTAACTGAGCGGCCCGTCAACCTTGGCGTAGACACGACCCTGCCCGACGCGGACGTCTGTGATGCAAGGGAAATCTGTCTCCCCCGAGATGCGCGTGCGGAACCCGACATTCAGCGTGTGATACCAAATGTTGAGTTCCCAGGGGTAAGGTGTGTCCATGGTGGAAATGAAATCGACCGCGTCGGGATGCGTCACGTCTACAATGTATTCGTTAGCCCCAATGGAGTCGAAGCTCGGAATTTCGTAATTTGGGAGTTCGCGCGACTTCACTGCAAGTCCCCACCCAGAGTGCGCAAAGCCGGCCGACGCTCCTTGCGATTTGGCCCATCGCAAAACGGGCAGGTCCCACGTGGGCCACTGCTCGATCCGAACGCAATGCGGATAATCTTGATTCGTTAGCCCGAGCAATACCAAATGCCCCGCGTGGCTCGATGGGAACCCGGAAACTTCCAGGTCGTAGTGCATCAGCCGGTCCGGCTTCGAGAGCGGATGATCCTTGCCGCTGAAAAACTGTTTTTGATAGTAGTAACAGGGTCCCCAGGTTAGCACGGCGCCCACGTTCAATTTCTCGCCCTGGATTTGGCGCACCATGTCATCCGGTTGCACGCCTTCGGTCGGATTCTGGTAGTGCGAGCACCCGGCGGCATGCACGTGATGGTCGCCGGAATACCAGCGGTATTTCGCGGGGTCGACCCAGCGCTCCATCGCGAATGAAACTTCGTTTGCGCCTGTTGCGGTTACCTGGACTTGTTTCGTTTGCGCGTGATATTCAGGTCCCATTGAAGAAGTTACGGTGTAAGAACCCGCCGGCACGAGAATCGTGTCGCCGTTCTCACGATAGACCTGCGGCTGGAAAAAGAGGTCAGGTGCCAGACGCTTTGCGGGATTCGGGTAGAGTCGGCCCAACGCGTCGCGGATCGTGAACGCTGCCATCGAGGGCGCGCCGTTCTCGTCTCGGACCCACAGCCGCAACGCGCGGGAAGGTAGCGCTGTGAAGACTACGACTATCTCATTACGAAACCCGATGTCTTGCGTTCCCTGCCCGACGTTGAAACTGATCGCGGCTGAGCGTTGCCCTTTGTCGCGGCTGTAGATTTGGAGGATTCGATATTCGAGCGGCAGACCTGAGAGTCGCGGGGACATAGGATCTTTGTCGTAGAGGTCGAGGCCCATCCACCTGTCTCGTGTATCGGCAGCCGAGATTTTCTGGGGAGGCTCTGGGCTGGAATCCGATTGAACAAAAACGGGAAGCGCATTCGGGCTTTCCGCTACGAGCGGAGCCGTTACTCCAGCCTTGTTGATGACTTTCACGAGAAAAATGCGCGCCCCGGCTTCCACCAGTTCGGGCTTAACAGGGCCCGGCTGGACTTTGACCCGGCTCTCGGCATTGATGTCCACAATCGCCAGCGTGTACTTGTCAAGGATCTGCTCTAGAAGCCCAATTGCGGCAGCCTCGTTCGCATTGCCAATGGCCTGATTGATTGCGTCTCCATCATTCTGGGCGAGAGGCTGCCCGAGATAAGAAAGGCTCGTTTCCACTTGGCGCACCTGCTGTGCAAAGGGTTGAAGGGGAACCCGCGTCTGCGCGGCAACGGGCAAGGCAATCAGTATTTGAAGCACGACCCAAATCAGATAAGAGGTGATCCCGAAGATGTTTGCTGGCCTAGGAGAATTTCTGTATTCCATGGCACGCCTGCCTCCTCCGTTGCGGGTCATTGTGCGCGAGAAGACGGCGCCAGACAAGTGCCGCGAAACGCGCGTCCCTCACCTAAGCGTATTGACAGGCAAATCGCGAAGTAGTTGTATTTCCGCGTTTCGATTCGCGCTGCCACGCGATATTCAGCGCGATATTCAGCTCAGGATCCAAAACGTTTCTCATGCTAGCCTATGTCCCATGCAGCGGCCTCTACAGCACATGTTTCTGGTGGTCGTAATACTGACGAGCACCGCGAGTACTTATGGACAAACCATCGACCTGGCCATGCGCAGGCAAATCGATCAGGCCATCCAGCGATGCCTCCAAGCCGATGGCACACCCTCGGCATCTGTAGCGATCGTAATGGATGACCATCTTGCCTACGCCAACGCCTTCGGGGAGGCAGTGCTGTCAGCGCATCTGCCGGCCTCAACCGCGACTCGATATCAGCTTGCCTCAATCTCCAAAACTTTCACTGCGCAGGCGGTTTTGCTGTTGGAGGCCGACAGCAAACTTTCGCTCAATGATCCGGTCAGTCGGTGGTTTCCCGATCTGACAGGCGCTTCTCAAATCACCGTCCGGGAGTTGCTCAACCATACCTCCGGCTACCCTGACCACTATCCTGAAAGCTACCCTGCCGGCCCAAAAGGGGCTGCGGCATCACCAGATCGCATCATCAACGAGTGGGGACACCATCTGCTGCTCTTCCCACCGGGGACGCAATTCCACTATTCCAATCTGGAGTATGAGATCGCGGGGCGGATCGTGGAGAAAGTCTCTGGCGAGCCGCTGTTCGACTTTATGCAGGAGCATATCTTCGGGCCGCTCCGGATGACTTCGACCATGGACTTGGATACGATTCCGGAGGGTAGTACAGCACTGGCAACTGGCTATATCCAAATTGCGCTTGCTCCACTGCGGCCTGCGCCGTATGAGGGACCGGGGTGGTCCTTTGGCTCAGGGCAGGTCGTGACTACGGCTAAGGATGTCGCACGTTGGGATGCGGCCTTCCTGCAACACCGCGTACTTCCCGAGCGGGAAGCAGCAGAAGAGGTAACGATGGCGCGGCTTGCGAGTGGCGGGACCTACCCATCCGGGCTTGGTCTGTTTATTTCCCGGGATAATAGCCCAATCCATTATTACCACACCGGGCAGGGGCTTGGATTCGAAGCGATCAATCTCATCTACCCCGAAGCCCACATGGCATTTGTCGTGCTGACAAACACGAACGTAAAAGCAACGTATCTTAAGATTGCCAACCAGCTCATGTATTTGCTTGTACCTCCCATCCAAGACGAGTTGTTCGCTCGTAAGTTATTCGCAGGTCTTCAGCATGGACAGCCGGATAGGTCGGTCTTCAGCGAAGACCTCAACAAGTACATGAGTGATGCGATGCTTGCGGAGTATCGATCCAGCCTGGGTTCACTTGGACCGCTACAGAGTTTTGCGGAGGCAGGCGCACACGTGACAGACGGCCTGGAGACCAGGGACTACAACATAACGGTGGGCGGCCGCTCACTCAAGCTGCATCTGCTGCTGCTGCCGGATGGACGAGTGGAAGACCTGGCGATAACGGATGCTTCGACGGACTGAGCGTTAGAAGTTTGTTCGATTAAGCTCCGCAGGCGCGCTTGTTAGCTGCAATTGGCGAACGGCAACCCTTACCTAATGGCTTTACGGCAGAGTTGCCCGTGACACGGGGCGTCGTCCCGATTAAGACAAAGGTTTGTCGTAAGGTGTTATAGGCTTCACCGCCATGAAAGGCGACGCTGGTCCTTGCGATCCTTGCGTGCGCATACGCAGCTTGAGCGCCTTCCGGTTCGACGGCTAGGCTGAAGGGCGGACAGACCGGCACGCCGAGAGAAATCCGCGTCCCGGTCGGAGGCGCTGAGTTGTATTCCCGAGAATCGGAAAGGGCGCATCAGTCATCGTCCTCCACGGCGGGCCCGATTTCGATCACAACTATCTCCTGCCGGAACTAGACCGCCTCTCCGATGCGTTCCATCTCATCAACTACGAACAGCGGGGACGTGGTTGTTCGGCTCATCGAGCTACATAGCTTCCAGTTTATCGGGAATTTAAAAGTTGGACCGCAGGTACTCTCGTTCCGGGTCGATCGGATTCAATGGGGTTTAGAGCCGATGAGGAACCATGCTGAGAATTGTTTTGAGCTATGCGCTCAGGTGGCCGTGATCTCGGCGTCGTTCTAAGCTCAATTCCCTAACTGTAGGGCTCGTTGCTTTTTAGGAGCTTATCTTCGAGCGGCCCCCATTGTGGCCTGTTCGTTGATCGGATCTACGCGAAAACACTGCACTTCCTGGCTGAGCCAGTACATCTTGACGCTGCGTGGGCTGGACCCTCCGCGATAGACGGAACTCTGATTCAGGAGATCGTGCACAGTAAGTGGACCGGAGAAGTTGCTGTCTTGTACCGAAGCGCAGATTCCGCACAATTGCGAAATATGCTAAACCACCGTACAATGAGGTACTTAATGATGGTTCCCCTGCGATGTTTGGGGCCTGTAGCTCAGGTGGCTAGAGCGCGCCCCTGATAAGGGCGAGGTCGGTGGTTCAAGTCCACCCAGGCCCACCATTCAAATCACCGGTAAATACGCGGCTATTCTCACTTTTCCCCTTTCGGGGAATATCCGTCAAAAAACCAATTTGCCAACTATTTGCCAACTTTAGGATTGGCCGGATGGCACCACACTCAGGGCGTTAGGACCCTTAGAGTGAAGGCCGAACGGCTAGCATCGATTAGGCTATGTCGAGAATGCTGCGTGCCATGTCGAAGGACGTGCAAGGCAGTGGAAGAGACTGCAATGCAGT
>DATKHV010000019.1:0-114281 GCA_035510055.1 Candidatus Cybelea sp. | reverse complement strand
TGGTCCGGGAAATTCGTATTGCTCCAACAAACTCAGGTTGCCCGCGCGGCGTGACTGTTAAGGCCGCGGACCGCACGCTCAGTAACGCAACCCCCAAAAGTGTTGCGAAGCTTGACCTTTGTGCGTTGAACGTCGGGACTGTGGCATCAGTGATTACCGATGCTCAACCAAAGGGTGTTGTGGCCTCTATAGACGATACTGCCAGCTACAGCATCGTAGCCATATGCGGAAAGACTGAAAAGATTTTCGAGATTCCCTATCCCGAGACAGTGAGAGTGGGGAAACTGAAGAAATCGAATCCGCAGGTAGCTTTGCTTTGGGATTTGGCTTACAACGTTCAGCGACGTTCGTTCGGTGTGAAGTTTTCCTTTTACAATACTTCCGCCAGTCAGGATGCGGCCTTTCAAGCCCTCGGAGCAGAGATTGTCCCTACAATAAAATCAGGGATTTACGACCGCGGTTTCGAGAATGGTAGTCACCTCGAATCGTTGCTGAGTGGATACGCTGGACCAGTGAAGGAAATCGACCCGTGGGACGTAGAGTTCTTGGGGTCCGTTCCCACCGATTTGGTTCAATATAAGCTCCCCAAGTACCCTCCACTTGCAAGGCAAACGAGAATCGAAGGAGAGGTGCATCTTGTCGTGGCGCTCGACCCGCAAACCGGACTTATCAAGGAAGTGAAAGTCAGTTCAGGACACCCTCTTCTGACTGATGCTGCTGTAGCTGCGGTGCGAGACTGGCATTTTCAGGAGGGAAACCCGCGCAAAGTCTCAGTAGAGGTAGCCATAAGATTCATCTTGCGATGTCCTTCCGAGTAGAAAACTCCGTCGTCTCCTTTCCGAATACCTGCTTAACTGCGACCCAAGTCCCGATAAGTGGCGTTCGCGTCCATTTGACTCGCCACCCTTCGCGACGGATTTTCACCTGTCCACAATCGGCGTTTACCATGCGCTAGCGCTCCGGTAGCGAGTGCTGAGTCATCGTCAGTCGGGTTGCCGGCTAGGTGCGCTGGTAAGTGTGCGGAACACAGGGATGGCCGCAATCCATAGCAGAACGATCCAGAGCGCGTAGGGCAGCAAATGTCCTGCCGGCAGAGGGCCGAACCAATGGGCCGTTCCAGCATTGAGAGATCCGTGAAAGAGCAGGCAGAGAAACACGCTTCCGGTTCGTGAGTAAATGAGCGCGAAAAATGCCGAAACAGGGAAGATGCCGGCAAGAAAGAGCAGGTACTGCAGCCAGGTGCTTTGACCTTCGGAGTTGGCTGCGAGGTAGAACGGCAGATGCCACAATCCCCAAAACAGCGCCATCCAACCCGTTGCGGCCAGCAACGAATTGCCTTCCATCAGGTTCGGCAGGAAAAAGCCGCGCCATCCGAGTTCCTCGCCCACACTGAAAAGTGCTAATACGACTCCCATCACCGGCAACTCATACCATGGGCCAAACTCGGGAAGAGAGTGTCCCGTGCTCCGATATAACAGTAGGCCTGCTGCTTGCGTAGCCGGCGATACGAGGACCGCCAAAGCATACCAGCGGACCGGCGCGCGCGCCTTAAGAAGAGGAAGCAGCATTGGCACGATAGCGCTACGTCCATAAAATAATCCCGCAGTAATCAGCGCGGCGACAGCTGGCGTGAGCTGTGCCAGGGATTGCAGCCCTTTCGAGACGTGGACGTGGAGCAGGCCGAGCGTGCTGAGGGCCGCAGGTACCTCGATCATCCAGCTGAGTCCATACACGAGTAGAACGAAGCAGGCCAGGACCGCAAACGGGCGGGAGGCGGAGTTCGCTTTGTCCGTAACCAAGTGACCCGGTTTCGGTTTCAGATTTTCTGCATTCGTCACGCGTGCAGTATACAGGGGTCAACGATGCTTCAACCTGCGGCGAGTGCCTGGTTAGTGGCGAAATCGGAGAAGTAAAGTATTGGTACTGTTCGAGCCTTACCATTTGCTCCGGTATTCGGCTTCGAGAATCTTCCGCAGCTCTGGACTTTGTACTTGCGATAGCGCCTTCTCAGCATCAAACGTTTTACGCTTTCGCCAGAACTGCCACCATTTTGGTTTTTGCGTCTGTTGCCAAGCTGCGACTCGCTTCATGCCTTCGTCTACCTCATCCCAAATCTGGAGGCTGCGAGTCCCTAACCGCTCCCGCAATGGCGCTGCTCCAAATTCTCGATGGCTAGCGATGCTTTGTATGTCTTCAAAGAGTCCGATGGCAATTAGGCTCGCGATGTCACGGTCGGGGTTTTGGAGAACTTCTTCGATTGTGGAAAATAAAGCGGGAAACTCGGACGTTGTTCCTTGCGACTGGCAGTCGACTACGTAGTGCGCGAGTTCACTCATTCCTATATACCAGGGTGGTTCTCCCTCTTTTTCCCATTCGCGCAAGAAGGAGTCCCAGCGAGTGCAGAATTCCGGAACAGCAGCAACGATTCTCTCTAACTGTTCGCGATTCACCTGCGCCCATTCTCTCAGAGCAACAATACAACGGTTAACGATGCTAAGTCCTGATTTGTGGCTCGACCAAGTGGGTCCCAGTACGTGGCACAAATGAGCAAAGGGAACTATCCGACTGGAAGTTCGACGCTGCTTTGGAGTGATCCCCCAGAGTGAGACTGTTTGATCGTGCACACTTTGGGGGAAAGGAGTCGCAAGGTGGAACGAAAAAGAGGGCAGCGTTATAGCAAGGAGTTTAGGCGGCAGGCTGTTGAAAGAATGAATTCATGCGGCAACATCGTTGGGCTCGCACGAGAGCTCGGAGTATGCCGCAGGGTTCTTTACAACTGGCGCGACCAACTCGACGAGACCAACCCCGCGCCAGGGCGATCCCGCGAGTTAATCCTGCGGAAGCAAATCATCAAATTAAAGCAACTGTTAGCGAATAAGACCCTGGAAGTGGATTTTTTCAGACATGCCTTGCAAAGAGTAGGGGCTCGACGTCGGCAGGGAGATATTCCTGGCGAAAAGGCGTCTACTAGGAAATAAGAACAAGGATGCCGTTGCAAGGTGGTTTGGGTGTCGAGCAAATGTGCCACTTGGCTCAGGCGAGCCGGGCTGGATTTTACCGCTACCTTCGCCGCGGGTGGCAAGGTGAAGAGGAGTTAGCGCTGCGGTCTGCTATCCAAAATCTTGTCATCGAGCATCGGTGGCGCTACGGATACAGGCGCGTCACCGCGGAGTTGCGGTTGCAGGGAATGGTGGCGAACCACAAGCGGATCGCGCGAATCATGCGGGACGACAATCTACTGGCCCTTCGACACGAGTGGTTCCGACCTGATGACCGTTCTCTCCGCGCCGCACGGATTTATCTTAATCTGGGGAACCGAATGACACTGTCGGGTCCAAACCAACTGTGGGCCAGTGACATAACCTACATCCGACTCAGCTGCGAATTTGTCTATCTCGCAGTGGTCTTAGATATTTTTTCTCGGAAAGTGATTGGCTGGGCGCTCGGACGAACTCTAAAATCCCAGCTTCCCCTGTCTGCTCTGGAGCGAGCCATTGCCAATCGGCGACCGCCTCCGGGAGTCGTGCACCATTCAGATCAGGGGGTGCAGTACACCAGTCGGGAATACATGCAAAAACTCCGGGAGCATCAAATCTTGCCGAGTATGAGCAGGCCAGCGAATCCATATGACAACGCCACGTGCGAGAGCTTTATCAAGACTCTCAAACGGGAAGTGATCTACGCTAGCGAGTACCGCGACTTCGAAGATTTGCTTCAAAGCATCGAGGAATTCGTAGACCGATATTACAACCAGTGTCGGTTACATTCGGCGCTGGGCTATTGTTCGCCCCAAGAGTTTGAACATCAGGCCCAAGCAGATTCGCGAGCCCCTACGGGGGCGATGATGACCTTCTTTGGTAGGTAAATGCAAAGTAGGGGAAGAGCGACGCCTTCGAACGAGGCTGTGATGCACACCTTTGTCTCAATGAAGGGTTCAGTTTACGAGTGAACCCTGGAGTGAGACAGTTTCGTAGTGCACACTTTGAGCGGAAGGAATTATATTTCTCAACGCCCTGCCCCAAGCAGTAACGCTCGCTGTGCGCGAACTGTGCAAGAATCCAACGTTTTTATTCCATTCGGGTTACTTTTGAGCGAAGAGCAGATTCCCCGATTTGTTGGAAACGTTAGTAGTTAGAAGCAACGGATGGAGTTGTTGGAGTCGAGCGGCGTGCGCCCAAGGCAGGCGCGCTACCAGGCTGCGCTACGCCCCGACAATGACTGCTTTATTCATTCTAAAGCACTTCCCAACTTTACTGCTACTCCGATCCATCGTTTTTCGCCCGTGGGGTGTGATTCTGTTGTGCCAGTCGTGTCGGCAGAAGCGACACTGTCGGGCTGTCGGCGTTCGCGCTAACCGACCACACTGCGGGCACCCGACCGCTTCTTGCCTCCGTTTGGGCTCCTGATCCGTGTTGACGAGCAACCGTAACGACGATTAGCGCCGGCACAACTTTTCAAGAGTTTCATTGTCGTCCCGTTGGTAAGCCTGAGGCTTATCGATGGAAAACAGACACATAAATTCTCTCGTCTAATTCCCCTCCGCGATACGCCATGCGTCACATATGGTAGGAGCGAACCAACTCCTCTTAAAAAACGCGGTCACCGGAAAAGGAATTGCGGCTCTCCACCGAGGATCTGATTGCGCAGATGAAGATTCCGGTGGTTGAGTTTGCAAGAGGAGTTTCAAGTAGTTGTGAAGTCTTCGCTCGACCCTTGGAAATTATCCATCTGGTTAACAGCGTTCGAGGAGAATTGAAATCCGTCGCCAAATCATCTGCCGGGTCAAATGGTCGACAACGATATGAACCTGGACTTGACCACTATCGGGAGCTATTCGGAATTCATTCTTCTATTTTTCCGCACGGCCAAGGCGAGACGAGTAACTTTCCACCCATTTTCTTTGTTCTGGTGTATCCGGCGCCGAACAGCCTCTGGCTTCTTGAATGGCACTAAAAGCGGAATCGACTGAAAGCCCATTCCAAATCAATGTGGATGCCACGATCATTGACGACCGTCCAATACCTGCGCGGCAGTGAACGCCTACCGCTTTACCATCACGCAAGTAACCGGTTACAGAGTGGATTGACTTCTCCGCTTAGGCGACACTAACCAGGCGTGTGGAATTACTTTCGAGTTACCTGCCGCCCTAGAAGCGGTTTGTCGCTTACACGCTCATTGGACTATTCCTTCGAAAATAGCCATAACCCCTTTACTTTCAACAGACATGTTGCGGCTATTTTCATGGTTCGCTTGTGGCTCGAAAGAGCCATGAGTTATTCGTATCGCAAGGCGACCATTGGATCGACTTTCATCGCGCGCCGGGCCGGAATATAGGTCGCGAGCATTGCCACCCCGATCAAAGATAGCGCGACCGCTGCATATGTCAGAGGATCAGCGGCCTTTACTCCATACAAGAAACTCGCGATAAATCGCGTGAGCCCATACGCTAGCGCAAGTCCGATGACCACCCCAAGCACCGCAAGTTTGAGGCCCAGCATTCCGACCAGCCCAAGCACATCAGTGCGCCCCGCTCCCAGCGCGACACGAATCCCAATCTCGCGCGTCCTCTCGCTCACGAAGTACGACATCACGCCGTAAATCCCGATCGCTGCCAACAGCAGCGCCATCCCCGCAAAAATCCCCAGCAGGCGCGCGTAGAACCGCTGATCGCCCATCGATTCCGCCACAACGTCTTCCATCGTCATCACGCTGGTGACCGGCAGGTCGGGATCAATCTCCGCGATCGCTTTCTTCACGGTCCCCGCCAATTCATTCCCGCCGCCCAATCCAGAAACTCTCCGAATCACCACGTTGTGCTGAAGCTGTGCCAACGCCGTCCCCCCGGGAACGACTGCCTGTTCCTGCCGGTACGAGGCGTATGCAAACGGCGGCGCTTCCCGTCCCAGCCCGAAGTGTTTCACGTCCCCCACGATGCCGACGATCTGTCGCGGCCTCTCTTCGTCCACTCCATAAGACCCGAATCGGAAAAGCACTTGCTGCCCGATCGGATCTTCGTTCGGGAAAAAACGCCGCGCCAAGGATTCATTCACGTCGATCACCCACGGCGCACTGGCCGTGTCGTGCTCATCCAAATAACGCCCCTTCTTCAGCGGAATGCCCAGCGTTCGAAAGATGCTTGGACTCACGTCGTCAAATCCCGCGTGCGGCCGATTATCTGGTGGCGGCGCCGGATGTCCTAGGATCGAAAAACTAAAAAACATGGCTCCGCGCATCGGCAAAGCGCTAATAATCCCCGACGACTCGATTCCCGGCAACGCCGCAATCTTCTCCAGCAGTTGTTGATGAAACGCCGCCACGGTCGGCAAGGTTTTCTCCATATCTCCGCCGGGCACTCTTTCCAAATACTTCCCTCCCTCCGGGAGTTGCACCAGCATCGTCAGCAAATTTTTCGTATCGAATCCTGGATTCACACGTTGCAATCGCAGCATCGTGTTGATCATCAATCCCGCGCCCACCAAGAGCAGCATCGCCAGCGCCACTTCCGCTACTGCCAGCACGTGCCTCGTAACTCCGCGCGACCCTGCCACCGTCCGGCCTTCCCCCTCGCGCAGTGTCGAGTTGATATCCGGGTCAGAAGCCTGAAGCGCCGGCGCCAGCCCAAAAATCGTCGCCGTCAACAAGGAAACGCACAGCGTGAACAGCAGCACCCTCCCATCGATACCGACGCTGTCGGAATTCGGAAAATCACCGACCAGCTTTTTCAAAATCTGAATGCCCCAATAGGCAAACAAAATTCCCAGCGTCCCTCCCAGAAACGCCAGCAGCCCGCTCTCCGCGAATAGTTGTTGCATCAATCGCAGCCGCCCCGCTCCGAGCGCCGCTCGCACCGAATATTCTTTTCGCCGCGTTTCGGTTCGCGACCGCATCAGATTCGCCACGTTCACGCACGCAATCAGCAGCACGCAGCCTACCGCTCCCAAAAGCGGATAAAGCACGGGTCCCGCAAACCGGTAAAGATCCTGGCGCAACGGCCTTACAATCTTTCCCACGCCCTTGTTCGTCTTCGGATAAGCCATCTCCAACCGCTTCGCGATGACGTCCATCTCCACTTGCGCTTGCGCAACCGTCGTGCCCGGCTTCAACCGCGCCACGGGCATCAGCCAATGATCGATTCGCTCGGAATATCTCGCGCTCTCCGGATCCACCGGCACCCACAGGTCGATCTTCCCTCCATAAAACGGCGCAAAGCCCGCGGGCATCACTCCCACCACCGTCGAAAGCACGCTATCCACACTAAACGTCTTCCCTAGCACCTGCGGGTCCTTATTAAAGTGGCTCCTCCAAAATCCGCTGCTGATTACCACCGCATACGACCGGTCCTGCATTTCGTTTGCGGTAAAAATCCTCCCCATAATCGGCTGCACGCCCAGCAAACTAAAAAAATTAGGCGTGACGTACTGCACTCTCACCGGCTGAGGCTCGCCCAGCCTCGACAAAATCACCTCTTCCGTAAAGCTCGTCAGCGCGATGTCCTGGAAAACCGTGTTTTGCTTTTGCCAATCCGCCACTTCCGCAATCGGCGGCGGCTCATAATCCCCCGGATGCGCCTGCTCTGTTTCCCAAATCACCAGAAGTTGTTCCGGATGCGCGAACGGCAACGGCCGGTACAGCAGCGTATCAATTACGCTGTAAATCGTGCTATTCGCTCCAATCCCCAGAGCCAGCGACAGCACCACCACCGTGAGAAATCCCGGGCTCTTCCGAAGTCCCCGCGCCGCCAACCGAATGTCCTGCCAAAGACTCTCAAGCCAGCTATAGGTTCCCATCGCTCGCGTACCTCCTTCAAGCCGATTGGCCTGTATTCTCGAGTCAACTCCGCATCTTCTCGCGCTGGATCGACGTGTAGATAGGTCCCACTCCGGGCCTGCTCACCAGAAACCACATGAAACGTCCCGCTCAATCCTCACCTTAACGCCGTAACCGAACAAGTCCCGATCCGGCAATTCTCAGTTACTGGTAAGGCGTACTACACAGGAAGTTGGGCCGCCCATCTTCGGAAGTTACATCGTTTTTCAAGGCAAACCTGGCAGGCAGCCTCAGAACTCCGGGCATGACAGGCGTCCAATAATTGCTGAGTCGAAAGCTGAGACTTGGCTTGTCTAAGAGCTTTGCACAATTCCGTGGACTCCGGGTTCTGAACTGGAGGCTCGTGGAACGCAACCTTCTTATTCGGCACGGCATGTATGCTTGCTCCATCCTCATCTGAACGCAAATCAACTGCGTCAGCTTGCCAATGGATACGCAACCCGGCGCCCCGTTAGGACCGGCAATGAATTCCGCGGTTTGGCCGTCGCGATTGTCTAGGGTTAGCCCCACGTTGCCGGAAGGAGCAAAGGTCACGTAACCGCTGCGCTCTTGCCCGGTTTCGTCATAGAGCAGAACGCCAGCGGCTTTTTGCCCACGCGGCAGAATCTTGCCGTTCAAGACAGCGTCAGGTAACTGCCCTCCGATTCGCACCGGCAGGGTGCCGCGCTCATCGACAACTGCGAGTTCGGACACGCTTAGAGCTTTTGGCTTATCTTGAGCGGCCACTCTCAAACCAAATGAATCAGTCAACGGCATCGCTAGGGCTAGCGCCGTAACCACGAGGCTCCACGGCGTGAGAAGTCGATTTCGCCTTTCCAGACGAGCGATTCGCACCGAGTTGATATCCAGCATTATGCACCTTTCCAGAATACGGGCGGCAAGCCCATTTTGTTCCATGAACCGCTCACGCCTCGTTTTGCCCTCTTCGGAAATAATCCACTTGACGATAAACGCCGATCGCGGACAAATGAACCTGTGGAGAAAAGCGGCCCGATCAGATTTACGGGAACGCTACTAACCAGAAGTTAGGAACTCCCTGAGCCTGAAAGCGAAATGAATTGTCTCCCACAGCACCTCAAACCTAGCTGCCGCAAGAGCGTCCAGTCTCGACGATCAGAGCATGAGAGTGCCCCGCGAGACGATTTACCGTAGGGAATAGAGCGGACATTCAGGGACTTCAACGACTTAACTTGGCCTACAGCAACTTGCTCGGTAATGCAGGGTGAACCTGTACCCATCACGGCAACTCGAGTGTCTGTTCACCAGAACGCAAAATGTAAGTACGACCCTTCCAGATTAGGCGCGCGGGAACGCCTTCGGGTACGCAGATCTTCGCGCTCGTGCCGCCGCCCAGCTCAACGCTGTACGAAACCTCGATGGGCCCTTTCGGATGTGGCACAGCCGCCGACACACTGTGCAAATTGCCGAGGTGCGGCTCAATCACAATCTCGGAGAATTGCGGCGCCCCGGGGCGAATCCCTGCGACCATACGCAGCAAATCAAAATTGGGATGTGCGCTCCAAGCGTGCGAATCCGAGCGGGTGGGCTCGGGAGTTTCTGCCCAAGTCGTAAGTCCCATCTTCAGCATGTCACGCCACGGCTGCAGTGTGGAGAGATAAGCATCCGCCATGCCGGCGTGCTCCAACGCGCGCGTCACGTAAAATCGGAAGTAATAGCTCGCTTGCGACAATGCGAGATCCCCGGTCTTTGTTAGCGCACTGTGCACGGCCAAAGCCCTCGCCAATACATCCCTTTGCTTCTCTCGGGGAATCACATCGAGCCACACGGCCAAAGCGTTGGCCTGTTGGCTGAAGTGCGACCGCGCAGGAGTATCGGCAATCAGTCCAGCTTTTTCGTCCCAGCAGAGTTTGCGGAGCGCTCCTGTTGCTTTGTCCGCACGGTCGGAGTAAAGGTGCGCTCGCTCGGGGTCGCCAAGGCGCTGTTCGAGTCCTGCCGCATCGCGCAATGCTTCAATGAATTCCAGTGTGATCGAAGCCGATCCTCCATCTGCGTCCTGTGGAGGCACGCCTCCTTGAAAGTCCTCAGTCCAATCTACGAAAGGCCACCACGGCAGCTTTCCCACTAACCCATCGGCGCGCTGGTGCCGCAGAAACCAATCCAGCACCACTCGTGTTCCCGGCATATGCTCCCGCACGAACTCCGCGTTGTCGCGATAAATAAAAAAATCGTGTACCATCCCAACCCATAGCAACGAAAACGTGGGGATGAACTGTGGAAGCCGCGAGGGATAGCGGCTCGCTGTGATTCCATCCGGTATACGTGAGCTGTCGATGGCATCGATGGCCTGCCGCGCCAACCGATCATCGCCGCTCATCGCATACGAAATCAGCGCCTGGATCCGCGTGTCGCCCACATACTGCAACCTCTCCCAGTACGGAGTGTCCATGTACGTTTCGTGCGCGCAAAGCCGCGCCGTTCGCCAGCCGACTTCCCAGATCTTCGCCAATTCCGGGTCGCTCGAAGCAAACCGCGCCTCCTCCCGGAATGGGTATGCGGTGAACCACACATGCAGCTTCTCTACTTCGAGAGGCTGATCGCCCGTCGTAACATCGATCTGCAGATATCTCCAGGTGCGCCAAATCAGCGGCATGAAGTACCGGTGCTTTCCTCCGTCCGGAATGAGTTCGTCAAACACGCCGAGAATGTGTCTGCCTTGCGTTTCGTTGCGGTTCCCTTTCTTCCCTTGTTTGTCAACTAAGGCTTCCGCATAAGTGAGCCGAACGCGTGCCTCGGCGCCTCCGCTGCAAATAATTTCCGGGCGAGCGGTGGTCAGCGCGCCGGCATCGAGTAACACGGAAGCTTTCGTGCGCGGTGCGATGCGAAAACTGCTACCTTGCAAGTCTCGCGAATCCAGCCCGGAACTCGCAACTGCTACTCCCGCCGGCACTTCTCTATATTCCATCTGCGGCAGCGGATCGGGCTCCAGCATCCAAATGGTTGGCGAGTCCGAAGTCTCGCGCGCAGCGCCGCTGCCGAGCGTCATTGCTCTTCTCCAGCGAGTCGCGACGGCTTCGCTCGCCGCTGTCGCGCTGTTCCAATCCCAGTGGTAGTGGCGCCCGTCGATGATTTCTCCCGGTGGTCCCGCGTAATACGCCTGCAGTACCGACCCAAAATTCGCTGCCAAAACTCCGTGCCCGCTTTCGCTCTCAACTTGCCAGGAGTCATCTGTATTCGCGATTTGCTCCGCCTGGGCATCGCCTTGCAAAATAAAACCGCTGCGTGACGTCATTTGCGCCACGGGCGCTTGCGTTCCGAAGTTCCACACTGTCGCGCCGATTACGTTTTTCCCGTTGTGCAGGAAAGGCCTGAGGTCGAAGGTCTCATATTTCCAATGGCTCAAGTCGCTATTCGCCGGGCCTTCGCCAACACGCGTGCCATTCACAAATAAAATAAAGCGATTGTCGCCGCTGACGTGCACGACAAATTCTTTCGGCAGGTCCGTCAAGTCGAGGGTCTTGCGGAAGTGAAAAACGCCGGCGTCTCGCTGCGGCGCCTCAGGGCACGCAATCCACTGCGCTGCCCAGCGCTCCCTGGCCCAGTCGCGGTGGGCCGTGGCTTGGCCCGGACCGCGCGCGGCGAGTTCCGGTCCGCACATCGTGAGTATAGCCATGGAAAGGAAGAGTCGAAAGGAAGGCGACATAACGACGCCAAGGTAGCAGGGTTCTCTTGATCGGTCCAGCCGGACCGAGTCAGCGGATCCGAAGGTAGGTTGCGAAAAGACTACGCAGGACCGACTGCTCGCTCGCGATTATCGCGATACATTCGTGATGCCTTCCTCCAATCAGGAGAGAGTCGGCGTCGGATAAACAGAATCGTACTTCATGGAGCTCTGCCCCGGCATTGACCCGCCAAGATCTGAGCCGGAAGCGGAGCTCCTTCCTTCTGAAACCAAAATCCAACTGAAAGAGAATAACCCTTCTCGCCTCCAGCTTTTAGGAGTGTGATTAAGAAGATTGGCCGGTAATAAGCCACTTCTCGGGAGTTGTCCCTGGGTTCCTGAAAACATATGATTGGCGGGTCGCACTCGACGTTCCGGTGTCCGATGTTGAAGAGGACCGAACGTAGCGACGCGCAAAACTGAATCGAACGTATCGTCGCCTGGCCATAACTCTTCTAAAAGGAGATTCGAGATGAAATTCCTTCCTTTCGTCATCGCATGTGGCGTTGTAGGCTTCGCTGCACAAATGCCGACGGCCAAAACACAAAACCCACCGAAAGTGTCGGATGCCATACACCAATTGTTTGCTGAAGACGGGGAAGATGCCGGCAATGGGATCTCAAAGTTCTCGGAGGAGCAGCTCACAGCGCGCGGAAACGCTCGTCGAGAGAAGGTGAGGGCCTTGCTGGCGGCCGGGGAACTAAAAACCGGCGAAGACTTCCACGAAGCGGCCTTCATTTTTCAGCACCGGAACAACCCGGAGGACTACCTTTTTGCACACGTCCTTGCGATGGAGGCGGTGGTAAAGGGAAGCGACGAGGCAAAGTGGATCGAGGCAGCAACAATGGACAGGTACCTACAGTCGATTGGGCAGCCCCAAGTATTCGGGACGCAATATCCCCTCGACCCAAATCTGCCACATCAGTCCCATCCTCCAGCTGGCTCCCAAGCGGCGTTCCGTTCAGGAAGAACGCTAGCGCCCTACAACGAGCAGTTCCTTCCGGATTCAGCGCGACTCGACTTTTGCGTTCCAGCGCTGGCGCAGCAAAAGGAGAACCTGGCGATGTTCAACGCGGGCAAACGCCCGACAGAGACGATGAGGGCGCCGGGCTGCCCGCGCTAGGGACAGGACTGCCCCGCGCCTAATAGTCGCGCCACGCGCTCCTTCACGTTTGGCAGCCGCGGCGTCGCGAAGGGCCTGATTCAAACAGCGTAACCGCCGAAGTGGAATCCGCCGCCGCGAAAGGCTGCCGGTCACTTCTCCGCGAATGCCACGTACCGGGACATTGGCGGTTTTTGGCGATAAGATTCCGGCCATGAAAAGAATTTGGTGTTGTAACAAATTTGAATCGCACGGTTCTCGTGCTCTCCATGAAGATGGATTTCGCGCTCTTCTCGTCTGGAGGGGGAGACGTGGATTTCTCTCGCAGTTGGAGTTCTGGCAGCAGGGCAAGCAGCCGCCGGACCCCTGCGAAGGAGGCGTCAGAATCAACTTCTGTCCCTGGTGTGGACGAAATCTCGAACAATACTACACGTCACCAGAATCGTTGACAGCACCCGAGGACGAAGGGTAGGCATGGCGGCTTCAGTACCAAGTTTCCGATTATCCGACAACGCTGGTTGTGGACCATTTGTGGACCAACTGAGGCAGGGTTTTTGGGATGATGGTGCTCGCAAGTCCGACACCCGCAAGGCTTTAGATTTTTCGTGCACCAACTGTGCACGAATCCAACGTTTTCACTCCATTCGGGTTACTTTTGAGCGAAAAGCAGATTCCCCGATTTGTTGGAAACGTTAGTAGTTAGAAGTGACGGGCGGGCTTGTTGGAGTCGAGTTCGGTGCGCCCAAGGCAGGCGCGCCACCAGGCTGCGCTAGGCCCCGACATGATGTCCCTCTGATTATAGAGCACTTTCACGTTTCCGATCATCCTGGTCCGGCGGTTCCCAGGATTCGCTGGCTTCTCTTCCTACCCGCGACTCAGTTCAACTGTTCCCCTGGCGGTTGAACTTGAATCCTCCCGATAAGACCACAAACTCGGTTCCGAGGCGAATCATAGCTGGACCCCGGAGAGTCGCGTAAATTGGTCCAACCTCTGTACCGCGCTCCGCTCCTACGCTTCTCCAAACAATATTTTAAATCTATACAATCAAGGAATTGCTTGACAGCCTCTGTCGTATGGTGGTACAGCGGCTATACCTATTTCGTGGGGGAGGTCCTCATGCAGCCGAATGTTCGTCAGAAAGCCGCGCCTGGGTGTGCCATTCTGGCCAATCTGGCTCGGGTCCTGGCGGTGCTTTGCATCGCGCTAATGGTTGGCGTTGCAGCCTATCCGCAAGGTAACACCGGCAGAATTCTAGGGGTCGTCACCGACCAGTCCGGCGGTAACGTCGCTGGCGCCACGATTACCATCACAGACGTCGCACGCGGTGTTTCGCAAACTCTGACCACCGATTCCGACGGCGCCTACGTGGCTTTAAGCCTTCTGCCTGGAACTTACACTCTGCGCGCCGAGTTCAAAGGCTTCAAAATATTTGAACGCAAGAACATTCTGCTAGAGGTTGGCAAGGACTTGCGAATCGACGCCGTGCTGCAAACCGGCTCCACGACGGAAACCATCACCATTACCGAGGAAGTCCCCATGGTGGACACTACCTCCACGACCCTCGGTGGCACCATCAGCAACGAGATTATTAACGACCTTCCTCTAAACGGCCGCAACTACCAGAATCTGCTCACGCTGCGCCCAGGCACGTCGATTTACCCTGGTGGAGGTCCTTGGACCCAAACCACGAACGGCATCCGTCCGGAAGACACCAGCTTCATCGTTGACGGCATCACCAATGACGAAGCCTTCATGGGCCTCAGCGTTACGAACGCCGCCGCCGTACTAGGCGACGCTGCTACGCTTATTCCAATCGATGCCATTCAGGAGTTCAACACGCAAGTCAATCCCAAAGCGGAATTCGGCTGGAAGCCGGGCGCCATCACCAGTGTCGGCTTGAAATCAGGCACCAATCAGATTCATGGTACGGCTTATGCCTTCGGCCGCTCCGACTCCTTTGATGCTCGCAATTACTTCGATCCCGTTGGATCTCCGAAGACTCCCGTCGAACTGGAACAATTTGGCGGCACAGCTGGCGGTCATATCATTAAGGATAAACTCTTTTACTTCGGCGGTTTTGAAGCGCAGCGATACACCGTCGGCAACGCGCTTCCGGGGCACGCACCGACGACGGCGGTCGTACCGTCAGCAACGGCGGGACCTGCGGCCAATGGTTGTCAGGTCCTTACCTTTGAGAACTGCGCGATCAGCATCCCAAACGCTATGGCTGATCTTGTTGCGAAGACTCCTGGTTTCGTTGCAAATCCGCTCAGCTCTTATTTGCTCGGCTTTTATACTCCCAATGCCGGTCAGGGGTCATTCGTAGACCTCACCTATCCCAACCAGAACAGCTCAAAGAATGCCATTGGAAAAGTGGATTACCATCCAAGCGATCGCAACTCCCTAAGCGGCTCTTATTTCTTCGGTAATGACACTATTATCGGCATGGATTCCAATGAGCTCCTTGCGCAATTCCGTACCAAGGTTCACTCTCGCGCACAAACCGCCGCCGGCCATTGGGCTTGGACGCCAAGTTCAACTTGGGCTAATGAATTTCGCGGTGGTCTCACCCATTACACTCTCCAGATCGTCCCCAGCGACACGAGTTTCCCTTACGTCATCAACACTGGCATTTCCAATCCACTGTTGCACGGCATACCTAATATCCGAATCTCTGGGTTCACGGAACTGGGCGCCTTCCACAACTTCCCAAAGATTGTCGGGCCGGACAAGGTCTACAGTTTCGTTGATCAAGTCTCTTATTTGCGCGGTACGCACGCCTTCAAATTCGGCGGCGAACTTCGTAGGGACTTGGTCCATCAAGGTACCTACCGCGGCGGGCGGGGACGGGTCACGTTTGCTAATCTGGAGGCCTTCCTTCAGGGCACTCCATCGGCTGCCGGCTTTTTGGGCGGAGATCCTGTCCGCGACATCTCGCAATGGCTCTATGCTGGTTATGCCCAAGACGACTGGCGCATCACCAAGCGTGTGACCCTCAATTTGGGTTTGCGATATGAACTCCAGGGTGTCCCCACAGAAGCTCATAATCTTTTTGGAAACTGGGAGCCTTCTGTCGGCTTTGAACAGGTGGGCAAAAACATTAGTTCCATCTACAAACGCGACAACACCAACTTCTCCCCACGCTTGGGTGTCGCCTGGGATGTTACCGGCAATGGTACCACTGTCGTCCGCCTCGGCGGCAGCATCGTTTACGATGTAATACCCATGAGCACCTTCCTGTCTCAGCAAAACCTCCAAAGTGGCCCCGTACTCTTCGGCATCGGCGTCGTTCCCACTGGGGCTACCATCACAACTTGTCCAGCGCCACCGGCGGGGACTTGCGGAGGACCAGGAGGAACCGGAATTTCGGTCACCAAGCCGGCCATTGGAAACATTTTCAGTACCGGGATCAGCCTCCCGCTATCTGGTCCGGGGAGCTTGAATTGGTCGAATCAAACTACCGCAATCTATCCCACCAACGTCGCCGGGCTTGTTCAGTGCGGCGACGGCATTAACGGCGACCCGCAACCTTGCAACTCCTTCGCCATGGAGCGCAACTTTCGCAGTCCCTATGTAGAGAACTGGACGCTGGGCATCCAACACGCTTTCTCCGGAAAACTTGGTCTCGATGTCACCTACGTTGGCAACCATGGCGTAAAGCTTCCCGGCATTGTTGATCTCAATCAGCCCGCTCCCAACACGGGAAATATTGTTTTTCCTTTTGCCCAAACGGCCCCCTATCTTGGCCAAATTAACTACCTCTCAAATATTTACGGCTCGACTTATCACGGTTTACAAACCACTCTCAGCGCTCGCAACTATCATGGCCTCGATTTCGTGGTTGGCTACACTTATTCTCACGCCCTGGATGACCTTTCTTCGAACTGGGTAGCATTCCTTCCTCAAGACAGCGCGCATCCGCTCCTGGATCATGCCAGCGGTGATGAGGACATTCGCCACCGCTTTACCCTGTCTGTGACTTACTCGCTTCCCGAGCGGAAAACCAGTAGCCAGCTCCTGGAAGGCTGGCAGCTCAATACCATCATCACCATGCAGTCTGGACAGCCTTGGAACGTCAATGATCAGGTGAATAACTTCAGTGGAGTCGGCGAGGCCTCGGACCGTTGGGATTTCTTCGGCAAACCGTCCGATTTTCATTCCATCGGCCCTAGCGGAATCCCATGCTTTGGCGCGGGCGGCGGCGGTGCTTGCTCTGGCGCCATCCCGGCCGCTTGTACAAACGCGGCCACGTCAGTTGGTGCAAGTACATTAGCTGCGCTGAACGCGGCGGGCTATTGCTACACGGTCGGTAGTTCTGTCCTCATACCCAATGGTTTTGGGTTATTTGGCACCATGGGCCGCAACATCTTTCGCGATACCGGCTTCCACAACGTCGATCTCTCTCTCAGCAAGAGTTTTAGATTCGGGGAACGGCTCAAGGCGCAATTCCGCCTCGAGACCTTTAACATTCTCAATCATCCCAATTTCGCCAATCCGAACGGCGGCACCAGTACCTATGGCCAAAACGCAACCGCCGATCCGTCACAGGCGGGACTCTTCGGATGTGGCTGTTCCACACCGGACAATGCTGCCTTCAACCCCGTGCTTGGCTCGGGTAGCAACCGCGCCATTCAATTGGGTTTAAAATTCATCTTCTAGCCGCGATCACGCGATGAGCGGCTGGAAATCGCAAAGGGAACGGGCCTTCCCTCGGTCCCTCTTTCATGTATAAGGGAATACAAGGTTTCTTGGGAGGCTACACAATCGATGCGACGCGACCCCTTCCTCAGTAGTGCGCTAGTTCTTGACGCTATGCTCGTTGGCACTCTGTCTTTTCTTTCGCTCACCCCAGTCGCCGCCGCCGCCGCCGACCAATCTGTTCTTCAAGCCGATCGCGAATTCGTCCAAGCCGCCGCAAAAGGTGAAACCGCAACGGTCGCCAAAGCCTTGGACGCGGATTTCACCTGGACGGACGCCGACGGCAACACTCACACCAGAGCACAGATACTCAACTCGCTCCCCACTCCCGCGCTAGGCAATGAAACCGGCGCCGAAATGAAGCAGCAGCTTCACAGCCAGGTTGTCGCCGTGATGTCTGGTCGTGACAAGACGCATGTCCTCCGTATCTGGGTGAAGCGTCCCGCAGGCTGGCGCCTGCTCGTCTATCATGAAGTCACTCTTGGCCGGCAATCTTCTGGTCCTAACAGTTCCGGCGTGAAGGTTTGCGAGAATCCCTGCAAAACCCTGCCCTACAAGCCTAAAAATGAAGCCGAGCAAGCCATCATCACCTCCTGGCAAGCGCTCGAGACCGGCGTCACAAATCATGACTCTTCCGCCTGGTCCCCGCACATCGCCGATGAATTCGTGATGCTCGGTTCCAGCAACGACCATCCGCTCAGCAAAGCTGACCGCATCGCCACTCTCAATCTACAGAAGCAGACCGGCTTCGCCTCCGCACCTGCCCCGCTCGTTTCCGCGCAGATGTTCGATTTCGGTGACGCCGTGGTCATGACCTGCCAGCATCAGCCCTATAGCGGAAAGCCTGTTCACGTAAGCCGCTTGTGGATCAAGAGGAATGGCCAGTGGGTCATGTCCATCAGCTATCAAACAACCATGCAAGCCGGCTCCGCCAAGGCCGGCTAGCCGGCTAGAATTCCGAAAATTGCCCGATGGGTTTACAATGCTTCCGATACAGGTGCCTCCCTCCACCTGAATCGCATCCTCGCCGAAGGAGGCTCTATGCAAGCCACACTCCTCGATCGTCGCAGTTTTCTTCGCGTCTCTGCCGTTGCCGGTGGAGGCATTCTCGTCGCTCTCCACTTCGATCCCATCGCCGAAGTTTTTGCCCAAGCGCCCCAGGCCCCGGCCCCCGCTTTTCTGCCCACTGCTTTCCTTCGCGTCGCCGCTGACGGCCTCGTCACCATCATGGCCAAAAATCCCGAAGTCGGTCAGGGCGTAAAAACCCATCTCCCCATGATCATCGCCGATGAACTCGATGTCGATTGGAAAGACGTCCGCATCGAGCAAGCCGATCTCGACGAAACGAAATTCGGCCCGCAGCGTGCCGGTGGCAGCACTTCCACTCCCACCAATTGGGATCCGCTGCGCCGTGTTGGTGCCGCTTGCCGACAGATGTTCGTCACCGCCGCCGCGCAAACCTGGTCCGTCCCCGAAACCGAGTGCGCAACGTCCTCCGGCCGCGTCATCCATCAATCGACAAAACGTACTCTCGCTTACGGCGCCCTTGCCGAAAAAGCCGCCGCGCTTCCCGCGCCCGATCTCAAGTCCGTCAAGCTCAAGGATCCCAAGGATTACAAAATCATCGGCCAGCCCATCCATAGCGTGGACAACGCCAAGATCGTCACCGGAAAGAATCTCTACAGCATCGACTTCAAAGTTCCAGGAATGCTCTACGCCGTCTACGACAAGTGCCCCGTCTACGCCGGAAAATGCGTGGGCGCCAACCTCGATGAGATTAGGGCCCTCCCGGGTGTCCGCCACGTCTTTGAAGTGGAGGGCACGCAGGATTTGCTTGGCCTGCATTGGGGTGTCGCTGTTGTTGCCGACACTTGGTGGCAAGCCAATGAAGCCCGCAAGAAATTACACGCACAGTGGAACGAAGGTCCCACCGCGCAACAGAGCAGTGAAGGCTTCCAAAAGCGCGCCGACGAACTCTCCAAGCAGCCGCCCGCTATCACTGTCCGCAGTGACGGCGATGCCGATAAAGCTTTTCAGTCCGCCGCAAAAACCATCGAAGCCTCCTATGCCTATCCCTTCCTCGCGCACGCTCCCATGGAGCCCGAGAATTGCCTGGCCCATTACCACGATGGCAAACTCGAATTCTGGTCGCCCAGCCAAACGCCGGAAAGCGGCCGCATGCTCGTTTCCAAAGTTCTCAACATTCCTCACGACGACATCATCGTTCATCTCAAGCGCGCCGGTGGTGGATTCGGCCGCCGCCTCACTAACGATTACATGCTCGAAGCCGGCGCCATCGCCAAGCAAGTCGGCGTCCCTGTAAAGCTTCTCTGGACTCGCGAGGACGATTTTCACCACGATCACTATCGCCCCGCTGGCTTTCATTACCTCAAAGGCGGCATCGATTCCTCCGGCAAACTCGTCGCCTGGCGCAATCATTTCGTCAGCTTTGGCGAAGGCACGCAGTTCGCGCCTTCCGCTAACATTCCCGGCAACGAATTTCCCGGCACTTTTCTGCCAGACTTTTTCTTCGCCGCATCGCTCATGCCTCTCGGCGTTCCCACTTACGCGTTGCGCGCTCCTCGCAGCAACGCTTTCTCTTGGGTCTTCCAATCTTTCACCGACGAACTCGCCCACGCCGCCGGAAAAGATCCCCTCCAATTCCGTCTCGATCTTCTCAGCGCGCCTCGCGTTTCTCCATCTTCCAATCCCGCGGAAGCCGATCTCGACGCCGCCCGCATGACCGGCGTTCTAAAACTCGTCGCCGAAAAATCCGGCTGGGGCAAGCGCACTCTGCCGAAAGGCGCCGCCATGGGTGTCGCTTTCCAATTTGCTCATCGCGGCTATTTTGCGGAAGTCGTCGAGCTGCGCGTCGACGCCAACAAAAAAATAAAGGTCAACAAAATCTGGGTCGCTGGCGACGTCGGCAGCCAGATCATCAATCCTCTCAACGCTGAAAATCAGGTCCGCGGCGCCGTCATCGAAGGGCTCAGCTCCGTCATGTCATACGAAATCACCATCGAGGGTGGCCGCGCCGTCCAAAGTAATTTCCACGAATATCAGCCCGTCCGCATGAACCAGGTGCCGCCCGAAATCGAAGTCCATTTCCTCAAGACCGACAATTCCCCAACCGGCCTCGGCGAACCCGCCCTCCCGCCGGTTCTTCCTGCCGTCTGCAACGCCATCTTCAGCGCCAGCGGCGAACGCATCCGTTCCTTGCCGCTCTCCAAACACGGCTACTCCTGGGCCTGACGCTTTCGCTTGGTAGCGGCGGCGCTTGCCCCACCCTTTCTTCGAATTTGCTGTCGTAGCGGCGAGTTTATCTCGCCATCTTCTCCACGATTTGTAGGGGCGGACTTCCGTCCGCGCTTTTCCTTGCTCGCCAAAATGCGCCGTCAGGCATTTTTGTTTTTAAAAGCAAGTAAAAACCCGATAGCGCACAACCGTCGCCCAGAGTAACGTGCCCCCGCCAAAACGCACTGCACCGTGTGGTTTGGCAAATGCCCCCTGAAGAAAACGAGCAAGTCCCACGTGTGCCGACTAGCACACGCTTGGCCGGTTGTTGCTGTGCGCGGCCGCGCCCGCGTCGGCGGCTTGAAATCTAAATAGAACATAGGAGAACGTGCCAATGAACACCAAGAAGGACTCAATCCTCGCGACTTGTCTGACGGCCATTTTGGTTTTCAGCCCGGTCGCTACCTTTGCGCAAAACGCCACCATGTTCAGCGGTGAAGCCGTGGCCCTGAAAGCCAATGCCCTGGGGATCTCGCTCGCGCTCTCAGATACTGGAGCCCTTCCGTCTAGCGGCGGAAATCTGAGTACGTCGGTGGCCAGCATCAATGTCATGGGCTTGGCCTCGGCCGACGCTCTGAAAAGTACCGCCTCTGGCAGCGGCACTAGCAGTCAGTCACAATCATCCGTCGCGGCCTTGAATCTGATAGGTGGTGTGGTTACTGCCGATGTCGTGAAATCGAACTCCACCGCCTCTTGCAGCGGCGGATCGGCTTCCGTCACCGGGAGTGCCGAGATCATCGGCTTGGTCGCCGCGGGCCAATCCGTCCTCATATCCACAGCTAACCTCGCCATCTCGTTGCCGGGCGGCATTAGCCTCATCGTCAACGAGCAGACCCGTTCGTCGGGTGGAAACACCGGATCGATCACCGTCAATGCTCTGCACGTTAAGGGACCAAGCATCGACATCATCGTCGCTTCCGCCCAGTCCGGTATCACCTGCTAGTAACCTCCTTCGTGTCGCCACGTTTTTGTGGGGGGTGGACTTCAGTCTGCCCCCTGTTCTTCGGAACTTGTGCTCTCGTAGGGGCGGACTTCTTCCGCTCGCCACTCATCACTCGCCACTCTTCTTTCTCCATTCCGCCGCCACCGCCGGCGGCAACGAATCGATGTGCTTCAAAAACGTCACCGTCGTCCAAATCTTCTCATCCGAAACATCCTTCCCGGAAGCATCTTTCCCCCAACTTCCTTGCCACCAAAACATCCCCGAATACCGCACCCCGCCCTTGATAATCCAGAACAATTGATAGTCCGGCTTGCTCGGCGGATGCAGCGCAAACACCGGCGGACTGGGATACAAAATGTTTTCAGCTTCGCGCTTGGCCGCACTGTTCGCATCGCCATGGCACCCCGCGCAATCCCCCTTGAACAATTTCATCCCCGCCATCAAATTTTCTTCCGTAGGCGCAATCGGATTCGCCAGATGCGGAGCCTTCCGCGCCGCCGCCCGATCCAGCCCCAGATGCATGAAAGCCTTTTCCAAAGCGCTGGGCGTGGCCTTCGCGCTTACAGGCAGCCATCCCATCCACGCCGCCGCAAACGCCCCCACCGGAATAGTCAGAATCCCCACCAAAAACCCCAGCAGAAATTTCCGCATTACCCCTCCCGCGTCCTCGACTATTTTGGATGAGTTCGGGCCTGACAAAGGAAGGACCAGTCGCAATCCGAGCTGACGTTCTAACAGCCTTGAATCCTGATAGCTTTTGCAAATGACAACGAACCCGGCCGGAGTCCTTCTGCCCGCTTCGACGCCCCTTACCAAAATAAGTTAGCGTTTGGCCAAGGCTTAAGCGCTTGGTGCCTTTGTTTCAAAGACTTCGGTCTGACTACTTTGTTGTCGAAGTCTTGGCCTGCGCTTGGTCACCCCCGGGATTTTTCACATACTTGTCAAACCACGTCAGCATTTCCCACACCACATCTTCAATGGATTCCCTCGCCGCATAGCCGTGGGCTTCATCCGGGAGCGTCACGTAGCGCACCGCCCCTCCGTTCCCTTTGATCGCCCGGTACATGCGATCCGATTGGATCGGAAACGTCCCCGAATTGTTGTCTGCTTCTCCATGAATCAGGAGAATTGGCGCTTTGATTTTGTCGGCAAACATAAAAGGCGACACTTTCACGTAGAGGTCCGGTGCTTGCCACAGTGTTCTTCTCTCGCTTTGAAATCCGAACGGCGTCAACGTGCGGTTATAAGCCCCGCTCCGCGCTATGCCCGCCCGAAACAAGTTCGAATGTGCCAACAGATTCGCCGTCATGAACGCCCCGTAACTATGGCCGCCCACGCCAACGCGGTTCGGATCAACCACTCCCATCTCCGCCGCCTTGTCGATGGCCGCCTTCGCGCTCGACGTAATTTGCTCGATGTAAGTGTTGTTCACCGTCTCCGGATTCCCCACCACCGGCATCGACGCTCCATCCAGCACCACGTATCCATCCAGCAGAAAAAACAGCGGCGACGGCCCCATAATCGTCGTGAACCGGTACGGCGACCCGCTCACCTGTCCGGCCACGCTCGCGTCCGTGAACTCCAGCGGGTACGCCCACACCACGGCTGGGCGTCGCTCACCTTGCTTGTAGTCCGGCGGCAGATATACCGTCATCGAAAGCGCGACCCCGTCTGCCCGCTGGTACGTCACCAGTTGCTTTTGGATCGCTCTCAGCGCCGGCGTCGGATCCGTAAATTTCGTGAACGCCGTGACCTGGTCCAGCGATCCGGGCTCTGCGAAATTGCCGTTAAACTTCGACGAATCCCGAATGTAGTAATTCGGCGCACCCACTGGCGTTTCCCGCCTTGTCAGTAGCTTCGTTCCGCCCGTGGACAGCATCGCGACGATCTCTTCGTAACTCTTAGCCTCACCCTGGAAGATGCGTTTTAATTCCATCGTATTGATGTCCAATCGGTCCAGGAACGGCCGCTCGCCATCTGGTGAAGCGCCCGCTCCCATCAGGAAAATAAAATTACTTTGCTGCATCACCGCGCTGTGCCCGTTCGAGAGTGGCCACATCACCGGCGTTCCCGGATTGTGATAGCGGTCCTGCGTACTCAAGTCCCACACCAGCGTTTTTTCATTCGGCTTGTCTGCGTGAAATGTCCATTCTTGTTCGGGCGTGGGCGAAGGATTGAAAAACCACGCCCGCCCTCGCAGTGTGTCCCTGTCAAAATCCCGCAAAATCGCAAAATCACCACGCTCCCCAAACGCAATCCCTGCAAATCGCTTTTCCGTTCGCGCCAGCTCCAGCGGCTCGCCTGCGAACGGCTCATGAATCCACATCACCTTGTCCCGCTCTTTCACCTTCTTTTTCGGGTCGCCGTCGTCCAACGCTTCCACCCACACTACCGTCCCTGGCTTGTTCGGATGCCACTCCATATCGCGTGGTCCGGTCGGAACTCCGCCAATCGGCACGTTCTCCTGCAGCGGCAAACTCGCTACCTTGTAAACCACTCGCCCCGAGAGGTCCCAAACCTCGACGTCTTTCGGGAAATCCTCCGCCGGCACGATATAGGAATACGGTCGGCGAATCTGCGCTACCAGCACGTGTGTCCCATCCGGTGCCGGATCGGCCATCCCGAAGAGCGCTGGCGCCCCTACCGGCGTCATGCTCCCGCTCTCGATATCAATCACCGCCAGTTGGGACGTCGCGTAATAGTCGAAAAGCCTTCCGTCGTACTCATTCTCCAGCAGATCCTCATAGGTGGCCACGGGGGCCGCTTTCCCGAAGCTCTGTTGCACGCGGGGGCCTACCGGCACTGCCGGCGCCTTTGGTGGTCCCACTCGTCCCGCCGGAATTGTCTGGCACAGCATCGTCTTGCTTCCCGGCAGCCAGTGGCAAGGCGGGTTTTCATCCCGCGGTCCAGGATTGCTCAGCGCGGCATTCAATTTCACGCCTGTCATCGCCCGAGCTTCTCCGGTTCTCGCATCCGCGATCCAAAGCTCGATTCCAGAGTCCGTCGCATGCGTAAACGCAATCTTTGTTCCATCCGGGGCCCAGAACGGTTGCGACACAATCATGCCTTCAGGGACGGCTACCTTGATCTCGCTTCCGTCAGACACCTTCTTTAGCACCAGCTTGTCGAATCGCGGCGCGTTGTGTGGCCCATTCGTCGCCTCGTCTATGCGCAAACCCGCTAGCCTTGCAAAAGGCTGAGCCACGTCCGCTATCGGCGGATACATCTCCGGCGAATACAGCAGCACGATGTCGCGTGCTCGACCCAAGCTCGCTCGCGGCGTCATCGGTGCATTCATCACCTCCAGCACTTCTTTCGGCGGCTTTTGATAACCGTCTTGCGCCCGCGTTTTCCCACAAAACAGCAACGCCCCTGCCACCAGCCCCAGCACAGCTATCCCTCTTCCACCTCGTCCATACAAAGACAGGCCTCCATCCAAAGACAAGCTTCTCCTGCCCATCAAGCAAGCCATCGCCTGCAGCATTTCGTTTCCTCCTAAGGTGCTATCCTCCTCGCGATTCGCAGCGAGATTCTACATCTTTGCCGAAACGCAGGAACAATTTTCGAACCAAACTTACGAGCGAGCGAAAAATAGCACCAAGGAGGAACGCTTGCCTGAATTGTCGATTCTGGTGGCTTTGCTTCTAGCCTTGGGTTCGGAGTACGGGTGAGTTGGGTCTGGGCATGTCGCGGACGAGACGGCATTCCGACATGGCGAAGCACTCTTGGAGCGGTTCTAATCAGCCTCATTTTGCTCGATCGCCTTTTCTTTATCAGGCTCGCGTGCACTGGTGAGATTGGCGGATTCGGAACGCACTATATGACGACGAGGAGGGTCGGCGGTACTTCCTGGCTTCGCTGCTGATTACGGCAGGGCCTTTACTATTAAAGGGCGAGAGCCGGTGGGAAGCCTTCCTTTCCGGCTTTCTCACGACCGCGTTATGGTTCGGCGCCGGCTTCCTCGCCTAGGCAGTCTTTCTCCGAGCAGACGACCCTATCTTGCCGCCCGCACCCCACCCGCCATTGCAGATGAACCACGTCAAGCTCGTCCGGTCGCTGCCACCCCCCGTCATTTCGAGCGGAGCAGGCCGACTTTTCTTCCGCTCCTGCGAATGCGTCGGCTTGCGCAGAGAGAAATCGCTGTTCTCTTGTCGCTACCCCGCGCACCCTCGTCACGGCCATCATGAACTGCAACACCAAAGAAATTTCCGCCGGCCTCCTCCTCCGCGTCCTCTACTCTCTCGGCTACTCCGTCAAACTCAAATTCCCAAAAGCCGCTTGACTCGAACCGGAAGCCCCGTGCCTCTCCCAGCCTTTGGTGGCCATATTTCTCTTCTCCCGCGACTTGCAACTTTTAACCTTCAACTTTCAACCTCTTCTATCCTTACCTCTTTACTTGGTTGTCTCATTACTTCCCAGCTTCCTCACCAAATACGGAATAATCACCTGCCGGAAAATCACCGGATCGGGCCACACTTTCACTTCCCGCCCCAGGTGCCCGCCTTGCGGATTGATCCACGCCTCTTTCGGCACATCGCCGTTGCTCAGGATCAAGTACGCGTCGGATATCGGTACCTGCGTATCCAAGACTCCCGTTACGATCAGCATCGGCGCTGTTGGCTTTCCGAGGAGTTGCTGATCGACAAGGGACAATTTCGGAAATTTGGCCACCATATCATCCACGCTGTTGACCCCTTCCACGACGGACATGAAGGCCGGCGCATGGTCGAACAGATACTCCCTGTTCCCAAACATGGAGTTCAACATGTATTCCTTCTGGAAGAAGAGATGCGCCGCCGGGGATTGCGCGCTCACCGCCTTCAGGCGTGCCCGCTCCACGATGGCCAGTTTCGTTCCCCAGTAACCGCCCCAACTCACGCCGTGAACGGCAATTCTCGTCTTATCCACTTCCATCCTGGTTTGCAAATAGTCAAGCACACGCGAGAACATGCGATCCGCCGTTGGGCTAACTTTGATCGGCGCCTGGCCAGTGCCAGGCCCGTCTACGGCGAAAAATCCAATCCCGTAGGGGAGGATAGCGCTGAAGCTTTCGGACAAATCTTCTTTCCGGCTATCCAAGCCACTGATCGCCAACACCAGCGGCACGGGCCCCTGCGTACTTTTTGGCAGCCGCATGTAGCCGACGATCTCGGAGCCTTCAAAGGGGATATGAACGATCTCTAGGGGCGGGTCCCAGAAGCGTGCGTGAGCCCGGAATGCATCCAATGCTTTCGCGTAGGAGCGTTGTTTTCCCGGAGAGGCAGGCACCGGCCAGCGGCCAAAGGAATAAATGCGCCACGCCCGGATGTAATTCGTGTTGGCTTTCGCGGGATCACTCTTTTCCAGCGATTTCGCTTCCTCCATGTAGCGGTCCGCGACCGCCATGAATGCCCCCGCCCATTCATCTTTATCCGTGGTTTTTATGGAAGCGAATGCCTCTCGGAGATCGGCGGGATCGAGCCCGATCAGCGGATACATACCATTTTCGGCGCGCTTGAGGGCCTCGGCTTTAATTTCGTCGAGCGTGCGTTCTTTCTGTTGCGCCATTGTCGCGCTTGCAAGGGCGAGCCCAAAAAGAATCAGGGACAGCGCATAAGCACTACCTTGAAGCCGGGTTCTAAAATCCATTCATCTCACCCCTTTCATCAATTTCGCCAGCGCCGCGTAGTAATACGTCGAGTCGTAATATTTTTCCGGCCCCGGCGCTTGCCCGCCCCACGAGCCTTCCACTTCCGCCCGCAATTTCAAAACATTTTTGAATCCTTCCATGTCGAGCTTCGCGTCGGTCTCGAATCCTCCGGGATGATTCATGCTGGATTCGTACGATTCCGTGGCCACATCCGGCGCAAGATGGGATTCTTTCACCAGCAGATCGATCACTTGCAGCTTGTTCGCCGGGGCCATCAGCCAGCGCTGCGCCTCGATGCAAGCCGCAAGAAACGGAACCAGTAAATCGCGATGTTCCTTGGCCCACGCGCGCTGCGCAAAATAGCCGGCCGCCTGGTACGGGCCGATCAATACCTGCACCGTTCCCAGACTCACAAAACCAGCATGTTTCGCGACGATGGACGACGGCGGGCCAAGCATCGAACCTGCAAATTCCTTGTGTTCGCGCATGGCCGCCAGCCGCGCGGGCGTCGCGCCAAATGGCTTCATTTCGTAATCTTTGCCGGCTTCCATTCCGTTCAAAAGGAGAATCTTTTTCATCTGCAGCGCGTACGCCGTGTTTGGTGCATCCACGATCAAAGTTTTCCCGCGCAACTCCTTGATGGATTTGATTTCCGGCTGCGCCACCAACTCGTTTTGCGAGCCTTCGCCGCCCATGACGATGACCACGTCTTGGTGCGCCAGTTCGACCATGGCCACGGCGTTGTCGACCGCGAGGTAAGCAAGATCTCCTTTTCCATCAGCAAGACTCGTGCGCAAGACGTCAGAGTTTGGGAGATTTTCCGTTTCCACCTCGATTCCATATTTAGCGAACAGCCCTTGTTTCTCCGCCACGACAATTTGCAGCGGCCGCCCCAGCAACGTCAGTACTTTGATTTTTTGCAGAGCCGGCGCTTGTGGCAGTGCGCTGCCGCCGAAAAAAGCAGCGAAGAAAATTGCGTATAATATTTTTCGGACTTTTCTCATGGCGCACCTTCGTTCAATTTGTCGAGCGGCCATTCGGTGACCGGCAGGGGATCGAGATTTGGCTTTCCGAGTTCGGGCAGCTGGAGCGCGTAGCAGCCCGCGCCGCGCACGTCCTCCCGAGGCGGAAATGGACTGAAACCCATCTCAACAGGTAGGACCGCTGTACCACTGGGGAAGGAGAGGTGTCAAGGGATTTCGCGTATAGGGAAGAGGAAAAGGCGGTTAGTTTGTGGGGGAGGGAATCGAATGGGGTATAGTGGTCCAACCAAGTCCGAAGAAACAAGCTCAGTGCCTGGGGCGTAGGTTTTGCCAGTTGCCGCCCGTAGAGCGAAAGAAAAGCGGGAGCAGTGCTCCCGCACTCCATAAAGAAGCCGCCCAAGTCGAGCCATAGCTGAATCCATTCCATCGATAGGGGCAGAGCGCAAACTCGCCTACAATGGTCGCGCCGCTATCGATTGAACTACTGAGAAGTCGCGAGGAGAGAAGAAAATGGCGATCGCAACCATCAACCCAGCCACCGGGAAAGTGGAAAAAACATTTGCACCGTTGTCCGATGCGCAGATCGAAGTGAAGTTGCAGACGGCCGCCGATACGTTTCAGAGATACCGGCACGTGCCTTTCGCCGAGCGCGCGCAGATGATGATGAAGGCCGCGGAGATCCTGGAAAAAGAGAAAGAGAATTTCGGGCGGGTGATGACGACGGAAATGGGGAAAACCTTCCGGTCGGCCGTCGATGAAGCGGCAAAATGCGCATGGGTGTGCCGTTATTATGCGGAGAACGCGGAGAAATTTCTCGCGGACGAGATCGTGGAGACCAGCGCGAAGCGAAGCTACATCCGGTACCAGCCGCTAGGGCCTGTGCTGGCGGTGATGCCGTGGAATTTTCCGTTTTGGCAGGTGCTGCGATTCGCGGCGCCGGCGTTGATGGCGGGAAACGTGGGGCTGCTGAAGCATGCTTCGATTGTTCCGCAATCGGCGCTACTGATTGAAGAACTGTTTCGCAGGGCCGGCTTCCCCGCGGGATGCTTCCAGACGCTGCTGATCGGTTCGAGCAAAGTGGATCGCGTGCTAGGCGATCCGCGCGTTATGGCGGCCACGCTGACGGGGAGCGAGGGAGCCGGTATCGAAGTTGGAATTGGCGCGGCTAAGAGAATCAAGAAAGTGGTGCTGGAACTGGGGGGAAGCGATCCGTTTATCGTGATGCCGAGCGCCAACCTGGAAGTGGCGACGGCGACGGCGGTGAAAGCGCGGATTTTCAACAACGGGCAATCGTGCATCGCGGCGAAGCGGTTTGTGGTGGCCGAAGCAATAGCGGACAAATTCGAGAAGTTATTCGCCGAGAAAATGGCGGGGTTGAAAGTGGGAGATCCGTTCGATGAAAAGACCGAACTGGGGCCGCTGTCGACGGCGGATGGACTGGCAGATTTGGACCGAGACGTGAAGAAAACGATCGAGGAGGGCGCGAAAGTGTTGACGGGAGGAAAACCGCTGGACCGCCCGGGGAATTTTTATGCGCCGACGGTGCTGACGAATATTCCGAAGGGGTCGCCGGCGCACCAAGAAGAGCTGTTTGGACCGGTGGCCAGCGTGTTCCGGGCGAAGGACTTGGATGATGCGATACGGATTGCGAACGACAGCCGGTTCGGCCTGGGCGCCAGCGCGTGGACGAACGATACGAAAGAGCGTCAGCGCTTCATCAATGACCTGGAATCGGGGATGGTGTTTATCAACCGCATGGTGGCGTCTGATCCGCGGATCCCATTTGGGGGAGTGAAATGGTCGGGGCACGGACGGGAGCTGGGAGCGCATGGAATCCGGGAGTTCACCAACATCAAGACGGTGTGGATTGAAGAGGCCTCGTAAACTGGCGGTGGGTCAGTTTCCGGTAACGCTAATCGGGCATTGACGCGATTCTGTCGGAAGCAAACCACCCTATCCAATCGTCAACGTAGCGTGGAAATGCAGTGCGCTTTTCTAGTCATCGCGAGAAAGTTGCGTATCGGAGCAAGGGCATCATCTCTGAGCTTCCCGGGAGAATCCCTCCGACATTCAGGCCATGCTCTGACACTCAAAAAACCCAGAGAAATCCGATGCGCAAATCTCGGTTAGGTGAAAAATCGTGCGGTGTTGCAACCAAGGCAAGTAAAGTCGCAAGAGCGCTCTGCCCTTTGCTGGGACTCGCGTTCTGTCTTCAACTGGCGTTTGCACAACAGCGGACGCAGCAACCCCCGCCGAGGGTTGGCGAGTTTGGCGGGCCCGTGAAAAAAGCGGCGCCGCCGCAAGTCCCGACAGGTTCTCGTCCGCCAGACCTGGGCGACGAGCGGGACGGCGCCGGAAGGCTCTACGGTTCCTATCGAGATTCATGACGCCAGCAGCGGAAGAGTCCTGCGGACCATTCTTACGAAATGGTACGGAATTCTAGGACTCGTTATCACAAAAGATGGAATGTTGGCGGCATCCGGCTTGACTGTGGCAGCGATTGAGGACGAGCAGGACCCGCGGGGTACGGCGGAGGAGTGCGACCTGGCTAAAAGAAAGCTCGTGAAGAGCTCGCCCGTGTTTGGCGTAGTGGGTCCTGTGAGTCCGCATGGGCAGTGGCTGGCAAGCATAAGCCCTGAAGCATCGCGGACAGGCGGCGCGGTTGTGATGGACCCGTCGAGTGGGCAGGTGAAATAGACTTTTCCGCAGCAAGATGCCGAATACGTTTTCTTCGGGCCAGATGGGCGCGAGATTGCTGTCACGAGCCGCGGCTCTACACGAGCACTGCGTCAGTGGTCGGTCGCCACCGGAAGCCTAGTCAGTAGCGTCCACGGTTAACAAGATTTGGTCAATTCGAGTGGATTGACGGCGGTCGCGTTCAGTCCGGATGGGAAGCAAGTTGCGGCGGCGGAGTATCCGGTGAATTCCGTGAAGATTTGGGAGCTTGCCACGGGGCGACCGGTGCGCGAATTCGCTGGACCGCCAGGGCCACAAACGCTGGCCATGGTCCTGACGGGCGGTGGCTGGTGTCTGCCGCTCCCGGGGTGACGGTGCGGAATTCAGCGAATGGAAAGATCGTGACAACGCTGACAACCGATGCCGCGGACACTTTGGTATTCAGCCCGGACGGACGCTGGCTGGCGGCGAATCCTGGTGTGTTTCCGAGCCTGGGCAGTTCGCTGGTGGTGTGGGAAACGAAAACGTGGTCGGTGGCGGCCAGCGTCAAGCCGGAGAGAAATCCTCATCTCGGCGCGCCGGTGCAATGGATCGCGTTTGGCGGCGGTGAAACGGCGCAAAACAAACTAGGGAACGCGCAATCGCTGAAATTTGCCGCAGAAGGGAAAACGCAAATCGTTTGGTATGGTGTTAGTCCGTTAGCGGTCAGTCCGGACAGCAAGCTCCTCGCCCAGCTAGGTCCGCAGTCCTTCAGCTATGTCGAGCTTTGGGACACGCACTCAGGCCAAAAATTGCAGTCGTTTGCGGCGCACAAGAAGGCCACAGGCTCCCTAGCGTTCAGCCGGGACGGGCAGTGGCTGATGACGGCCGGGCAGGAATCGCTGAGGATGCCGGTGGACCTTCACACGTTTAGCGGAACGACCGAGTACAGAGTTAAAGTGTCGGATGCGAACACGTGGAAAGAACGCGCGTCCTTTTCTTATCCGCAGGTGCTGGCGCTCAGCGCCGTTTTGTCGCCCGATGGGAAACGGGTCGCGGTTGAAAGGTCGTGGGGAATTATCGACTTGTTGGACGCGCAGACCGGGACGTCGGTGGGCACGGTGGCGACAGCCATGGCGCCTTCAAATTACGGCCCCCTGTTTGGAAAAGGCCATCTGGCCTTCAGCGCGGACGGAAGTATTTTGTTTGAGGGCGCGTTCAAGAGCGGCATCTACTTGTGGAAACTGCCGGTCCAATGATTCTAAATCGGGAGGTCTTCTCAGGAATCAAGCACTTGGAAGATAAAACGTGGTAATCGGAAACTGAGTCCAAGACCCGCAAACGGGTTGCGGAGCGGGAGTGAGGGTGGTAGATTGGTCCAACAACTCAACCAGGTTCTGACGATTCCCGCGTCAACTAACTGGACTTAGGCGAGTTCTCTTGGTACGACGGTCGTACCAAGAGGCGAAATGACTTCTTTTTGGGGGAGGATGTCATGTACAAGATCGTGCGTTCCTCTCGCCTCTACGAACAAATCGTGCTGCAGGTCGAGGAATCCATCCACAAAGGGGCGACGAAGCCTGGGGACCAGCTGCCCCCGGAAAGGGAATTAGCTGAACAATTCGGCGTCAGCCGCACAGCGGTGCGCGAAGCGGTGAAGGCGCTGCGCGAAAAGGGCTTGGTGGAAGCCTACCCGGGACGGGGGACGTTTATAACGGACGGGGCTTCCCACTCCATGCGGCAGTCGCTGGACCGGATGCTGCGGGTGGGGCAAACAGAAGGGTCCGGGTTCCTGGCAGAGGTCCGAGAAATCCTGGAGCCGGAAATAGCGGCCCTGGCGGCGACGCGGGCGGACGCGGAGGACCTGGCCTCCATGCGCGAGCAAGTGGGGATCATGGACCAAGCGGGGAAAGATCCTGACGCGTTCATTGAAGCCGATCTGGATTTTCACCTGGCGCTGGCGGAAGCGGCGGCCAATCCCATCATACTTTCACTAATTGATTCCATTGTGGGGCTTCTGCGCGAGCAGCGAATGGGAATCTTTCAGGTGGAGGGCGGCCCGGAACGAGGGCAGTATCACCACAAAAAGATTTTGGACGCGATCGAACACAAGGATCCAACGGGAGCGCGGGAAGCGATGAGGGCGCATATGCGACAAGTGCGAGAGGATTCCAGGCGTGCGCCGGGGCAGGAAGGGTGAAAAGAGTTTTCTGTCGTCAGTTTTAAGTCTTAAGTAAGAAAAGAAAAAAGAACCTATGCTGTTTAGTTTATTTTCTTTCGGCGACTGAGTGGCAGTGGCTTAAGTGCCGCCACATTAGCGCGGTGAATCTGAGTTTTGGTCGGAAAAGAAGGATTCATGGCGAATTTGGGATTTGTCGGTCTGGGAGTGATGGGCAGCGAGATGGTGAACCGGCTGCTCGGGAAGGGCTACAGCGTTACGGGGTATAACCGGACGCGTTCGAAGGCGGAGTGGCTGGTCAAGAAGGGGATGAAGTGGGCGGATTCGCCGCGAGCGGTGGTGGTGGCGTCGGACTTTACGTTTTCGATGGTGACGAATTCCGCGGCGCTCGGCGCGGTGATGAACGGCGCGGACGGAATGCTGGCCGCGGCGGCGCCCGGCAAGATTTTTGTGGATATGAGCACCGTGAGTCCGGCGTACAGCCGGGAAGTCGCGGGGAAGGTCAGGGAAAAGGGCGGGGACATGGTGGACTCGCCGGTTTCCGGGAGCGTGATCACGCTGCAGGAGGGAAAGCTTTCGGTGATGGTGGGAGGGCGCAAAGGGACGTTTGAAAAAGTGAAGCCGCTGCTGCTGGACATCGGGCCAAAGGTCACGCACGTGGGAGACAACGGCCTGGCGCTGGTGATGAAGATTGGCACGAACCTGAGCCTGGCGGTGCAGATGCTGGCATTTTGCGAGGGCGTGCTGCTGGCGGAAAAGAGCGGCATCGCGCGGGAAACCGCGGTGGACGTGCTGACACACAGCGTGATTGCTTCGCCGATGGTGCAATATCGCGGGCCATTTATTTTGAAAAAGCCGGAGGCGGCGTGGTTCAACGTCAACATGATGCAGAAAGACATGAACCTGGCGCTGGAGCTGGGGCGGCAACTGGACGTGCCGATGCCGACGACGGCGGTGACGAATGAATTTCTGACGGCGGCGCGGGGGATGGGATTAGTGGAAAAAGATTTTGCGGTAGTGTTTGATGTTCTGGCGCAGATGTCGGGAGTGAAACCATGACCCTGGCAACGGATCCATCCAAAACGAAAGCGGACGCGAAAACCGAGCATTTGCTGCGGATGTACCGGCAAATGGTGATGATCCGGGAGTTTGAAGAGCAGGTGAATGAGCTTTATACGCGCGCGCTGATGCCAGGGCTGGCGCACCTTTACATCGGAGAAGAAGCAGTGGCGGTGGGAATTTGTGAAGCGCTGCGACGGGACGATTACATCACGAGCACGCATCGCGGGCACGGGCATTGCGTGGCGAAAGGAGCTTCGCCCGACCGGATGTTCGCGGAATTGCTGGGGAAAGAGGCGGGATACTGCCGTGGCAAGGGCGGTTCGATGCACATTGCTGATCCGGCGACGGGAAATTTGGGAGCGAACGCCATTGTTGGAGGGAGCGCTGGAATTGCGACGGGAGCGGCGTTGTCTTCGAAGAGATTAGGAACGGGACAAGTGGCGGCGTGCTTTTTTGGAGAAGGAGCGCTGGGGCAGGGAGTTTTGTATGAAGTGATGAACCTGGCGGCGCTTTGGAAATTGCCGGTGATCTACGTTTGCGAGAACAATCTTTATACGGAATATACACACTATTCGGAGACGACGGCGGGGGACATCCTGGCGCGGGGAACCGCGTTTGGAGTGCAGGCGGAGAGCGTGGATGGGCAAGACGTGCGAGCGGTATACGAGGTGGCGCACCGGTTAGTGGAGCGGGCGAGGAAGGGCGAAGGGCCGGCGTTTCTGGTGTGCAACACGTACCGCTACACGGGACATCACGTGGGCGATATCAACCGGGATTATTACCGTTCGAAGCAAGAAGAGCTGGAGTGGAAGACCAAGCGGGACCCCATTAAGAATTTTTCGCAATGGCTGATGGAACAGAAAATTTCGGATGAAGGAAAGCTGAAGCAAATCCAGGAAGAGGTGCGCGCGGAGATGAAGGCCGCGGTGGAATTTGCGATTGCGGCGCCATATCCAACCGTAGACGAGGTGGACCAGGACGTTTATGCCTGAAGCGGCGACAAGGGAATTGACGTTTGCGCAAGCAATTCGTGAAGCGCTGGCGGAAGAGATGCGCCGCGATAAGCGCGTGTGCATTTTTGGCGAGGACGTGGCGGAAGCGGGGACGCCGTTCAAAGTTTTGTCCGGGCTGGTGGAAGAATTTGGCGCGGAACGCGTGGTTGACACACCGATTTCGGAAGCGGGTTTCACGGGCATGGGCGTTGGAGCGGCGATGACGGGGCTGCGGCCCGTCGTGGACATCATGTTTGGAGATTTTTTGACGCTGACGATGGACCAGATGGTGAATCAAGCGGCGAAGGTGCACTACATGTCGGGAGGGACGTGGAAAGTGCCGATGGTGCTGCGCACGACGCTGGGAGCGACACGGCGTTCGGCGGCGCAGCATTCGCAATCGCTACATGCATGGCTTTGCCATGTGCCGGGACTGAAAGTGGTGATGCCGGCGACGCCTTACGATGCCAAGGGGCTTTTGAAGGCGTCGATACGAGACGAGAATCCGGTCGTCTTTTTTGAAGACAAGATGATGTACAAGCTGAAAGGGCCGGTGCCGGAACAGGAGTACACCCTTCCGTTGGGCGTGGCGGAAGTGAAGAGAGAGGGCCAAGACATCACGATTGTGGCGACGAGCAGCATGGTCCAAGTGGCGCTGGGCGCGGCGGCGTTGCTGGAGAAGATTGGAGTGAGCGCGGAAGTGATTGATCCGCGGACGATGTGGCCGCTGGATGAAAAGACGCTGGTGGAGTCGGCGAAGAAAACTTCGCGGGCGATGGTGGTGGATGAAGGATACGGGCGGTACGGAGTAACGGGTGAGATTGCTTCGGTGATTGCGGAAGGGGCGTTCTATAGCTTGGAAGCGCCGGTGAAGCGGATGGGGGCGATGCACGTGCCAATTCCATTTTCGCCGCCGCTGGAGGATGTGACGGTGCCGACGGAGCAAACGGTATTCGAGGCGGCGCGGGCACTCTTTGCTAAGGCGTGAGTCGCGCAGCGCGGGAGGCGTGAGATGGCGCTGAAAACGTACGGACCGATGGCGGTGGATTGGGAAAATCGTATTGATTTTGACCGGCTGCGGCGGGAACGGTTGGCGAGGGCGAAGGCGTTGTTGGCGAAATCGCAGATGGGCGCGCTGCTGTGTTTTGACATGAACAATGTGCGGTACTTGACGGCGACGCACATCGGGACGTGGGCACAAGACAAAATCAGCCGGTTTTCACTGCTGCCGCAGAAGGATGAACCAATCCTTTGGGATTTCGGATCGGCGGCGAGACACCATCAACAAAATTGTCCATGGCTGGGCGAGCGATCGCGCGCGGGAATTCCGCTGCTGCGAGGGGCGATGTCGCCGGAGATGGGGCGCGCGGAAAATGTGGCGCGGAAAATTAAAGTGGAACTGGAGAAGCGCGGGTTGCACAAGGAGCCGCTCGGAATCGATGTGGTCGAGCCGCCCATACTTTTTGCGCTGCAAAAAGAGGGCATCAAGATTGTGGATGGGCAGCAGTTGATGAGCGACGCGCGGGTGATCAAGACGCAGGACGAGATTTCGCTGCTGAATCACTCGGCGATGATGGTGGACGCGGCATACGACGAATTGTACCGCGCGATGAAGCCGGGGATGAGCGAGAACCAGGCGGTGGGGCTGGCGAGCAAAGTTTTGTACGACCTGGGCTCGGAATACGTGGAAGCGGTGAATGCGATTTCCGGGGAACGGTGCAGTCCGCATCCGCATGTTTTTTCGGATCGCGTGCTGCGGCCGGGCGATCCGGTTTACTACGACATTTTGCATTCGTACATGGGCTACCGGACTTGCTACTACCGGTGCTTCACGATCGGGTACGCATCGCACGCGATGATTGATGCTTACAAACGCTGCCGAGAATATCTGGATGCGGCGATTTCGCTGGTGCAGCCGGGACGGACGACGGCGGAGATTGCGTCGGTGTGGCCGAAGGCAGAGGACTTTGGATTTCCGGATGAAGAAGCGGCGTTTGCGCTGCAATTCGGACATGGGATCGGGCTGGCGATTTGGGAGAAGCCGGTGATCAGCCGGATGGTTTCGCTGGAGCATTCGCACGAGATCAAGCCGGGGATGGTATTCGCGCTGGAAACGTTCTGGCCTTCAACGGATGGATGGAGCGCGGCGCGGATTGAAGAAGAGATTGTAGTGACGGAAACGGGGCATGAGGTGATTACGCGATTTCCGGCGGAACAATTGATGGTGGCGGGCGCGCACTATCACACCGTCAGTGGGCCGCTTGCGACGACGCGCGAACATGAAGCGCCACCGAGCAAGCGCGTGAAAGAAATGGTGGCGGCAAGCGCGAAGGCCGAAGGAGTGGCAGCTACGGACTGAACGCGCGTCCTCGGCTCCTGACAAAACTATGGCGATCAGCGTGGTGATGCCGGCGCTGGAAATGGCGCAGGAAACCGGGAAGCTGCTGGCTTGGCGAAAAAAAGAAGGCGAACGCGTTGCCAAGGGCGAACCTTTGCTGGAGATCGAGACGGATAAGGCAGTCGTCGAGGTGGAGGCGCCGGGGGATGGGATTCTTGCGGGGATAACGGCGGATGTGGGGGCGGTGATCCCGGTAGGGGAGACGATTGCGTGGCTGGTTGGACCGGGGGAAAAGGCCCCGGCGAAATCGACGACGGCAACGGCACCAGCAGCGCGCGCCGCGAGTAGCGCAGAACGAACAGCGGCTGCCGTGGCGCCGGCCGTAGCTCAACACGAGAGAGCGGCTCCACAGATTTCACCGAAGGCGCGACGGCTGGCCAAAGAACTTGGTGTAGAGATCGGCCAAATTCGGGGAACCGGGCCCGGCGGGACCATTAGCAGCGAGGATGTGCAGCGCGCAGCGGAGTCGAAGGGAACTTCAAGTGTGGCGGCTGCGGCTCCGGCCGGAGTGGAAACGCTGAGCCAAGTGGCGCGGTTGATGGCGGTGCGTACGACGCAGAGCTGGACTAGCGTGCCGCACTTTTTTCTGGTGCGGGAAGTGGAGTGCCGTGAACTGGTCACGGCTCAAAAAAAACTGAGTGACCAGGCGGAGAAAGCGCGGAGCGCGGCACCTACAATTACGGATTTGTTGATTGGAATTTTGGCCAGAGTGCTAGCGAAGCATCCGCGAATGAATTCGAGTTGGACGGGTGAAGGGATTCGTTTGAATGCTGAGATTAGTGTCAGCGTGGCGATGGCGGTGAAGGATGGCGTGGTCGGAGCGGTGATTCACAAAGCGAACGCTTTGCGGGTCGCGGAGATAGCGGTACAGCGGCGGGAATTGACGGAGCGGGCGCGAGCGGGACGGCTACGTCCCGCGGACATCACGGGTGGAACATTTACGTTGAGCAATTTGGGCATGTACAAGGTCCATGCGTTCAGCGCGATCATCACTCCGCCGCAAGCGGCGGTATTGGCGGTGGGGAGCATTTCCGACCGCGTCGTGCCGGTTGATGGCAAACCCGGCATCCGGCCGATGATGACGATGACGCTTTCGAGCGACCACCGCGTGGTCGACGGAGCACGAGCGGCGGAGTTCTTGAGCGAATTGGCGGAGGCCATTCGCGAGCCGGACAAGTTGCTGTAGCAGCAAACGAAGAACATTTTCTGAGGAATTGAGCTATTTTCGCGAGAATCAGCCGCGGACAGTCCATATATTTTCGTCCAACGTCAGCGCTCAAATAAACCGTCATGCCTGAAAATTTCGATATCGTGGTTGCCGGCGCCGGACACAACAGTTTGATTGCGGCGGCGTATCTGGCGAAAGCGGGCTACCGCTGCCTGGTGCTCGAAGGCCGGCCGATCGTGGGCGGCGGCGTGAAGTCCGCGCAAGTGACGCTGCGCGGATTTATTCATGACATTTGCTCTTCGGCGCACAACGGAATCCAGGGAAATCCAATTCTGCGCGACGACGAGCTCAAACTCGGGGACTACGGCCTCGAATACATTTACCCCGATCCCGTTTTTCACATGCCGTTTCCCGACGGCAGCTACCTGACGCAGTGGCGCGACCTGGGCCGTACCTGCGAGGAATTTGCGAAATTCTCCAAGAAAGACGGACTTGCTTACCGCCGAATGATCAAGGAATACGAAACCGTCAAGCCTTTCTTGAATGCGGTGACGTTCACGCCAATTGGTTTTGGTAAGGAGCTCAATGATCGCCTGGCGGATCATCCGCACGGAAAACTGTGGCAACGGCGCCTGGCGATGTCGGCGTGGGAAATCGTGCGCGACAGTTTTGAAGATGACCATTGCCGCGCGTTCATGATGGGCTGCCCTTATTCGTTGCAGCCGGTACAAGATCCCATGACCGCGCGAGCTGCTTATATTCCGTTGCACCAGCAGCGCGAGAGCCGTCCACTTCCCAAAGGAGGGTCGGGAGCGCTCACCGAGGCATTGGCCCGCTTCATCGAAGCCCACGGCGCCGTGATCTTGACGAACAAATGGATCAAAGCGCTGATCGTTGAGAGTGGGAAGTGCACGGGAGTGGAATGCCAGGATGGCAGCTCGTATCGCGCGGAAAAGGCGGTGCTCTCGACCATCCATATCAAGCAGCTTGTCGGTATGGCGCCGCGTGAATTATGGGGACAGGATTTCAGCGACGGCGTGGATACGTGGAAAGCGGGCCTGACGCTATTTGCTACAAATTATGCGACGACCGAACCGCCAAAGTATGCGGTGACCGGTGGAACGCTCTCGCCCGTGCACTCCGGGATGATGGTCAGCGCCGAGCGCGCGATGCGCATGAGCGTGGACTACGCTTGCGGAGCGGTGAATCTCGAGGACCCTCCGCTGCACGTAATCTGCTGCAGCCTGGCCGACCCAACACGCGCGCCGGCTGGGATGCATACCGTGAAGATTGTCGCGTACCAGCCATACGAATTGAAAGAAGGACCTCAGCATTGGGACGAGATCAAGCGGCAAGTTTCCGACGCAAATTTGAACTACCTGCGGCGCTATTCGCCGAATTTGACCGCAGATAAGATTTTGGCGCGGACCATCGAAAGCCCGCTCGATCTGGAGCGTATGAACCCGCACAATTGGCACGGCAGTTGTCACGCAGGCGGAGCGGGCCCAGCGCAATCGGGCGCGATGCGCCCCGTACCGGGCTGGGCGCAGCATCGCATGCCCATTCCGGGCTTGTATCAAACGGGAGCGACGACACATCCGGGCGGATCGGTGACGGGCGGGCCGGGGCGAAATGCGGCAACGGTGATACTGAAAGATTTCGGGACTAGCATTGAGGAAGTGGTGAAGAAGAAAGCTTAGTTGAGCATTGCCAGGAGGCGGGCCCATGAGCAAAATCAGCCGGCGCGGATTCGTGAAGACCGCGGCGCTCGCGCCACTCGCGGCCAGGCGGTTTTCTATCGGCCAAGAAACGCCTAAAGGAGATCGCTTCGACATCGTGGTGGCGGGCGCGGGGCACAACAGCATGATTGCGGCCGCGTACCTGGCGAAAGCGGGCTATCGGTGCTTACTTCTGGAAGGACGCCCAATCGTCGGCGGCGGCGTTAAGACTGCGTCACTAACGCTTAAGGGATTCAAAGACGATGTTTGTTCTACCGCGCACACGTTCTTGCTCGACAATCCCATGATCAAGAACGACGAGTTGAAGCTTGGCGATTACGGACTTGAATACGTCGATCCCGATCCGATCTTTCACATGCCCTTTGCCGATGGTTCCTATCTCACGCAATGGCGCGACTTGGACCGCACCTGCGCGGAGTTCGCCAAGTTTTCAAAGAAAGATGCCGCGGCGTACCGGAAAATGCTGGCCGAGTTTGACGCCGTGAAGCCGATCCTGATGGGAACTAGTTTCACGCCCATTGGATTTGGCAAGCCGTTGAACGATCAACTAGCGCAGCAACCGCGAGGAAAACTGTGGCAGAGGCGCTTGGCAATGTCCGCGTGGGAGATTATTCGCGACACGTTCGAGGAAGAACACTGCCGCACGTTCATGCTTTACATGTCCCACCTGGCGGCGGAGCCGCCGGATGCGCCGGTGACGGGACGCTTGGCTTACGGCACGGCCCGCCAGCAACACTCCGGACGGCCGTTTCCCAAGGGCGGTTCGGGAATGCTGACGCAGGCGCTGGCGCGGTACATCGAAGCGCACAACGGCGTGCTGCTGACAAATAAATGGGTGAAGCGGCTGATTGTGGAGAACGGGAAATGCGTGGGCGTGGAATGCAGCGACCAAAGTTCCTACCGCGCGGAAAAAGCAGTGGTTTCGACGATTCACATCAAGCATTTGGTGGTCATGGCCCCGCGCGAATTGTGGGGCGAGGATTTCCTGGACGGCGTGGATACCTGGCAAGCGGAAAACGCCATGTTCGTCACGCACTACGCGACTTCCGAAGCACCGAAGTTTGCCGGAGATGGCGGAACGATCTCGCCCGTGGAAGCTGGCATCCTGGTTTCACCGGACCGTGCGTTGCGCTTTGCGTACGACGATGCGAGAAGAGTAGTGAATCTGGAGGATCCACCGATGCAGATCATCTGCTGCAGCGTTGCGGATCCGACGCGCGCTCCCGCGGGCATGCACACGCTTAAAGTCATCGGTTGGCAGCCTTACGAATTGAAGGAAGGCCCGGAGCACTGGGACAACATCAAGAAAGATGTTTCCGACGGTTATCTCAAATACTTGCGGCGCTATGCGCCAAATTTGACAGACGACAAAATTCTGGCGCGATTCATTGAAAGCCCGCTGGACTTGGAACGCATGAATCCGCACTTCTGGCACGGCAGCGCTCACGCCGGAGCGCAAAGCGCCTCGCAAACCGGGCCGATGCGGCCAATGCCAGGCTGGGCGCAACACCGCATGCCGATTCCGGGCTTGTACCAGACTGGCGCCACGACGTTTCCTGGCGGCTCGGTTACGGGAGCCCCAGGCCGGAACGCCGCGACAGTCATGCTCAAGGATTTCGGAACCAGCATCGAGGAAGTGGTGAACAAGAAAGCGTAGTGGCAACGCGAACGAGCGGCAGATTCTAATTTGCGAGGTTGCACCATGTTGAAAAAAATTGCATGGCTTGCTGCTGTTGCGATGCACGCAGCGATCGTGGCATTTCTCTTTCTTGCTGTCGGTCTTACCGCGCAATCCACTGCGCCCCCCCAGGACACCAAGCAAATGGTCCCGGACAATCCGTCCGAACACACGCCGCCCGCACAACCGATTGCGTACAGTCACAAGAAACATTTGGGCTTTGGCTTGGAGTGCAAGAAGTGCCATACCAATCCAGAGCCCGGGAAGCTTATGACCTTCCCGGCTATAAGTATTTGCATGGAATGCCATGTGACCATCGCGAAGGACAAACCTTCGATTCAGAAACTGGCTGACTATCGAAGATCGAAGCAAGCGGTTCCCTGGGTCCGTGTTTATACGGTTCTGCCCGGCGTTGCGTGGAATCACCGCGTACATCTGGAGGCCGGAGTAAAATGTGAAACCTGCCACGGACAAGTGCGAGAGATGGAAGCGATGGCCGAAGTCACCAGCGTCACGACGATGTATAGCTGCTTGCACTGCCATGAAATGAACCAGGCGAAGACTGCTTGCGACACTTGCCACAAGCAATGATTCGAGCGCAAAATTTTTGCAGCGAGGAGGCAAAGCGATGCCCATCAAAATTGAAGTGAACGGCAAGCGATATGCGGTGAACTACCCTCCAGACACGCCCCTTTTGTACGTTCTGCGCGATGAACTCCAGTTGAGCGGGACCAAGTATGGTTGCGGGGAAGGGCAGTGTGGTGCGTGCACGGTTTTGCTTGGGGGAGCGCCGAGGCGCTCTTGCCAGATTCCCGTGAGCGCGGCAGCCGGAAAGCCGGTCACAACCATCGAAGGTCTTGAGAAAGATGGCCGTTTGCATCCCGTGCAGCAGGCGTTCCTCGATGCCGGTGCGTTCCAATGCGCTTACTGCACTTCAGGAATGATCATGAGCAGCGTGGGCCTGCTGCAAACGAATGCGAATCCCAGTCAGGCCGAGGTCGTTCAGTTTTTGCAAGGGAATGTGTGCCGGTGCGGGACGCATCCGAGAATCATGGAGGCAGTCCGCCAAGCGGCCAAGATGATCGAGGAGCGCGGGCGATGAGCGACATCACGGAAAAATTTGTTCTCGAACCGGAGCGCTACGAATTTCGCCGAGCTCCGATGCACCAGTTCGATTTGGCTCGGCGCGACTTCTTCAAGATTCTAGGCGCCGGCATTGCCGTGTTCGCAATCGCGAAAGAAGCAGGGGCAGCGCAGGAAACCGCTCCGGGGCATCGCAGTTTTCACAGTGAAGAACTGCCCAAGGACATTGACGCGTGGCTGCACGTCGGCGCAAACGGCAGTATCACTGGATTTGCCGGCAAAGCCGAAATCGGCCAGAACATCCGCACGGCGCTGGCACAAAGCATCGCTGATGAACTGCGTGTGCCGTTTGAAAGTGTAAGAATGGTCATGGCGGATACGGCGCTGACGCCGTTCGACGCCGGCACTTTTGGCAGCCGGACGACGCCGTCGATGACCCCGCAGTTGCGGCGTGTGGCGTCCGCCGCGCGCGATTTGCTCATTGCCGCGGCCGCCAAGGAATGGAATATTGCACCTGCCGGGTTAGTTGCTGCGGACGCGAAAGTCAGCGATCCCGCATCGGGCCGATCGCTTAGATATGCGGAACTCGCGCGGGGCACGACGCTGGCGCAAAGTCTGCCCTCCGAAGATCCCGTCACACCGGCCGCGCAATGGACTATCGCCGGGAAACCGATACCAAAGGTTGATGGCCGGTCGTTTGTGACCGGGCGCCACCAGTACACGACGGACATTTCTCTCCCAGGCATGTTGTACGGCAAAGTGTTTCGGCCGCCGTCCTTCGGTGCAACGCTGATTTCCTGCGATGACAGTGCCGCGAGGGCCATGACGGGCGTAATCGTTGTACGGGATGGTGAGTTTGTCGGCGTGGCCGGGCCTAGCGCACGCGAAGCCGAGCGCGCTCTTAATGCCATCCATGCGCAATGGAAAGAAGTGCCGCAGATTTCGAGCAAGGAGATCTTTTCGTATCTCGAGCAGAATGCCACAGCGAAATCCGATGATCGCCATCGTGGGCAGAAAGGGTCCGTCGAAGATGGACTGGCAAGCGCGGCGCATCGCCTCGACGCGACATACAACGTCGCCTATATCGCGCATGCTCCGCTGGAGCCTCGCGCGGCGGTGGCGCAATGGGCTGACGGAAAGCTTACGGTGTGGACCGGAACGCAGCGGCCGTTTGCCAACCGCGACGAGCTGGCCGCCGTATTTCATATTCCGGAGAGCAGCGTGCGCGTTATGGTGCCGGATACCGGCTCGGCGTATGGCGGAAAACACACGAGCGATGCGGCGATCGAAGCGGCACGTCTGGCTCGCGCGGCCGGGCACCCTGTCAAAGTGGTGTGGACTCGCGAGGAAGAATTCACGTGGGCGTATTTCCGGCCCGCGGGAGTCATCGAGGTCAAAAGCGGCATTTCCAGCGACAGCGCGTTAACGGCTTGGGAATTTCACAACTACCATTCCGGATCTTCAGGGATCGAGACTCCTTACGTGGTTGCGAATCAGCGAACGGAATATCATGCCGTGCCGTTGATCCTGCGAAGCGGATCGTATCGCGGGCTGGCCGCAACGGCCAATCACTTCGCGCGCGAGACGCACATGGATGCGCTGGCGAAAGTAGCGAAAATGGATTCCTTCGATTTCCGTATGAAGAATCTTTCCGATGCGCGTATGCGCGCGGTGCTGGAGGCGGCAGCGAAGTCCTTTGGCTGGCCGCGCAAGAAAACGCAAGAAGGACAAGGATTCGGAATCGCTTGCGGTAACGAGAAGGGTAGTTATGTCGCGACCTGCGCGGAAATAGCGGCGGATAAGAAATCGGGCGAAGTTCGCGTCGTGCGATTAGTGGAGGCTTTCGAGTGCGGCGCCATCGTCAACCCCGATGGACTACGCAATCAGGTGGTCGGCGCGATGATCCAGGGACTGGGCGGAGCGCTTTTTGAAGCCATCGGATTTGAGAACGGCCGCATCAAGAATCCGCATTTCGCGAGCTATCGCGTGCCGCGCTTTCGCGACGTGCCGGAAATCGAGGCGATTCTGCTCGATCGCAAAGATATTCCTTCGGCGGGCGCCGGCGAGACGCCGATAATGGCCGTGGCGCCGGCGGTCGGCAATGCCATTTTTGACGCCACCGGCGTTCGCCTGAACAATCTCCCAATGGTTCCCAATGGGCTTCGGACCGCGTAAGATGGATGAATGAATCATCATCTGGAATCGAAAAAGACTCTCGCATGAAACGCCTTGGCCTAGTCCTGGGTCTGTCCGCCGCACTCTTGCTTGGGGGAGGTTGCAAGAAGAAGGCGAGTGACAACGACGCCATTCGCGCCGGCATTCTGCAGCACCTCAACGGCGTCGGTACTCTCAACATGAGCGCCATGGACATGGAAATCCGGAGTGTTTCCATCAATGGCAATCAAGCGCACGCCGAGGTTGTATTCCGGCCCAAGAATGGCGCACCTGCGGGAGCGGGCATGCAAGTCGCCTATAACTTGGAAAAACGAGATGGCGCGTGGGTAGTTCAGAAATCGCAGCCCACCGGCGGGATGATTGAGCACCCGGACACCAGCAAGAATCCGCATCAGAATCCCGACGTGCATTCCGGCAGCTTGCCGAATTTCAGCGATATAGTGAACCCTGGCGGCGCGCCTGCTCAAGGTGCATCGCCGCCGGGGCCTCCGCCCACCAATGCGCAGCAACCTAAAGCACCGCCGGGCGGGACGGATCAAACTCCAGTCAAAAAGCCTGAGTAGATAGTTTGAACTTCAGATTGTTTTGTCTTTCGCATAGCACAGCGATTGCATGTTGCATTCGATGCACTTCGGTTTGCGCGCGTGGCACACCCGGCGTCCATGCCAAATGAGTTGGTGAGAAAACTTGATCCACGTCTCGCGGGGAATAATCTTCATCAAATCCTCTTCGACCTTCTTTGGATCTTCATTGCGTGACAAATCCAAGCGGTTCGAGAGGCGCAGCACGTGCGTATCCACCACTACTCCGCTGGCGATTCCGTATGCGGTTCCGAGCACGACGTTTCCTGTTTTTCGCGCGACGCCTGGCAGCGTGAGGATTTCTTCCATTGCGCGCGGCACTTGCCCGCCAAACTTTTCAAGGATCGCTTTGCTCGCGCCCATCACCGATCTCGTTTTGTTGCGGAAAAACCCCGTTGGCCGGATGTCCTGTTCCAATTCGCTTGGTGTGGCGTAGGCAAACGCCTTGGCATCCGGATATTTCTTGAAGAGCGTTTCGGTGACCTGATTCACACGCACATCGGTGCACTGCGCCGAAAGAATCGTGGCGATCAGCAATTGGAATGCATTTTCGTGATTGAGCTCGCACGTGGCATTCCCATACGCTTGGTCCAGTTTCGCAAGGATTGCTGCTACGCGCTTAGGAGCAGTTCCCGCCTGAGCTTGCTTCGCTACTTTGACTGATTTCTTTGTTATCGATTTTGCGGCAGACGGCTTCTTCGTTGATTTCGTTTTCTTCGATTTAGTGGCCATAGGAGCCAAAACTATAGCATGGAGGAAAGAGCGGCGAGCAATCTGCGGAATGCCTTTCCTCGATGACTGCGCTCGTTCTTTTCTTCGGCGGGGATTTCTGCGAATGTTTTCTGCAGAGCAGGGAAGTAGAAGACCGGATCGTAGCCAAATCCCCCCGCTCCGCGTGAAGCGTCCAGAATTTCGCCATCGACGCGGTCCGTTACGATGGCTTTCGCTCGCCCTCGCTCCGCCAGCGCAATCACGCACACGAAATAGGCAGCGCGCTCAGTGCCGGTCTTACCGCTCATCTCGCCCAAGAGTTTTTCGATCTTTTGCGCATTTGTCGCGAGCGGCCCGGCGTACCTTGCGGAATGAACCCCCGGCGCGCCGTCGAGAGTCGGCACTACCAACCCCGAGTCATCGGCGAACACCAGCCCGTCGCGCAGCCGCGAGTAATGCAGCGCCTTGCCCGCCGCATTTTCGGCAAAGGTCGGAGCGTTTTCCGCGAACTCTGGAAGCGCATCGAAGTCCGGCAGTAATGCGAGTTCAACGGCAACAGATGTTGCCGCCGTGGCAGCAAGGACTCGGTACTCCGCGAGCTTCCCAGGATTGGATGAAGCGAGAAAAAGCTTAGCGTGCGCGCGCACTGAATTTTAGGGGCAGCAAGGCGCGCTGTTCTTCCGTCAACCGGCGAATTCCGGCGGCCGCGAGCGCCAGCAAGTCCTGCATCTCGCTTCCGGAAAACGCGCGTCCCTCCGCGGTCGCCTGAATTTCCACAAAATGCCCGCCGCCGGTCATGACCACGTTCATATCCACTTCGGCGCGCGAATCCTCTTCATAAGCAAGATCCAGCAGCGCGCGGTCGTCCACTATGCCGACGCTTGTGGCGGCCACCGTGTCAATCAGCGGCGAACTCTTCAAAATGCCTGCGGCCACGAGGCGTTCAAACGCCAGCGCCAGCGCCACAAACGCACCGGTGATGGAAGCCGTGCGCGTTCCACCATCTGCTTGAATAACGTCGCAATCCAGCCATACCGTGCGCTCGCCGAGCGCCTCCTGATCCGTCACCGCGCGCAACGAACGCCCGATCAAGCGTTGAATTTCCAGCGTTCGCCCGGACTGTTTCCCACGCGCCGCTTCGCGAGGAGTGCGCTCCTCCGTCGCGCGCGGTAGCATTCCATATTCACTCGTCACCCAGCCTTTGCCACTGCCCTTTAGAAAGCTGGGAACGCCGTCATCCACGGTAGCCGTGCAAATCACCCGCGTGTTTCCCAACTCGATGAGTACGCTGCCTTCCGCCGTGGAAATAAAGTCTGGCGTGATCTTCAGCGGGCGCATCTGGTCCGGAGTTCGGCCGTCAACCCTCACTATTCCTCCTGCGGTTCTCGCTACCGCGCTCATGAATTCTACGGCTTGCCCCCGGGTTGCGCCAGTTTGCCGGGAGCTTTGTCCGGTGTCAACGCTCCAGCCGCGGGAGCGGGGACTGGCGTTTTATCGGTTGCCGGTGCCGCCGGTTTATCCCCGCTCGCGGAAGTGGGCGCAGAGGTTACCGGCGCTTGAACTGGTGTGGTACGCACCAAAAATGTCCCCGTCAAATCCAAATGTCCCGCCAGCGTCTCCACTTCCTGCCCATGAATCAGAATCTTCAGCCGCTGGACCTGCGGCACATTGGCTTCCAGCGTCCGCGTGATGGAATCCACGGCCAACTGCTCGCTGGCGATTCCGGAGGGAATGGAAGTCGCCAGCGCCTCGGAAAAATCCGCGATCGCCGTTCCATCTGGTAACAGGTAAAACGCCAGCAGCAAAGCATCCGGCGGCAACGTGCGCAACTCCGCATCCACAGGCCCCGCCAGCAGCGTGTTCAAGACTTGTTTCGATCGCAGCAGCGGGTCATTCGAAAGCGGCAGCTCCACCGTCACCGGTACCAGCGTGGCATCGATGGTATCCGAGGCCCAGAAGAGCTTGGTCTTCACTCGCGGATCGCCCGGATTGATCGCTATCGGCTGCGTCAATTCGCGCCGCGCCTGTTCTTCGCTCTGTTGCTGGAGCTTTGCGGCCCGCTTCATCCTTCTCCGCAGAATTGGAAAATAGATCGCGGCCGCCAGCACGATGAAGATCAATCCGCCGGCCAAGAGAAACTTCCAGCGTGGCGTCACGGCAGCGCCCCCGGCGAACTTGGAACAACATAGGAAGGCTTGAAAGCTGCCGCTCCCCGCGCGATGGCATCCGCCACGCCCGCAGCCATGCGGTCAAGTTCGGCGCGGTCCTCCACCGTCACGCTGGAAACTTCCACAGCGATGGCCGGCGCCGCCGTTGTTCGCAGCTGGCGCACGCTCGCGGTTTGCGATGTCTCCGGCGAACCTTTAAAACGTTGCGCGAGAAATCCTTGAACAAGATCGCCAAACGTGCGGCTCAGCCCCAGAAACGGCGCTTGCGCACGGTCCCACGGGATTAGACCGTTCGAATCCGTGACTGTTGGCAAGTCCGAATTCACATAAACACGCACCGTGCCCGGCAATCCTGTCGATGAAACATGCAAGGTTACGAAGACCGCTCCGCGCTGCGCATTGGCGATCGCCGAACGATCGTCGAACGAAGGATTTTCATTTCCTTGCCGCGTTTCGACGACTTGGAAGCTTTGCTGCTCCAGCGCGCGTCGAACTTCACTCGCGAAGCCCAGCACGATCTCGCTTTCGCGGATGCCTCCGGTTCCCCGCGCACCGGGGTCCGTTCCTCCATGCGCCGGATCCAGCACGACCACGTTGAGCCGACCTTGCGGAGTTGCTGCCCCTAATGGGGAAGCTGGCGCTCCTGCGGGCGAAGAGGTCCCTGGAGGAGTTGCCAGGGACGGCGGTTGCGTTGGCGCTGGTTGCTGGCTCTGCGAAGGATTCGGTGAAGGAGTCTGAGAAGCAGAAATAATCACGGCCGCCAGAAACGCCACGGGGAGCAGCCCAGCTAGAGAGATAGATTCAATTCGGACAGGTTTTTGCACTTACAGCAGCATACCAAATTCGTCCCGCAATACGGGCCGCGACCGATTGCATGGGGTAGGCGCGTGCTAGTAGGGGCGCAGCATGGTGCGCCCCTACTCAGCAACCAACACACGATTCTTAGCGACAGATTTGGCTAGTGCGACACCGAATTCTCAGCCAGCACCAAGTCCTTTAGTTTGGCCTTTTCCAGCAAGCCATTGACGTTCGCCAAGTCTTCCTTTTCTAACGCCATCCAATGCGCCAGCGCGTCCTGCGCCGTTTCTTCCCAGCGCGCGCTTGCGCTTGCGGCATCAGGCGTCACCCCCAGCTCGGAGCTGTCCACAATCATCAAGAGCCCGCTTAATGCCCTCGCAACTTGGGGAAGTGCCGCGCGCTCTTTATCCGGCGCGGCCAGCCCAAACAGCCCAAATCCGCCATCATTATCGGCCTCCATTGCCGATTCCACCTTCTTTTCCAGACTTTCCAGCGCCGCCGTTAGTTCGGTATTGCCAGCCGCCTCTTTCTTGCGCGCGTCGATCTGCTTTCGCAGCGCACTGCCCTGTTCGACCGCCGCCGACACTTCGCCCCAACGTGCAGCGAGTTTGCACGCAAGCCCAAATTGAGGCACCAGCGCGTCTTGCGGCATTTTCACGCGGGGATCGAGCTTGATTGTCAAAGGCTGCGTGGTGCTTTTCCCATTCGCAGTGAGTTTCACCGTGTATTCGCCGGGCACCGCCGACGGCCCTGCCGGTCCCCAGAACGATCTGCGCACGCCCTTCGGCAACGCATAATGAAGGTCCCATACAAATCGATGCATTCCCCCTTCCGCCAAAAGCGGTTTCGGGTCCTGCACCCACACCATTTGGATGGGGACGTCGTTTGGATTTGTCTTGCTCAAGACTTCATCGCTTGCGAATCGCCGCACCAGTTTTCCTTCCGAGTCGAAAATCTCCAATTGGATGGGCGAAGACGCCTTGTCTCTCAAGAAATAATCCAGCACCGCGCCCTCCGGCGGATTCGCAGCCAACGTTTCATCCATCGGCACCGGTGTCCCTTGATCGGAAGGCGCCCGTTTGCGAATCGCGGCTTCTGGCCGAAAGAGCCATACATCGGCGGCAGCTACCCGCGCATCCATCTCCCGCAGCGGCGTCACGTCGTCGAGTATCCAAAACGAGCGCCCGAACGTGGCCACCACCAAATCGTTTTCGTGCACCACTAGATCGCGCACCGAAGTCATCGGCAGATTGAGTCGCAAAGACTGCCAATCATCCCCGTCATTGAAAGAAACGTACACACCCCTTTCGGTACACGCATACAGCAACCTTTTCCGATAGGGATCTTCCCGCACACAGTTCAGGAAACTGCCCTCAGGAATTCCATTCGAAACGCGCTGCCAGGTCTTGCCGAAATCCCGCGTGCGATAGAGATAAGCCTGATAGTCATCCAGCCGATGCCGGTCCACTGCCGCGTAGGCCGTCCCCGCGTCGGAATACGATGCTTGGATCTGCGTCACCTTGCTCCAAGGCGTCAATTCCGGTGGCGTAACATTTTCCCAGGTTTTCCCTTCATCTTGCGTCAGTTGAATCAATCCATCGTCCGTGCCCGCCCAGATTTCCCCGGCTTTCACAAACGACGGTCCGATGGTGTAAATCACTCCGTGGCGTTTGCCTTTCGGAACATCCGCGGCCGTCGCGGCGTCCAGATTCGGCGGCGCTCCCGGATCTTCGCGCGTTAAATCCGGACTAATCACTTGCCACAAGCTTCCGCTGTCCGCCGTTCGGAACAGCACTTGCGACCCGAAGTACAGCACGTGGGGATCCGTGGGCGAAAAAACGAGCGGCAGCGTCCAGGTGCTTCGGTATTTGCCAGGATGCGCCAGCGGCGGCGGCAGTTCCTGCACTTGTTCGTCGCTGAAATCCTGTCGCGCGACCGTGCCGCCAAACACCACGCCTGGATTCAGAGGATCCGGGGCGATATAACCGTTCTCGCCTCCCGCATCCATCGGCCGCCAATCGTGAAAGTTCAATGAACTGTAGCGGCTGCGGCTGGGCGTAGCTATCGCGTTGCTGTCCTGCTGCGCTCCGTACACCCAGTAAGGAAACTGATCATCCGTCGCCACGTGATAGAACTGTGCCGTTGGCTGGTTGTACCAGGAACTCCAGGTCTCCCCGCCGTTGCGCGTCACAATCGTTCCTTGATCGCTGCTGAGCGCCATTCGCCGCGGCTCGTCGGGATCAATCCACAGTTCGTGGTAGTCGTCGCCTCCCGGCGCGCCTTTGAATGCCGTAAACGTTTTCCCTCCGTCGTGCGATTGGTACGTTGTGGTATTCGGCAGGTACAAGGTGTCAGGATCTTTCGGATCCACGCTGACTTCTCCGAAGTACCATCCGCGTCCCCAGATCCTGCGGTCATTTGAAACGCGCTGCCAGCTCTGCCCGTTGTTGTCGGAACGATAGAGCCCTCCCTCTTTGGCATCCACAATCAAATAAATCCGCTTCGGATTGCTCGGCGCAAACGCAATCCCAATCCGCCCCAGACCTTCCGACGGAAGTCCCTGCCCGCTGACCTGCTCCCAATGATCGCCCCCGTCATTCGAACGATATAACCCGCTGCCCGGTCCGTAGGAAGGTGCGTAGATGCTCCACGGCGGCCTTCGCGTCTGCCACAGCGAGGCGTAAAGCAGTTTTGGATTGCCGGGGTCGAATGCCAGATCGATCGCGCCGGTATTCTCGTCGTGAAACAGGATTTTCTGCCAGCTCTTTCCACCATCTTTCGAACGAAAAACGCCGCGCTGCTGGTTCGGTCCGTAAGCATGGCCCAGCGCCGCCACGAAAACCTTGTTCGTGTCTCGCGGGTCCACGATGATTCGACCAATCTGCCGCGAATCCTCCAGCCCGATATGCGCCCAAGTTTTCCCGGCATCCGTGGACTTGTACATCCCATTCCCGCAGGAAATCGACGACCGCATGTCGGCTTCGCCCGACCCCACGTAAATTACGTTCGAATCGGACGGCGCAACGGCAATCGCTCCAATCGACGCCACCGGCTGCGAATCGAAGATGGGGTTCCAAGTTCGTCCCGCATCATTCGTTTTCCAAACGCCCCCGCCCACGCTTCCGAAGTAGAAGACTTCCGGCTGGCCGCGCACACCCGTCACTCCCGAAGTTCGCCCTCCTCGCGACGGCCCGATCAGCCGCCACCGCAGCTCTTGAAATAATTTTGGATCGAACTGTTTTGGCGCCTCTGGTCCGGCAAATAACCTAACCGAAACAGTGAGTGCGAATAGAACCGCTAGAGCTGCGAAAGTACTACGGGGCGATTTCACGTTTGGAATCTCCTGATAGAGGGCAAGCATCTTCAAAGACCGTTGAGTATATCCCAGCCGCATAAAAAAACGCCCGGCTCTTCCGAACCGGGCGGCAGGGAATCGTTAAAGATGAGAATCGCCTACGCTGTTTCCAACTCTTCGATTTCTTCCACCATAACCGGATTGGTTTTGCGAATCTTCAATTTCCCGGTAACGAAGTAGGTCAGGAAGCCGGCCATGATAATGAGCACGCCAAACAGCAGCCCGTTTAACCCCAGCACGGTTTCCTGGTTGCTTTCTACCATTGCCAGGCTCAGCAGCAGCAGCGGGAATATCCCGCAGGAAATCGCGCCGGTTAGCCCGCCGGGCACGCGGAATCCGCGCTTCAACTCCGGCTCGCGAATGCGCAACGCCACCAGCGTCACGAACTCCAGCATCAAGCTGAGCCCGTAAAGCATAATGTCCAGCGTTATAAGCCGCCTGAACCCCAGCCCCAAGCACAGCCCCCAGCAGGTCGCACAGAAGAGGATGGACACCCAGGGCGCTTGAGTTCTTGCGCTTAGCTTGCCAAAGAACTTCGGCAACATGCCGTCTCGCGCCATCGCCAGCGGCAGTCGCGAATAGCTGAGCACCAAGGCATTGAACATCCCGAACGCGCTCATCATCCCGCCCAGGACGATCAGGAACTTCAGCCATTCGAATCCCAGGAGCTTCCCGCCGACGATCCCCGCAACGGTTGCCCACGAGCCGTCTTCGCCAAATATGGAAGCAGGAATCCCCGTCAAATACACCGCCACAAACGGCAGCACGTAGGTCAGTGCCACCAACACGACGGCGGCAATCATAGCCCGCGGATAAGTCCTTTGCGGCCGTTCGACTTCCTGCGCGATGGTCGAGGCGTTATCCCAGCCCATGTAATTCCACATCGCCACCAGCACTCCGCCGAGCAAGCCCAGCCCGGCAGCCGCCGGTGCGGCGTGCGCTTCTGCCAGCGCTCCCATCTTGAATGGCGCCATCACCACCATCAACGCGAACGGCGCCGACAGCAGGAAGAAGAGCCACAACGATGTGATTCCCACCACGCGAATTCCCGCAAGATTCAAGATCGCGCAGGTTGCTACCACAAACAGTCCGGCGTAGACTCCGTGATTCCCCGCGCCAAACCACGGCGACATCTGCTTCAAGTAGAAGACAAAGAGCGTCGGGTAGATCGCCATATCAAAGATGCTGGCGGCCAGCGAGAGCCACGCTTCCTGAAAGCCCCAGAAATTTCCCAACCCGCGTCGCACCCAAGCGTAGTACCCGCCTTCTTGCGGCAACGCGCTCGAAAGCTCGCCGATCATGAACGCCGTAGGCAAGCACCATAGCAACGGCAGGAACAACAAGATCAAAATCCCGTGCCCATACCCGGCGCCGTGAATAATTTCTTCCGTGCCGTAGGTGCCGCCAGACACCATGAAAAACGTGGCCGCCACAAGCGGCCAGAGCGTGAGCTTAGCAACTCTCTTTCTCGTTGTTGGGATGACTCGGGAAGGTAGCTGGGTAGGAAGCGATAAAGAACTCAATTTTTACTCTCGTCCTCCTAAGGGAAACTCGCTCTCGCCGCTGCGGTAAAGCGAGTCCGCATTCGCAGAATACAAGAGTCGCCGCCGCATGCAAGAAGAAAATGCGCCTAAGCGAAAATATTTTCGGCCGCGCTAACCACACTCGTACTACTCCGGAGGCCATCGATCGCGCGCCTCCGTTCCTGCTCTCCAATTCTCCGCTCGCGGCGCCTACATCGGAGCGCTTGTGTTAAACTTTTTCGTTTGCTCCTTGCTCTCACACTCTCTAGAGGTCCTCGCGAATGAAGCTTTCGTTCCGTCTCTGTGTTCTGTCGACAGTTTTGGTACTCGCCCCACTCGCCTTTGCGCAGCAGCCCGCTCCCCGTGCCATCACCATTGACGACTACTTCCAAATCCGCGAGGTTCGCGACCCGCAACTCAGCCCCGACGCGAAGTGGGTCACTTACACCGTCAAGAGCGCTCTCCTCAAAGACGATAAGAACGAAGAGCGCATCTGGATGGCTTCAACCTCCGGTGGGGCGCTTCTGGCATTAACGGCGGAAGGCGTTTCCTCTTCTCACGCGCGTTGGAGCCCCGATGGCAAGTTCATCGCTTTCCTTTCCGCCCGTGGCGAAGGCCAGACCCAAGTTTGGCTGCTAAATCGGCTTGGCGGAGAGGCCGCGCGGCTCACAGACACGCCGCAGGACGTCGAAGACTTCGCCTGGTCACCCGACGGCCGACAATTTGTTCTGATACTGCGCGATGCCAGCCCTGAGGAACTCGCCGAAGCCAAAGAAAAGTCCCTGAAAAACAGCGCGACTGCCGAGAAGGAGAAGAAGTCCAAGGCGCAAAAGCCTTGGGTCATCGATCGTCTGCAGTTCAAACTCGACGAAGTAGGCTACCTCGATCGCCGTCGTACTCATCTCTACGTGTTCGACTTAGCGGCAAAATCCCTCGCTCAGATTACCTCCGGCGACTACGATGACTCCGAGCCTGCCTGGTCCCCCGATGGCAAATCTTTGGCTTTCACCAGCAACCGCTCGAAGCCTGACCCCGATGCCACCTACAACACCGACATCTGGGCGGTAGCGGCCAACAACACCGACAAAGGCGCCCACCTTGCTCAAGTCACCACCAATCCCGGCGCGGATAGCTCACCCGCTTGGTCTCCCGACGGCAAGTGGATCGCCTATGTTACCCAGCTCGATTCCCACCTCTTCGACTACGCTACCAAGCACTTGGCGATCGCTCCCGCCATCGGCGGCGAAGCCAAGATCCTCACTCTAGCTCTCGATCGTATGGTAACCGCCCCGCGCTTTTCCCCCGACGGCAAGTTCATCTATTTCATCGCCGACGATGACGGCACCCAGAATGTCTGTCGCGTCCCGGCTACCGGAGGAGAGATTACCCGCCCAATTGCCGGCCGCCTTATGGTCAACGACTATTCTCTCGGCAAGACCGGAGACCTCGTCGCCCAGATCGCCACCATCGACCGCCCCGACGAGCTCTACACCCTCGCCGATGGCAAGCTCGCTCCCATCACCCACACCAACGACGCCCTAATGAGCCAGCTCAGGCTTACCCATGGCGAGTACATCCACTTCAAAAGCAAAGACGGCACGACCGTCTCCGGCTATCTTTATAGGCCGCTCGATTACGTTCCAGGTAAGAAGTACGCCACCATCCTACGTCCCCATGGAGGCCCCGTTTGGGCCTACTACGCCGAATTCGACCATCTGCCGCAACTCCTTGCCGCCAACGCCTACGTCGTCCTCTTCCCAAACCCGCGAGGCTCCTCGGGCTACAGCCAGGACTTTGCCAAAGCCATCTGGGCGGATTGGGGCAACAAGGACTATCAGGACGACATGGCCATGGTCGACTACGCCATCGATCAGGGCATCGCCGACCCAGCCAAGCTCGCCGTCGGTGGCTGGTCGTATGGGGGCATCTCAACGGACTTCATCATCGCGCAAACCAACCGCTTTAAAGCCGCCATCTCTGGCGCAGGCAGCGGCCTCTTTATCAGCTATTACGGCCACGACCATTACCAGAGGGACTATGAGACAGAACTCGGCAACCCCTGGGAGAACAAAGCCGTCTGGGAACGACTCTCTCCGTTCTATCGCGTCAACAACATCACCACGCCCACCCTCTTCATGGGCGGCGATATCGACTGGAACGTCCCCATTCTCGGCGGCGAGCAAATGTATCAGGCTCTTAAAAGCCTCGGTCGTCCCACCGAACTCGTGGTTTACCCCGGCGAATACCACGAATTCAAGACGCCCTCTCACATCAAAGACCGCCTCGAACGCTACCTCGCCTGGTACGGTCATTACGTGAACGGCGACTCGACTCCGGCTCACCCTCAACCGCCCCCGAAATCGGGCGAATAGCGGCGTTCACGACTTCCACTCCGTTTCTGATTCGGTAGAAGGAGATCTTCTGAAGAGCATCCAGGAAACGGGACGCTTTCGTCTAGTGTGTCGTCCTTTTCACAGGGCGCACTCTGCCCCGATGTTCCCAAATCACCCAAACCACCGGAGAGTGGAATATTGGCGGGCCGCCCACAACCTCGGCAGGCATGTGAAACTGCACGTTGATAAAAACTTCCTGCTGAAATCCCGATGGCGGGAAGGAAGTACTCCTCGCCAAATCGATCGCCGCGCGGCTCAATTCCTTGTCGGAATTCTGCAGCGTTTCCGCGTCCAGCACGCGGCCCTGTTCAGCGTCCAGGATCGCGTGAACGATCACCGGCTGGAAGAAACTTGAAGTCGGCGCATCGGAAGGATCGACGCGCATGGGAAAGCGGTTGGGCGATGCCAGCGTGAACGATCCGCCCTCGTCAACCATTTCCGGCGCTGGCTTGAAGAGGTTCGCGTCGAGGCCCTGAACGCCTTCAAGGCTTTCCACGCGGGCCTGAACGGCAAGCCGCCCATCTTCGAAAATGGAAAGTTGCCGCGGAAGAGTGTGGCCGTGAAATTCCGCAGCGCCGGCGTAATCGTACACGGTGTAAATTCCAGGCGCTTCAGACCACGTTTCGAGAAGGCCGGTCACCGGATCGATGCAAAATTCGGTTTCCACCCACGCGCGTGGCGCGGGATTTGGAGGTATGGAGCCGCTGAGCAGCAGGCACGACATCTGCTTGCCGTCGCGCTCGACATTTGCGGCGCGAATCGTAGACATGCCCGGGCTGCGCATGATCGGCCAGTGCAGCGCGGAACGCAGCATTTGAATCCGCAAAGGTATTGGTTCTAAAGGGCTCGTGCCATAGACGCGCCCGCCGGTGCCGATTCGAATGACCCGCGAATCCTGCAGTTGTGCTGTCCACCGCCAGTGCGAACCTCCGTCGGAAACTTCTTCCATCGCTCCCACGCCCTCGCTCTGTGTTGTGCCGTTCGTTTCAAACGAAACTTTGAGCGCGTAGGGAGTCGTGATGTCGTGCAGATTGTAGTTTTGCTTGGCGCGGTCCAGAAGATCGAGCGCTGCATTGCGCTCGGCCGGTTTCGTGAGTGTGTGCGGCTCGTGCGTTACCATCTCTCGCGCGTCGAACGGCGGCGGATTTGTTTGACCGAAAACGGTTGATGCGCAGACGAGGAAAGCCGCAAAAATTCCAAAGTGCCGGGTAGTGGTCCGCATTCGGCCTCCTTAAACAGTTCGGCTGAATTCCTGCTCAGGACCGCCCACAATTCTAACCATTACTGCGCACCGGGCGCAATTCCCAACGTCAACGCGATTCTTCGAGGCTTGCACGATTCTCATTTCACTGGCAAAAGTAAGTTGCTAGGGAGCAAAATGAAACGGTTTTCAGCGCGGGCGCGTCCCATGGGAGCGAGTGCTTCCCCAAGCGATTTTCAGACCAGCATGTATCCAAAAATCATAGCCGGAGGACGATAGTGCGAAAGTACGCGAGTGCGTTGGCAGTGTTGGTGTTGTTGGTGGCCGTTTTGCCCTTGGCGGCGCAAGCGCCCAGCCAAGCGGATCTCTACGGCATCCATGAAATTAAGGATGAAGGCCTCAATCATTCCCAAGTGATGGACATTATTAGCTACCTCAGCGATGTCTACGGCCCGCGCCTGACGAACTCCCCAAACGTCAAGGAAGCTGCCAACTGGACTACTGGCAAGATGAAGGAGTGGCAGCTCGCTAACGTCCATCTCGAGCCGTGGGGCCCCTTCGGACGGGGTTGGTCCAACGAACGCTTCTCCGCGCAAGTCATTTCACCCCGTCCGTTTCCCCTGATTGCCTATCCCAAAGCCTGGACCCCTGGCACCAATGGTCCGATAACCGCCGACGCCGTCTTCGCCCTAATCGCCAAAGAAGAAGACCTGGCCAAGTACCGCGGCCAGCTCAAAGGAAAGTTTGTCTTCACCGCCGCCGTCCCCGAAAATCCCGAGCGCTTCGAGCCCCAAGCGCACCGCTACACCGACGCCGAGTTAGCCGATCTCGCTACTCAGCCGGTGCCAACAGCGCAGAATCCTGAAGATCGCTTCGCCCAATTCCGCGCTCAGCGCGAACTAAATCTCAAGATACAGAAATTCCTAGTCGACGAAGGCGTCGCTGCTTGGATCGAACCTTCGCGTGGTGATGATGGAACAGTCTTCGTTCAACAAGGAGGCGGCCGCGATAAAGAGAAAGATCCCCCCGCTCCTCCGCGCATTGCCGTGGCCAGCGAGAACTACGGCCGCATCGTTCGCATGCTCGAGAAAAAAGTTCCTGTCACCCTGCAGCTCGATATCCAGAACAAGTTCTACGACGACGACTTGAATTCCTTCAACATCATCGGCGAAATCCCCGGCACGGACAAAGCCAAAGCTGACGAAGTTGTCATGCTCGGCGCGCACTTCGATTCCTGGCACGGAGGAACCGGCGCCACCGACAACGGTGCAGGCTCCGCCGTCATGCTCGAAGCCATCCGCATTCTCAAGACCGCCGGCCTCAAGATGCGGCGCACTGTCCGCATCGGCCTATGGACCGGCGAAGAGGAGGGCTTGCTAGGCTCGCGCGCCTACGTCAAACAGCACTTCGCCGATCCCGAAGTCATGAAGCCAACACCCGAGCACGCCAAGCTCGACGCTTACTACAACGTTGACAATGGCACCGGCAAGATTCGGGGCGTCTATTTGCAGGGCAACGAAATGGTGGCTCCCATCTTCTCCTCGTGGATGGAACCCTTTCACGACCTCGGTATGACCACCCTCACCATCCGCAACACCGGAGGAACCGATCACCTTTCCTTCAACGCCGTCGGCCTCCCAGGCTTTCAGTTCATCCAGGATCCGCTGGACTACGATACCCGCACGCACCACTCCAACATGGACGTCTACGAGCGCATCCAGGAACCCGACATGAAGCAGATGGCCGTCATCGTTGCCTCCTTCGTCTACATGACCGCCAACCGCGAAGAAATGATCCCGCGAAAACCCTTGCCCAAACCGCAGCCCGCGCGACAGTTTCCCTGAAGCATGCCTCATGGGACGCTTGCCCGGGCGGGGGCTCCCTCCCGGTTAATGAATTTGGGGTCTCCGTTTTTGGTGCTTTTTCTAGCGCGACGTCCGCTCTTGCTTTACGTCTGATATTGCCAAAGCCTATCGGCGTTAGCACCGCCGTCTTCAAACATTACGAGAATGAGACGATGAGACACAATCTCGGACGCCATGTGTATGGATTGGCCGCCGTCGCTTTTGGCGTCATCACTTTGGTTTGGCACGACTTTAACGGTTGGCAACAGATCCGGGCGCTGGGGAACGTTCCTCACCGCGAGATTCTCGTTTACGTTGTCGCGGCGATGGAGCTCTTTGGGGGCGTAGCGATCCAATGGCCAAGAAGGGCGCGAGCCGGGGCCTTCGCATTAGGCGCTCTTTATCTTTTCTTTGCTTTGATGTGGGTGCCGCACATCGTTGCGGAACCGAAAATTTATGACCGTTGGGGCAACTTTTTCGAGCAGTTTTCTCTGGTCTCGGGGGCGCTGATCGTTTACGCGTCGGTTGGCCGGAGCGCTTCGGAACCAGCGCCAAAGGCGGCTCGGCTGGGATACATATTTTTTGGAATCTGCGTCATTTCCTTCACGCTCGAACAACTGTTTTATCTTTCTGGAACGGCAAGCTTCGTTCCAAAGTGGATTCCTCCGGGACAAATGTTCTGGGCAATAACGACCACGATTGCGTTGGCGCTCGCGGCCATCGCGATACTTTCAGGACCTTCGGCACTTCTAGCGGCTCGCTTGCTTACAGCGATGTTGATCGGTTTCGGTTTACTGGTATGGCTGCCAGCGCCTTTTGTTGATCCGCATAAGCTGATGAATTGGGCCGGCAACGCGCAGAATCTGGCAATTACCGGAGCGGCGTGGATTGTCGCCGATTTTCTCAACCAAAATCGCTCCACGGGTTCCTAAAGAGGCTCGGCGGGCCGTCCCTCGCCTCCGGGATAATGTCCACGGATGGGCGCTTTTGGGTGGTCTTTCAACGTGACATTGGGGCTCTCTAGTCGTCTGATACACTCAGGGGGATGCTATGAACTCGTTCTGGCGCGACCTTCGCCACGCTTTTCGGTTTCTCCGTCTCAGTCCTGGCTTCACCTTCGTCGCCATCTTAACCCTGGCTCTCGGGATCGGGGCCAACACCGCCATCTTCCAGCTCATTGATTCCATTCGCCTTCGCACCATTCCCGTCAAGAATCCCGAAGAGTTGGGAACCATCCGGATCGCGGACCGCAACTGGGGCTCCGGCCAGTTCTCCAGCCAGTATTCCCAGCTCACCTTTGCCATGTGGGAGCAGATTCGTAAGCGCCAGGAAGGCTTCGCCGAAATCGCCGTCTGGTCCGACCAGCGATTTAATCTGGCCACCGGTGGGGAAGTCCGCAAAGCAAAAGGCATCCGCGTCAGCGGCGATTTCTTTCACGTCCTTGGCATCGAACCAATTCTGGGGAGGCTGCTTGGTCCGGAAGACGATCGGCCGGGTTGCGCTGCCGGGGGAGCAAATATCAGCTACGCGTTCTGGCAGCAAAACTTTGCCGCGGACCCATCTATTGTCGGGAAGCGGGTGACCCTGGATGGCATTTCCTTTCAGGTGATCGGCGTTACGCCGCTGGGTTTCAACGGCATTTCGATTGGCGACACCTATGACGTTGCCGTGCCCATCTGCGTCGACCCCATCCTCAACCCGCGCAACAATCGTCTTACGCTCCGCCATGCTTGGTGGCTTGCTTCCATCGGCCGTTTGAAGCCTGGTTGGACCATTGGCCGCGCCAACACGCAAATCCTCACGGCAACGCCCGCCATTCTGCAAGAAACCATTCCTCCCGTTTATGACGCCGAAGCGTCGAAGAAGTATCTGGCTTACAAGCTCGGTGCGTTTTCTGCCAGCACCGGATTCTCCGAACTGCGCCGGGACTCCGAGACGTCCCTGTGGCTCCTTCTTGGAATCTCCGGACTGGTGTTGCTCATTGCCTGCGCCAACTTGGCGAACTTGATGCTCGCACGCGCCAGCGCTCGGGAACGGCAAATCACCATCCGGCGGGCGCTCGGAGCCACCCGTTGGCGAATGGTTCGCGAGCTGCTCTCAGAGAGCCTTTTGCTCGCGGTGGCTGGGTCCATCTGCGGATTATTCTTGGCGTTCGCGATCAGCCGCATGCTAGTGGCTTTCATCAGCACGCCGCAAAATCAGGTGTTTCTCGATCTCGGGATGGACTGGCGCGTCCTGGCCTTCACGACTGGACTCGCGGCCCTAACCACTGTCTCCTTCGGGCTGGCTCCTGCTCTCCGTGCCACGCGCGCCGAGCCCGCCACCTTGCTCCAGTCCGGGAGCCGGGGAGCCACGGGCGGCCGTGAGCGTTTCAGCTTGCGGCGCATTCTCATCGTCTCGCAGGTCGGGCTCTCCGTCGTCTTGTTGATGGGTGCGCTGCTTTTTGTTCGCAGTTTGCGCAACTTGACGACGCTGAATGTTGGATTCCGGCAGACCGGAATCCTCGTTACTAGCGTCGATTTCGGGCGTCTGCAGATCCCTGAGGAGCGCTATACCGAATACAAACGCGACCTCGTCAAGCGCGTGCAGGCCATCCCTGGCGTGGAGTCCGCCGCCCATGCCATGCTCGTCCCCTTTGGCGGAAGCACCTGGAATGAAGACATCCTCACCGAGGGTTCTGACCAAGACGCAGGTGTCGCGTGGCTAAACTATCTCGGCCCCGGTTATTTTAAAACTGTTGGAACACCCCTCCTGGCCGGGCGTGATTTTGATGACCGCGACACCGCCACTTCGGTCAAAGTCGCCATGGTGAATCAGGCTTTTGCGCGCAAAATTCTTAAAGGCGCCGATCCCCTTGGCAAGCGCTTCCGCATACACGAACCGCCCGGAAAGCCCCGCCCTCTCTATGAAATCGTCGGAGTCACAGCCGATAACAAGTTTCAGGACATGCACGAGGAATTTTTGCCGTTCATGTATTTCCCCGCAACGCAGCAGGAAAAACCGGCCCCCGACGATCAAATCCTCATTCGCTCGTCGCTCCCTTTAACGAGCCTCATCGCTTCCATGAAAGAAACCATTGCCGACGTGAATCCCGGCATCGACCTTGAATTCTTGGTTTTCAAGACGCGCATTCAAAACTCTCTGCTGCAAGATGAATTGATGGCCACGCTTTCCGGCTTCTTCGGATTCTTGGCCGCGCTCCTCGCTGCCATTGGACTCTACGGCGTGATGTCGTACATGGTGATCCAGCGCACCAAGGAAATTGGAATCCGCATGGCCATTGGCGCAGAACGCTTCGACGTCCTGAGAATGATTCTTAGCGAAGCGACGGTGCTCACCGTCACGGGCTTGGTGATTGGCATCGGTTTGGCGCTTGGCACCGCGCAAGCCGCCAAGTCCATGCTCTTTGGGTTGAAACCGCGCGATCCACTCACGCTTGTTTTGGCTGTTGTCACTCTGTCTGCGGTCGCCGCGCTCGCTAGTTTTTTGCCGGCCTATCGCGCTTCTAAACTCGATCCACTAATAGCCTTGCGCTATGAATAGCTGATTTGTTCGTCGTTTCATGTCACTCGCAAAGCCCGCGCAGGTCGCGCGCGCTTTTTTTCAATCATCCTCGGGCTCTCTCTGCTACACTACGCCCCCGGTTTCGGTTCCATCTTTTTTCTGAGGAGTTACCCGCATGAAAGTCAGTGGCTGCACGGTGTTAGTGTCCTTCGCTCTAGGCCTTTCGTCTCCCACGGTCGCCCAAGAAATTGCTTCGAAAGCTCCTTCCGCTGCTCCCTCCGCTCCGCGCAACATCACTATCGACGACTACTTCCAGATCCGCGATGTTGCTCAGCCCGAGATGAGCCCCGATAGCCAGTGGATCGTGTATGCCGTGCGAACGAGAATGCTCAAGGAAGACAAAAACGAGCAGCGCCTATGGGTAGTCTCGACTCACGGCGGCGATCCTCTTCCTATGACCGTCGAAGGCGTTTCCTCCTCGCATCCCCGCTGGAGCCCCGACGGAAAATATCTTGCCTTCACCTCCGCGCGCAACGGCGGCAAGAACCAAGTATGGCTGCTCGATCGTCGCGGTGGGGAAGCGCAAAAGCTCACTGATGTTGCGCAAGGCGTCAACGATTTCGAGTGGTCCCCGGATAGCACGCGCCTCGTTCTAATTCTCCAGGATCCTAAGCCCGAAGACGTCGAAGCCGCCAAAGATAAAGACAAGCCCGCCCCTGCCAAGCCGAAAACTCCGCCACCTTTCGTGGTCGACCGCCTGCAATTCAAGCAAGACACCGTCGGCTACCTCGACCACCGCCGCGACCACCTCTACATTTTCGATGTCGTCTCCAAGAAGCTCACTCAAATCACTTCCGGCGATTTCGACGACAACGAGCCCGCTTGGTCCCCCGACGGCAAGTCGCTAGCGTTCACAAGCAACCGCAGCACTCCCGATCCCGACCGCAACTACGACACAGATATTTGGGTCGTCGCTGCCGACAACTCCGACAAAGGCGCCCAGCTCACCCAAGTCACCAGCAATCCCGGCCCCGACCGAGCTCCCTCTTGGTCGCCCGACGGCAAATGGATCGCTTTCGTCACCGAAACCGACCTCAAGGCCATGATCTACGCCACCCACCATCTCGCTATAGCTCCCTCGACCGGTGGCGAAGCGAAAGTTTTGACACTGGCTTTTGACCGCAGCGTTCGCCGCCCGCGCTTCTCGCCGGATGGCCGCTCGATCTACTTCATTGCCGATGATGACGGCAAGCAGATTCTTGGCCGCATCGCTGTGACCGGCGGCGAAGTTTCTCGTCCCATCGAGGGCCTCGTCAACGTGAATTATTATTCGCTTGGCAAAGATGGCTCAATCGCCGCGCAGATCAGCACACTCGATCGCCCCGATGAAGTCTTCCTCTACAATGACAACAAGCTCACGCGCCTCAGCAAAACGAATGACGCCCTGTTCTCCCAGCTTCGCCTCGCTCAAGTCGATTACGTGCATTTCAAAAGCAAGGACGGTACCTCCGTTGCCGGCTATCTCTACAAACCCGTGGACTATACCTCCGGCAAAAAAGTCCCTACGTTGCTCAATCCTCACGGTGGTCCCGTCGGCCAATACTCCGCTTCGTTCTATCATCTCGCGCAACTCTTCGCCGCCAACGGCTACGCCGTCCTTCTTCCCAATCCGCGCGGCTCTTCCGGCTACGGCCAGAAGTTTTGCGAAGCCATTTTTGCCGACTGGGGCAACAAGGATTTTCAGGACGACATGGCCATGGTCGATTACGCTGTCGCGCAAGGAATCGCTGATCCCGACAAGCTCGGCGTCGGTGGCTGGTCCTACGGTGGCATGTCCACCGACTTCATCATCGCTCAAACTACGCGTTTCAAAGGCGCCATCTCCGGCGCCAGCATAGCTCTTATCGCCAGCGGCTTCGGCCACGACCAATACCAGAAGGATTATTTCTACGAGCTCGGCTACCCTTGGGAAAACAAAGCCGTGTGGGAGAAAATCTCACCGTTCTACCGCATCAAAAACATCACAACTCCCACTCTTTTCATGGGTGGCGACATCGACTGGAACGTCCCGATTCTTGGCAGCGAGCAAATGTACCAAGCGTTGAAGAGCCTTGGCCGCACCACCGAACTCGTCGTTTATCCCGGCGAATACCACGGCTTCACCACGCCTTCTCACATCAAGGACCGCATGGAGCGCAATCTTGCCTGGTACGCCCACTACGTCAAAGACGATGCCACTCCAGCGCGCCCATCCGAGCCCGCGCCGGCACCAGTGCCCGCGCCCAAACCGGCAGGTGAATGATGCGTCCGCTCACTTCGATTCTCGCAGCGACATTTCTCGCCTTGCTTTACTGCAGTTCGCTCTCCGCGCAATCCAAATTCACTGTCGGCACGGCCTCCGCCGCTCCCGGCGATAAATCCACCGGTACCCTTGAAGTTCCCGCTGGCGTTGACGCCGCTACCAGCATTCCCGTCGTAGTCGTGAACGGCGCCAAGCCCGGCAAAGTTCTTGCCCTCGTCTCCGGTGCTCACGGCACCGAATACGTTTCCATCGTCGCCATCGAAAAACTCATCGCCGCTCTCGATCCCGCTCAAGTGACCGGCACCGTCGTCCTCGTTCCGCTCATCAACATCCAGTCCTTCGAGCAAAAAGTCCCGCACGTCAATCCCATCGACAACAAAAGCATGAACCGCTTCTATCCCGGCAAACCCGACGGCACGCAAACCGAGCGCACCTCTTACCTCATCACCAAGGAAATCGTTGACCGTTGCGACTATCTCATCGACTATCACGGCGGCGACCTCGACGAAAGTCTCCGCCCCTACGCCTACTGGGGACCAACGGGAAGGGAAGAACAAGATCGAATCTCGAAGCAGATGGTTCTCGCGTTCGGCCTCGATCACATCATCATCTGGCACGAACGCCCCACTGATCCCGCCACCACCCGCTATCTCGATAACACCGCCGCTGTCCGCGGCAAGCCCTCCATCGTTGTCGAAGCCGGCCACGCCGGGACCGTCGACCCCGACGATCTCGCTCTCCTCGTCAACGGCACTCTCAGCACCATGCGCACCCTAAAAATGCTCTCGGGCGACGCGCATCCCGTCGAAAATCCCGTCTGGATCGAAAAGTTGGTAGACGTCCTGGCCGAAGGCCCCGGGATTTGGTATCCCCTCGTCAAGCGCGGCACCTACGTCTCGGCTGGAATGAAACTCGGCAGCATCACCGACTACGTTGGCAAGGTCATCGCCGAGCCCCGCGCTCCCGTTTCCGCGATCGTCCTCCACGTCAACGCAGTACCGTCACTAAAAAAAGGCGACAACATCGCCGACCTCGGTGTCCCAGCCTCCCACGCCCCGTAGCCGCTTGCAAAACGATGCTGATCGATTCCCTCCGCCTCGAACTCCTGGCCATGCGTGCGGAAGATCGTCAAGTCCGCCAGGAACTTCAGGACGCAAACGAGCTGGGCGGTCACTATGTCCCTCAGATGGAAGCCGTCCACGTCAAGAACGCCGCTCGCCTTCGCGAACTCATCGCCCAACACGGCTGGCCCGCCGAAGCTCTCGCTGGTAAGGACGGAGCCGAGGCCGCTTGGCTGATTGCCCAGCATGCCATTGGTGAACCAGACTTTCAGCACCACGTCTTGCAACTTCTTAAAGCCTGTGCGGCAGAGAATCGCATTCCGAAGTGGCACGCCGCTTACCTCGAAGACCGCATCGCTCTTTACGAGCACCGTCCCCAGCGTTTCGGCACGCAGTGGCTCGCTGATCCTCGCGACGGTCGCGACCGTCCTTGGACTCTGGCGGACCCCGCCCATGTCAACGAACTCCGCGCCAGTGTCGGCCTTGGCCCGCTTCAGCTCATCCCGGCACGCGGGCCCGCTCTCCCCGCTGGCCGGCGCGCCGCACTCGAAGAGAACTATCGTTGGTGGCAAGACTGGCTTAGCTCTAAAGGCTGGCCGTAGGGTGAGTTTTCTCAGGTTTCCGCGCGCCAAAAAAAAGAGACGCACCGACAACATCGGAGCGCCTCTTCTTCCGAAATTCCCCGAACCGTAAACTTAGTTCTTGTTCGCGACCTGCGCCGGAGCGTCTTGCCGCGGCGTCATCGACACCACGATATACTCTCGCTCCTTATCGTCGCTGCCTTCCGCCACTTTCAGAATCAGTTTGTCTTTGTTGAGCCGGAATTGCGCGGTTTCCCCGATCGGCAACAGCGCCGGGTGCTTTTCCTCTTTCGGCCGTATCCGGTAGATCACCCGCTCCGCCTGCAGCACGTATTCCTGACAAAGCATTTCCTGTGTTTTCTTGCTCTGCCCGTCCGTGCCCAGAATCTCGCCCGTCAAGGACTTCGATCCTTTTTCTTGCATCCCGCACGCCGTCGATTCCATCCTCAATAAGATCCCTTTTTGATAGTCGTGTTCCTTGGCCGCACAAGTCCCCACCAGCAGCAGGCACGCCGCCAGCGTATACGTTTTGAAGCGCATGTCGATGGTCCTCCTTCTCCTCGAACATAAGGGACCCCACTTACGCCGAAAATAGACCCACCTTCCCGTTGTGCCCAATCTATAAAGCCCGCAGTGCCAATGGTCGCGGATTGCCCTCATTTGATGCCCGTGGCGAACTCGCGGTCCAGGCTTACGCAGAGACTTTGGTCAAGAAGCACCGCAACGTAACGCGAACAGATTTGCATCTCACTGCTGGCCCAGGCAGACACGGCCGGCAACTTGATCAGGCCTCTTTTGTTCCGGCCCCGTTGCCACCAGCTGCGGTCTGCCACTGGCGTCGCCATCATGCTTTCGCCTTCTGGGGCCGCCCCCTTGATGGTTCTTCCTAAAACACTTCGGATTGCCGGAAGATGCGAAGAGAAAAAGCGGCAGCATGCAATCCTGAGTTGGAGATAGAAGTTGACATCGCTTACTACGCGAATTCAGGTCCAGCCCAAGGGAATCGGGATTCGAGAGGAGCCGGCAAAGTTATCCAGCCACACCGAAACACACACCCATTTGTCATCGTGATTCCATCAAATTGTTTTTTCGTTCCTTCAAGGTCAGACAGTATTCCAAAAATTTGGCACGCGGCAACAAGCCCAGAGAAGTTTACAAACTCTTTACATTCAATTTGCGAAGACACAAGGAGAGAAAGGCAGGCTGCCCGCTAGTCTCACATCCTTGGAGGGCCAAAAAAGCCCGGCCATCTAGAGTCATTGGTTGCTGTTGAGCAAGGATTGTCCCCGGAAGTTGAGGCGGAGCAAATGAACAGAGGATTGTCTTTCGTCATGACATCGACATTGGGGATGGCGGTTGGCTTTCTGATGGGACAAACGCCGCGGAAAGCGGGAACCGAAGTGGAAGCCGCAAGAAGCATCGATGCGGCATTTTACGATGGTGAGTTCCAGGCCCAACTGGATGCGGAAAACGGCAGGAAACCTCATATACAGAGCGGCCGCTGGATAACAGACGGCGACCGCGTTTTGTTTATTGCGGGTTACCAGCAAGCGTATCGCCGGTTTGCCGCGGATCGCCCGGGAGTGTTGAATCAGCTGGCAGCTGCCGAAGCGGCGGGCTACCGAGATGGCGTACTGGATGGAGAGCTACACCGCAAAGCGATGCAACCGTTTCGAATGAAACAGACGGAGAAGTATCTTGACGCTGGTGGAGTTTCCTGGGAGGCCAGCACAGTTTCCGAGAGTTATAAACGCGATTACCGCTTGGCGTATGCCAATGGCTACCAGGTCGGCTATTACTCCAAGGCACAAGCGGAGGATTTGGGCACAGCGAACAACAAACTCAGCAAGAAGTAAGAATGCCGTAGTTCCAGGGCCACTTCATGGTCCGCGGTTTTCCGCGCCGCCGGCCAATCCCGAGTTGCGGTCTCCGAGGAGTAGTTCATCGGCAGTATCCAAGGGCATTTTCTGATGAAAAAAAGGGGGGTTGTTCAATATGAGGCTTCAAAAGGTATCTCTTTCACTGCTATCAGGAGTTCTGGTGTTGGCTGCAGGCCTAGAAAGCTCGCATCTGCGCAGCGTGGCGGCGGCGAAGCGGGCTGGAAGACCGGACACAAACTCGACGGCATCGGTCTTGGGACGTGTGCGGCTGGAAGGAACGAAACCCGAATCAGCGCATATAAACACCGCGTCGGATCCAACTTGTGCTAAAGCGCACCCGGGCGGGGTGACTAGTGAAGACTTTGTGGTAGGAAGCGAAGGTACGCTGGAAAACGTCGTGGTGTTCATTTCCGACGGAATGAACGACAAAAGTTTCGATGTGCCAGCCGAACCGGTGACCATCGAGCAAAAAGGGTGCGTATACAAACCGCATGTAATTGCGGTACGGGCCAACCAGAAGCTGAAAATCGTGAACAGCGACAACACCTTGCACAACATTCACCCGGTGCCGACAAACAACCGGGAATGGAACAAGGCGCAGCCCGGGGGTTCCACGCTGGAGGAAACCTTTGCGCGAGAGGAGATCGCCATTCCCGTGAAGTGCAACGTGCATCCGTGGATGCGCAGCTATATCGCGGTGTTCAAGCATCCTTACTTCGCGGTTACCGGGAAAGACGGGAGTTTTGATCTTTCGAATCTTCCCCCGGGCGAATACACCCTGAAAGCTTGGCACGAAAAGTTGGGAGTGATGCTGCAAAAGGTCACTGTGGCGGCCGGAGAGAACAAGAAAATCGAGTTTGTTTTCAAGTCGCCAGCCCACTAGAGCGGCACAAGCGGCTCATCTGTCGCACAAAAAGTGCGGTCATGCTCATTTTTCATTTGGAAAAAATGAGACTTTCCAGGGGAATGTGCGTGCCGCTCCGCTCACTTCCATTGCCGGCAATGACTAGTTTTTGCGCAGTGGTTGGAAGGCTTCGGGCGGATCCAAATAAGATAGCTTCCAGAAACTATCCGAGGAGAGCGAGCCTAATGCCATTTTGCGAATGTTTTCGAGGGTCGCTCCAACCATGCCGCCATCGGCAGAATCAAAGATCACTACGACACCGGCAACCTCTGGTGCTGGCCGGGTAGAATCCGCCGAGAATTTCTGGAAGAGGGACGCGGCAAATTTAAGTTTTGCCTGCGCGTCGGTGTCCTCGAAGCCTGGCGATACCGGCTGGACGGTGTAGATCTTCACTGATTTTCCCCGCAACATTTCCCAATTGCCAGGGAACGAGCTGTTTTCTTCGCGTGCAATGCGAAAAGCCAACGGCGTATCATCTGACGGCATCTCGTTTGGCGATTTGAGCCGCCTGGCGATGAACTCGGGCAACTCCAAATTGCTGCGGCGGATGTAGCCCCGCGATGGACCAGAAATGCTTACGTGAATCCATTCGCCTTCCGCTCGGATGAATTCAAATTCATCCTCTTCGGCTGCGCTGAAAAGGACCCGCGCACCCTGTTCAGGCTTTGCCAGAACCGGAGTGCCCGGTTTTTTTACCACCACCAAATTCGAAGGGCGCACTTGGTTCTTCTGGATCTCTTGCAAGCCCTGAAGCTCGAGGTTCAGCTCCTGCATTCGCTTTTCCGCGGTTTCTCGTTGCGTCCTGAGAGAATCCAATTCATCGCCACCCGACGCTTGCGAATTTGGCGCAGGGCTCGTTGCGGGAGAATAAGCAGCACCGGGGAGCCCCGGCAGATCGATTTTTGGCTTCGGAGCGATGATTAGCCGGCGCTGGGTGGAAGAAGAAGGCTTGCCGCCGAGTTTTTCTTCCAAGCGATCCAAAAGATCCAGTTCTAGCCGCCCGTTCGAAGGCAAAACCTCATAACCAGATTTTGCCGGATCTCTATCTGCAAACCAAGCCGTGATCTTTGCGCTAACGCGAACGATCGTGGCGCCCGAAGTTCCGGGCAGCAGATCAATCGAGTATTCATAAAAAGCGTGCTCAAATTGATCGAGCGGCTTGCCGGTTGCGGCGACAAAACCCTCGACGATCGGCAGCTTCTGGCCGGCATAGGCCTGCATTTCTTTAAGCGCGGAATCGACTTCTTCTTTGGACTTCAGATAAGTACGCGCATACGGCACAGCTTGGGCGAAAGCCAGGCCAGCCAACAGCAGGCTCAAACTCATGATTCCGGCAAGCCTCCGGATCATTTCCGGAAAGCAATTCTGAGGGCATTTTTTCACGGAAGGGATTCCAGTTGGCTCGCACGCAGCCATCCGCGCTGGCCGTCTGGCGTTTCCACGCCTAACCAGTGCGCCGTGACGATCACGATGACAACTTCCGTGTACGCCGCGAGCGTTTTGAAAGTTGCGGCTGAGCGGAAGGGAGCAGCCTTCATGTCCGCGCCCGGCGCGGCCACTCTGCGCACCACTTCGTGACGCAAGGCGCTAACTCTCTGTTCGAGGTCTTGCACCGAAGACTGCGCCGCAGTCAAGCGCGTGGCCTCATCCTCGCGCTGGCGGATCACCGTTTGCTTCGCGAGTTCCGTGCTCTCCCGTCGTTGCTTGGCATCGGCCGCTTCCTGTTCGGCGAGCTCCATCGCCTCGACGCGCTCTTTGATCACTTTGTATTCGCTCGATTCAACAGTGCCGTCGGAGGCATGCACTCGACGGCGCGTATTTTCTACGTAGACGGCGTCGATACGGATGCGTGTACGGTCCGAGCCGGCGCTAGTCACCACGTAGCGGACCGCGATGGTGCCCTGGTCTCCGGTCTCGAAGAAATGGCGCGGCGCGATCGCATCCTTGCGAATCTTGTAAAAAACTTGCCCCGGCCCCTGCCATGGCTCGAAGAGAGGCGTGGAATCCACAACCACCGCGCCAGTAAGAGTCGGCTCTCTGTCGAAAACCTGGGTGCCGTGAATAATCTGATCTTCCAGAACTTCTTTTAATGCTCGGAGAACATCGTTCAACGGAGCAGCAAATTCGGCGGTGAAACCCGGCCCGTGGAGTTGTTCTTTGCCCGCGCTTACACCTAGGCAAGTCCCTGCAAGGAGAGACACACAGACAACCAACCGACATACGAATTGCTTTGGAGGCCTCAAGATGTTTTCCGAATCTCCGAAAGCGAACATCCTGCGATGGCAGGTTTGATTGCTGAAACCTGCGCCGACAGATTGAGCCGCATCAACAATTGGTACTAAGCCGGCGCGAGCGTAACAATATCTTTGATACAGTCCTATTTAACGGAGGTCAACTGCAAAGTACGTCCTTGCTTCGAGCCTGGCAAGCCACGCGCCGCACAATTTTACTGGCTTCCTGCTTCGAGCCAAGGAGATCTTTAATCATCCGGAAGGTCTTTGCACGTTCAAAAAACACTTTACATGGACTTTACATCTCGGTTGCCGCAGCGCAAAGACCTAATTTTTACCCTAGGCAAAATGGCTTGATAATATTGATCGTCAAGGAGATAGCTAGCGAATTGACAGCATTGTTCTAACCGTCGAAGCAGGTCAGATTCGCGCATCTCTGGCTTTTTCTTCCACAAGCGATCCAATTGACGGATAATCAGTTTTGTTCTTGGCCATAAGGAGGCGGTATGCACGTGTGGGAAACGGAAGCAACACAAAGGAAGAGATTTTGGCTAACTTCCTCGCTGCTGTGTGGTTTTCTGACACTGGCGTTTCTGCTTGCTGATGCTCGTCCTGCCTTTGCGCTTCCGCTCGTAACGCTGAAGGTTCATGCTATCCCGGCTTTCGCGCGCAAGTACGGAATGCCTTGCTCGTCTTGCCATGAAGCTTGGCCAAAACTGAGTCCTTTTGGGCAATCGTTCAAGGACAACGGCTACCAGATGGGGAACGACCGCGATGCTCCCATCTTCCAGAGTCCGGCTTATTGGCCGGTAACCTTTCGGATCACTCCCATTTGGCACCGCGAAAGCCTGGGCCGTGTCCTTGTCGACGGACCTGGCGGTCCCAACAGTACCGAAACACGCGTCACGACGCATGGTTTCGACTGGAGTGGTCTGGACTTCCACACTGCCGGAACGTTGGCAAAGAATGTTTCGTTCTATGTCTTGCCGTCCGCGGACAGCACGGGAGCTTTTCACTTCGAAGCCGTATGGGCCCGGCTTGATAATCTGCTGGGCAGCTCTTGGTTGAATATCAAGCTCGGAAAATTTGAGCTCGATAACCTGCTCTCCGAAAAGCGCATCCTTACTTTGAGCACCTATGGCGGCCTCTATCAGAACTATCATTTCCAGCCGGCCACCGAGAGCACCTACGCGTTCGGAATCGGCGATAACCAAGTCGGTGTGGAGTGGATGGGACATTCCAAGAATGACCGCACGCGCATCTCCGCGGCGCTGCTGAATTCCAACGACGGGCAGCCAAATTTTACCGCCACGAACGGAACTGAAGACTTAACCACGGGCCGCGCCTACAATGGCTTCTTCTCCGCCAGCCAGGCTTTTGAAGCCGGGAGCTTGGGCCTCCAGCGCGTTGGCGGGTTCGCCTTTCTCGGCCAAGCTCCAACGTACTTCCAGTACAATTCAGGCGGCATACCTCTGGCAATTCCGGGTACGGGAGTAGGGAATAAGGGTTATTACCGCGCTGGCCTGATCGGGATGTGGTACGTCAAGAAGCTCGATTTCACCACCATTTACTTCCATGGGTGGGATAGCGCTTTCCTCGGCACCGGCACGCGTGCCATCGATCCCCTTCCTACGGGAGCGAAGGCACCCACCTGGAACGGAGGCCTGATCGAAACGCACTACAACTTGAATCCACAGTGGATGCTGCTCAACCGCGTTGAGACAGTCCGGATGACACGGCAAGCTCTGCCGATCGACCCAACGATGCCATTTATCGCGGGAACGAGCGTTCCATCGTCGGACTTTGGCAACATCGACGTGGCGACATTCGGATTTCGCTATTACCCGTTCATCTCCAGCCGAGCCGGGTTTGCCTTCCACAACGAGTTTTCCATTTTGCGTCAGAAGCGCGTCTCGTCTTTGGGCAATGACCAAACCAATAGCAGCGCTCTGTTTGGATTTGACTTTGCGTTCTAAGGGAGAAACCATGAGGACACCCAGAGTCTCGAAAATCACGCTTGGATTGACCCTAGCCCTCGCTCTCCCGGTTGTCGGAGCGGCACAGGAGTCCCACATCGGCAAACTGACCGGCCATTCCAAAACTGGCCAGGAGTTGTACACTCGCTACTGTTGGGGTTGCCATGGGGCCCGAGGTGACGGCAACGGTGAAAACGCGCCGTACGTTACACCGCTGCCTCGCAATTTCGTTTCCGCTACCTTCAAGTGCCGCTCCACGGCGACAGGTACTTTGCCAACCGACGAAGACCTGTTCGATGCGATTACGCGGGGCTTCAACACTTCCAACATGCCATCGTGGGCTGCGTTGACCGGGCAACAGAGGGCCGATTTGGTGGCTTTCATCAAGACGTTTTCCCCGCGTTGGAAGACCGAAGGGTCGGGTAAGCCGCTGGCGATTCCGGCGGAACCCGCACTCACGGTGCAAAGCATCAACCAAGGGAAGGAGGTCTTTCAGAAGTTGGAGTGCGCCAAGTGTCATGGCCAGGAGGGACGCAGCGACGGCCCCTCGGCGGCCACCCTTACCGACAGCAACGACCAGCCCATCCGGCCATATAACTTTTCCGTGGGAGGGCGCTTCAAGTGCGGTAGCACAAACCAAGATCTTTACAGGATCTTCATGACCGGTGTAGACGGTACTCCCATGCCGTCGTTTGCAGACGTTGTCAAGCCGGAAGAAGCCTGGGACCTGGTGCACTACCTACGCACTCTTCAGGTGTCCGAAAAAAGCCCTGAGTTGAAGCTTTGGGAGAGCACCAAGGAGGGCGCCGCAATCGTCCAAGCCAAAAAAGTCGCGAACACCCGTACTGGCTCTGGCCTCACGCCATAGTTGAGTTTGGGCTAGGGAAGAGGACGCGAACCAAGCAACTGCGTATCTGGCAGGATAAGCCGCACCTCCGCAAGCTGCGGGCGGACAAAACTAAACTAAAATACCTTTGAAAAATAAGTCGCAGCGGGTGAGCAAGTAAATATCCGTGGACTGCTCCGGGGCCGGTGGCCCTTCCTTTGTTGGCGCTGTTGGCGCCGGGCGCATTGCTCCACTGCCGCCGTCAGAGTATCCTCTCCCTTCTCACGGAGGACTCGGATGCGGATTGGTGCGGCAGGGAAGTGGTTTATCGCTGGCATCGCGATCACAACAATTCTTTGCATTTCTTTATGTACGGCGATGAACGCGCAGCAATGGGATCAGAAATTCTTTTCTGAGATGCGCTGGCGCTGTATCGGGCCGTTCCGCGGGGGGCGCACCGTGGCCATTTCCGGGGTGCCGCACCAGCCGAATGTTTTCTACATGGCGGCCGTCAACGGCGGCGTCTGGAAGACAGTCGATTTCGGGAACACCTGGAATCCCGTTTTTGATGACCAGCCTACCGGTTCCGTCGGCGCGCTGGCCGTTGCTCCTTCCGATCCAAACATCATTTACGTGGGCAGCGGTGAAGGTTTACAACGCCCTGATCTGGCGACCGGCGACGGCGTTTACAAATCCACCGATGCCGGAAAAACCTGGGCGCATTTGCAAAACCTGCGCGACACGCAGCAAATCACCGCCATCCTCATCGATGCGAAAGATCCCAACCGCGTTTTCGTCGCGGCCGAAGGGCATCCGTACGGCCCGAACGCCGAGCGCGGCGTTTTCCGTTCGACCGACGGGGGACAATCCTTCCAGAAAGTTCTGTACAAGGATGAAAACACCGGCGCTGCCGATCTGGCATTCGATCCCACAAATGCACAAACGATTTACGCGGTGCTGTGGGCCGCGCGCGTTGCACCGTGGGAGATTCGCAGCGGCGAATCGTTCATCAGCTCGGGCAGCGGGCTCTTCAAATCCAGCGATGGCGGAAGCACCTGGAAGCCGCTCGTGAAAGGCCTTCCCACCGCCGAGGACGGACTGGGCCGCATCGGCATCGCCGTTTCGCATGGCGAGCCGCAGCGCCTTTACGCCAGCGTGGAAGCCAGGAAAAATGCCGGCGTGTACCGTTCGGATGATGCCGGCGAATCGTGGAAGCAGGTGAACGCCGACCGCCGCATCGGCGGACGCGGCCCGGGAGCGATGGGCATTGCCGTCGCAGTAGACAACCCGGAGGTGCTTTACGTGGCGAACACCACGACGTGGAAATCCACCGACGGCGGTAAAACGTTTGTGGGGTTCAAAGGCGCGCCGGGCGGCGACGATTACCAGCGCATTTGGGTCAGCACGGAGAATCCGCAGATCATCGCGCTTAGCTCCGACCAGGGCGCGGTCATCAGCGTGAACGGCGGTGAGACGTGGAGCAGTTGGTACAACCAGCCGACAGCGCAGTTCTATCACGTCACCACCGACAATCGCTTTCCCTATTGGGTGTACGGAGCGCAGCAGGAAAGCGGCTCCGTCGCGACGCTGAGCCGCAGCGACTACGGGGAGATTAGTTTTCGCGATTGGCGCCTCATCGGGATTTTCGAGTACGGCGACATCGCGATTGATCCGCTCGATCCGAACATTCTTTATGGCGACTGGCTCACGCGCACCAAACAAGATATCAGCGAGTTCGCGAAAGTTACGCCGGAGCCGATTCGCCGCGGCGAGTATCGTTATGCGCGCACGCTGCCGGTCGTTTTTTCGCCGCTCGAGCCGCACACCCTTTATTTCGCGGCCAACAAGCTATTCAAAACGGCGGATGCCGGAAACAGCTGGGAGGTCATCAGTCCCGACTTGACGCGCGAAACTTATGAAATTCCCGCGAACCTCGGAGTTTTCGCGGCGAGCGATCCGGAAAAAGGGAAACACCGTGGCGTTATTTATGCGGTTGCGCCTTCGTTCAAGGAAGCGAATACCATTTGGGCGGGGACTGACGACGGATCGATTCACATTACGCGCGACGGCGGAAAGTCCTGGGAGAACGTGACGCCGCCGCAACTGAAGCCGTGGAGCAAAGTTTCCATTATCGAAGCTTCGCATTTCGATGCGGGCACGGCGTACGCGGCGATTAATTCGTTCCGGCTGGACGATTTGCTCGCGCACATTTACCGCACGCGCGATTTTGGGAAAACGTGGACGGAAATCACGCACGGTATTCCCGAAGGCGGCGCCAGCAATGTGGTGAGGGAAGATCCGGAGCGAAAAGGATTGCTCTATGCGGGGACGGAAGGCTCCATCTACGTTTCGTTTAACGATGGAGACGATTGGCAGCCGCTGCAGTTGAATTTGCCGCACACGTCGATGCGCGATCTGGCGATTCATGGCGACGATTTAATTGTCGCGACGCATGGGCGCTCGTTTTGGATTCTCGATGACGTCACGCCGCTGCGGCAAATGAGCGCCGATATCGCTAAAGAAAGCGTGCATCTCTTCGCGCCGCAGGAAGCGATTCGTTTCCGCTGGAACCGCAATCCGGATACGCCGCTTCCGCCGGAAGTGCCCGCCGGAAAAAATCCTCCCGACGGCGCCATCATCGACTATTACGTTGCCTCCATCTATTCCGTCGATGGCCCGAGTGATCATCAAGTCACTCTGGAAATCTTCGACCACCAGAATAAGCTGGTGCGCCGCTATTCCAGTTCAGACAAGCCCGAACCGCTGGAAAAAACTGCGGCGGAACATCCCATCCCAATGTATTGGATACGGCCGACGCAGATTCTTTCCGGGGCCGCCGGGATGCACCGGTTTGTCTGGGATTTGCACTACGCGCCGCCCGATTCTCTCGGGCACGAATTTCCGATCTCGGCGATCGTTCACGATACGCCGAAGTATCCACTGGGGGCTCTTGCTTTGCCGGGAGAGTACACGGTGAAGCTGACGGTGGACGGAAAGACGTACACGCAACCATTGACCGTGAAAATGGATCCGCGGATCAAGACCTCGCTTGCGGATCTGCGCAAGCAATTTGAGATGGAGAGCGGATGCGTCGAAGGAATGAATGAAAGTTTCGAGGCGCTCACGCAGGTTCGGTCGGTGCGCGCGCAGTTGAAGGAGAGGGCCGCAAAAGCAGGGAAGGGAGCTCTTGGCGAGGCGGTCGCGGCTCTTGATAAACAGGCTGCCGAAATGGAAGGCGCAGCGCAAAGTGGTTTCTTCGGCTTGCCGCCCGGGGCCAAGCAACCGGAGAATTTTTCCAGCTTGAACCAGCACTTCGGCGGCATTTTGGCGGTGGCGGACAGCGCCGACGCGGCGCCTACGACCCAAGCCACGGCTGTTTACAAGGAACTCCGAGACGCCATAGAGAAGATGGTCGCTCGATGGACGAAAATCCGGCAGCATGATATTCCGGCGCTCAACGCGGAACTGCAGAAGGCCGGGCTAGTCGCGATCGAACCGAACAAGTCCCAGGGGGACGCTCCGTCAAGCGATGCGGACGGAGACGACCAACCCTAAAGAATATGTACAAATGAAGAAGAGATCTGACCATGGTCTGACTATCGTCAGTCATGATTGAACTATGGTTTGACCATGCTGACACGACGGGGATAAGCAATTCGTCGGGCGTGGAGATATCCGGGATGCTGGGGTTAGCGATGTTGTACCAGAGGGAGGTCAAAATCAACTATGGCGATGGGCTAGTTGATTGCGGGTACGACCCGAATCGCTTTATTGATGGTTCCCCCGGCGCAAGGGGTTCGGAGACACGCGAATTATTTTTGGCTTGGCGGCTGCTGGAGTTGCGAGAGGTCGGCGAGGACTTCGGCGCTGTGTTTTTCGGCGTTGACGTTGAGGTAGGTTTTACGGACGACACCGGCGGGATCGATGAGGAAGGTGTGGCGGGCGGAAAGCTTGGCGACGCCGAGGTTGACGAGCGAGTCGTAAGAAGAAGAGACAGCGTATTTCGTATCGGCAAGCAGCTTGAAGCTGAGACCTTCTTTGGCGCAGAACTTCTGGTGGGTGGCTTCGTCCTGGACGCTTACGCCTAAGATGACGGCGTTTTTCTCTTCGTATCGATGGAGGTCGCGCTGGAAATTGTGGGCTTCCTTGGTGCAGCCGCTGGTGAAATCCTTGGGGTAGAAATAGAGGACGACCCACTTGCCGCGGAAATCGCGGAGGCTGAGCGATTTGCCGTCTTGCGAATTTAACGTGAAGTCCGGCGCGGGAGTTCCTGAGGAGGGCGCTTTCTTTCCTGTGCCCATCGCGCGGACTACGGCAAATCCAACCAAAAGAACGATTATCGCCAAGAAGATCCAAGTCATTTTCATCTCACACACTCACTCTAGTTTTTGAAAAAGACGATGTGACCAAGGCGGCTATTCTTTCTTGCTGAAGCGGCCAAAGCCAATACGAAATTGAATGGTATTGATGCCGGGATTCGGAGTGGCAAGGCCAGCGTTGGAAATGTGCATGTAGCGAACTTCGGCGCTGATGTTGCGCTTGCGGCGCAGGAAGTGGAGGCCAACGGCGCCGCTGGTTGTGAAATTAATGCGCGATGTGCCCTCGGGGACTTTGGTGTTGGTAAAGAGGGTGCCGCCGCCAAGTTCGAAATAGGGAACGACACTCTTACCGGTGTCCAGCGCCCATTTGAAGGCAAAGGGATTTATGCCCACACCATAGGCGGTGTTCGTTTTCTGAGTGATCAGGAAGATGGGGACAGCGTCGATGGCATATTCCAAACGGCCGCTCAGGAAACCTGGTCCGTGCGGCTGGGTGAGGATCAGGCCGTAACGCAAGCCGGCGTTCCAGACGCCGTCGCCGGATTGGCTGCCATTGGTGCCATGGCCGCCGCCCGTCCACACCTGCCATTCGTTGCCGCCTTCGACAGGGCCAGCCTGCGCGAGCAACGCTGGAGCGCTTAGGAATAAAACAAAAGTGAGCGCTGTAAAGATTCTTCGCACCGCGGTGTCTCCTTCTGAACTTCTGTTCAGATGCAGCAATGGACGGGCCCGGTTCAGAGAAGATATAGAAAAATGGCCCGAAAGGCGACCTTGTTCTGTTTTATTTGAGGTAGGTGCGCACGATGGAGATGACATCGTCGGCGGCTTCTTCCGAGGATTTGGAATTGCGAGGCATGTGATTGCGGATGTGGTCTTCCATGAGTTCGGCCATGAGGCTGTTGATGGCGCCGCGGGCGGCGGAGAGGCGCTGGAGGACATCGGCGCAGGGATCGTCTTCATTGAGGGCGCGCAAGGCGCTTTCGAGCTGCCCGATGACTTTCTTGGTGCGGTTGACGAGGTCCAATTTTTCGCGCGAAGTGTGCGACATTTTGCTTCCTTACCCTATGGGGGTATGGTATCAAGGTGCCGGCCCTTCGACAAGGACCTGCTGGAGAGTAGACCAAAGGGGTAGAGGAGTTCAAGCGCGTTCAAGCGCCGGCGCTTGCTGCGAGGCCGGCGCCGGCCCTTGTTAAACATAGTTTACAAATATGATTTAATATAGTTAACTAAGGGTGCCGGTCCTGGGCGCGAAATAGATGCGGAGACGTTCATCGCCCATTCATTAACGAGGATTTAACCTGCAGGGATTCGACAGAGAACCAGGGTTTCCGGCAGGGATTCGGATAGCGAGACATGCGGGGTTTAACCTTCCAATCCGTTCTGGCGATTGGCGCGATGCTGGTTGTTTTCCCGCTCGCGGCGGGATTGCGCGCCCAAGACCCACAGACTCAGGTGCAAACGCCTGCAGCGCAGGTTCCTCCGGTGCAAACCGACGATCCTGCCAATCCGCTTGCCGGTGGCGATCCGGAAGCGCTGTTTCCGCGTTTGCAGGACACGCGCTTCTGGCTGACCGGGCAGGCGAACTTCATCTTCCAAACGCACCCGGACTTTTACGCCGCCTATAGCGGGAAGAACAGCCTTAGCCCGCACTTTGAAAAAGCCACGTCGCGAGTCCTGACTTTGTACAGCGGCGTGCGGCTGAACGACTCCACGGAGTTTTTGGTGGACCTTGAAGAAGCCGGCGGCGCGGCGCTCAGCACCGGTCTTGGCTTGGCTGGGAACACGGATCTGGACGTTGTAAGAAATCCGCTGTTGAGCAAAGCGCCGTACCTCGGTCGCGCCATGATCCATAAGGTGTTCGCATGGAGCAAGGATAAGATTGAAAATAAGCGCAGTTTTCTATCGCTGTTCGACGAGTTGCCGCGGCGCCGGCTGGAAATTCGCTTCGGGAAGTTCGCTATGCCAGACTTTATTGACCAAAATTCGGTAGGCTCCGACACCCATTTTCAATTGAACAACTGGACTTTGGACAACAACGGGGCTTGGGACTACGCCGCGGATACGCGCGGGTATACGGTGGGCTTCCTGGCGGACTACGAGGACCGCAACTGGGGTTTTCGGTTCGCAGAAGGGCTGATGCCGAAGGTCGCGAACGGAATCGATTTGGTGTGGAAGCCGTGGCAGGCGCATGCGGAGAATTGGGAATACGAATGGCGCCATGGGCTGATGCCGAAGAAGGGCGGCGTGATCCGCCTGCTAGGGTACCTCAACCACGCCAACATGGGCGTCTACCGTGATGCCATTGTCCAGTTTCAAGAAGGCTTGGTCCCCGTGCCAGAGATCACAAACCACCCGTGGCACATCACCGCCAAGTACGGCTTTGGCGTCAACCTGGAGCAGAATCTCACGCGGGACGTTACCGCGTTTGCACGCTGGGGATGGGACGACGGAAAAACGGAGTCGTTTGCTTATACGGAGGTTGATTTGACATTGGCAGTGGGTGCCAGAGTGGATGGCGCGAGATGGCATCGCAAACAGGACCGTACCGGCTTGGCTTTCGTAACGAACGGGATCAAGAAAGATCATCAAACTTACCTGGCGGACGGAGGGCTCGGTTTCCTGCTGGGCGATGGCAAGCTGCATTACGGGCGGGAGAATATCATGGAGTTCTACTACACGGTGCATGTCTGGCGCGGAATCTACGTCGCTCCTGGAGTTCAGTACCTTGTTGACCCCGGCTACAACCGGGACCGTGGACCAGTGGTGGTGCCGACGCTGCGGCTGCATGGAGAGTTCTAGATGCCTGCGGAGCGAAACTGCTTGGCAGTGGGGCGAAAGTCTGCTAACTAAGTGCTGCCGAATTCGTCCGAATAAACCAAGGTTCGCCGTTTCGGTCCCTTCCGTTGGGGTATAAGGTTACTTATTGCAGAGTTTGGGGGAATTCATGAAAGCAGACTTGCGGCCGAGGCCGTTTAGGGAGTTCTCCAGGATTGTCCATTTTGGCCTTTCCGTACTGGCAACCATCGCGTTGTTTTCCTTCGGCGCCAGCGCGCAGACCGTGGACGAAGTCATCGCCAAGAATATTCAGGCGCACGGCGGAGCAGACAAGCTGAAATCGGTGAAGACCTTGCGGACTACGGCAAAGTTCAGCCAAGGATCGTTTCGCGCGGACTTGCGACAGGAAAACAAACGTGCCGACCAGGTGCGAGAGGAATTCATCATCCAAGGACTCGCGCAGGTGCAAGCCTACGATGGCAAAACGGGATGGCAGATTTCTCCTTTTGGCGGGCGCAAAGATCCGGAGCTGCTCTCACAGGACGACTTGAAAAGCCTGGTGGTTGACGCCGATATCGACGGGCCGCTCGTGGATTACAAGGAAAAGGGGCACAAAGCGGAACTCGTGGGGCACGACTCGATGGAAGGAACGGATTGCTTCAAGGTCAAGCTGAGCATGAAGAACGGAGACGTGCGCTATTACTACCTGGATGGGGACTCCTACCTGGAGTTGAAACTGGAAATTCAGACGACGATTCGCGGGGCGCTGCAGGAAAGCGAGATATATTACGGCGATTATGAACAGGTGAACGGGATTTATTATCCGTTTGCCGTGGAGCAGGCGCAGAAAGGTAGCGCTTCCCGCGCCCAGATTTCCGTCGAGAAGATCGAACAAAACATACCGCTGGAGGACGCGCATTTCAAGATGCCGGTGTCGAAACCGGAGATGAAGTCGCCGCCGGCAGGGAAATAAATCTTGAAAAGAGGGCAGGCCAGGATGCCTGTCTTATGTCCGAAAATCCAGGGACCGACTTACAAGAAGGGGCAGTTGCTTCTACTTCATTGCTGAGGAATCCGCCGATATGAGCAAGACCATGCGCTGCTTTGCCGCTGTGATGATGATTCTCGTCGCGATGATGTTCGCGGAGCTCGCGCGGGCGCAGAGCGCCAAGTTTGACTCGGATACCATTTCTGGGCTGGGGGCGCGAAACATCGGCTCGGCCGCCATGAGCGGGCGGGTTGCCGCGATTGCTGCGGTCAAGGAGGATGGCCGACTGACGGTATACATCGGGGCAGCGAGCGGTGGCGTCTGGAAATCATCGAACGGCGGCACGACATTCAAGCCGATATTTGACAAAGAGTTGGCGCAATCCATCGGCGCTTTGGCTATCGATCCGCAAGCTCCGAAAACAATTTGGGTGGGAGCGGGCGAGGCGTGGACGCGGAATAGCGTGTCGATCGGCAACGGCGTGTATAAGTCGACGGACGCCGGAGACAGTTGGACGAACATGGGGCTAGGGAATTCCGAGCGCATCGCGAAAATTATCGTCGATCCGAAGAACAGCGACACCGTCTACGTGTGCGTGCCGGGAAAATTGTGGAGCGACAGCGCGGACCGCGGCGTTTATAAGACCACCGATGGTGGCAAGAACTGGAACAAGATTCTGAAAGGCGCGAATCTTTCGACCGGCTGCTCGATGATTTCCATGAATCCGCAGGACCCGAACGTTCTTTTCGCGGGCTTGTGGGACTTTCGACGGAAAGGCTGGACGTTCCGCTCCGGCGGTGATGGCCCGACGGGGTCCAGTGGCAGCGGGTTTTTCCAGACCACTGATGGCGGAACAACGTGGAAAGAACTGGATGAAAAGAGCGCCAAAGGGCTGCCAGCGAAACCCTGGGGACGCATCGCAGTCACCATCGCGCCGTCAAAACCAAATGTGGTGTACGCCATGATCGAATCAACGCGCAGCGCGCTGTTCCGTTCCGACGATGGCGGCAAGACTTGGGAAGAGCGGGACCGCAGCAATTGGATGGTGTGGCGGCCGTTTTACTTCGCCAACTTGATTGTCGATCCGAAAAACGAGAACAAAGTTTACAAGCCGGACCTTATTTTGATCATGAGCGAGGACGGAGGGAAGAGCTTCAGCGCGATCGGGAATGGCGCGCACGGCGATTTCCACGATGTGTGGGTGAATCCCGACAACACCGATCACGTCATCGCGACGGATGACGGCGGCGTTTGGTATTCCTACGACGGGGGCAATACCTGGTGGAAAGGAAATAACCTTCCGGTTTCGCAGTTTTATCACGTGAGCGTGGACAACGCCGATCCTTATCACGTGTTTGGCGGATTGCAGGACAACAGCGTGTGGGTGGGCGACTCGCAGTATCCGGGCGGCATCACCAACGGCCGATGGGAAAATCTTTTTGGAGGCGACGGGTTCTGGGTGTTTCCGGATCCATCCGATGCGAACTACGTTTACGCCGAGTCACAGGGCGGGTTTATCGGGCGAGTCAATCGCGTCACGCTGGAGGGACGGTTGATCAAGCCGGAACCGAATTACGGGGAAGGAAAGCTGCGATTCAATTGGAACACTCCCATCCATTTGAGCCCCAATGAGAAGGGCACGATTTACATCGGAGCGCAATTCCTGTTTCGCTCCCGCGACCACGGCCAATCGTGGGAGCGCATCTCGCCGGACCTCACCACCAATGATCCCGAGAAACAGAAGCAAGAGGAATCGGGGGGCGTTACCGTTGACAATTCTTACGCGGAGATGCACACGACGATTTACTCGATCAGCGAATCGCCGCGCGATGGTCAAACGATTTGGGTTGGAACCGACGATGGGAATCTACAGATGACGCGCGATGGCGCGAAGACTTGGACCAATGTCGTTGGAAATGTTCCAAATTTGCCAAAAGCTTCTTGGGTTTCGTGGGTGGAAGCCAGCTTGTATGACGCGGGCACGGCTTACGCAACGTTCGATCGCCACACTTTTGGAGACATGAACCCTCACGTCTTCAAGACCACGGATTACGGGAAGACCTGGACGCCGATGGTAGCTGCCGACAGCGGCGTGCGCGGCTATGCGCACGTCATCAAGGAAGACACGGTCAGGCCCGATCTGCTTTTCCTTGGCACGGAATTCGGTCTGTGGATTTCGCCGGATGGCGGGAAACAGTGGGCGCGATACAAAGGCCACGAATTTCCAGCGGTGGCGGTTCGTGATATCGTGCTTCATCCCCGCGAATCCGACTTGGTGGTTGCCACGCATGGGCGCGGCATTTGGATCATCGACGACATCACGCCTCTGCGGAAACTGACTCCCGAGATAATGGCGCAAGAGGCGGTGTTCCTCGAGGCCAAGCCTTCGCAGCAGCGGCTACCCGCAAATGGCGGCTGGGCGGAAGGAAGCGCGGTGTTCAGCGGACCCAATCCCCCGGACGCCGCGTTGATTACCTATTACCAGAGCAAGCGGCACATTTTTGGAAAAATGAAACTGGAAATTTTTGATGCGCAAGGGAAGCTGGTGGATACGCTGCCGCCGAATAGCCGCCGCGGCATTAGCCGTGTGGAATGGCCGATGCGGCTGAAGGCGCCGCGTGTTCCGCCCGCGGCTGCGGCTGCCTTTGAGGCGACCCAGGGACCTCGCGTCATGCCGGGAACCTACACCGTGAAGATGACCCGCGGAAAAGAAACCTACAGCACTCAGCTGGTGCTGGAAATGGACCCGCGCGCGAAATTCTCCCCGGAAGACCGAAAAATGGAATTTGACGCCGCGATGAAATTGCATCATTTGCTCAGCGAGATGAGCTTCGACGTGGATCGCATCAACGGCGTACACGACGCGCTCCTGGAGCGCAGCGCAAAACTAAGGGGCGACGCCGCATTCGGTAAGCGTTTGCAGGAACTCGCCGGCAAAGTCGAGGAGATGCGAAAGAAGATCGTGGCCACTAAGGAAGGAGGCGCGATAACCGGTGAGGAGCGGATCCGAGAAAAAACGACGCAGCTCTACGGAGCGATATTGAACTATGAAGGCCGTCCCGCCGATTATCAGACCGCGCGCATCGATTCCCTGAAGAAGGAACTGGATGACGTTGCGGGCGAATTCGACGCCTTCGTTGCCAGAGAACTTCCAGCTTTGAATAAGACGCTCTCGCAGAAGAAACTGGAAAACATCCAGCCCATCGACCGCCAAGCTTGGGATGCCGCCGACTCGGATTCCGGAGCTGGCGCTCCCGGTGCCGCCAGATTCTTCCGCGAGCGCGACTAGCTTCCACACGGCGCCAGCGGCGGCATTTCCGCGGGCGCTGAAAATCCTTTGGGACAAGAATGATTGGTACAGCGAAGTGCCTGGTCAGTTTGCTTTTCCGATGAGCTGGCGAGCGTAGGCTGGCGCTTTGCCGGCGTCTTCGTGCTTGAAATAGGCGTACACGTCGACGCCTTGGCCGAGCCAGGCGTCGAAGCGTTTCTTCCAAGCCGTGATTTGCTTCGGAGGGTAATCCTCAAGGCGCAGGCGGGCGTAGGTAAAGCCGGCCGTTAGGACGTCTGGAGGCGTTTGTTTGTCGGTTTCGGAGAGGCAAAGCGCCGTCTTGTGCTGGCGAAGAACGGCATACGTGTCGTCGGTGTACCAAGAGGGGTGACGCACCTCGAAGGCGAAAGAGAAAGCTTCCGGGCGAAGGGTGAGGAAGTCTTCGAGCAGCGGGCGATCAAACTTGAACGTGGGCGGGAGTTGCACGAGGATTGGCCCGAGGTGGTCGCCGTCGTTTAGAACGCTGGCGACTTCCAGAAAACGTTTCAGAGTACTCTCGCAGTTGCGAAGCCTTTGAATGTGAGTGATTTGCTGGTTGGCCTTCAAGGCGAAGCGAAAGCCGTCGGGAACCGTTTTCGCCCATTCGAGGAGAACGTTCTCGGTCGGCATGCGATAGAAGCTGTGATTGATTTCGACCGTGGGAAATTGCTTGGCGTAGAAACTTAGCATCTCCTTATCAGGAAGCTTCTCGGGATAGAAATTGCCTTTCCACTCTTTATACGAGTATCCGGAAGTCCCAACCCGAAGCTGGCCCGCGCGAGGAATAGTACACCTCCGTGCCCTGGCATTTAATCATAGCTACCGCGTTCGGAAAACGACTTCGTTCACAGAGGAGGGAGCCCTGGGGCGAGTAAGCGAAAATCTAACCGCCGCCGATCAACTTAGCTGTGTTGCCGGAGCAGCCGAAAGGCGCTATTAAGATCGGCTAAATGCCCCCACATGTAAAACGTTTCGAAGAGTCCCACGCTGCCGCCACTCGATCTATTATTGAAGAATAATAAGAAGTTGCTTAAAGCCGGTGTCCTCTTACCGCCCGTACGCGCTTTCACTCAATGAGCCTTTTTGGTTTTCGGCGGGATTTGGGCGCTGAGAAGTTCGATGGCTTGTTCTAATCGCTGGCGGCGCTTCCAGAAATCGGCCCACAGATCACCCTTCTCCTTCAGGCGCGCAAAGACCGTGTTAATGTTCAACGTTTCGGGGCGCAAGCTGGGACGCAATTCGCGGGGCAACAGGGGAGCGGAAACCGGCGCTTGCGGGAAAGCGCGCACGCAATACGCGGCCGCCAGCGGACGGCCGTGGGCATTCTGCTGGACGTCGATCAACACGCGGCCTGCTGGCCGCTTCGCAACGATGCGTTCGCTAGTGACCAGATTGGGATGCTCGGCGGTCACCGTGCGCGCGATGATTTCGCCGAAAGTCCGCAACTGCTCGTACGTATAGATGGGCTCGACGGGAATGAAGATGTGGATTCCTGTCGCGCCTGAAGTTTTCACAAAGTGCGCCAGGTGCAATTCTTCCAACTTCTCGTGCAGCGCGCGAGCGATGGTGACGACCACGGAAAACTCCGTGCCATCAGAAGGGTCGAGGTCGAAGAAGAAGTAATCGGGATGATCGAAATCGGCAATGCGGTTGGACCACGGATTGTGGTCGATGCAGCCGAGGCCAGTCAAAAAGAGAAGGGAAGCGCGGTCGTCGGCCGTCGCGTAGTGGATTGGTTCTCCCTTTTTTTCCGAATCAATCGGCACGGTTGTGAACCATTCCGGGACGCCTTCCCGCAAGTCTTTTTGAAAGAAAGTCTGACCCTTGATTCCGTCGGGGTAGCGTCGCAAAACCAAAGCGCGATCGCGTAGAAAGGGCAAGATAAAGTCCGCCACGCGATAGTAGTAGCCCAGCAGATTCCGTTTTGTGACGCCGGACTCGGGAAAATAAACTTTGTTCAAGTTGCTGAAGCGCAGCCGTTTACCATCTAGTTCGATGGTGGCGTTTTCTGAACGCCCTTTGAATAACTCGGCTTCGATCTGGGCTTTGGCATTGAGAACTTGGCCGACGACCTCGGGCGCGCGCACCACGGTTGGGGCGGTGGCAGGTGCGGCCGGGGCAACCTCGTTCTCCCACTGGCAATCCGTGGGACGCGCATCTTCTCGGAGCGCGAGGAAAACAGGGTGGCGCAAAGCGTGCTCCTGTGTCCATCCGCTGAATTTGACACGGGCAACCAAAGTAGGGGAGACCCAAGATGGCTTTTCGTTCGTTTCGGGCACGGCATCGAATGGGGAAGTGGTTGCCGCCAGTTCTTGCAACTTGCTGCTTAGGTCCTTCAGTTTTCTCGCGTCAAATCCGCTGCCAACGTGGCCGATGAAGCGAAGTTTTTTGCCTTGATACAAGCCCAGCAGCAGCGAGCCAAAGGGGAGTGCGTTCGTGCGAGCTTCGGTCCAGCCACCCACCACGGCGTCGACTGTCGTTGTAATTTTCAGCTTCACCCAGTACGGGCTGCGATCGGAAACGTACCGGCTGTCGGCGCGTTTCGCAACGATCCCTTCCAGACCATTTTGTTCCGCCAGTGCGAACAACTCCTTTCCGTGCTCCAACTGATGATCGGCGTAGTGAAACCGCGCCGAGGTGTAAAGCAAGCGTTCGAGGAGCTGCTTGCGATCGAGGAGCGGGGCGTCGCGAAGGTCGTAGCCGTCACAATAAAGAAGGTCGAAAGCAAAATAGATGACGGGTATCTGTGCGGCCAAGCTTTCGCCGGGCGCTCGCACGTGCATGCGTTCCTGCAAGCGCTCGAAGCTGCTGTGACCCTGGGCATCCAAAGCGACGATCTCTCCGTCAAGAATTGCCTGGCGGGCAGCCAAAGCAGCGGGGAGTGAGGCCAGCTCTGGATAGCGTTTGGTGATGTCCATGCTGTTGCGAGAACGTAGCGCCAGTTGGCCATTTTCAATTCGGGCTAGCGCGCGAACTCCGTCCCACTTGATCTCAAAGAGCCAGTTGGGGTCAGAAAAGGGGCGGTCGGCGAGCGTTGCCAGCATCGGTTCGACGCGAGACGGCATGGCGCTTTTGCGCGTACCTGGCAATTCGGACGGCTGAATTACCACGGGTCTGCGTTTGGGCGGCAGCTCTTCCTTAATCTCTTCTATGATGCGTCCGGTGAGGACGGAGCCGTCGTGCTGGTCGATGTTCCAGGAGGAATCTTCGGCAGCGTCCTTGTGCTTGATCATCAGCCATTCGTTGCCCTTTTCACTTTGTTTCAGTTTCACCAAAACAAAGCTCCCTTTGAGCTTTTCCCCGTTCAAACTGAACTTGATTTCTCCCTTTTCCAATTGCTTCAGCGCGTCGAGGTGGCCCTCCACATGAAAAGTTCCGCGGTCCCATACCATGACTGTTCCCGCGCCATAATTGCCTTCGGGAATTTTTCCTTCGAAGTTGGCGTAGTCCAATGGGTGATCTTCTGTCATCACCGCCAGTCGCTTGTCGGCGTGGCTCTGCGAGGGTCCCTTGGGCACGGCCCAGGACTTCAACGTCCCATCGATCGCCAGCCGGAAATCGTAGTGCAGCCGCGTGGCCCGGTGCTTCTGAACCACGAAGGTGTCGCCATGCTCGGCCCCGGGACGAACTTCCAACTGTGGCAGTTTGGGTTTTGGCAGGCGCGTGCCCCTGGCGACCGGCGAGGGTATGCCCTGGACCTTCCCGGCGACGGGTGCGGGCTCGCCGGAGGGCTCCGGCGTCCGGTGGAAGCGGCGTTTGCGCTTGTATTCCTCGAGCTTGGCCATGGACGGATTCTATCTTATGCCGCCCCGTAGGCCGCACAGTTGCGTTTTAGGCTCCCAGCCCGGGTAGTGACTTATTCTGTAAAACGACGTTGCCGCGTGAGGATGCATCTTGCTTCTTGCCCGGCGGGCGGCTAACCTTGAAAAGATCGTGTACGGCCACAAAGCTGTTGTTGAAGGAGTGCCCCTATGGCCACGACCGTCTGGAAAGGCCACCTCACGTTTGGCTTGATTTCGATGCCCGTCCGCATGACTACAGCGGCTCGCGGCGAACGAATCAGCTTTAACCAGCTTCATAAAGAATGCCATTCGCGGCTCAAGCAGCCGTTGTTTTGTCCCGTTTGCAACCGCAACGTGGAACGCTCGGAAATTGTGAAGGGCTACGAACACGAGAAGGATCAGTACGTGCTGTTCAACGAAGAAGAACTCGACAAGATCGAGCCTCCCTCGGCGCGCGTGATGGAAATCCTGGAATTTGTGAAACTGAGTGAGATGGATCCGCTGTACTTCGATTCGTCCTATTACCTCGCCCCGGAAGATGCGGGCTTGAAGGCGTATCAGCTGCTCATGAAAGCCATGGAAGAATCCGGTTACGGGGCCATCGCCAAGCTCACTATGCATCAGCGCGAACACATCGTGATTGTGCGGCCGGGGAGCAGGGGCATGACGCTGCACACGATGTTCTATTCCAATGAGATACGCGCGGCGGAATCCGTTCCGACCGATAAGGTTGAAGTGAAAGAGCAGGAGAAGAAGCTCGCGCAGCAGCTGATTGAGAGTCTTGCGGCTCCTTTCGAGCCACAAAAATACCGGGACGAATATCAGGAAAACGTGAAGGCCATGATTGCCGCCAAGCTTAAAGGCCAGGAAGTGACCGAAGTGGCGCAGCCGCACATGGCTCCGGTGATTGATTTGATGGAAGCTCTCAAAAAGAGTCTTGCGGAGAAACAAGCGCCGGCTGCGGCCGCCGCGCCAGCAGCGGCAGCGCCAGTGGGCAAGAAACCGCCGGCTCGAGCCGTGCAACCGATCTCCACCGTCGAGAAGAGAGCCGGAAAGAAGGCCACCGGTTAATTTCAACATGGGCGCGACGGACAGATTTAGCACCGAGGATGTCCAGCGCATTTTAGGTCTGACCGCGAGGCAGCTGGATTACTGGGACCGCTTGCGCCTCGTTTCTCCCCGAAAAGAGCACGGAAACCGCTTCTACGATTTTCGCGATCTGATTGGCTTGCGCACCGTCAAGCAATTGGTTGAGGAAGGCGTGCCCGCCAGCCGCTTGCGACATGCTTTGGTGGCCCTTCGCGAGAAGCTCTCCCAGGTGCACACGCCGCTGGCGGAACTGCGAGTTCTTTCCGACGGAAAAGACATCCTTGTAGAGCATGGCGGCGCGCGCCTAGAACCACTTTCCGGCCAGTTTGCTTTGAACTTCGAAACCAGCGAATTGGACCAGAAAGTTCGTGTTATGGCCAGGCGAGGGCCCAATGCCGACGAATGGCTCGCCACGGCGCTTGAGTACGAAGCGGAGGGGGAAACTAGGGCCGAGGCCATCGATGCTTATGAGCAGGCTCTGACCCTCGATCCCGAAAAACTGGACGCGCTTCTCAATTGCGGCACGCTTTGTTATGAAGAAGGAAATCTTAAGAAAGCGGCGGAATACTTTAGTCGCGCGCTGCGCGTCGATCCCGAGAGTGCTCTGGCGCATTTCAATCTAGGGAGCGTGTTGGAAGAAGTCGGCAGACTGGAGGCGGCGCGGCTGCACCTGCGCGACGCCGTGCGGCTTGATCCAGATTATCCCGACGCGCATTACAACCTCGCGTTTGTATGCGAGAAACTGGGCTCCTACAACGAAGCGCGCAAACACTGGCAAGCGTATATCGGACTGGACCCTGCAAGTCCCTGGTGCGGCTACGCCCGTCAACGTCTCGCCTCAGGTAAAATGGCAACAACGGCTGGCGGAAAATAAACACAAATAGCGGTACTTGCCGAGAGTGAGACGATAGGCTAGCCTCGTCCATCGATTATACAAAAGGTGTCAAGGAAATGTGCAGGAACATCAAACCGCTTTTTAATTTTGACCCGCCGGTAACGCCGGACGAAGTTCACAATGCTTCACTCCAATTCGTAAGGAAAATCAGCGGATTCAACAAGCCTTCCAAGGTTAACCAAGCCGCGTTCAACGCGGCAATCGAAGAAATCGCTGCCGCCTCGGCTCGTCTTATCCATTCCATGGAAACCAGCGCCGCGCCCCGAAACAGGGAAGAAGAGGCTGCAAAAGCGAAAGCTCGCGCCGCGGGGAGATTCGGCGATTAGTTTTGTACCGGGGTCGAGTCTACTCCGTCGTGTAAGTAATCTCCATTCGATGAATGAGAAAGCACGATAGAACAAGAATCGCGATGGTAAGGCAGAGCAGGCCTAGGACAGCAAGAAAGGGAGAGACGGGTTCGGCCACGACGGTAAAGATGGCCAGCGGGCCCGTGAGGGGCAGACTAACGGGGCAGAGGGGCTTCAGATAAAAAGTGACGCTGAGCCGCTGGGCCCAGCTGGGAAAAATGGGGGCAATCGTTTCCCATCCCATGATCACGACTCCTGGGACGATCGGATTCTTGAAGAGCAGGCTAAGAGCGAGAAACACCGCGCCGTACCCGATACAAGCCAGAGCCGCCGCCAAGAGATAGGACCCCAACTGGCCCAGGCCTGGCCCCTCAAAAACATACGATCTGCCGGCTGAACCAAAACGGCTATACATGAGGTAGAAACACGCAAGGAGGCCTGTTTCAAAGAGTGCGATGGCCACGAGCGTGCCGGCAATAAACTTTCCCACCACCAGGACTTCTCTCCTTACCGGGACGAGAAATTGATAATGCAAAGTGCGTTCGACCATTTCCCCTCGGAATAGCCAGGTAAAGATCGCCATGCAAGCGAAGAAGGTGCCCAGCCGGAAATAGTAGAGTTGGACAATTCCTGCCAGAATTTGCGTATCCTCCTCGATTTGGGCTGGGCCCGCAGGTTGGTTTCTGTCGAAGATGACGTGGGTCAGGATGATGAGCGCCGGAACCAAAGCGAGCAGATAGATCCCAATCCGGCGGCGCGTAAAAAGGTTCCGGCGGACTTCGTTGCGCACAAGAACGGAGATCTGGCTTCCATAGAGCCGCCAAGGTTGTTCCTTCGACCACTTTTGGGCCCGTGCGACTAAGTCTTGAGCACTCATGCCGGTCCGCCATCCGATCCGATGAGATATTGATAGATGGAGTTGACGTCATCGTCGGCGGGCGCAACGGCATCGACTTCGACGAGACCGCCGGAAACGATTTTGTTCAGCAAAAGATAGAACTGTTCCGCGTCGCGCGTGCGCACCAGGACACCGCGGCCATCATTCAGGATTTTGGCCTCCACGACGTGATCGAGCTCAAACGCCGCCGCCGCCAATCGCGGCGCATTCGAGCAACGGACCAGAATTTGCATGGGATGATCCTGGACTTCCTTGCGAACCTCGCGAATCTGTCCCTCGGCAACAACGTAGCCGCTGCTCATCAACACGACACGGTCGGAAATGCGATCGACTTCTTCCAAAATGTGGCTGGAAATGATGACGTGCATCCCCTGTTTGGCAATCGCTTGGAAAAGCGCGATGGACTCCGATCGTGCCATGGGATCGAGGCCGTTGAGCGGTTCGTCGAGAACCAGCACGGAAGGATGATGAGCGATGGCTTGAGCCAGGCGAATGCGCTGGCGCATCCCTTTGCTATAACCCGCCACTTTGCGCCGGGCTACTTCTGCCATGCCGGCACGCTCCAAGGCTTCGTTCGTGAGCTTGGCTGCTTGGTCGTGGCCAAAACCATGAAGGCGCAGCGGCCAATAGATGAAGTCGTGGCCATTCGTGCCAGGAGGGAAGGAGTCAAACTGCGTGCAGAATCCGACTTGCCGGAAGAATTCGATGGGTTGGTGCGGCGTAAGTCCTAGGACGTAAATGGCGCCTCGCGAAGGCTTGATCAGCCCAGTCAGCAAGTTCATCAGCGTGGTCTTGCCCGAGCCGTTGGGGCCGACGAGACTTGTAATCCCGGGATCGAGAGAGAAACTCACTTTGTTCACGCCGAGGACTTCTCCGTAAAACTTGGAGACATTTTCGAAAACGATTTGGCGAGCCTCCGGAGTCATCCGCGCACGACTTCACGGGCGCGCAAGCGCGCATTGAGAATCACAAGCGAAAGGAGGCAGACGAAAATCAGTACGCCCCAGGCTGCGGGGACCGGAATTTCGTTCCCACCAAACGGGCCTAGGAGCCCCGATCGCTCACGAAATCCTTTTGCCATGATCAGCCGGAACATATACGAGAAATTCAGCAGCCGGCCCCAATGGGTGCCCATGATGGCGTTGAACATCTCGCCCAGGCCCGTAGGGACGAAAAAGGTGATGAAAATTACTCCCGTAGCCACAATTCGCAACTTTACCCACGCCGAGACCGCCAGGGAAAGGAGCGAAAGCATCAGAATCCAAATCGCGGAGCAGAGGACGATCGGAATGACCATCCACAAGTGTGACCAGATCCATCCACCGCTGGCCAGACCGGCCTGCAGGCTGAATAAGAGCAAGCAGGGAACCCAAGTCACAGCCGACAGCAGTAACCCGAGCACGGAGAGTTTTCCGAGAACATAATCGGCTCTGCTGAACGGCCGGCTAAGAAAAAGAGGGAGGGCGCCGTTGGTGAGATCTCCAGCGATTAGGACGGGACCAACCCAGCAATTCAAGAGAAAGGCTGCTTGTGTCTGCACCGTCATGATGACGATGAAGTATTGCGTTTCCACCGAGAATAGATCCGCAGAGCGTAGTTGCAGGAGCAATTGTACGGTTTTGTTGTTGGCGATGAAGATGTAGGCAGCAAATAACAAGCAGGGAACGATGGAAAGAATCAACAAGATAACGAAGAAGCGGGATTTGAACAAGTCGGCGAAAGCATAACGCGTGAGAACAAAAAAACGCGACCATCCCGGCGAGAGAGTTCCGGTGTACGGATTGTATCTGCGCTTATATACGGCCATCCGGCGCTCCCGTTTGTTCCATGGCGTTGAGAAAGATATCTTCCAACGAATCGCGCCGGTGATTCATCCGGCGAATCTGCACGCCTTTATCGGCCGCGGCTTTGAACACCTCCCTGATTTCGACGCTGTCCGGCATCACCACCTTGATGCGGCCGTTGCTGAAAACAGCGCATTCGCAGCCGAGGCTCTCGAGCGCAGTGGTGAAGGTTGCCTCGGCGCCCAGCGTTTCCAGCTCGAGGAACTTGCGATTGGCGCGCCGTTCCTCCACCAGGTTACAAATCGAGGCGATTTTTCCATTCCGCAGGATCAGCACCTCATCACAAGTTTCTTCCACGTCGCGGAGAAGATGCGAGGAAAGCAGCAGGCAGATTTCACTGGCCGTCCGGATTTCGCGAATGAGTTCAATCAAGCGCTTGCGCGCGGGCGGGTCCATGCCATTGGTTGGTTCGTCCAGAATAAGAACCTTGGGACCGTGCGCGATCGCCTGGGCCAGCTTCGCCAATTGCTTCATACCGAGAGAGTACGTTCCCACCGGGCGATAACGCGCTTCGCCTAATCCTACATAAACAAAGGCTTCGTGCGCGCGCTCCATAGCTTGGTCGGTGGGAAGACCGGAAATCTCCGCCATATAACGAACAAACCGCACCCCGGACATTTTTGAAATGAAAGCGTCGTTTTCCGGCATGTAGCCAACCAGAGATCGCAGCGCCTTGCCGTCGGCGTGAGAATCAAGCCCGAGTACTTGAACACGCCCCTTGGACGGGGCGTGAAAACCCAGAAGAGTATTGATGAGCGTTGACTTGCCGGCACCGTTGGGTCCGAGCAAACCAATAGCGCGACTCTTCAAAACGCCTGTTAGGTCATGAAGGATCGTCCGGCCGCCGAGTTGTACTTCGAGCCCAGTGAGCTCGATGGTTGGGTGCATCATCTACCAATCACTACGGATTGGCTTGGCGCGAAGTTCCATGATCCGACAAACTCAGCAAATGGATCAAGGTGGGAAGACCTGGATTTAAGCCGAAGAGCTTGCTGCTGCTGGCCACTTCGATGCGATCACTTTCCCCATAAGCGCAGAACACGCTGGCTTTGGAGTCGGCCGCCAACTGCTGAAGGATCGTTAACTGGCTAGTAGTAAGCTGCGACGCGAGCGGTTTCAAAATCGGACTGAGATTCTGGTAAATCATCGCAGAGAAATTCGCCTGGTTGTCGCTGGGAAGCAATGCTCGAAACGAAGCGGAGCGAGCCAGCGATGTGCCGTTCGCGTGGGTTTGTAGCGCCGCGAGAAGCAACCCGCGCGAGGGCGCCATGATCATATATCCGTCTGAAAAGGTGTAGTCGAACTCGGTCGAAAGCCCGACGCCTTGCGATTGGATGGTGTAAAACGTTCGTCCACCCACCTGTTCTTGACCGAGGGAGGCGCCCGGTTGGTTCGACTTTTGTGCTTCTCGGTTACCAGCTTGTACCAGCTTATCGATGGCCACCTGAAGGGCTCCCGGATCGTTGACCTCGACAACCGCTTTCCACGAGGGTGTGGGAAGAACTGGGCCATCGAGAGCCAGCGTCATTTCCCCGCCCAGCGCGCTTGCCAAGTCGTTGCGAAGGTCCAAGCCGAGTTCTGAATTTGTCTGAGCCAAACTTTTGGTGAAGTTGGGGTCGGAAGCGCCGATGGTGCTGAAAATGTCATCCAGCATGAGCGCCGGTTGTTTGGCGACGAAGGAGACCGCCGCGCCTGCATTGGAAGAAACGTAATCCAGCGAACCCATCGGAGCTGGAGCGGCCAGCCAAGAAGCGATGCCGCGCCTCTGACCATTGAATTCCAGAGTAATGCGATTGTCTCCTTGACCGGAAGACTCGCCTCGGGAGGCGATCAAATACTTTATGTCATTGAAACCGCTATTCTGCAGTGCCTTGGAATCTGCTTGCTGGGTATGCGAACTATTTATGATCTGGCCCAGATTCGCGGCCACCAGAGTCTCGGTGCCACGGCTGTAGATGGCAGCGATTCGCTGCCCGAAGTCGGTCTCAGCAAAGAGAGTTGCTCCGGCGTCCAGCTGCGCGCTCATCTCCCGAACCGAGGCGGCGTCGCCGCCGGCGACAAGCATGTTCTGCCTGACAAGCATAATCATTCCGCGTTCATCGCCGGCGAGTGAGGAAAGCGACTGCTGGTCGACGACGTGCAAATTGGCTTGGCCTTGCGGGCTCTTCATGGAATCAGCGAGATGATTTTGCAAGTAATCCTTCAGTCCGGGCTCCCGCACTTCGGCTAGCAACATGGGGCCGTGCCCGATGGAAGAGGCTCTGGCCGTAATCACCACTTCGTCGCCCAAGTAACGGCTCATCACTTGGATTTGGTCAATCAACTCCTGGGGAGTAGGATGCTGATTCGAGTTGCCGCTCTTATTCCACCAGTCTTGCAGGACCTTGCTCTGCGAGAGCTGTTGCTGGAAGATTTGGTTTGCCTGTTGAAGCGCGTCTCCAAGATTGGGGATACCGATATACAGAACAGTATCCGCGGGCAGCAAGGGAAGGATCTTACTTTCATACCGCGGACCGGGAGTGTGGATTTCTTCCAATTTCGCACGAAACTTCGAGAATTCCGCAAGCAACGCCAGTTCGTGATCCAGGTCGCTGCTCCAGGCAATCTCTTCGCGAACGGGAACAACGCCGATGCTCTCGGTTGTCGCCACGACGTCGCCGGAATGCAGAATGGATTCCGTCCCCGCGTGATTCACGTGGACTTCTCCCTCAATCACAGCCACGCGCGACCCCTTGGTGCCGGAATTCACGGAAAAGACCGTTCCGGTGACGGCTACCGTGCAATCCGGAGCACTCACGTACAGGTGTCCGGTGTGGCGCTTCGCAGCTTGTACGATGATGCTTCCTTGATCGAGATGGACAGTGGTGTCGCGACGGCGGGCGCTGACAGCAAATTCCGCGCGCTGATTCATTTCCACTTCCGAACCTTCATAGAGCCGCACCTTGGCATGGGAATTGGCGGTGGTGCGAATGAACTCACCTTCGCCGACTTCGTCGCCAGGCTTCAATGCCCGCTCGCCAGCAGGGCCGATGCCATACGCCTGCCCTTCGATGGAAACGATCCGCGCGCGATTGCCAGGAGGGCCCGCGAAGTACCAGTTGCGTGCAGTCCATGTCAAAGTAACCAGCAAAGCCGCCATGGCAGCCGCGAAGGAAACTCTGGCAAAGCTCCACTGGAAACCACGTGAGGTCGGTTCCATCCGCCAACTGCTGCTCGACGCACTCTCGGGCCCGCGGCCATAGGCATAAGAACGGCACAAGACACATTCGCGCAGGTGATCTTCCACGATCAGCGCGCGAGCAGCGGGAAGCTCTTTTTGATGAAAAGCCGGCAGCAGGGAACGAATATCGACGCAGCCACGGATAGGCTGCACGGCGCTGGCTACGGCTTCCTCGTCTGCGCTTGTTTGCAACCGCTGCCACACGCGCTCGGTTGATGCCGATAGCGTCTTAGCATCGGGCTGTTCGCCGCGAAGTTCGGAAATCGCCTGATCAAGTTGGGCGTCCTGCTTCGATCGAAATAATTTCATGATGCACCTTTCATAAACCTACGAAGACTCTTCTTTAATCGTGCGCGAGTGCGATGCAGGGTTACCGCCACCACGGCCTGAGAAGTGCTCATCGTCCCGGCAATTTCTGGGTTACTCAGTCCCTCGATATAGCGGAGGGCAAACATCTCGGCAGCCCTGGGATTGAGCGTGGCAAGCTCCCGGCGAAGCCAATTTTTGATTTCCAGGGAGGAGAGCGAACGCTCCGGAGAAACACTGGAATTTGATTCCAGCTCATCGGCCGCTTCCACCGACACGGCTTCTCGATGACCCCTCGAGCGCATTAGATCAAGGGCGGCGTTGACCGCTGACCTGTGTAAGTAACCTTGCAAATTAGAAATGCGGCCGGGGTCGACCGTCCGGCGGGCCAATCGGAGGAAGACGGATTGTGATACATCTTCAGCGTCCGCCATGCTGCCGGTTATGCGATAGGCAGCCTTGAGGACACAGGCCTGGTGTGCCCGAAAGACTTCCTCAAGCTCTGCGACCGCTTGCGTCACCATGATGTTTTCTATCGCGGCCGCCAAGCACCCCTCCTCGACTCGTCTACCATCTAAGACGCGATAGCTAGAAACTTCTTAACACACAATTTGGAGTGTAGGGAGATTTACTCGGGGAGAAGAGTCAGGTTTCAGGCTAACAATTCCTTTCGGTCCTAAACGGTTGCCCCCAGCCCCGCACACGGGCGCCCGGACCAGTTGTGCCGGCCATTTCGTACTTGTCGCTTTAGTCTATCGGTTGCAATGAGTTGGTGGAGGCGGGGGGAGTTGGATTCAGACCCCCACTGATTCCACGTAACTTGCTCATTCTACAAGACGACAGAACCTACAAAAACGTCGAATTCACTCAAGTGGGGTACACGGAGATTTTGGCGAGGCGGCTATTGGTGATCATCGATGGCGATGTGATTTCCCCGAATGGGAGTTCTGGCCCGAAATAACCTCCGGTTAGTCGATCGCCCGAAACTACGAGTACGGTGCCGGAGCAGTCGGGGCTGAACGCCAGCCAAAATCCTTCTTAGCCAGAAGGCCAATCAAGTCATACAATCATTCAAACATGCAAAGCCGAGAGGGGACAATGCACACTTTGTTTCAAGACCTTCGATTTGCCTTACGCACGCTTCGCAAGAACATGATGCTGACCTTGGTGATTGTTGCGTCTTTAGCCATCGGAATCGGTGCGAATTCGGCGATTTTCAGTGTCGTGGACGCGCTACTGCTCCGTCCACTGCCGTACCCGGAACCGGACCGGCTGGCTGCCGTCTGGCTGCATTCTCCTGCAATCGGCATCTTGCGCGACTGGCCATCTCCGGGTCAGTACATTGATATCCAGAACGAGAATCATTCCTTCGAGCTGATGGCGCTGGCGCAGAGTCGGACCTTCATTTTGACGGGCCGCGAGCAACCGGAGCGAATTGACGGGGTGCGGACGCAATCCAGCCTGCTGGAGATGCTCGGCGCGAAACCTCTACTCGGGCGTTTGTTGTTGCCGGAAGAGGACAAGCCCGGCAAAGCGGATGTGGCCGTTCTCAGTGAACCGGTCTGGAAACGGCTATTCAATTCGGACCCGGGAATCGTAGGGAAGACGATTGTGATGAATGGTAACCCTTTTATCGTGGTGGGTGTGCTTCAGCATGGTTTCCTACTGAACGCCGAAGTCATGCCGTCGGAAGGACCGATGGACAAGATGGACGTCTTTGCGCCCTTGCCCTTGGGCGCCGACGCGGTGAAAAGCCGCGGCGACGAAAATTACAACATCATGGTACGGCTAAAGCCGGGCGTCTCGGTGAAGCAGGCGCAAGCGGACATCGAAGTGATCGCCAGCCGTATCCGAGAGAAGGACAAGCGCGACGCCAGCTTCGGCATGCATGTTGTGGGGTTGCAGGAGCAGGTCGTCGGGGACGTCCGCCGGGCGCTGCTGGTGCTGCTTGGGTCGGTCGGGCTGGTGCTGCTGATCGCGTGCGCCAACGTTGCAAACTTGCTGCTCACGCGCGCGGCCGGGCGTGAAAAAGAGGTGGCCATCCGCACAGCTTTGGGCGCAGGCTGGCAACGGCTGGCGCGACAACTACTTACGGAGAGTGTTCTCTTGGGACTTCTTGGCGGTGGGGCCGGGCTGTTGGTCGCGCAACTGACTATTTACATGGTGCGCACGATGAATCCCGGAAACATTCCGCGATTGCAAGACATTGCAATCAATAGCGCGGTCCTGATGTTCACACTTGGCGTCTCGCTGGCGACCGGAATTCTGTTCGGTGTTGCACCGCTATGGCGTGCCATCAACGTGGATTTGAACACTTCGCTCAAAGCAGGTGGTCGCAGCGGGCAGAGCGACGGTGGTTTGCACGTACGCCGCCACAGTTTGCGGGGCTTGCTGGTCGTTTCCGAGTTGACTCTGTCGTTGATGCTTCTGATTGGAGCCGGGCTACTGGTTCGCAGCTTCGTGCGATTGCAGAGCGTGCCGCCGGGGTTCACTACCGATCGTGTGCTGACGATGGAGGTGGCCGTAGCGGGCCGGAAGTACCAGAACGATAAAAACGATAAACCAATCATTAATTTCTACAAGGAAATCGAGAGCCGTGTCGCCCACCTGCCAGGCGTGGTCGCGGAAGGAGTGGTTTCGGCACTGCCGCTGACGGGTGAGGTAGGTTGGGGGCAAATCAACGTGGAGGGCTATGCCCCGCCCCCCGGGCAGGAATTGCAAGTCGATATTCGCGTCGCGGGCACGGATTATTTTCGAACGATGGAGATTCCACTGCGCAAAGGCCGGTATTTCACCGAAGATGATACGGCGGAGAAGCCTCAAGTGGTTATCATCGACGAGAAATTCGCACAGCGCTTCTGGCCGGGTAGCGATCCCATTGGAAAACATTTGTGGTGGGACCCCAAGAAGCCGATGACGATCGTGGGTGTGGTGGGCGTAGTCAAGCAATACGGGCTGGAGACGGAGGGCAAGATCGCGACCTATTTTCCACAACAGCAGCACGCCGGCAATAGGATGTTTCTGGCGGTGCGCACGTCATCGGAAGTGGCAGGGCTGGCTTCAGCAGTCGTCAGCGAAATCCACGCGGTCGATCCCGACGTGGTGGTTTACGGAATCCGGACAATGCAGGAGCGGCTGTACGATTCGCTGGCGCGGCAGCGCTTTTCAAGCACCATGCTGGGAGCATTTTCGTTGTTCGCGCTGTTATTGGCGGCTGTGGGTCTCTACGGTGTAATGTCGCATCTGGTGACGCAGAGCACGCACGATATCGGCGTGCTGGTGACATTAGGCGCACAGCCCGGGAACATCATCGGGCTGGTGGTGCGGCAGGGGATGGAGTTGGCAGGGGTTGGAATCGTGGTGGGCCTTGCGGGCGCAGCCGCGTTGACTCGCGTGATGACCAGCTTGCTATTTGGGGTGAGTACGACAGATGCGTTCACCTTCGGGATAGTACCGGCGCTGTTGGCGGCGGTAGCGTTTGCCGCGACAGTCATCCCGGCGTGGAGAGCAACTCGAGTGGATCCGATGGTCGCGTTGCGCGAAGAATAGCGGTGCGTGTCGCGGGTTTATTCATTTCGCTGTATTTCAGCGCCGCGTTTCCAACCTAGATTGCCGGATCTCTCAGCGCGCCTTCAACGGTCGCTGGGACTTGCCGCTGTTGGTCGAAGGAAACTTCGATGAACACACGTTCAATAACCGAGGGCTCGTGTCGAAGCCTAAGTGTGCAGTGGGGGATTGGCAGCGGAGTTTGAAGCGGCTCGTTTTGGCCGGCGGGCCAGATGGCCACGCACATCGCTTCCGCGATACGTTTCGGTGGAACTTCTGCTTGCGGGCGTGCCGATTGAGCGCGTTTCAATTCTCTTGGGTCATCAAAGTGTGCGCATTACCGAGAAGCATTACGCACCGTGGGTTCGGGCGCGGCAGGTGCAATGGGAGGCCGACGTTCGGCGCACCTGGCAGACCCACGAACCTCAACAAGGGGTACACGGCGGGTACACGGAGAATGACGCACGTGTAATCCCTTTCAAATCAAGGCGAAAGAATGGTGGAGGCGGGGGGAGTCGAACCCCCGTCCGAAAAGCGCTACGGACCGAAGCCTACATGCTTAGCTCAATTCCGTTTGGTTCGCCCGCCACGCTCAGAATGAGCAAGAAACGCAGCCGGCTAGTCCGATGGTTCTCGCCCGAGCCTTACGGACCGAAAGGCCCGGGCCAGCTCACTGTGTGACGCCTCTGACCGGGCCCATGAGCAAAGCCCGGGGAAGCGTGCGCTTAATTAATTAAGCAGCAAGTGCCAAGTTGTTGTTGGCATTTCTAGTTTCCACCAAGTTACGGGCAGGTGGACCCCGGCATGCCTTCGGGCCGCGACAGCTTCCGTCGAAACCTTGTCGCCCCCACTGACCTCTCTATTCTACCACTTGCTCCAAAGCTAGGCGGGGTGGTCAGTCATCAGTCGTCAATTTTCAGCAAGCAAGGTGAGGACGGCTAAACGATTTCGCCTTTTCCCAAAGAGCACTGGCTGCGGTTCGCGGTTCCTGCTTGTTAAGCAACAATTGGGCACACCGGTACGGCTGGGGCGTTGACTCCAAAGCACCTAGCTACCAAAATGCCAAGACGGGGGATTTCGGGCAAAATACCCTCGAAAACCCGTATGGCACAGGAACCTAACGTCGTGGAACAAGCTATCGTACGAGCGCTTCGCGATAATCTCGAGAGCATCAAACGCACGGCTGACGAGCTGCATCATGCCGTCAACGACGTGGTTTCCGCCTGCGCCAGCAACAAGCCGACCAACGCGCTGCCGTCGCTGCTACGCGCGCAAACTTCCGCGGCCTCGCTTGCCGCCACCTTGGAAGTGCTTTCAAGATTTGTCGCTGTATCGATGCAAACCGGCCCGCGTTCACCGTTGGAAGTTCAAATCACAGAATTGGTGGGTAGGGTTGCTGCCGAGCCGCCTCCTGCGCCGCAGCGCCCCGTGCCTTCGCAGCCGGTGCCAAGGGCCGGGCAAGCTGCGCCCGCTCCACCCGTTGTTCACGAGCCTGTGGCTACCGAGCTAGAGTTGCATCCCGAACCAGAGGCGCTCGAACTAATCGAACCTGAGCCTGGTATTTCGGAAGCGGAGTTTGGCGACGAGTTTGACGTCAACCGCCTTTCCGCAGAAGAGCAAGAGTTGCACCGCCGGGCCAACCGGGTAGCTAAAGTTTCGATGCAGGACATTAAAATGCTCCGACCGGAGCAGGTGCGCCTCGGCCGCCAAAATAAAGATCTCTGCATCCGATTGAAAGACGACATTGAAAAAGCTCATCGAGAATACGACCGCCGCTTTAAACCCATCATGGATCATCCCGTCGATTATTTTTATCGCTGGATGGTGGAAATCCTTGCCGACGGAGACGCCCACGCGCTGGGCGAATATCCGTACGCCACGCCGGCGCGTCATCACTAATCGAACGCAGGCAGCTCGCTTTTGTGGCACTTCCGAGAGCGCCGTATTATTCTGTCTAGCTATGTCACGAATCGTTGCCGCATGGATGCTGATTTTCGGCTTGTCGTTTGGCGGCGCGCTTGACGCCTTTGCGCGAACTCCGCAGCACAAGCACAAATCGAAAAAGCCCAAGTCGCCGCCTTGCACTTCGGGGTGCAAACCGGAGACGTCCGCGCCTCAAGTCGCCGCCGACACGCCGGAAGACGAGGCCGAGCAAAGGGAACTTGCCGAACTTGCTCGCGGGCTGCACAACGGCGCGCCGGGCGCCTACGCAAAACTCTCGGCCTTTGCCGTCAAGAACACCACGAACGTCTGGGGCGCGCGCGCCGCGCTGGCACTCGGTTACGACGATTATTCAAAGAACCGCGCTGTACAGGGTCTCGGATGGTTCCTCAAAGCGCAGAACGACACGCTCCTTCGCGAGTACGCTTTGTATTGGACGGCTCAAGCGCAGCGCGCGCTGGGACGCAACGCAGACGCCTACAAAGTGTTGCAAACCTTACAGCACGATTATCCCAATACTGCCATGCGCGAGCCATTGCTCGAGTCTTTCGCGCCCACGGCCGTCCAGCTGGGACACGCGCAGGAAGCCATCGATGCGCTCGATGCTTATTCCGGAACATCTTCTAAATCCACACTGCTCTTTGAACGCGCCCACGCTTATCAGGCCGCACATCAGCTTGCGCGAGCCGCGAAGGACTATCAGGCAGTCTTCTATAAATACCCGCTAGCCGATGAAGCCAAGCCCGCCGGCTCCGCTTTGACACAACTGATGCACGCACTGGGGAAGGAATACGTCTATCCCGGCGTGGAATTGCAGGAGCAACGCGCTCAGGCTTTTTACGATGCGCACAAATGGAAGGAAGCGCGCGCTGAATATGAAAAGTTTCTGACCATGTTAAAGGATCCCGCTAATCCGGCACGGCAGCGAGCGCAGCTCCGCGTGGCGGCGTGCCGTGTGCAGTTGAAGGGTGCGGCTTCGTTGATCGCCGCGGTAAAGACGCCGGACTTGGAGGTGGACGCCGAACGGCTCTACGCGCTGTCCCAGGCCTACCGCACAGAGAAAAAAGAAGCGGAAATGTTTGACGCGCTGAACGCGCTGACGAAGAGCTATCCCGAGAGCAAATGGAACGAAGAGGGCTTGATGGCGGCAGGGAATTACCACTGGGTGGAACTCGAGCGCGAAAAAGCGGTACTCGCTTACCAACACGTCCTGGATTCCTTTCCGAATGGAAAAAACGCCTTCAACTGTGAATGGCGAATCGCGTGGGTCGCATACTTGGACCGGCATCCCGATGCCGACGACCGGCTGACAAACTTTCTGCTGAAGTATCCGGTGTCGTCCAATTCCGTCGATGCCCTTTATTGGCTTGGACGCAATGCCGAGCGCGCCGAGAATACGGGGCGTGCGCGGAGCCTCTATAGCAAAGCCGCCGAGCGTTTTCCGCAAACGTATTTCGGCAACGCCGCGGCCGCCCGTCTTGCCAAGCTTGGACCCGGCGAAGAAAGTCCCGTGGAATTTCTGGATAAGATCCCGCCGCCGCCCTCGCTTCGTTCGTTTGATGAGCCGGTCCCGGTGGCCGCCGCGGATCGCTGGGCTCGCGCACAAGCCCTCCGCGCCCTCGCTTTTGATTCTTCCGCCGAACAGGAGTTGAAGAACGCTTACTTCGCGACTTCTTCGCCGCGCTTTTTGCTGGAAGCCGCGCAAGCGGCTTTCGATCAAGGTCATTACGGCGCAGGCATGGCTTACGCCCGCATCGTCGTGCCCAATTTCGATTCCCGCAAAATCGCCGAAGTGCCCGTCGCTGCTTGGAAAGCCCTCTATCCGCTGCCCTACGAAGCTGCTTTGCGCCGCGAAGCCGCTAAAAACGATTTCGATCCCATGTTCGCTGCCGGCCTGATTCGCCAGGAGTCCACGTTTCAGGCCGATGCCGTTTCGCGCAAGGATGCGATTGGCCTGATGCAGGTTCTGCCGAAGACAGGAAAGCTCCTTGCCAGGCAGCTCAAGGTGCGCTACACGAAGAACAAGCTTTTTGAGCCGGACTACAACATTGAGCTCGGCATGCTTTATATTGCGAACCTGGTGCGGGAGATGGGTGGGTTTGAATACGCCGCTGCTGCTTATAATGCCGGCGAAGATCGCATCGCCGCCTGGAAAGCCGAGCGCAAGTACGAAGAGGTCCCGGAACTCGTGGAGTCCATCCCTTTCACGGAAACGCGCGAATATGTGCAAGTGGTGTTGCGCAACACCGAAGTCTACCGCATGATTTACGGACAGCCGAGCGTGGCTACGCAGGCCGCCGCCGATCACGCGCGCTGACAAATTGTCCGTATAATTTGACGTGTCCTTGTAGGGGCGCAGCTAGCTGTGCCCTTGCACTACAAACTGAATATTTTGAGAAGGTGCAATGACTGCTCGGGACCTCTCGATGGCGCAAATCTCGCGGCGCATGCTGTCGGCAAAGGCCGAACAATTCACGGAATCTGTTATCCGGGAAATGACCCGCCTGGCGCTGAAACATAAAGCGGTCAATCTGTCCCAGGGCTTTCCCGACTTTGCCGCGCCCGAGGAAATCAAGGAAGCCGCCCGCCAAGCCATCTCGGACGACATCAATCAGTACGCGATAACTTGGGGCGCGAAGCCTCTGCGCGACGCCATTGTCGAAAAATTCGCGCGCACCCAGGGTGTTAAGTATGATCCCGAGCGCGAAATCACCATTTGCTGCGGATCGACCGAGGCGATGATGTCCGCCATGATGGCGATCATCAATCCTGGCGACGAAATTGTCGTTTTCGAGCCGTTCTACGAGAACTATGGGCCAGATGCAATTTTAAGCGGGGCCACGCCGAGCTTCGTCAAGCTGCGCACTCCCGATTGGTCGTTTGACGAAAAGGAACTGTCGACTGCGTTTGGTCCGCATACCAAAGCAATCATTCTAAACACGCCGAACAATCCGACCGGTAAAGTATTCACGCGAGCGGAGCTCGAATTTATCCGCGACCTCTGCGTCCGCTGGAATGCCTACTGCATCACCGACGAAATCTACGAACATATTCTCTACGATGGCGCCGAGCATATTTCCATGGTGCAGATTGACGGCATGCGCGACCGCACCATCGTCATCAATGGTTTGTCGAAAACGTACAGCGTTACCGGGTGGCGGGTCGGGTGGGTGCTCGCGCCGCCGGAACCGACGCAGCCGATTCGCAAGGTCCATGATTTTCTAACCGTGGGGGCGGCGGCCCCGCTGCAGCAAGCTGGCGCAAGCGCCCTGCACTTTCCCCAGGCCTACTACGACAAACTCGCCACTTCTTATACTGCCAAGCGGGAGAGGCTGCTGAAAATTCTTGCCAGCGCCGGCTTCACAGTATTCAAGCCCCGCGGCGCGTATTACATCATGACCGATATCTCGCGCTTCGCCGATCCCGACCCGGTTCGTTTCAAGGCGGACACAAAAGACGTGCGCTTCGCCAAGTTTCTCGTCGAAGAAATCGGCGTCGCCGTGGTTCCCGGCTCCAGCTTTTACAACGACGCGCGGGACGGCGCCTCCCAGGTCCGCTTCACTTTCTGCAAAAAAGAGAGCACGCTAGCAGCCGCAGAAGAACGCCTGTCTAAGCTGCGGCCGTAATCGGCTTGTGACTCTCTCTGACTCGCCGATATGAATGATCGTATGGAAAATTTGTTTTGGAGTACGGGCGCTTGCTCCCGCTATTCTTTCTTTTGCGCCCCTTACTCCGCCGCTAAGAGCACCGGCCGCGAGCAAAATCGCGCCCTTTAGAATCAACCAATTACGAGTTGCAATTTTCCGGAAGCCCTTTATTTTGATATTTATACAAAACGGTAGGGATGGGGACCGCACAGAATTTCGCTCACCTTCGTGGCGGGGATAAGTCTATCCTTAACAGACCACGGAGACGCGTCTTGAGAACTCTTGTTGCCGCCATTCTTTTCCTTTCAGCCATATCCTCGTTCGCGCAAGAAGCTGGCTCCTCCCGCGCCTTTGATTACGATTCCGAAGCGCCGCTGGGTATTCAGGAAGTCGGCGTGGAACATCGCGGCAGCGTCGAAATTCACGACATCTCTTATGCCAGTCCGAAGGGCGGCCGTGTTCCGGCATACCTGGTGGTTCCGGAAGGGAAGGCGCCTTTCGCCGCCGTTATCTGGGGGCATTGGTACTGGCAGAATTCGAAATTCTTCAATCGCAAGGAATTTCTAGAAGAAGCCGTCGCTTTCGCCCACGCCGGCGCCGTCTCTCTTCTCCCCACCGGCGTGGGTGCGCGGCCCGGCCATGTGGATGATCCGGATCCGCTAAGCGACGCGCAGGTCGCCGATCTGATCCAGCAAATTGTCGACATGCACCGCGGCGCAGACCTGCTCCTGTCGCGGAAAGATATCGATCCTCAACGGATTGCGTATGTCGGCCACAGCTATGACGCCACCGTCGGCGCTTTTCTAAGTGGTCTCGATAAGCGCTTCAAAGCTTTCGTTCTCATGGCCGGGGCATTGTCGGACGAACTCGATATGAAAACGGAAGAGTACCAGCGGTTCCGTCAAAAGTACGGGCCGGAAAAGTTCGACGAGAAGACTGCCAAGAGGGTATGGCTCGACCCGGGAAAATTTGTTTCCCACGCGGCGCCGGCTATGGTTTTCCTGCAATACGGGACGCACGATTCGCCATTCCTATCGCCCGAGCGGGCTCGCGAATACGCTGGGATAGTGAGCGAGCCCAAGCAATTCAAGCTGTACGATGCTCCTCATGCGCTCAACGCGGAAGCTCGCCGTGACCGCATCGCCTTCCTTTCGGCTCAACTCAAACTGAAACCGCTCGACGCAGCATTAATTGCGGGCATCCCGGATTTGCCTCAACCGCCCGAACCGCCTGAGTAGAGGACGACGATGCTTGTTGCTGCCATCCAAGAACGGTTGCGCGAAGTGTTTTTTCACTGCCCTTGGTGCTGGCCACCATGTGCTAGAATGCGCGAGGAAGAACATATATGCCGCCGAAACTAGATCTTATCCCGCACGATACGCGCATGGAGGCGAATGGCGACGGCGCGGCGTTCGACATCTCCGAAAGCAAAACGCGCACGTTTCTCTGCTGCCTCACCATCACGGAGCAGATTGAACAGGAATCGCTCGACGTCGCGATTTGGGGTTCTGCCGATGGAGCTACCTGGACGAAGAAGCCACTCCTCAAGCTGCCGCAGCAGTTCTACCGGGGCACGACCAAAATGATTCTCGATCTTTCTTTGCGGCCGGAAACCAAGTTTATTCGTGCCACTTGGGAACTAACTCGCTGGGGAAGAGTAGCTCCGATGCCCATGTTTGTCGGCGGCTTGGAACTCGAAGAGATCCCGCCAATGTCCCGCGAGACGCCCACCAGCAGAATTGCGCTTGCCGCAAAATAAGCCGCAGGACTGGGTTCCTTTGGACGCGGGAAAGCAGGATCAAACGCTTCCTGATTGCCGGGGTAAGTTACACCTCTAAATTTTAGATAAATTGCCTAGTTTCAGGGGCTTCTGGAATTTTAGGGGTAGGTGGCTGACGGTCGGTTGCCCTGTGGTGGTTAGCCCCCTACCCCGCGAGTGGTCTTGCATGTATAGACGAGGTCAGGCCCTAAATAGTTTCCTGACGGAGTGAAAATAATTCTTCGCCTTAGGGGAGTTATCCACCAACGGGCACGGAATCCATATACTTAGCGACCGCAACCTTCCAGCGAAACTTTTCCATGATGGCTGACTGTAGAGCCTGCGCTGCCGCCGGCTCGCCGTGCGTTAGATAGGTCTGCTTGGGAGGCGCAGGCAGCCCGGTCAGCCAGCGCAGCAGTTCGCTCTTCCCCGCGTGGGCGGAGAATTGACCCATTTCCACAATCTCAGCGCCTACCGGCACTTCCTGGCCAAAGAGCTTTAACGACTTCGCGCCTTCCTGCAGAGCCCTCCCGCGCGTGCCCGCGGCCTGGAATCCTGCCAGGATGACAGCATTGCGCGGATCGGGCAGACGCTGCACGAGGTGATGCAAGACCCGGCCGCCGCTCACCATCCCGCTTGCCGAGATGATGATGCATGGCTTCTTGATGTTATTGATGGCCTTGGACTCTTCCACCGACCGAGTCAAATGGAATTCATGCACATTCAGAGGATCGCCCTTCCCGTCACTTCCTTCCTCTCGAACATACTCAAGGTCGTGGTCCTCTTTGTGTTTCAAGTACAAATCCGTGGCGTCCAGCGCCATCGGGCTGTCCACATACACGGGCAAACGAGGAATGCGCTGCTGGTCCTCCAGTTGCCTCAGGTAATACATGAACGTTTGCGTTCGCCCGATGGCAAAGGACGGAATCACAATCGATCCACCGCGCTTCGCCACGCGATTTACGATTTGCGCCAGCAATTCCGCGGGGTCGCCTTGCGGATGCTCGCGATCGCCGTAAGTCGATTCGCAAATCAGCACATCCGCATTGGACGGCGGAGTGGTTGGGTCTTTCAAAATGGCCTGATTGTATCGCCCGATATCGCCGGAGAATACCACCACGGTCTTCTTGCCACCTTCAGTGAAGCTCAGTTCCAGGCTGGAAGATCCCAGGATGTGTCCCGCGTCATAAGACGTCACGCGAAATTCCGGGCTGATATCGAAGCTGCCGCTGCGCGGCATGCTCTTGATCAACTTCAGCGTGGGGTCGACATCTTCCGGAGTGTAAAGCGCTTCGGGATTGGCGTGGCGGCTATCTTTGTGGATTCGCGCGTGCAGCGTGTCCTCTTGCTGCAGATGAGCGGAATCCTTCAGCAGGATGGTCGTGAGTTCAATTGTCGCTGGATTGGCGAAGATAGGTCCGCGATAGCCGGCTTTCACCAGCACTGGCAGCCATCCCGTGTGGTCCAGGTGCGCGTGGGTGAGCACGAGATAGTCAATCGTCTTGGGATCTACGGGGAGCGGCTTGTAGTTGCGGTCCTGCAGCTCTTGTGAGCCTTGAAAGATGCCGCAGTCCACCATCAACCGCTTACCTGACGCTTCCACTAGATATCTTGAACCGGTAACGGATCCCGCCGCGCCTAGAAAAGTCAGTTTTGCCATAGGCCTGACATTCTACAGAATTCTAGTTTCTGGCACACCTTTGAGCCTAAATGGGTTAGAAAAGAAAGCGGGGCGAACCCTGAGGTTCACCCCGCATGCTGATGGACAGTAGATGATTTGCAACCTACCATTGTTGATCAATCCGCCGCGTTGGCCTGCTTTGCCTTCGAGACGAGGGATTCGATATTTAGCCCCAAGCCCTTCGCCACCCCGGTCCCATACGCAGGATCGGCCTTGTAGAAGTGCTGGATTTGCAGTTCTCGGATGCGCTCCGGGACGCCGTTGCCCAGGCTGGAGACGATGTTGTCAATCAGCCGCTGTTTGGCATCCGCGGGCATCAAACGGAAAAGATTGCCAGGCTGCGTGTAGTAGTCGCTGTCGGTGCGGTGATCGTGCCGGGCGACGGTTCCGCTGACGGCACGCGGCCACTCGACGTAGGAATGATCCTGCGACGGCCCGCCGAAACTGTTCGGTTCGTAATTCACCCCCGAACCGCCGTTTCCGTCGAAACGCATCGCGCCGTCTTTGTTGTAGGTGTGATACGGGCATTGCGGTTTGTTCACCGGCAGAGAATCGTAATTGACACCGAGCCGGTAGCGGTGTGCATCGGGATAAGAGATCAAACGCGCTTGCAACATTTTGTCCGGCGAGAAGCCCATGCCTGGCACGATGTTGCGCGGCTCGAATGCCGCCTGCTCCACGTCCGCGAAATAATTCTGCGGATTGCGGTTCAACTCCAGTTCGCCCACCTCATGCAAAGGGTAGTCCTTGTGCGGCCACACTTTCGTCAGATCGAACGGATTGATGTGATAAGTTTCCGCATCTTTCTCCGGCATGATCTGCACGCACACGCGCCATTTCGGGAAGTTACCGTTCTTGATGGCGTGGAAAAGGTCGCGCTGTGAGTAATCTGGGTCTGTTCCTTCCAGCGCGCCCGCTTGTTCGCGGAAAAAATTCTTGATCCCTTGCTTGGTTTTGAAGTGCCATTTCACGTAGAAGAGTTCGTTCTTCGAATTGATCAAGCTGAAGGTGTGGCTGCTGTAACCGTTCATGTGCCGGTAGCCGTCGGGAGTTCCACGGTCGGAGAAGAGAATCGTCACCTGATGCAGTGATTCCGGCGAGAGCGACCAGAAATCCCACATCATGGTCGGTGACTTCAGGTTGGTTTCCGGATCGCGCTTCTGCGTATGGATGAAATCGCCGAACTTCAATGGATCGCGAATGAAGAAGACGGGCGTGTTGTTTCCAGTCATGTCCCAATTGCCCTCTTCGGTGTAAAACTTTAGCGCAAAGCCGCGCGGGTCGCGCGCCGTATCCGCCGAGCCCTTTTCGCCGCCGACGGTCGAAAACCGAATGAAAGTCGGCGTCTTCTTGCCCACGGCGTTGAACAGCTTTGCGGCGGTATACTTGGTGATCTCCGCGCTAGTGCAAACGAAATGACCGTATGCGCCCGAGCCTTTGGCGTGCACCACGCGCTCCGGGATTCTTTCCCGGTTAAAGTGCGCCATTTTTTCGAAGAGCAGAAAGTCTTCGAAGACCACCGGCCCGCGCGGCCCCACCGTCAGCGAATTTTGATTGTCGCCTACGGGGCGGCCTGCGTCCGTCGTCATGATTTTCTTTTTTTCTTCCGTCATGGTTCCTCCTCAGTTTCGATTGCACCGGCCACGCTGGGCGGGTCCTTGCGATCTCAATCAAAGCGTAAAAGGATGCCGCCTATACTTCCAATATATAGTTCGGATACGATGGATAGGCATAGCCTATGGAACTTCACCAGCTTCGTTACTTCTGCGCCGTGGCCGAAACCAGCTCGTTTAGCCGAGCCGCAGAACAATCTCACGTATCCCAGCCATCCCTCTCTCAGCAGATCCTCAAGCTGGAGGACGAACTCGGCGCTCGCCTCTTCGACCGCCTCGGCCGCTCCGTGCGGCTCACCGAACTCGGCAAAACGTTTCTTCCTCGTGCTCGCGCCGTCCTGCGCGAACTGGAGGCCGCCAAAGGCGACGTCGTCGAAGGCAAGGAGTTCGTCGGCGGCCCCGTCACCGTCGGCGTCATTCCTACCGTCGCTCCTTACTTCCTTCCTCCGCGCCTCACGGCCTTCTCGCGCCGATACCCCCAAGTTCGGCTCACTGTCGTGGAAGAAATCACGCCCATCCTTCTCGATCGTCTTCGAGCCGGCACCATCGACGTCGCCATTCTGGCGCTTCCCCTCCGCGGCCACGAATTCGATTCGTTTCCTCTATTGACCGAGCGGCTCTTTGCCGCGCTCCCCAAAAAACACAAACTTAAAACGCGACCGTCTCTTTCTCTCAAAGATCTTCGCGCTGAACCGTTCCTACTTCTCCGCGACGGCCACTGTTTCCGCGACACCGCGGTTGCCGCCTGCGACCGTGCGCGTCTCCATCCTCGGATTGTTTTCGAGAGCGGCCAGTTCAGCAGTCTGCTGACCATGGTGGGCGCGGGCATGGGTGTTTCCATCGTTCCCGAGATGGCCATCGAGAAAAGTTCTCAATGCCGCTACATCCGCATCGTCGATGAGCAAGCCGCCCGCACCATCGGAGCCGTCACCCTCCGTGGCCGCTCTCTTACGCGTGCCCACAACGCCTTTCTCTCTCTCCTGCGCGCGTCTTCTCCGCGTCCGCCGTCTTAAGGCGCGCCATTTCCTCCAGCTTTTGAAACCAATATCAACCGGAGATGCCGGAGATGGACGCAGCCATGCCAGTGAGGTAAAATCTATTCGATTGTTTACCCCGGTGGGGCCGTGGCGCAGTTGGGAGCGCGCCTCGATGGCATCGAGGAGGTCGTGGGTTCGAATCCCATCGGCTCCACCAACTTTGT
>DATKHV010000018.1:0-51056 GCA_035510055.1 Candidatus Cybelea sp. | reverse complement strand
TATGGCGGAAGCGTGTGGGAGTCGAACCCACCCCCGAATCCGCAAAGGACACGGGCTATGGTTTTGAAGACCACGAGGATCACCGGACCCCTTTCGCCTCCGCGAACAGTATAGCGTGAGAGCAGTGGGTGCTGACTCGTGACTGGTGAAAGAACGATCCGGCGATTGTTCGTGCCGCCGCTTGAGCTGGGCGACGCGGACGCGAAGCAACGTCATAGGTGCTCGGAGACCAAGGCGGCTTGCTGGGTACGGATCAGGGCGGCGACGAGTTCGTAAAGGGCTGGGCTGGTGCAGACTTCGTAATAAGGATGCGTGGTCGGCCCGCCGATTTTCCCGTCCGGGAGCAACTGGCGCGCGAAAGACTTGCGTAGAACGAGAAGCTCCACGGACTCGCCGAGTGGCACTTCGCCGTAATACAAGGTGACGTTTTGTTTTCCCCACGGCATTTCGAGTTTCGTTTCGATGCTCTCCAGCGATATTTCCTCGGATAGCTTTTGAAAGCCTTCGTCGTTCAGCTCGATGCCGTTGTGGTTGTAGCGGACCAGGAATTCGTCCAACTCTTCTGCCGAAGCGCCTTCCATGGTGTTCAGAAACTGAAAAACGGAAAAGTGAGTTTTCTGTCCGGTGAGCATGCGCTTGGCCAGTTTGGCGCAGCCGGAAAGACGGTCGGAGAGATTCAGCGCTTTTGAAATCATGATACGCGAATCGCCGTCGGTCCAGTAAGTGGGCGCTGAACCCTGAAAAGCAACACCCAGGCCAAGCTCGAGAGCCGGGAGATCGCTGGAGGACGCGCTTTCATTGTAAGAATTGCAAACCGAAAGAATCTGGCGGGAGAGGATGCAAGCTTTGGCCACTGGCCGAGCGTAGGCCACCGTGGATTCCGTCTCGAAAATCGCGAGAATGATGGCATCGCCCTCGATGAATACTTTCTTCGCTCCATAACGGTCCAGAAGTTTTTTGACCGGCTCGTGCAAATTCAGGCTGAAGTGCGAAGCGGGACTCAGTCCGCGCGAAAGCAAATCCTGGGTCATGCGCGTGGAGCCGCGCACGTCGGACTTAATGATCACGTGAGAAATGACGTTGTCCTGCTCCGGCTGGCCCTCCTCGGGAAGGACGCATTCGTACAGCCGGTTGTTCAAGCGGGAGAGTTCGCGCGCTTTTTCCGTGGTTACCAGGTTGACGCGTTCCATGCAGGTGGTTAGATGTTCCGCGTCCCGCAAGTCCCTGTGCAAGCGCAGGAAGTCGTTGGCAAATTTCAGAACGAGAGCTTGCATCTCTTCGCGAGAGTAGCGCCGAATCTTTTTGGAGAGTTCTTCGATGGCCTTGAGCGACAATTTCTTGGCGGGCACCTGCTTGATAACCTGTTCGACTTGCTTCAGCACTTCCTTGGAAACAAGAGCCTTGCGCAACTGCTGCAAGTGCAAGGGCGGGCAGTAATCCTCGGCAATCGGCCGGATTTCATAGCTTGCCAAGATGTGATAAAGAATTTCGTATTGCTGGAGGCGATCGAGGAGCCGTAAAAGCAAGCGTGCGCGAGTGGGCGCTTCGGCCTCGCTGGCGGAGCTGGCATCGAAAAGACGTTTGGCATTTTCCGGCTCGTTCAGATATTCACCGAGTTTCCCGGCGTGATCCTTCACGAAGAAATCGAGTTTTTGTCTCGCCGCGTCAATCTGCGGTCCCATTTCCTCCAGCTTGCATTCTTGGTGCTTGAGCCGTTGCTCCAAGTCATTCAGGGACGCCTTTAGATCGGCGGGGTCATCTGAACTTAGAAATTTGGTAAGGAAACTATCGCCGCGGTCAAGACGCTTGCGGGTCACTTCGCGCTGTTCCTCAAGCGCGGAAATGTCGGCGCGAATCAATTCGACGGCTTCCAGAAGTGCGGTATGCGACTGAATGGCTTCCGTGTGCGCGGGGTCATGGCTGAGGCTGACGCCGGCTTCGCGGATAAATTCTTGGAAGAGCACGTCCATAGCTTCAAAGCGGTCAGGGTCGCGAGCATAGTTGCCAAGCAGAACGTAATGCTCCAGAAAGAAAACGTCGTCTTTCCCGCCGTCGAGAAAAATCACCCGGTTCTTGCAGAGTTCGTAATAGGGAGCGAAATCTTCGCCAAACAGAGCTCGCCGGGCTTTGGCGATGACGACGTCTTCCACGTCGGTGACAATCTGCGCCACTTGCTGTCCGACGCGGCGGATGACTCCGCGCCGGGCGGATTGCAACTCCGACAGCCGCGCCTTGATGACGTGGGCTTGCTGGCTGCGCTCGAAGTGCTCGCCGCGTTTGCGGATCCATTCCTTGCCTTCGAGGATTAGATTGGCAAATTGGTTGCCGATTTCGAAGGTCAGAAATTTCAGCAGACCCAGCCGGAAGAGCACATCGATCTCAATGTTTTTGTGATACTTGGCCTGGGTCAGGGCACTTTGCAGCACCTCGGAGAGCAACTTGCGAAAGGCGGAGCTGTCCGGCCCACGCGTGGGGCGCAGCTCGATGCCCGGCAAATAGGTGCTGCTGGTGTGCTGGCGAATCACATCGAAGAGATATTCGCGGGCAGCCTGGACAAACTTCGGACTCAAGAATACGTCGTGGTGGATGTTGTCCACGCCGATCGCCAGCGACCCCATAGGGAGCGTGACGTTGTAACTCTTGAGTTCGGTCCGGGCCTCTTCGGCGGCGCTGAGCGTTAGAAGTTCGTCGGGCATACGTAGCCAGAAATGGCTATTTTTACGTTAGCAGCCGCGGAGGGGAGGGGCAATAGATCCAGCTTCAGTGGGTAGCCAAGGAGTAAGGAGAGGGCGGCGAGAGCCGACGGTGGTTTGATCGGATTCTCAACGCAAGGGATGCGCCGAAAACGATTGGGATAGGAAACCCCTGGGCATTTCGTATGATGTCAAAAAAAGGGCTTACAGATATGCATTTTGTAACTGGTTGATTCTATTGGGGATCGTTTCTAGTTGATTGAAAAGGTGGGGCCAAGTATTCATCCCCTGGAAGAAACAAAAGCGGGAGCCCTTGGGCTCCGCGCAGGTAAGCAAGCTGACGCACTTCACCCTTTGTTATCTACAGAGTTATTATAATACAGATTATAGATTTGTCAAGAGCAATTTTAGACTTTCCGGTAACTCCTTTGCCTACAGCACGGTAATGCGTCGGGCGTCGCCTCCAAGATGCTCAAGGCGGACACGGATCTGCGGCCAGGGAGACTGGAGGGGAAAGCGTTCGGACCACTCAAGGACGGCAATGGAAGGAGTTGCGAACATGTCTTCCATGCCCAGAGTCTCAAAATCGTGGAAGCTCTCGATGCGGTAAAGGTCAGCGTGGTAGACCTTGGGGGGCTTACCGTAGACGTGCACAAGGGTGAAGGTGGGGCTGGTGACATCGTCCTCGTTGGCGGCGCCGAGGCCCGAAACGATGCCTTTGGTGAGTGTTGTCTTCCCGGTGCCGAGATCCCCGGTAAGAAGCACAAGCACGGGGGACTGAAGGCGTTTGGAGAATTCCCTGCCCCAAGCGGTGGTTTCCTCCGCAGAGCGGGTGGTGAACTCTTCAGCCACGCCGAAGCTCCCCAATGAGCCGACCGCGGGCGGTTGGGATGTTCTCGACTACCTCCTGGGCCAGGAGGCCGGAAAGTTCATGTGTTTGGGCGGAGTTCTCGGCAGCTAGACCGTGCAAGTAAACGCCCAGAGTCAGGACACCATGCCAGTCCTGAGTGCCAAATTGAGATGTGAGCGCGGCAAGCAGGCCGGTAAGCACATCACCCGATCCGCCTTTAGCCAAGCCGGCGTTGCCGGTCGTGTTGATGAAGAGCTCGCCCGTGGGCGACGCGATAATGGTGTGAAAGCCCTTCAGGATGACATGAGCATTCCACTTGAGGGCGGATTCACGCGCCATTTTGATGCGATCCGTTTGCACGTCCTTCGTGGAAATGCCGAGCAGGCGGGCCATTTCGCCAGGATGCGGAGTGACGGCAAGAAGTTTTGTTTTTCGCTTGCGAAGATTGTCCGCATGACCAGCAAAGGCGTTTAATCCGTCGGCGTCGAGCACGACCGGAAGTTCGGTTTGCGCAACGATGATGCGAATGAATTCCTGGGTCTGGCGATGGGTGCCAAGACCGGGTCCGATGGCGAGCGCGCTCTTTCCTTCCTCCAATTCGCCAAACGTACCGTCCACCAGGCTTCGCAAGGAGAGCGCGCCGGATTTCGTAGCCTTGAGCGGTTCGGTCATGTACTCCGGCTGACCGGCGGCGACGATGGGCTGCACTGGCTCTGGCGTGGCAATGGTGACCAGGCCTGCGCCGCTTCGCAACGCGGCGCGTCCCGCCAGGATGGCCGCGCCGCTTTTTCCCAGCGAACCAGCGAGAAGCAAGACGTGGCCGTAGGTTCCTTTGTGAGAATCGGCGGCGCGAACGAGGGGCAACGATGCGAATTCCTGTGGCTCGGCCCAACGAGCGGAACCTTGGCCGATTTCCTCGACCAGCGCAGCGGGTGAACCGATCTGACGAACTTCGAGATGCCCGCAACAACCTGCTTGATTCGAAATAAGCTGGGCGACCTTCGGCGCGGTGAACGAAACGGTCTGGTGCGCGAACAGAACAGGCCCTTCGGCAAGCTGGCCATCGGATGGCAAACCGGAAGGAATATCGACGGCAAGAATAAAAGCCGGGCGCGCCAGCGTCGCGTTTCTTGAAGATTTGTTTAACCGAGAGATGGCCTCGGCGATGACACCAGCGGCTGGACCGCGAAGGCCGGTCCCCAGCAAAGCGTCGACAATGGTGTAAGCAGATGCGATCTTGGGCCAGGCGGCTTCGAAAGAAGCGTTGTCTTTAACTTCGATGATTTCTCCCGAACTCTTCCGCAAGCGAGAGAGGTTCTCAGCGGCGTCGCCACGCAATTCGTCGGGCGATCCAAAAAGAAAGACGAGCGGCTCGCAACCAAGACCTAGCTTATCTTCTTTTAGGTGACGAGCGGCAACGAGTCCATCGCCACCGTTGTTCCCTTTTCCGCAAAGGAATGCTACGCGTTTATTGGCATTTCCATCGAGCCCTAGCCGCACGACATCGGCTACGTGCTTACCCGCTTCTTCCATCAATTGCAGGCTAGGGAGGCCGTAGCGCTCGGTGGTGAGGCGGTCGACTTCGCGCATTTCGGCGGCGGTGAGGGCTTTCATGGGAGGTTCACGGCCCGCTCAAAGCATCCAGCCGCCGCTGACATTGACGACTTGCCCGGTCACGTACTCGGCTTCTTCGGAAGCAAAAAAGGCCACCGTCGCGGCGACATCTTCGACCGTCGGGGGGCGCCCGATCGGAAAACGCGCATCGCGAATTCTGCGGGCTTCTTCGAGCGTCAGTTCGTTTTCATCGATGCTCGAAGGATTCACAACGTTTACGGTAATGCCGTTCTTGGCTTCTTCGAGCGCCAGGGAGCGGGACAGCGCCACGACGGCGGCTTTGGCCGCGGCGTAAGCTGAGATTTTTGCCTGACCGAACGCCCGCTCGGCGCCGACCGCGCCCATATTGATGATGCGACCCCAACGCGCTTTGCGCATGTACGGCAACGCCGCACGACACATGTATAGAACCGTGAACAAATTGGAGGTGAAGATGCCTTGCCAATCCGGGAGCGCAGATTCCGCAAGCGTCCCCCAGCGAAAATCGCCCACATTGTTGACGATGACGTCCAGCCGCCCGAAGCGGTCGACGACCGCTTTGATCAACTGATCGCAGCGCCCGGCATCGGTGATATCCGTTTCCACGGCGACGCAATCCACTCCGTTCGCCTGCAACTGGCGCAGTGTCTGCTGTGCCGCAACTTTATTGGACCGATAGGCAATGGCCAGGCGCGCTCCATCTTGCGCCAGCCGAAGTGCAAGCCCACGGCCGATGCCCCTGCTCCCGCCCGTTACCAGCGCCACACGATTGCGAAGCGACATTCTTCTCCCCGGGAAATCTCTTGAAAAGAATTTCAGTATAGCCTAGCCACAGCAGAGGTACTACCGCAGCCGCGCGACGATCACCGTCATATCGTCGGCTTGTTCCGGAGTCCCCGCCCATTCTTCGGCCGCCGCCATCAGCGACTCCGCCACCATGAGGGGCGCAGCGCCCTGCACGTGGATGGCGGCTTCCTGCAAGCGGCGAATGCCAAATTCCTCGCCATAAACGTTTTCCGGCTCGATGAGGCCGTCACTGTATCCGATCAGCAGCGAGTCAGGCGCTACGGTGAGCGATCCTTCCTCGTAGATGTAATCTTCCATTACCCCCAGCACCATGCCGCCTTTGTCCAATAGTTGCGAGCCGTCATTGCAAATTAGAAACGCGGGGAGGTGGCCCGCATTCGTGTAGCGCAGAGTTCGCGTGGCGCTATCGTAGACGGCGATGAAGAAAGTCGCGAAGCGGTCGTCGCCGGTGTTGCGCACCAAATGCTTGTTCAAGCGGGAGACGAGTTCGACCATGCTCAAGCGCTCGCTGCCTTCTACAAGCAGTTGGCTGCGCAGGGCCGCCTGCAAGCTGGCCATCAAGAGCGCCGCCGAAATTCCTTTCCCCGAAATATCGGCGATGGCGATGGCGATGTGCGTGGGGCTGAGTTGAATGAAGTCATAGTAGTCGCCGCTGACGGAGCGCGCCGCCTTGCAGATGGCTTCGATTTCAACGCCTGGCACGGACGGCAAAGTGCTCGGGAAAAGCTGGTTTTGCACTTCGCGAGCGATGGAAATTTCGTTCTCGAGGCGGCGGCGCTTATTCTCTTCTTCGATGAGCTGGCTGATCGAACTGGTCATCCTATTAAAGGATTCGCCCAGCTCGCCCAGTTGGTCGCGGCGCTCGATTTGCACGCGATGGGAAAAGTCCATGGCTTGCACGTATTGCGTGCCGCGGTAGAGGTCGGCGACGGCCCGGGTGATCCTGCGGGCGAGTACGAATCCAGTGGCAGAGGCGGCCGCTTCGACGAGCGCGAAAACAATGAGCACTAGCACGAGAAAAGTAAGATAAGAACCGCGCAATTCGCCGAGCGAAGTGAATATCCGCCCGTTCAGGCGTGACGGACGCGCATTGGAGGCGGCAAACACCGGACGCGCATGCTCGACCCGGCCATCGGGGCCGAGGTAGACGGAGTCCAGCCGCGATACGAAGTCTACTTCAGTATCGATCCACATGATCGCCGGCTGCAGCGAGCGATTACTCGCCACGATGGGCTTGGCCACAACGTACTCGGCGTCACCGGACTTGTATTTGAGGCCTGGCTGCGCTCCTCCCGTGTAGCGCTCCATAAGATTTAACTGAATGCTCCCGAGATCCGGCGCCACGGTGCTCAAGAAGTCCGGCGTAACCTTCACGCGAAGCGTCACGACGCGCTCTCTTTTGCGATCGGGAATGCTGCGCAAGCTCGCGATGGAAAGTGTTTCGCCCTCTTGCAATAAGCCCGCAAAGGAGTTTCTGCCGGGCGGAATCACTTTTCGCGCGAGAGTCTGGTCACTCGAAAAGCTAATGGTCAAGGCCGGAAGTTCGCGATCGTGAACCGCATGGGACTGCGCGCCCAGGATGCGCTCGGAATCACTTTCCAGGACACTGGGCGGGAGCGTTTGATGCGCGACGGCGATGTGTTCCGCGATGTCCGCGAGCATCTCGATACGCCGGTGGATATCCTCGTACAAGAGATAGGCACCCAACTGGGAGTAAAGAATGCGGGCGGCAAGAACCGCCAGCGTCAGGATCGATAAAACGGGGATAGCGGCGATAAACAGATAAGCGACGATCAGGCGATTGCGCAGACTCCAAAGCAGGCGGTTTCTCCACCAACCAATCAATCGGAATAAAAGATAGAAGCCCGCCAGCACCGCCAAGTACTTCAAAAAACTGAAAAAGCCGCCATGGAACTGGAAAATGGCGATCAGCAATCCCGCGGCCACCACGCCAGTGGAAGCCAGATCGGGCCACGCAAAGCGGCTCCATACTTCTTTGAGAGTGGCGCGGAAGGATGTCATCGTGCCGTCAATGGAAACAATACTTTACCTGAAGAAGTGCCGCCTGCGGAGGAGAACCACAAGGAAATGAGGCCAGGCCAAGGGCGCCCAGCCATCCAGAACTACTTCGCGCTGTTGCGGACCTTGCTGTGTTTCACGCCATAGGTGAAGTAAATGACCAGCCCGATGATGAGCCAAACAACCAGCCGCACCCAGGTGACTCCGTTCAGGCTAGCCATAAGCCCTAGCGAGACAATAATTCCCATGATGGGCACGAAGGGAACCCAAGGCGTCCGAAAGGGCCGCTCCAGGTCTGGACGACGACTGCGCAAGATTATTACCGCGGCGCACACAATGACAAAGGCCAGGAGCGTACCGATGCTCACCATCTGGCCCAGGCTGCCAATGGGAACGAGCGAACCGAAGATGGCGGCGCCCAATCCGGTAATTGCCGTGGATTTCCACGGAGTCCGAAAACGCGGGTGGATATCGCCGGCCCACTTCCAGAGCAGGCCGTCGTTTGCCATCGAATAAAACACGCGCGATTGCCCCAGCAACATCACCAGCATCACCGTGCTTAACCCGGCCAGCGCTCCCGCGTTCACGACGTAACTCCCCCATTTGACGCCCGTCTCGCGAATGGCCAGCGATACCGGCGCGCCGATGTTGAGGCGGGAGTAGTGCACCGTTGCAGTCAGCAGTCCGGACACCGCGATATAGAGGAAGGTGCAGATTACCAGCGAGCCTAAGATCCCGATAGGCATGTCCTTTTGCGGGTTGCGGGCTTCCTGAGCCGCCGTCGAAACGGCGTCGAAACCAATATAGGCAAAGAAAACAACTCCGGCGGCTCGCAAGACGCCCGACCAGCCATAGGAGCCGAAGGTGCCTGTGTTGGGAGGCAGAAACACTTTCCAGTTGGCTTGAGCGAGGTCATGGTGCTTCAGCACGAAGGGCAGCGCCACAGCGATGAAAGTGAGCACCGCGGTAAGCTTTACGAAGACGATTCCCGTGTTGAAATTGGCCGATTCCTTGATTCCTATAATCAGGATGGTGGTAACCCCGAGGATGGCCAGGAACGCAATTAGGTTGAACTTGGCCGTGGCGTGCGGCAGCGCGGCTATCTGGTCCGCGGGCAAATTAAAAGTGGACGCTGGCCCCCACCGGCCCTCGACCATGACCCAGAGAGCCCCCGGCACGTCGCAGATCTGGGGCGGCAAGCTGATACCGTAGTCCTGCAGAAACGCTACCAGCGTGCTGCTCCAGCCACTTGCAACGGTCGCCGCGCCAAACGCATATTCCAGGATCAAATCCCATCCGATAATCCAGGCAATCAGCTCGCCAAGCGTGGCATAGCCGTAAGTATAGGCGGAGCCGGCGATCGGAATCATAGAAGCGAATTCGGCATAACAGAGACCGGCGAACACACAGCCCGTCCCCGCGAGGATATAGGAGAAGATGATAGCCGGGCCCGCGTAGAGAGCCGCTGCCGACCCAGTTAGCACAAAGATGCCCGCGCCAATGACAGCCCCGATTCCCAAGGTGATCAGGTTCACCGGCCCAAGTGCGCGTTTCAGACTGTGCTCGCTGGTGTCGCCCGCTTCTTTCATCAGCGTGTCGAGCGACTTGGTTCTAAACAAGGGGTTGCCCATGCAACTCCTCCTTTGGGGGTCGGCCCCGCATTTTTATAAGGCTGCCAAATTGGCTTAAGGCATTGTAGGGGCGCAACCTGCTGCGCCCCTACGACTAAATTTAGTTAATGTCGCGAGCCGGTTATGCTTCGCCGCGACCACCAGGACCAGAGCAGATAGACGGGAACCCCAAGCAACACGATCTCCAGGCCTTTTCCAGCCGTTTGCGTTTGGTAAAGCAGCAGCACCAGCATGATGGCGACCGCCGCCACTATGTAGAGCGCAGGAACAAACGGGTAACCGAACGCGCGGTAGGGACGCTCGGCATCCGGGCGTTTCGCGCGCAGCAGAAAAATCCCGATAATCGTCAGCACATAGAAGAGCAACGCGGCAAACACAACGTAATTGAGCAGGTCGCTGTAAAGATTCCCGTAAGTCACCGCGCCAGCCGCATCCACGTGCCGCGTCCGAAGCAGAATCAGGATAGCGATCCAAATACCTTGGTACAGCAAGGCCGAGCCGGGAACTCCCTTATTGTTCAGTCTGCCGGTGGATTGAAAAAAAAGCCCATCCTTAGCCATGGCGTAAGAAACGCGCGCACCGGCCAGGATCAAGCCGTTGTTACAGCCAAATGTAGAGATGATGATCGCCACGGCCATGATCATCGCGCCGGTCGAACCGAAAATGGCGTTCAAAGCCGCGCTGGCCACGCGGTCATCGGGAGCGGTCTGAATTTGCACCAGCGGCAGCGTGCAAAGATAAGCCAGATTCGCGAGGCAATACAGAGTGATGACAATGATGGTGCCGAAAGCCATGGAGAGCGCCACGTCGCGCTTGGGATTCTTTACTTCCGCGGCAGTAAATCCAATGTTGTTCCAGGCGTCAGCCGAAAACAGCGAACCGACTTGGGCTACGCCGTAAGCCACCAACAAGCCAAAAGCGCCGCTTGCGGCAGTGATCGAAGGCACAAAATTTTTCAGGAAATTCGCGCCGGGCTCGATCGTCTGAGCGTTCCGAATTGTCCAGAAGTGACCGAAATTTTCCGTGATGGCCCCGGCATTTCTCCCCACAAAAATACCCAGAAAAATCAATCCGACCAAAGACACCGTCTTCGCGCTGGTGAACACGTTTTGAATCAGCTTCCCGAGCCGCACTCCCCGCGTGTTGATAAACGTCAGGAGCACGATCAACAGCACGCCCACCAACTGCTGAACTGAAAGACTCATCGCATACTTGGAACCCAAAGCGATCGGAGGAACGATCCACGCGGTGGATGAAATCGACGGTAACAAAACACCGAGATAGCGCGCGAAACCCACGGCCACGGCGGCAATCGTGCCCGTCTGAATCACCAGGAAAAGAGTCCAGCCGTAAAGAAATCCCCAGAGGGGCGAGTAGGCCTCGCGCAAATAAACATATTGACCGCCAGCGTGCGGAAACAACGCGGCCAACTCGCCATAAGAAAGAGCCGCCGAAATCGTCAATAACCCCGTGAGAATCCAGGTGAGCAGCAGCCCGCCGGGGGATCCCGTCTGCCGCGAGATGTCCGCGGCGACGATGAAGATGCCCGATCCAATCATCGAGCCCACCACGATCATCGTGCCGTCGAATAATCCGATGGCACGCACGAAACCCGGCTCGCTCTTGGCGGTGCTTTCAGAGATGGAGTGCGTAGTTTCGGCCATTTGGTCGTGCCTCAGACCGCCGTCGCATGGTTCGCGGCTTCCAGAAGTTCGATGTATTGCCGAGCTCGCTGTCCGGGGTCCGGCGCGAGGAGGATATCGCTGATCACGGCTAGGCAATCGGCGCCCGCCTGGAGGACTTCAGCGGCGCGCTGCAGCGTGACGCCGCCGATAGCCACAATCGGTTTGTCCGTCAGCGAACGCACCTGGCGAATCAGTTCGATTCCGACCACGGGTTCGGGGTTGGCCTTGGTGGACGTCCTAAACACGGGTCCGACGGCAATATAGTCAGCCGAGGTCGCCGCGGCAGCCTGGCATTGCTCCAAGTTGTGCGTCGAAACACCCACCAGTTTACCCGCCCCGATTACGGAACGCGCTGCTTCCACTCCCAAATCCTCCTGTCCCACGTGAACGCCGCTGGCTCCCGCGAGCGAGGCCACATCGGCGCGATCATTCACCACCAAGGTCACGCCGCGCGGACTCAGCAAAGAAGAAAGCCGCCTCGAGGATTCGAGCAACTCGCGCGCGGAGGCCTCCTTGTTCCGGTATTGGAGCAAGCGGACACCGGCTTCGGCAAGTTTTCCAGCACACTCTGTTTCGGGAACGGTTAGCAATCGAGCGTCTAATATCACATACAGCCGAGGTAGAACAAGTCGCTTCAACGTTTATTTTCCGTTCGTTCCCAGCAATCTTTCAATGAAGTGGGTATCGAACTTCCCGGCGGCAAAATCCGGATCGGCCAGAATCCGGCGATGCAGCGGAATCGAGGTCTTGATGCCTTCAATGACAAACATCTCCAGCGCCCGCTTCATGCGCCCAATGGCTTCTGTGCGGTCGCGTCCCTTGACGATCAGCTTGGCAATCATCGAATCGTAATACGGAGGGATGACGGCGTCGGCATAAGCCGCGGAATCCACGCGCACGCCGGTGCCGCCGGGCGCCTGAAACGTGGTGATGCGTCCCGCGGACGGCACAAACGTCTCTGGATCCTCGGCATTGATCCGGCACTCAATCGCGTGCCCGGACGGAATAATCGCGCCGGTGGCATCTTCCATTTTTTCCCCGGCGGCAATGCGGATCTGCGCCTTGATCAAGTCCACCCCGGTTACCAGTTCCGTCACCGGATGCTCCACCTGAATGCGCGTATTCATCTCAATGAAGTACATCGCGCCGTCTTGATCCATCAAGAATTCGATGGTGCCGGCGTTGGTGTAGCCGATTTTTTGCAGGGCGTTCACTACCTTGGCGCCGAGGTCCTTGCGCAGTTTCGCGTCCATCACCGGCGAAGGAGATTCCTCGACCAGCTTCTGGTGCCGGCGCTGGATGCTGCACTCGCGTTCGCCGAGATGGATCACTTTCCCATGCTGGTCGCCCAACACCTGAAACTCGATGTGGCGGGGATGCTCGAGGAATTTTTCTGCGTAAACATCGGGGGTGCCAAAGGCCTGCTGCGCTTCGCTACGAGCCGTCTCGTAAGCGCTCAGAAGCTCCCCTTGCTTGCGTACCACGCGCATGCCGCGTCCGCCTCCCCCCGCTGAGGCTTTAAGAATGAGCGGATACCCGATGCGCGCCGCTTCTTTCGCAAGCTGCTCTTCCCCCTCGACGACGCTCTCGCTGCCCGGAATAGTGGGGAGTCCGGCGGCTTTCACTTCCCGCCGAGCGCGGTCCTTTTCTCCCATCATCTCGATGATTTCCGGCCGGGGTCCGATGAATGTGATTTCCGAGGCTTCGCAGACCTTGGCAAAGTTGGCGTTCTCAGAGAGGAACCCGTAGCCAGGGTGGATGGCATCCACATTGGTGATTTCCGCCGCACTGATCACGTGGGGGATGTTCAGGTAGCTCTCGCTGCTTCTGGCTGGCCCGATGCAGACGGCCTCATCCGCAAACCGGACATGGAGAGAGTTGCGGTCGGCCTCGGAATAGACGGCCACGGTGGATATGCCCAACTCCTTGCAGGCACAGATGACTCGCAGGGCGATCTCCCCGCGATTGGCGACTAGGATTTTCTGGAACATGGTTCTGGCACGCCGCTACTTCTGCCGGCTCGGACGGATGCCAAAGAGCGGCTGCCCGTATTCGACGGGCTGCCCGTTTTCGACGAAGATGCGCATGACTTCCCCGGAGGCGTCGGATTCGATCTCGTTCATCAGCTTCATGGCTTCCACGATGCACAGCACTTGGCCCGTCTGCACGTGCGTGCCTACCTTTACAAAAGCCTCCGTGCCCGGACTAGGTGATTCATAAAATGTCCCGACGATGGGCGACTTGACGAGGTGTAAATCTTCGCTGGGGCGAGCCTCCGCAGCCGCGGAGCCACCGGATGGGGGTTGCGGGGCTTCGACCGACCCCGGAACGATAATTTCTGGAACGGACAGCGATCGCGGAGGAACCGCCATCACTCCGCCGGAAGGTTTGCGCAGCCGTATTCGAAGGTCACCCCTGGAATATTCAAACTCCTCCAAATTATGTTCGGTCATGAACTGCAGAAGCTGTTCGATCTGCTGAATTTCCGGATTAGCGAACGACGCGCTGGGCTTTCTGGGCTTTTTGGGTTTCATGCCTGTTTTAGAGCTCAATGAGATCCCGCGGTGCGCGGGTCAGTACTTCGGTGCCCTCGGCGTGAATGGCGACATCATCCTCGATGCGAATCCCCCCAATGCCTGCCGAATACACGCCAGGTTCAATTGTAATTACGTTTCCCGGTTCGAGATGCTTCTTCTGCCCTCGGGCCAGCCTGGGATCTTCGTGGACTTCCAGTCCAAGTCCATGTCCCGTGCTGTGAACGAAGAGGTGGTCCAAGCGATACCCGGCCAGGACTTGCCTCGCGGCACCATCCACATCCAGACAAGCCGCGCCGCTCTTTGCCGCCGTGATCGCGGCGACCTGGGCCTCCAAAACAGCCTGATACCAAGTCCGTATGCGTTTTGGAGCCCGCCCCATGTACACGGTGCGGGTAATATCGCTGCAATAGTGGCCGAGTATAGCACCCAGGTCCAGCACGACCAACTCATTTTTCCTCAGCCGTTTGGCTGTGGGCCGCGCGTGCGGCAGGGCCGCTCTCTCTCCAAAAGCGACAATCGTTTCAAACGCTGGTCCAGACGCGCCTTTCCTTCTCATCTGGTATTCTATCTCGGCTCCCACTTCAAATTCACGGATCCCGGGTTTCAGCAACCCGATAGCGGACTGCACCACTTGGCTCGCCAGCATGGCTGCCCGCCGCATCTGCGCCAGTTCTGCCGCGTCCTTGCGCATCCTCAGGCTCTCGACCTTGCCCGAAGCTGCCACCCACTCGACGCCCGCCCCGGTAGCCTTCTGAAATCCACGCAGTTGCCCCACGGTTAGTTGGGTGGGATCGAAGCCCACTCGCCGGCACCTGGAATCCTTCAAGAACTGGCCAACGGCTCCAGCCAACGATTCCTTGTGCTGCAGGACGCGGACTCCCGACGTTTCCGTCCGGCCTTGCACCGTAAACCGGCCGTCCGTGATCAGAGTTGCCCCTTTCGGCAGCAAGAAGAGGGCGCCGGACTCACCCGTGAAGCCGGTCAAGTAGTACCAGTTGGCCGGAGCGGTGATCAGCAGAGCGTCGATTTTCCCGCCGGAGAGACTGGCCGCCAGCTTTCGGCGGCGTTGCTGAAAAGGACTGTTCATAAATGGAACGAGGAGACTATAGTCTCCTCGTTTCGCGCTTAAGTTGAAAGAGCGTTCCCTGAATTACCCCGGGATGATTCGCGGGGTCAGGAAGAACATCAATTCTTGCGCGCTAGTGGTAACGCTAGTGCGCTTGAACAGATTCCCGATGAGCGGCAGGCTACCCACCAGCGGAACTTGCTGGATGTCCGTGCGCTGGTTGGTAACTATAATTCCGCCGATTACCACGGTACCGCCGTCGGCCACGGTCACTTTCGTTTCCGCGGACTCGGTATCGAGAGCTGGGATGCCAGACACGCGGGGAATACCGGGGTCGATCTGGGTATTTTCCACCAGCACGTCCATGAAAACCGTGCCTTCGGCGGTAATTTGCGGAGTCACTTCGAGTTTCAGCACCGCGTCAATGAGCTGAACGGAGATGGTGTTATTGATGGTGGTCTGAATAGGAATCTTAGTACCTTGTTTGACCGTGGCTTTCTCGTTGTTTTGCGTAATGACCTTGGGTTTAGAAAGAAGCTTGCCGACTCCCTTGGCCTCCGCCGCGGTAATGAAGAAGTCCACGGCAAAGTTCGGTGAACGATGTCCGAGGTAGATTCCGCTGGTCGGAGCGCCGGCTCCAAAATTGGTGGCCAACGGGAGGCTAGTGCTTCCCAGGCCGGTAGACGTGGGAGGTATTAAACCCACCGAGGCCTGGCTAGTGCCGACTGTTGAATCTCCACTTGCGACTGACCGCCCACTCGTGGTTGTTCCCGCAAAACCCAATTGCGTGCCAATATCAAGCGAGAAGGAGCGCGAAGCGGAGACCACCCGCGCTTCGATTTCCACTTGCTGCGACTTGCGGTCCAGATTGCGGATCAGGTTATCGATGGTCGGAATCACCGAGGGAATGTCGCGAATGATCAGCTGATTCGAACGGTCATCGAACAGAATATCGCCGCGCGAACTGAGGAACTTCTTAAGCAGCGGCGCCATGGTAGCCGCCTTGGCATAACTCAACACGCGAGGCACGGTCACAGGAGCAATCGCTTCGGCTTGCGCTTTCTCCAAATCGCGCTGAGTTTCCGCTTCATTCTTGAGAGTGGAACGCGTCGCGATTCGCAGAACGTTGCCGTTCAACTGTTTATCGAGGCTGTTGTTCTGCATCACGATGTCCAGAGCCTGATCCCAGGGCACTTCGTCCAGTACGATCGTAAGGGTCCCTTTGACGGCGGGATCCAGCACCACGTTCAAGCCACTGATCTCGTGAATCAAACGGAAAAAGTCCTTGAGGTCCACGTCTTTCAGGTTTACGGAGATCGGCTCACCGGTGTATTTTCCCGCGGGGGCCGGAGCCGGTGAAATCGGAGCCTGGGCCATGGTGGTGGCCGCGATGCTCGCTTGCTCGACGGCCTGGTGCGCGGCCGCTTGTTGCGTCGCGGAATCCGCCCGGACCGGGTCCTTATCGCTGAACGATGCCAGAGTGACTGAGGGCTGGGTCAGTTCGCCTGGCAAAGTGAAGCGAGGAGGAGAAATTTTCGAATCCTTGGACGAGCGCGCCACCGCTGTACGGGGCGAACCGTTGATGTAACTAAATTCCGGCCCCGTCTTTTCGCTCTGTCGCGAAGTCAAAACGCTGGAAACCGGCGGCACGGAGTTTGACGAAGGAGTCTCGAAGTAAATGACCACCGCCTCCCCGTCGCGCGAAACCTGGTAGGGGGTCGCTGTCGTGAGATCCACAACCACGCGGGCGACGTCCGGGCGGTATTGGCCGATGCGCACGCCGCGCACGGGCGCGGATATCCCGGGGATGACCGTCCTCTCGACCGCTAGCCGGGCTCCCGCGAAATCCAGCACCAGGCGATCCGGGTTCTGCATGCGGCCGGCGTGAACGTCGAGATGTCCCTCGCCTTCCACGCGCACCGCCGACCGTTCCGGGGCTTGCGTAATGGCAACGCTGGAGATAATCGCCGAGGTCGCGCCAGCGGGGGCCTGCGTCTGGGCCAGCACGGGACTCGCCGCCAGCGCCATGCTTAGAAGCATCAGGTAGCCATGCCGAAGGGCTGGCCGGTTGGTCTTCATTGCTGTTCTCCTGGACTGGAGTAAATTCGCTTATTAACTTGGTGCTCGACGGGCTTCCCGAAGGCATCTTTGCCTTCTTCATGGAAGGAAACTCCGTCCATCGATATCTTTTCCACGCTTCCGTCATAGAGACGGTCGCCTTCACGCAAGAAGTACGTTCGTGCTTGCGGGTTGGAAACCACCGCGATCATCCCATTCGGCGAGCGCACGATTCCATCGAGACGCAGCGTGCTGACCTGCAAACCGAGTTTCCCTGGAGGCAGATTCGTCGGCGCCTTGTTCTGCCGGCCAATCAAGGACTCAAAGGGATCGCGGCGCGCCTGTTTCATTTCGCTCTCGGTGGCTTCCGGCGCGGCCCCTGGGGTAGCGGGTTTTTCCACCGCTTTGACCGCCGGTTTCGCAGCCGGCTTCTTGGCAGCCTTGGCGGCCGCCTTTGCGCCCGGCTTTCCGGCGGGTTTGCCTGCCGGTTTAGGTGTGGGCTTGGCTGCGGCTGGAGGTGCTGGCTTGGGAGCTTGAGGAGTGGGTTTGCTCGCAACCGGAGCTGCCGGCTTAGCAGCCTGCTGCGCTGGCGCGCCCGCGCCCTGCAATGCGGACTTCACTTTGTTGGGGGTTGCTGGCGCCACCTGCGCCCGCAAGCCCGGCGTGGCTGCCGCGAGCAAAATCCCGATTCCCAGAGTTATCGCTGAACGCATAGTTCGCCCATTCCCGCTCACCATTACCGAGCCGCCCCGGCTGCAGGCTTAGCCCCCGCCGCAGGAGCACCCGTATCGGCTGGCTTGGTGAAGAATGTTGTTGCCGTAAATATTCCCGAAACCGTTGTTCCCGGTCGCACCGGGTAGTGTGAACCCTTGGACTTCTCGGGATCTTCAAACGTCAAGTCGCCCACATTGATAATTCGCGACAAGCGGCCCAGCCTCCCGAAGAAATCCAGAAGATTGAAGTACGGCCCGTCGGCCTGCACCTCAAATGGCATTTCGTAGTGGTATTCCTTGGGCACGATGGCCTGCGAGGTCAAACGCCGGATCTGCACGTTGGACGCGCTGGCTGCTCCTTGTAACAAGCGGATAAACTCATCGGTTTCTTTTTCTTCCGGCACGATGGTCTTCAGCGTCTCCAATTGCTTGGAGAGCGCGTCCATTTGCTGTTTCAGTTCACCGTAACGCTGTTTGTAGACCTGGAGCTGCGTCACTTCCTGGTTCAGTTTGGTCTTCTTCTGAACGGCAGCGTCCACTTCGTCGCGTTCCCGCGCGATCGGAGAACCCGGGATGTAAACGCCCACCAAGACCAGCACAACCGCTACCGCCGCAGCCACCAGGGCTTGCATGATTACCGACATGTCTCTAAACGGATTGGCCATGGCGCCCCCTACCCTTTCTTCGCCGGCGCCTTCGCGGCAGCACCGGAAGCCGGCGTGTTCGCCGGCCGCGTCGGGGCTGCAGGTGGCGGAGTAATTTCAGCGGAAATCTGGAATAAAAAGGACTGTATGGCTGTATTCTTCTCGTCTTGCTTCGATTCCTTGATTTCGACCTTCTGGAAGTAGCCCGAACGCTTCAGCGCCGTGATGAAGTTCGCCACCGCGTTAATGGAAGCCGACGAACCTTCCATCGAAAGGGAGTTCCCCCGGCGCGTCATTTCCGTAAGCCAGAGGTTCTCGGTGCGTGATACGGTGTTGGCAACCATGTCCAGAAGTTCCTGCCCGCCGGTGCGGTCGCGCTGCAACTGCTCGATGGTCGAGACCCGCTGCTGCAATACCACTTTCTGCTTTTCGAACGCTTCCACTTGCAGCTTGGTTTGCTCCAAATCCGTCTTCTGCGCCGTCAGTTTCTTGATGTCTGCGTTTAGAGAGTTGAGCTGGGTCTGCCAGGTGAAATAGAAAAATCCGAGAACCAGGGCGCCTAGACCCAGTCCCGCACCGATGAATACCACCGGCATTGCCGCGCCCGTGTCCACCGGACGCCGTGCGGCCTTTGGTCGAATCTGTCCAAGAAGGTTTATGCGAATCATGGCTAGTCGAAGCTCCTCAGCGCCAGACCTACGGCAATGGCCAGCCGCGGCGCCATTTCGCGAATCTGCTCATCACTGTGCTTGCCGGGATCGATTTGCACTTTGCGGAAGGGGTTCAATTCTTCCACCGGCATCGCAAATTCTTCCCTCAGCAAGTCCACCAGGCCGGGGACACGCGCCGTTCCGCCGGCCACTACGATTCGCTGAATGTTCTCGCCGCTGGCGGTGGCCCGGAAAAAGTCGAAAGTCTTTTGAATTTCCAGCGTCAGGATGTCGGAAACGCTGCGCAGGATCTGTTGCTTTTGTTCGTCGGTGACGCTGGGCAGCGAGTCGCCTCTCTTCAAGCGCTCCGCGTCTTCAAAGCTCAAGTCCAATTCTTTTTGCAGCGCGTCGGTATACTGATTGCCTCCCACGCTGACGTCGCGCGTAAACAGCGGCACGCCGCCGCGCACGATATTAATGTTCATGACGCTCGCGCCGATGTTCAGCAAGGCCACCGTCTGCCCGGCGTCCGGTTCGTAGTTGATCTCGAAGCAGTTCTGCAATCCGAACGCATCGATGTCCACCACCACCGGCGTCTTTCCGGCTTGCGCCAAAACGTTGGTGTGATTGAGAATCTTGTCTTTCTTGACCGCTACCAGCAGCACGTCCATTTGCGAGTCCATGGATTCCAGCAGCTGATAGCTAAGGTTCACGTCGGCGATGTCGAAGGGAATGTGCTGGCTGGCCTCTGAAGGAATGCGATCGTAAAGCTCGTCTTCCGTCATCAGCGGCAGCGGTACGCGCTTGACGATCACCGAGTGGCCCGAAACGGAGGTCGCTACATTCTTCGTCTTGATGCGCTGCGCGTCGAAAATCTTGCTGATGGCATTGGCCACTTGCGGCGCGTCCATGATAGCTCCGTCCACCACTGTGTCCGGTGCCAGCGTTTCCATCCCGAAGCTCACGAGCTCGTAGCCCGATTTGGCCGCTTTCAATTCCACGGCCTTGATCGAACTGGACCCGATATCCAGTCCCACGAGTTGCCGGCTCTTTTTTCCCATTCCGAACATTTCGCGGCCTCTCTCCCTGTTTCACGCACCGGCTGCTAGCGGCGCCTCACGGTCGCCTGGCTCATTTTCCGTTCCATCCAGCGGTCCAGGATCGTTTTACGCAGTTTCCAACGGTTGCCGAGTTTAAACGCGGGAATCTCGCCCTCCGTGATGTAACGGTACAGGGTATCCGGGGAGATGCCCAGATACTGCGACGCTTGACGCACATTCATCACTTCGCGCGATTCGTTCACGAGGAACGCCACCCCGGCATTCACACACATTTACTTTTTGACTGCTCGCTGCTCCCCGTCTGCGCTGCGGACTCCCTGGGGTGCAGCCCGTGGGAGCTTTATGACATTCTATCACTCCGACCGTCAAGGGAATCTATAGGGCTGTTGTCCTATCAATACGGGTAGTTCTAGGCAATTGGGGGGTATTGGCCGATGGTACCCGCCCATGTGGTGGTTGCCATTTCGCCGAACCACAATTAGTTGTAGTTCTAGCGGGCGCCCACCCTGTACCGAAGGACGGTTATCGTTTGCCATCACCCCGGTAGCTCATAAAAGTACTACGCGTCAATTCCCTTTGCGTCGTCCGCCAAAAGTCTTTCAATGCGTTCTTTAAGTTCCTTTGTTTTTTACGCCTTATCGAGTGCCAGCGAGTTCCATAACGCTTCAACCCGTTTCTTGGTGGCTTCGTCCATCAAAATCTCATCCGGCCATGGCCGCGGGAATCCCTCCGACGCCCATTTGCGCGTCGCATCAATCCCCATTTTCGATCCGAAGTCCTGCAGGCGCGCCGCGTGATCCAGCGTGTCCACCGGCCCCAGCGAAAACTGTACGTCCCGCTCCGGATCCAGCGCGCAAAGCGTTTTCCAAACTACTTCGCGGTAGTTGTGAATATTCACGTCGTGGTCCACCACCACAATCACTTTCGTAAACATGGCTTGCCCCAGCGACCAAATCGCATTCATGATTTTCCGGGCATGCCCGGGATACGATTTCCGAATGGCCACGATCATGAGGTTGTGAAATATTCCCTCCGCGGGCAACGCCACATCCACGATCTCCGGATACTGCATTTTCATCACCGGCAGAAACATGCGCGCGACCGCGTATCCCAGGTAGAAATCTTCTTGCGGAGGCGGTCCCACGACGGTCGTCAAGTAAATCGGCTCTTTGCGGCGCGTCACGCATTCCACGTGAAAGACCGGGTATTCCCCTGCTAGGGAATAGAAACCGGTGTGGTCTCCGAAGGGGCCCTCGGTGCGCATTTCATTCAGATTGACGTAGCCTTCCAGAACAATTTCAGCGTTGGCGGGGACTTCGAGATCGTTCGTCTCGCACGCCACCATGTCCACCGATGCGCGCCGCAAAAATCCTGCGAACATCATTTCATCCAGGTCCGGCGGAATCGGCAGCATTCCCGCCAGGGCCGTCGCCGGATCGGCGCCAATCACTACGCTTACGGGAATTCTACCTTCGGGATTCTGGGCCCTCGCCCGCCGAAAATGTTCCGCCCCGTGCTTCTGCGTCTGCCAATGCATTCCCGTGGTGCGTTCGTCGTAAACCTGCATGCGGTACATGCCGACATTTCGCTTGCCCGTTTCTGGATTCCTGGTAAACACGAGTGGAAATGTGATGAAGCGCCCGCCGTCTTGCGGCCAGCATTTTAAAATAGGGAAATCAAAAAGGTTGACGTCGCTTCCCTTCTGGATGACTTCCTTCGAAGCGCCGGAGTTCACGCTCTTCGGGAAAAACGAACCCAGCTCCGCCAGCTTGGGCAACATCTTCACCTTGTCGAAGAACCCTTGCGGCGTCTCCATCTTCAAAAATCCCTGGATGCGCTCCGCCACCTCATCCAGCTTTTCCACTTCAAACGCCAGCGCCGTCCGCCGCACGCTTCCAAACGCGTTGATCAGCAACGGATAGCGCGACCCCTTCGGCTTTTCGAACAAGAGCGCCGGGCCGACAGAGTTCGCCGCCCGCTTGGCGTCCCGCGCCACGCGCTGCGTCACTTCCGCGATCTCCAGAACGGGGTCCACCTCCGCGCGAATGCGCTTCAGCTCCCCTTCTTTCTCGAGCCGCTTCACAAACTCCCGCAAATCAGCGTACGCCACCGCTTTCTCCTGTCCCGCCGAACTCTATCATGAACCTCAACCCATTCCCCGCGATGTCAAGTCTGGCTGCCGCTTGCCGGAGACCCGAGCCAGGTTTCTTCGCAAGTTGCGTCGCACTCGTTTCATGCTGACACAGTTTGTCTCAGACTGAGCAAATGCGCCGGCGGCCAATCGCCTACTTGATTTTGACCTTTCCTCTGACGCGTTCTAAATGCCTCGCTTGCATAGGCTTATGGACACATAATTCATCCGCGCCCTGCTCACTCTTCTCCCGCTCCATTGGCATCGCAATTGCACTCTCCGTTTGCGGCTAGGAAGTCGTCCGCTTACCCTTCACGCGCGGGCGCGTTTTTCCATAAGCCTTGAATCACGTTTGGAGCGCCAAGCTTCGCCACCTTAAAAGGAGGAAGGTCGCAAACGATATCGCGCCAGCAACTTGTTCGTTTCAGTTGACCCTGGCGCATCGACCCGACATGTTGCCCACTATGCTTAACGTCCTCCACTTCATCCGGCTTGATTATCTCTCCTGCATTCTCACTGTTCTTGCCACCATCCTCATCGGCAAAAAGCTCTGGCAAGGCTGGGTGGTCGCCGCCATCAATAGCGCCGTTGTCTGCGTCATCGGCATGCGCACCGCCCAATTCGGATTCGTCCCCGCCAATCTCCTGTGCATCGCCTTGTACACCAGCAACCTCGTCCACTGGCGCCCCAAAAAGCAAAACCAGTAAGCTTCGACGCGCGCTCCGCCTGGTCTGCCCCGTTTTGCATCAGTTTTTGTTCTCCTTATTGCCGCCGCCGAATACGAGTGAAGGCGCCCGCTAGCTCGACGGACACGGATCACGCGCCACAATTTCCCGCTCGTTGTATCCTATGGATAGTCCCATGAACCGCGTTTACCTCGATTTCAACGCTACGACGCCGGTGGAGCCGGAAGTGCTCGACGCCATGCTGCCCTATTTCTCCAAGGAATTTGGCAACGCCGCTTCTATCCACACTCCCGGGCAGCGTTCCCGCGGCGCGGTGGAAACAGCACGCCAGCAAGTCGCCGCCCTCATCGGCGCGCGGCCTCAGGAAATCGTCTTCACCAGCGGCGGCACCGAATCGGACAATCACGCCATCTTCGGGATCGTCTCTTCATCCCCGGCGTCTTCTACTTCCTTAACCTCACCCCCTCACATCATCACTACTGCTATTGAACACGAAGCCGTTCTCAACGCCTGCCAAGCTCTTGAAAAGGAGGGCGCGCGCGTCACCTATCTGTCCACCGATGGCCATGGACTGATTGATCTGGATGACTTGCGCCGCGCCATCCGCCCCGAAACCGTGCTCGTCACCATCATGCACGCCAACAATGAACTCGGTACCGTCCAGCCCCTCGAAGAAATCGGGCGCATTGCCGCCCAAGCTGACGTCTACTTCCACAGCGACGCGGTGCAATCGGCTGGAAAAATACCGATTGATGTCAACACCATGGGACTCGATCTCCTCTCCCTCTCCGGCCACAAACTGTATGCCCCCAAGGGCGTCGGCGCCCTGTACGTGCGCGGCGGCACTCGTTTGCGGCAACTTCTCTATGGTGGACATCACCAGCGCGGCTTCCGCCCCGGCACGGAAAACGTAGCCGGCATCGTGGGCCTCGGCAAAGCCGCCGAAATCGCGCGCAAGTCTCTCGCGGAAGACGCCCAGCGCAGCTCCGCCCTTCGCGACAAATTGCAGCAAGGTTTGCTCGAGCGCGTACCGCAAGCGCACGTAAACGGCGGCGCCGCCGCGCGCACTCCGAACACTACCAATATTGTTTTTCCCGGCGTCGAAGGCGAAGCCCTCCTCATTGCGCTGGACTTGAAAGGCCTCGCCGTTTCGACCGGTGCCGCCTGCTCTTCGGGCGCCGTCGAGCCTTCGCACGTCCTCATCGCCATTGGTCTTCCACCCGAAGAAGCCCGCGCCAGCTTGCGCTTCAGCCTGGGCCGCCACACCACTGCCGCAGACATCGATTTCGCCTTAAACGTCGTCCCCGCCGCCGTAGCCCAGCTCCGCGAACTCTCTCCCACCTATCGCAAGGAGGCCACCGCCCACCAATGATCTTTGCGCCGCATTTCAGTCCCGCCGTTGTAGGGGCACAGCATGCTGCGCCCCGAACATCGCGAAGCAAGCAAATGAAGCCCTCTCCCGATATAATGCCATCAGCATGAATGCAGCCGTCGAATTCGACACCCTGCCCGACCGCGCCGAAACGCAGCGCGGTCTCGTCGCCGTAGCCATGTCCGGCGGCGTCGACTCTTCCGCCGTCGCCGCCCTCTTGCAGCAACAAGGCCGCGCCGTCGTTGGCCTGACGATGCAGCTCTGGAACCAGCGCCGCCTCCCCGAACTTCAAGGCCAGGGCCCCGCGCAGCACCGCTGCTGCTCGCTTGACGACGTCTATGACGCCAAGGCCGTGGCGCGACACTTGAATTTTCCGCATTACGTTGTGAACTTCGAGGAACCATTCGAGGCCCGCGTCGTTCGCCCTTTTGTCGATCAATATCTCGCCGGACGCACGCCCATCGCTTGCACCAATTGCAATACCGCGGTGAAGTTTGAGCCGCTTTTGCGCATGGCCCGTCAGATCGGTGCCGAGCGTCTGGCCACCGGCCACTACGCCCGCATTCGCCGCCACAACGATACCGGCCGCTGGGAATTACTGCGTGCGCGCGACGACTCCAAGGATCAATCCTATTTTCTCTGGGGCCTCTCGCAGGAACAGCTTTCTCGCAGCGACTTCCCTCTTGGCGAACTCACCAAGGAAGAAGTCCGCGCCCTGGCCCGCCGCGCGAATTTGCCGGTCGCGGAAAAGCCGGAAAGCATGGAACTGTGCTTCGTGCCCACCGGCAATTATGTGCAATTCATCCAGGCGTATTCAAACGAGCGCGGCATCTCCTTAGAAAATAGCGAAGGGGACATCGTGAATGAAGCCGGCGACATTATCGGCCGCCACAACGGCGTTCACAATTTCACGATCGGCCAGCGCAAGGGCCTCGGCTTCGCCGCCGGCAAGCCTCTCTATGTTCTTTCTATCGACACGGAAAAGAACCGCGTCGTTGTTGGCGCTGACGATGTTCTCCGCAAGACGGCTTGCGAAGTAGAAGGCGTAAATTGGATTTCCTGCGAGCCGCCGGCCAGACCTCTTCGCGCTTTCGCCAAGATTCGCCACAAGCACGAACCCGCCCCCGCCACCATCGAGCCCCTGGGGGCTACGAGCGCGCGCGTTACCTTCGACGCTCCGCAGCGCGCCATCACGCCCGGCCAAGCCGCCGTCTTTTACGACGGCGACGTGGTCCTAGGCGGCGCCTGGATCCGCTGAGCACCGATATCCCCATCTTCATTTTTCGGAAAGTACTTCTACGAATGGATGGCAACTCTAGAACTCTTCAAATGAAGAGTTCTTCTTCCTGTTGCTCCCGCGGCTCGTCACCGCTTCGGCGGCTTCGGCGCGACCGCAACAGATCCAGCCCGACCTTAATTCCCTGCACCAGTGCCGACGCTTTCTGCATCGGCTTCCAGAAACTGTGGCTGAACTTTGCGCCGGCATCTTCCACGGCTTCCAGCGTTCCCGTCAAAATGCGGTCCGCATGCACCAATTGTCCGCGCAGCCGGTCAGCGGCATCGGTGAACACGCGGTCGATCTTTTGCGCCTGCCCGCGCGCCAAATACACGATGTGCGAAGCATCGTTTACCATGCTGGAGATTTTCGGCTGGGTGTCGTCCAGAAGAATTTGCACGCGCGTCAGAATGGGGCCGACTCGCGAATGCAAATCGCCGACCAGCCGATTCATATTTTCCGTGGTCCGCCGCAGTTCAAAAAAGAGCGCCGTTAAGATCACCACTTGCACGACCAGCGCCAGTGCCGCGACGATGCTGAAGATTCCAAGCCATAATTGCATAGCTGCCCCACCCGCCCCACAAGGGGACGGACCCCGTGCTAAGGTCCTCGCGAACTCTTACGACTTCGACTGGCGCAAATACGCTTCGCGTCCGGCTTCCACTGCCGCCGAAATGGAATCCTTTTTGTTGACCGCAATCTCCTTGCTGCGTTCGATCAACTCATCGGCGCGTTCCCGCAGTTCGCGGGCTTTCTTCTGCGCATAATCCTTGCCCTCATCGGCCTTTTTCGCCAGAAAATCGCGCGTCTCTTCGCCGGATTTCGGCGCAAACAAAATACCCACCAGCGCTCCAACCCCCAGACCCACCAGGAAATAAGTCACCTTGGAACCTACATTGTCCGCCATAACAACCTCCATGGAAACCGTAGCATAGCACTTTCACACAAGCAATGCCGGCTAACCGCTATTCGCATAGCAAACAGGTTATCGCCCTTTCGCCATTCCTAGCTGTTCCAGAATTTTTTCCGCGCTCTTCCGCGAAATTACGCTGCTCAATTTTTCCACTCCCGCCCTTTGAATGTTCGCTACGCTGCCAAATTCTTTCAATAATTTCTGCGCCGTCCTGGCGCCGACCCCGGATATTTCCGTGAGCGCCGTTTCTGTCTGCTTCTTTCCCCGGCGTTGCCGGTGGAAGGTAACCGCAAAACGGTGCGTCTCGTCGCGAATCTGCTGAATCAAGTGCAGCACCGGCGAATGCCGTTCCAGCACGATCGGCTCATCTTCCTGGCCTAAGACGTAGAGAATTTCCTCTTTTTTCGCGATGCTGGCGACCGGCTGATTGATAATCTGCAGCGATTCCAAAGCCTCGGCCGCAGCGTGCAATTGGCCGATCCCGCCATCGATCAGAATCAAACCGGGTAATTCTTTTTTTTCTTCCTGCAATCGCCGGTACCGCCGGCCGACGGCTTCGCGCATGCTCGCAAAATCGTCGTTTTGTCGCAGCAAATTTCCATTTTTTCCCTTTTCTCCAGGCCCTTCTGCGACGCGCCCTTCTTCTCCGCGAATGATGAATTTGCGGTAGTCGGATTTTTTCATGAGGCCTTTTTCCCAGACCACCATGGACGCGACCGTATCGGTTCCTTGGATATGCGAAATGTCAAAGCTCTCGATGCGCGTCGGCTCTTCCGCCAGATTGAGGGCATTCTGCAACGCTTCTCCAATCGCCTTGGAGGTCGGCTTCAACACCCGGAAACGCTGTTCGAACGAATGCTTCGCGTTGCTTTCCACCAAGTCGAGAAAAGCCCGCTTCGTCCCGCGCTGGGGCGTGAAGATTTCTACTTTGTGTCCCGCCCGCTCGGTTAGCGTGGCCTCCAACAGTTCGCGATCCTCAAAATCCGCCGACACGTGAATGGCTTTGGGCAAATATTCCGCTTCCAGATACAGCTGCTTCAGCAACGAGGTCACAAATTCCTGCGCATCGAATTCTTCCAGTTCTTCCCAATAGAATTCACGCCGGTCCACTACGCGCCCGCCGCGCAAGTGAAAAAGGTCCGCGGCAACGAGCGGCGGCTCGGCGTAATACGCAAGCACGTCGGTGTCATCTCCTTGCGCCGCGGCGATGCGTTGCCGCTCTTCAATGTCTTCGAGCGTTCTCAGTAAGTCGCGGTAAGCGGCCGCTTGTTCGAACAGCTCCTTGTCCGCCGCAGCCGCCATGCGCTCTTCCAGGCTCTTGATCAAATCGTGCCGCCGCCCTTCCAAGAACAACCGCGCATCGCGCGCCGCTTCCGCATAGCGTTCGTCGGTGGTCAGCCCGGTCACGCAGGGCCCCCAGCAGCGCTTGATGTAATACTGCAAACAAGGCCGCGGATGGCTGCGCGTCAGGTCCACCGTGCAGGAAGGCACCAAGAAGCGCTTGTGGACAAAATGTAGAATGCGCCGCGCCAGGCTGGCGGGAAAATACGGGCCAAAATAGATGGACCCGTCCTTCTTGATGCGCCGCGTGAAATAAACGCGAGGATATTTTTCCGTCGCCGTGAATTTTATGTAGGGATAAGTCTTGTCGTCGCGCAATACGACATTGAATTTCGGACGGTACTGCTTGATGAGGTTGTGTTCGAGCGCCAGGGCTTCGCGCTCGTTGCCTACAACAATGGTTTCGAGATCGGCAATCTCTCGCGCCAGCGAACCCGTCTTGGCATCCACCCATCGCGATTCGAGAAAGTACGAACGCACGCGGCTGCGCAAATTGCGCGCCTTGCCAACATAAACCACCGTCCCGCCGGCATCCTTAAAGAGGTAGACACCCGGGCTTTCCGGAAGCTGTGCGGCTTTTTCGCGTGGTTCCATGGCGGCGCAAACACCAGGCTTCATTCGCCAGACAACTTCCATCATACTAGAGGGAATCGGAGTACAGGGAGACCTCCGTGACGCGGATGCGATGGAAGACGGCGATTCCCATTCTTGTGGCGGTTTTCGCTCTTTACGCGGCGCCCCGATGTGCCGCCGAGGACCCCCCGCAGGAATCCTCATCCAAGCCGGCTGGCGAATCCTCGGCTCCCGCGCCAAAATCGCCGCCTAAGCCAAACAAGGATTCTGCCTCGCAGAACGCGCCCGACCAGCCCACCTGGGATCCGCTGCGCGCAGAAAAAGATCTGGAAGTCGGCCAGTTCTACATGAGGAAGGGAGACTTGGACGCGGCGATCGATCGCTTTCAGGACGCCACCCTGGCGAAGCCCGGCTATGCCATCCCGTTTAAATTCCTAGCCGAAGCCCAGGAAAAAAAGGGCTTGAAGAAACAAGCCATCAAGTCCTACCAGCGGTATCTGGATTTGTACCCGCACGCGGAGGACGGCGACAAAATCCGAAAGAAGATGGACAAACTCTACAAGGAAGTCGAAAAAGAGAAAAGGTAGCGCCACCGATGCTTAGTCTGCCATTTGGCGCGACTTCCCGGTTGTAGGCGTTTCCTACCGAAGCAACTCGCGTGAAACGAAACGAGGCGCAAACCCGCATACCAGCAAACCCGGAGGCGGTCCAGAAAACGGCTTAGTCCGTAGCGGCCTCAACGTTCATAGACTTTTGATAAGCGTTCGCGCGGCGTCCGTCAATCCGCTTGGCGAGACCGAGCAAGGACTCCTGGACCGTCATGCACGAGCTCATCTAGGCCGGAAAGTTGACGCCGGTCATCGACAGGCGTTACACGTTAACCGAGGTCGCCGAGGCTATCCAGTATCTGTCGGAAAAAACACGCCCGGGGAAAAGTAGTAATAACGTTGGGAGCTAACAACAAAACTTAACCAGGTGTTGGCGATCTGTGCGCCCGAGGTTCTATTAGCGGGCGAGGCGGTCCAGGATACGGCGGGCGCGTTCGAATTCGATGAAGCGCTTTTCTTCTTCACGAAATTCGCGGGAATGGGAAACCAAGCCGCATCCCGACCGCCGCGTGGGGTGCTTCAGGTGCAGCATTTCGTGAAACAAAACATACTCCACCGCGCAGGCGGGAACGCCCGGGCTGTCCATCCGGCGATTCAGCAAAATCTGATTGGGTCCCGGATCGTAACAACCGAATTGCCGGCGCCAGCTTCGCGTGCTCCATCCCATGTTTGGCCGCTGCAGCTGCGCCGCAAAATATTTTCTATTCAGTTCGTCAAACATTCCGTCCAGATCGAAATGCTGGCCGCGCGGACCTGTGGCGGCTAGGCGAACGCGCCCGCGCCTCATACGGTTCATGCGGCTGCGCGTGCGATTCGAGCGTGCATACTCCAGATAAGGTTTGGTGAGCTCGCGAGAAGCTCTACGGCGATACACACGCGCCAGCAGCAGCGCGGCTGCTCCCTGCAAAACCGGCAGCGGCGCTCGACGCAACAAGTCAGAGAATCTCACGTAGACGACTTCTTCGCGGCGTCGAATGGTCAGGACCAAACTGGAATAAGGATAAAACTCGACGCGGAACCGCGGCGGCCGGCCATCGCAACCCAGCCGTGTGAACATCCGCTGAAAAAGCGGCCCGCCTCCCGGAACCAGAGAAGTTGGGCGGCGTCCTATTCTCATCGCTTTGCTGGCGTACTCCAATATCTAGCCCGCTTTTCTTTCAAGTATTTGGCGCCCCACTCGAAAACTCTGCAAAAACGCTCATGGGATACAATCTTGCCGAGCGACGAGGCCAGGCTAGTTCTTCCGGCGGATGGGCGGCGGGGCCACTTTCTTTTTTGCCTTCTCCGCATCATTCATGGCATCCCGCGTGCCCTCGATGGCGTCATCGAGATTGTCTTTGTAAATCTCACGCTCCGCACCATCGGTGGACAGTTTCTCCAGCACCACGAGGAAACCTTTTGTACGCGCGGCCATCAGGTCCACGCCTTGCCGGATATTGTCCTGCTTCTCGAGCCCCAGTTGGATTAGGTCCGACGCGTCATCGACGCAGCCGACGTAGGCATTCAAAAGAGAATTGAGCATGTCGCCGTGGCGGTTTGCGGAAGGATGGTCCAGCTCATACTGAAATTTCTTCAGACGGTCATCGGCAAACGTCAGAAAAAGTTTTATGCGCTCGTTCACCGTCTCCGCATCGCGAATTTTGTCCGCTTCGACGGCCGAGAGATAGTCCTTCTGCGGCGGTGCCGCAGCGCAAACAGCGGGGGACGCGAAAAGCATCAAGGAACTCAGAAGGAAAAAATGCCATTTCAGAGGCATGTTTGTTTCTCCGCGGGAGGCTTAGCCGGGTGTTGCTCCAAAGGCCGGCGGGGAAAGAGCATTTTCAGCAGCTCGTCATCCATGCGGGCCAAGTCCTGGCGGACGATTTGCAGCGGCGGCTTGTAGCCCTCTGGGGACACCAGCAAACTTTCGTCAACCTCGCGAATTCCTTTCCGCACGTGGATCTCCAGCTGGCGGTAGCCGTTCGATTGTTTTTCCGCGTCCGGATGTTGCTTCTTCAAGGCCTCGATCGCCGCGCGAGCATTGTCGCGGTATTTTTCGAGCGTGAATCCCACGGCGTTATAGTCGCCGGCCTTTCCGGCGCGCCGGGCTTCCTCAAACTGCGCATCGCCAAGTCTTCCCAGCAGCTTGGCTTTTTGAACACTGTTCGTTTCGCGATCGAACCGCGCTTGCAGCTCGACCAGGCTATCGGCCGCGCAAGCGGGCACGCTTCCCAAGAATACCAGCAGGCTGCACACTGTGCCCAGGGTCCTCCGACCGGCCCTCATGCGATTACCTTTTCCGATCCAGCATGCGTTGCAGCACCTTGCTGCGCTCTTTGGCCTGCCAGACTTGATCGGGGTTTTTGTCCTGATCGAGCTCCAGAAATTTCTGGTAAGCATCCAAAGCGGGCTTCGGCTCGTTCAGCTTATCGTAGCAAATCGCGCGGATAAACCAGACGCCTGCCCCTGGCTGTTCCACTTTGGCTATCTCGTCGAGGGCCGCCAGCGCCGCCGGATAATTTCCTCCCAAGTAGAACGTCGAACTGAGGTCTTTGAAATAGGTAAGATTCTTTCCGTCCAGATGCAGCGCGATGCGCAGTTCTTTTTCGGCGGCGGAAAAATCCCGTTTCTGGAGATAAATGCGGCCCAGGCCGCCGTGCAGTAGTGCATCATTTGGCGCCAGCGCGAGAGCTTTGTCGAGTGTGACGATGGAATCATCCCATTTCTTTCCGGCAATCTGCACATCGGCTCGAAGCTTCAGCGAATCGACGGTGGGCTGCTTACCGGCATCCAAGCGATCAAGTTCGGCCAGCGCCGCGTCGCTCTGTTTCTGTTCCAAGAGAAGATGCACGAGGCGGGCGCGAGCTTCCGAATCATTGGGAGCAAGTTCGAGATAAGCACGGTACGCTCCTGCTGCTTCGGTTTTTTTCTGAGCGTCCAGGCTCTGGGCCAGCCCTTTACGCGCTTCAAGCTCGTTCGGTTGCACTTCCAGCGAGTGCCGGAATCGCGCTTCCGCTTCTTCTGGCTTGCCTTTCTGAAGCGCTCCCCACGCTAGGTAATCGATGGCCGCGAAGTCATTGGGATCCAGATGGAGCAGCGCCTCAAAGGATTCCGCCGCGCCAGCTTGGTCGCCGGCGCGGTCCAGCGCCACTGCTAACAAATATCTCGGCCGACTTTGTGACGGGAGCAGTTCCACCGCTTTGCGAAGCGGGGTTACGGCGGCGGCGTTTTCCTGCTTGTCCAGCAGCAGCATTCCGAGATTGAGATACGCTTCGGACATTTTTGGATCGATGGCGATGGTCCGGGCGTATTCGGCACGCGCTTCATCCGTTTTCTTCAGCGCGGTGTAGACATAGGCGAGTTGAAAGTGCGCGTAAGCGAAGTCGGGCTGGTCGGCAATGACCTTCTGTAGCGGAGCGAGCGCCTCGCCAAAACTGTTGTTGTCGATGTCGCGCTGCGCTTCGTCTAGCAAGTCGTTCAGCGGATTCGCAACTTTTTGCGCTCTGGAAGTGGTGTCGCCTTTTTGCTTGGCCGCCGAAGCACCCTGCTCCTTGCTAGCGCTCTGCTCTTTGGCATGGCCATCCCGAGCGCAACGAAGGTCCTCAGCCGATCCGCACCTCGGTCTAAGCATTTGCTTCAGATCGTTGGCCAATAGGGGCGCGGCGTGCGGCGCCCCTACAAAGCAGAAGCCGCATGACAGAGTCCCCGCTGCAATCAATCGGAAAGGAACGAGCTTCATGGTTCAGCCGGAGGAATCTTGCCCCCATTGGAAATTGTAGCCGAAGGCCCTAGCGGTTTGGATGCTCCGTTCGCTTGACGCTTTGCCTGCCCGTTCCCATTCAAGACCTTCGCGAGGAACCGGCCGGTGTGCGATTGCGTGTTGCGCGCCACCTGTTCGGGGGTGCCTGTCGCGATGATCTTGCCGCCCTGGTCGCCCCCTTCGGGTCCCAGATCGATCAGCCAGTCCGCGGACTTGATGACATCAAGATTGTGTTCGATGACCAGCAGCGAAGCGCCGCCTTCTAGCAGTTTGCGGAATGCACTGAGAAGCTTCGCAATGTCATCAAAATGCAGCCCCGTCGTCGGTTCGTCCAGGATGTAGAGAATCCCCTCATTGTCGGTGCGGCTCAGATGCGCGGCCAATTTCAGGCGCTGGGCTTCTCCGCCCGATAAAGTTGTCGCGGACTGTCCCAGCCGCAAGTAGCCCAGACCCATTTCATTCAAAACCCTGAGTTTCCCAACGATCTTGGGAACGTTGACGAAAAAAGCCAGCGCTTCGCGCACCGTCAATTGCAGCACTTCGTGAATATTTTTCCCGTGATAGCGCACTTCCAGAACGCCGCTCTTGAAGCGCGTGCCCCGGCACTCTTCGCAAATCAATTCGACGTCCGCCAAAAACTGCATTTCCACCGTGACCGTGCCGTCTCCCTGGCACGTCTCGCAGCGGCCTCCCGGCACGTTGAATGAAAAATGGCCGGCGGCGTAGCCTCGCCGTTTCGCATCGGGAGTTTCGGCAAACACATCGCGAATCGCATCGAAAGCCTTGAGATACGTGGCGGGATTCGAACGCGGCGTTCGCCCGATGGGCGATTGATCCACAATCACCACTTCCCGGATTTCCGAATCGCCCTCCAACCGCTCGCAGAATTCCTTGACGCTGCCGCCAACGCGCCGCGCTGCTAGCGCCTTGTAGAGCACATCGTGAACCAAGGTCGATTTACCGGAGCCGCTCACGCCGGTCACCACCGTGAGCGTGCCAAGCGGGATCATCAAATCCAGATTCTGAAGATTGTGGAGGCTGGCGCCGTAGAGGCGGAGGAATCCGTTCCCAGGTTTGTGGCGCACGTTGGGAACGGGAATCCGCAGCTCGCCGCCGAGGTAGCGGCCCGTCAGTGATTTATGTTCCTCGAGCATCGCCGCGTAGGAGCCGGCGAAGAGCAGTTTGCCGCCGAGTTCGCCCGCGCCGGGGCCGAGGTCGATGACGCAATCCGCGGCCTGAATGGTATCGGGATCGTGTTCCACGACCAGCACGGTGTTACCCAGGTCGCGCAGCGACTTGAGAATATCGATGAGGCGCTGTGTGTCGCGGGGATGCAGGCCGATGGAAGGCTCATCCAGAACGTAGAGTGCGCCGACGAGGTGCGCACCGAGCGACGTCGCTAGCTGAATCCGTTGTGATTCTCCGCCGGAAAGAGTGGAGGTCAAGCGGTCCAGCGTTAGATAGTCAAGGCCGACTTCATCCAGGAATTGCAAGCGCGAGCGAATCTCTTCCAGAATTCTGTCCGCGATTTTCAGGTGTCCTTCCGAAAGTTGCAGGTTGGAAAAGAAGGCGCGCGCTTCTTTGACGGTGAGCTTAGAGACTTCCGTGATCGCTTTCCCCGCCACTCGAACGGCCCGTGCTTCGGCGCGCAAACGAGTTCCTCCACAATCGGGGCAAGTCGCATAACCGCGGAATCGACTCAGAAAAACGCGCACGTGCAGCTTGTATTTCTTGCGCTCCAGCCAGTTGAAAAAACCCTTCACGCCTTCGTATTCGTTCTGGGGATCACCCTCCAGAATCAGCCGGCGTTGGTCGGCGGTGAGTTGCCGCCAAGGCACGTTGGTCGGAATCCCGCGTCCGCGCGCCCATTTTCTTGCTTCTTGGAAGAGCACGCGATAGCGCGGTTTGGTCCAAGGTTCGATCGCGCCGTCGTCAAGCGACTTGCCCGGATCGGGCACCACCAGATTCAAATCGAAATCGATGGTGTTCCCGAACCCCTGGCAGCGTGGACACGCTCCGTAGGGATTGTTAAAGGAGAAAAGCCGCGGCTCCGGCTCCTGATACAAAGTGCCGTCGTTCTTGCACTCGAACCGTTCGTTGAAGGTGAGCCGCTCCGCCGCATTCCCTGCCGCGTCCGCAACAAATTCCACAATGGTTTCGCCTTGCCCTTCGCGGTAACAAATTTCGATGGAATCCACGAGACGCGCCCGCGACTCTGGGTTGACGGCGAGGCGATCTAGGAGAACGTAGACGGGTTTCGAAAAATCCACATCGAGCAGTGTTTCCGGCGAGGAGAATTCGTGAATTTTGCCGGCTTGATAAAGCCGGTTGAAACCGCGTTTCTGGAGATCGAGCAGCGCCTGCCGAAGTAGTTCCGGCGGCGGAGCGCTCGGCGTTTTCTTGGCGGCGCGCTTGGTAACCGCGGTGGCAGAGGGCGCGGCGAGTCGAAACTGGTGCAAAACGTAAAAGCGGCGGCCCGGGGTAAGCGACAAAATGCGCGTCGCGATTTCGTCCGGACTGTCTCGCCGGACTTCCGCGCCGCATTTAATGCAAAAGGTTTGCCCGCAGCGCGAAAAAAGCAGCCGCAGGTAATCGTAAATCTCCGTCGCCGTCCCCACGTTCGAACGCGGGTTGCGCGTAGTGTTTTTCTGCCGGATGGCCACTGCCGGCGCGATACCGGAGATTTCGTCGACTTCCGGTTTTTCCATGCGTTCCAGAAATTGGCGGGCATACGCGGAAAGCGATTCTACGTAACGGCGCTGCCCTTCGGCGTAGATGGTATCGAAGGCTAGAGAAGATTTTCCGGAGCCGCTGACTCCGGTCACGACGGTCATGGCGTTATGCGGAATTTCCACGCTGATGTTCTTGAGATTGTGGACGCGGGCGCCCCGCACGCGGATGGACTCCTGCTGCGGTCGGATTTCCGTGGTTGCTTGAGTAATCTCTTTGGTAGCCAAGGGGAAGCCCAGACAGTGCCTTTCAAGCGCACTGCCTAAACTTCGAATTATACGACCGCTGTCGAAACAGGGCAAACGGCGCGGGCCGGCGGGCGCATTCCTCAGGCGGATCTATGGTTCCACGTTTAGGTTGATCTGGCCGATTGCGCCTTGCACTTTCAGGTGAATGGTGGCTTGAGATTTTCCGTAAGCGTCGTTCGAGTAGGAGTCGCCGTCGTGCTTCAGGCCGTGCGTGTCGATGGAGCCGATGGCCCCGGATGCATGCGCGATGACGCCGACGTTTTTCGGAAGCAGGATGGTGGCCTGCCCCACGCCGCCTTCAATATCGGCGGTCAAATCGGTTTTGCGGTCGCCGGTGAGGTCCACATCCATTTCGCCCGCCCCCAGATGGAGGTCCAAGCGAGTGAGCGGGATATCGCGAAAATGCAAATCTCCTTGCCCGGCGCCCATGTCTAGTTTTAACTCCAGGGGCAGGTCCTTGCTGAAGCGCAGCCTCCAATCGTTTTGCGAACGGCCGAAGTGCACGGTGCGGGACGGCTGCATAATTTCCAGCTGGCCGACTCCGCCGCTCACGTTGTAGTCAACTTTTGGAGCATCAAAGCCGTCACCGAAGGCGAAGTCCGCATCCAGCATGTGACTCGCGCCGCCGTTGATGGTGAGTTGCCCGGTGCTCATTTCCAGCCTGGCGTGCGCCGATTTTGCGCCTTGCAGATCCACGGTTTGTGATTGGTGCTGCGATCCTGAATAAAAGCCGTGGCGGCGGGAGAAACTGTGTCCGTGCCAGAGAAGCAAAACCAGAACGATGACAAAGGCAAGCGTGCCGACGGTGGCGCCGATGGAAACTCCTGGGGACGCGTTGGGGTTGCGGCTTCGATAGGTGCTATCCCAAATCTTGCCAAGTCCGATAAAGATGAGAATGAGCGGCCAGTAAGTCGCGAGTATCGGCCAGGGATCGAACGCCGGACGATAGTTGTGGAACAGGAAAAGAGCGCCGACCGTAATGAGGATGATCGGGACAACCAGAGAAACGCGCCTGGATTGACCGTCCTGGGGCATGACAGACCTCCGCTACCTTGTACTACGCACGCAAAAGGAAAATAGTTCAGCGAGCGGTGGCTATCACTGTACAACATCAGGAGGTGCTGGCAAGAACGGAACGGGCTGGCTCCGAAGCTGGCGCTACCAGGAAGCGGTCTCCAAGACCGGCCACTAGAAGCGCGGTACGGGAGAATGAAAGTTGTGGCGGTGCCTTGCGCGTGCGCGGTGTGTGATAGAGTTCCGCTTCGAGAGGTCTGAGGCGCCGGAACATGAAGGAATTTGAGAGAATTTTCTGGATCGTGCTGGACAGCGTGGGGATCGGCGAGCTTCCGGACGCGGCGGAGTATGGCGACGTGGGCAGGAACACGCTCGCACACATCGCGGAATCGCGGCCACTAGAAATTCCGAACCTAGTGCGGCTGGGACTAGGGAACATCACGCCGCTGAAACATCAGACGCCGGCGACAGCGCCGCTGGGAGCTTATGGAAAGGGCGCGACGCGATCGCCTGGAAAAGATACCACCACAGGACATTGGGAGATGGCAGGAGTCTGGCTGGACCAAGCGTTTCCCGTTTACAAGAACGGATTCCCGAAGGAATTGATGGAAGAGTTTGAAAAACAGATTGGGCGGAAGACGATGGGAAACCAACCGGCGTCCGGCACGGAGATTATCAAGGAACTCGGCGAGGAACACCTGCGAACGGGCAAGCCCATCGTGTACACCTCCGGCGACAGCGTGTTCCAGATCGCCGCGCATGAAGACATCATTCCGATTGCGGAGCTTTACCACATGTGCGAAATCGCGCGAAAATTGCTGGATGGGCCGCATCGCGTGGGGCGCGTGATCGCGCGGCCGTTCAGCGGTGCGGCGGGACATTTTGTGCGCACCACGCGGCGGCACGACTTTGCGGTCGATCCGCCAAAGCCCATGCTTATGGATGTTCTTGCGGAACGCAAAATCCGCGTTTTCGGAGTCGGCAAGATTCATGACATTTATAACGGACGCGGTGTCGAAGAATTTGCGACCACCAAAGGCAATGCCGACGGCATGGAAAAAATGACCGCGGCAGTTGGCGAACGCAAGGACGGGCTTATTTTTTGCAACCTGGTGGATTTCGACATGCTGTATGGCCACCGGAAAGACGTCGAAGGATTCGCTAAATCGCTGGAAGAATTTGACCGTATGCTTGCGGAGTTCTTGCCCATGCTGAGTCTCTCCGACATGCTCGTGATCACCGCGGACCACGGCTGCGACCCCGATCCGCGTTGGGCGACCACGGACCATTCGCGAGAGTACGTGCCCATTTTGGCGTATTCGCCGGGGGGCGGCGCTGGCATAAACCTGGGGGTGCGGGATACGCTGGCGGATATGGGACAAACGATCGCCGAAAATTTCGGCGCGACCATTCCGCATGGGAAGAGTTTTCTGAATGAGATGCGGAAGCAACGGAGCACGGAAGCCGCTCGGTAGCGAGTCAAGGAGTTTTGGGCCACCCCTTAAGGTACCGGCATCGGACGGGTTGGCATTCGCGAATCAGAACCAGTCGCTGCGGTAGGCTATCCACCAGCTAAGAATGCCGATGGGAATAGTGGCCAGCAGCGACCACACGATAGGCAAGGTGAAGTCGGCTATCAACCCGAGCGAAATGAAAATGGCCCAGAAGACCTTGCGTTGCATCCGTTTATTCTAGCCCATACCATCGCCGCTGCCAGTTCCCCTAGCGAGCCGATTTCGAGAAGCAACTCATTGCCGGAACGACGTTCTAAGGCCTTCGTTGCTGCTATTTTGCGATGGCCATGACGATCAAACAGACAAAACTGGAAGTGGCGGTCCGCAGGATAGTCTGAAATCATCGAAGAGCAACTTGGCATTTTGCCGCGTGAGAAGGCCAAGGCCAGGTTGAAAGACATTCGCGAACCAGCGGTCAACTCCAGAATAGGAGCCAGCCGGAAGCCTGCCCCGCGTGCATAACTGTTGTGGATTGCTGAGGGTTGCGGATACAGTATGAGCGCCGTAGCCGCCTCTTATGATCATCCCTGGCAAATCTCTTGGACGAATATTCGTTGCCATGTCCCTCGTCGTATTCGGGGTGCAGCATTTTATTTATGGCGGGTTTGTGGCCACGCTGGTGCCAGCGTTCATGCCGGGGCGGCTGTTCTGGGCGTATTTTGTGGGCGTAGCGTTCTTTGCGGCGGCTATCGGCATCCTCACAAGAATGCTAGCGCGAGCGGCGGCCACCATGCTGGGATTGATGTTTTTTCTTTTTGTGGTACTGCTACACATCCCTAGGATCATTGGCAAAACCAGCGACGGCAACGAATGGACCAGCGGGTTCGTGGCGTTGGCGATGTGCGGAGGCGCGTGGATCCTTGCCAGCGCTTCACCTTTGGAGGAGCGCGAAAAGGCCGATCCGTTTTTGAGGCTGGGGCGCTATTTCTTTGCGCTGGCTTTCCTTACCTTCGGGATTCAGCATTTTGTTTTTGGGCGTTTTGCGGCGGGTCTCGGTCCGCCGTGGATTCCGGGGCGAGCACTTTTGGCGTATCTTTTCGGCATCGTTTTCGTCGGGGTAGGCGCGGCAATATTTATTGGGAAGCAGATGGAAATGGCGGCCATTCTCCTGGGGGCCATCACCTTTCTCTACTTCCTCCTGCTTTATGTTCCCCGCATCATCGGGAAACCGCACGATCCGGGGCCGTGGACCAGCGGATTTGAGATCCTGGCGATGTGCGGGTGCGCGCTAGTTCTGGCTGGCAGCTGGCCATGGCCAAGAGAAGGGAACGAACGAGTCTAAAGACCCGCCACTACAACTCACCGAGCTAAGCGCGTTCTCTACACAGCAGAATTGGTTCATCACGACTTCTTAACGTGCCGTGAGTTAAGCTGAAACCCAGAGTCAATGGAGTTTTCGATAGAGGAGGATGCGTATGTTTACCAGGCCTGGAGGCCGCGACGACGCGGCATTTGAAATGAGAAGGGACGGCCCGCTTTTGAAATTCGGGGCCATCGCCATCGGCGTAATTCTGTTGCTGTTGGTGCTTAGCATGTTCCTGCTACGCGTGACGCGCATTGAAGCTGGTCATGTGGGAGTGGAGATCAGTTTGGCTGGCAAGCAGCGCGGGGCCTTGGATATTCCAGTGCGCACGGGCTGGGTGGTGTATTCGCCATTAAGCACGCAGATCATTGAGTTCCCGACATTCGTGCAGACGGTGAAGTGGACCAAAGACACGAACGAAGGACATCCGATTAACGAAGAGATGGGCTTCAACTCCAAGGAAGGAATGGAAATCTACGTCGATGTGTCGCTGTCGTATGCCATCGATGCCGCCAAAGCGCCGGATTTTTATGTAAAGTACCGCTTGGCGGACATGGACTCGTTCACGCACGGAATTCTGCGCGACGTAGTGCGCAACTCGCTGAATGAGGTGGCTTCGACGTACGTAGTGGAGGATATCTACGGCGAGAAAAAAGCGGAGTTTCTGGGAAAAGTGCAAGCAAAGATCGAGCAGAAGATGTCTCCGGTGGGAGTGAGTGTGCAGCAGTTCGGCTTCATCGGAGCGCCTCGCGTGCCGACGGTAATCGCGACGGCGATCACCGCCAAAGCGCAAGCCATCCAGCAAGCCGAACGCGCCCGGAACGAATTGGCGACCACGCAAGCCGAAGCCGCGAAGAAAATCGCGGAGGCGGAGGGCGACGCCAAGTCTCTGGTGACTCGCGCCCAGGGCGAAGCGGACGCCAACCGCATCCGGCAGAATTCGCTGACACCACAATTGCTGGAACTGCGGCGGATTGAAAACAATCGCGCGCTGATAGACAAGTGGAACGGGCAATTGCCGACGGTCGAGACGGGGCAAGGCGGGGGCATGATTTTGCAGTTGCCGAAGGCGCAGTAGGCGATCGTTTGCAGTGATCAGTTGCCGGCGGCAGCGGCGGAAGTCTTATCCAGGGGCGCGTAGTAGCCGTTACGGGTACGGGCCACCAGCTTGCCGCGCCCGCGCGGAGGAACGACCACGACGCTGACGGCTCGGAACGTGCCGTCACGCCGGAAGTTAGTGGGGTAATAAGCCAGGATATATTGGTTGCGAATGTCGTGCGCCACCTGCTCGCAAATACTGTGCACGTCGTCCACGTTTTCCGGGAAGTATGCTACGCCCCCGGAGGCTGCCGCGATTTGCTCAAGGGCTTTGCGGGCACGCTTGGCTTCCTTCTTGTTTTCTTGGCCGAGGAGTCCGATGGTGTAAATCACCGTATCGGTCTTCTGAATTTCGCGGATGGTCTTCTCCAGCGAATTGCGGCTGGCATTGTCTTCGCCATCGGTGACCACCAAGAGCACCTTCTTGTCCTTGGTACCCTTTTTCAGATGGTCTAGGGAGCCCAGGATGGCGTCTCGCAAAGCGGTGCTGCCGCGGGAATCGATGCGTTCCAGGGCTTCTTTCAGCTCAGGAATGCTGTTGGTGAAATCCTTGTCGAGATCGAGATAAAAGTCGTCGTTAAAATTGACGACAAAGGCTTCGTCGTTGGGGTTGCTGGCCTGGACGAGAGTGAGGGCGGCTTCGTTGACGCGCGGACGCTTGTCGCGCATGCTGCCACTATTATCAATGACCAGCCCCATGCTGACGGGCACGTCTTCGCGCTTGAAGACGGAAAGCTTCTGCTCGACTTTATCTTCGTACACGCGAAAATTATCGGACTTAAGGCCATCGGCGAAGCGCTGGCGGTCATCGAGGACGGTCGTGTGCAGAACGACCAAGTCCACATTCATGGTGATTTTCGAGCCTTGCTTGCCGACGTTGGAATCCTGGCTAGGAGGGGGCGGAGGAGTCGGTATCGGAATCTGCGCACAGGTGGTCCAGGCGAGCATCGCCGTAGCGCAGGTCAAGAAAAAGAGATGGCGCGTAGAAGGAAAGAGACGCCGCAAGAACTCAGTGGCTAGGCGCGTAATATCCGGTCTTGGAGTAGACGCTGAGGGGCGGAAGTCCCTTGGGCGCACGCAGCTTAATCTTGAGCTTGCGCCAGCGCGCGTCGTGAGCTTTGTTGCTTGGTCGATAGCCGAGAACATATTGGTTTCGCAACTCCATGCCGATTTTTGAGGCGATGTCTGGAAGATCATCAAGCTTCTCCACGGCAAACACTCGCCCACCCGTCATTTCCGTTACTTCGCTGAGGAGCGATGGGCCGCCCAACTCCTCAGGTGTCCGGTTGCGATAACCAAGCGGGTCAAAGATGCCGACGGCATAGAGTTGCGTGTCCGCTTCTCTCACCAGCCGCTTGATATCGCTTTCGTTGTACCGACTATGATTATCTCCTCCATCGGATAGGATGAGCAAGGCACGTTTGGCGTTGTGTGCACCCCTCATCTGACTTAGACCGAGATAGATGGCGTCGAGGAGCGCGGTGCGACCCTTCGGAACCGTGAGCATCATGCGGCTCTGCAAGTCTTCCACGCTATTGGTGAATTCACTAGTCAATTCCGCGCGCTCGTTGAAGCTGACCAGGAAAAATTCATCCTGGGGATTCGCGGTTTTGAAGAATTGAATGGCGGCTTCGCGCGCTTTGCCGACTTTATTGGACATGCTACCGCTGAAATCAAAGATCACACCGATAGAGATGGGGACGTCTTCAGCGGAAAAGGTGACGACTTCCTGTTCGACGTTGTCTTCGAAGATGCGGAAATTGTCGGTCTCGAGGCCGGTGACCAGGCGATTGTAAGGGTCGGTGACGGTCACGTTGACGAGGGCGAGGTCCACATCCATCTTGATGATCTTGCCGGGCTTGAAAGACGTGCTCACGGTGTTTTTCCGCACGTCGTCTATTTTGATGGGCTTCAGATCGGACTGGGGCGCTTCGTCCTTGGGCTTGCTTTCGTCGGCAACGGTTTGCGCGGCGCTGGGGAGGGCAGCTTGCAACACGAACAGGCAAACGACCAGCGAAACTTGAAGCGAGAAAGACAGAACGCGAAAACCTAGTAGATCGCGTTTCACGGCACCCCCGTCATCCCGGCTTACCGGGACGGCCGCGCGGCTCGGACTAGCAATAATTCTACCACCCGGATTCCCGAAAACAAGGGCAATTGCTGGATGCTCACTATCGAACAGTTTGCAGGGCCGCGCGGCGCCAAGACCGGTAGTAGCGTCGCCGATTCCATTACGGATAGACTTCCCATGCGGTGCAAAAATTCCCGAAACCCGGAGCCAACATGAGCCCGTCGAAAGTCATCGTAGTGATTCCCGCACGGTTTGCGTCCATGCGTCTACCCGGGAAACCCCTGATATCGCTGGCCGGCAAACCCATGATTCAGCGCGTCTACGAACGGGCCAAATTGGCAAAGCGCGCGGACCGCGTGATTGTAGCCACGGATGATGACCGCGTCATGAAAGCGGTGGAGGGCTTTGGCGGTGAGGCCAGAATGACGCGAGGCGAGCACCGCACCGGGACGGAACGGGTTGCGGAAGTAGCCGCCCATGAGCACGGCGAGGTCTTCGTGAACGTGCAGGGAGACGAGCCGCTCGTGGATCCGAATGCCATCGACGTGGCCGTCAATTCCCTGCTAGAAGAGCCGCAAGCTTCCATCAGCACGGTAGCAACTCCCATCAAAATGCCCGGCGACATCATGGACCCCAACGTAGTGAAGGTAGTACTGGACTTCGACGAGAATGCTATTTATTTTTCGCGCGCGCCGATTCCCTGGGTGCGGAATACGGCGAGCAAGATGGTGGTGCGGCATCTAAAGCATTTGGGGTTATACGTTTTCGCGCGCGAGGCCCTGCTCGAATATCCGACGCTGCCGCAGGGCGCATTGGAACGTATCGAGCAACTCGAACAACTGCGCTGGATGGAAAATGGCTGGAAGATTCGCGTGGCGGAAGTGGAACATGACGCGGTGAGCGTGGATGTGCCGGAGGACGTGGCGCGGGTGGAGAAGCTTTTGCAGAAATAATGAAAAAGCCCGGCGGGGACTCTGCCGGGCCGCTAACAGTCGAGGACTGAAAAAGAAGGAAGCTTGGCTATTGTTGGGCCTCGAAGACTCCAGCCACGATGCGTTGCGTCCCGGAATTGTCGCGATTGGCAAAGAACGCCAGCTGTGGGTTCACGACGTAAACCACCATGTCGATCGGCTGGATGTTCGACAAATCGACATTCATGTACACCCGATTGCCGTCGTCGCCGGTGCCATCGCCGCCATTGAAGTTGATGGTACCTGCGGTACCGATATTTAGGATCGGCGTTAGCGTCGGGGAGGTGAACTGGAACATGTCCGAAGTGCCGCTGAGAGAGAGACTCTTGATCGTCAGCTGGCCCAGCATATCCTCTTCATCCGTGCTGGAAATATTGCCGTTGGCGGTCACGAGCCCGCTCCAATTGATGGCATAGGTCCCGGAGATGTTGCTGCTCGTAAAGGGGCTTCCGGATTGCAGATTGATCGAGCCGTCGGCGACAACTCTCGCCTGGCTCGCGGTTCCCGACGGGCTAACATCCTGGATCACGCCGCCGCTCTGGGAACTCAGATAGAAAACAAAAGTGTAGGCTTGGCCGTTGGAATCCTGAAAGGAAAACTGCCCGCGGCCCGTGGTGGGATCGTAGGAGGAGACGCTGCCATTCGACAGATTATTGAACTGCACTTCGTTGGCTCCATCGTTGACGTCCATTAGCATTTTGCTGAGGGCGGTGCCGGCGGCGGTGAAGCGGCCGACGCGGGTGATGCCGTTACCGACAGAGTCGCTTCCCCCAACGAGAAAGGCAAAACCACCACTGAGACTCGCTGGGAGATTGCCCTGCATCACAGCGTCGCCAGAGAGCATAGGCCCGCTATTGCCGGTATTGGTGTTGGAACTAATGAACCTTATACGCGTCGAATCGACGATATAAAAGGCGTAGTTCTGCCCTTCTATGAGAGCCGTGCCGCGGCCAGAAGTCGGCATATTCACGGAATCCGCAGTAAAAGTTCCCGCAATGTTTCCATTGGCCAAGCCCAAGCCGTCATTGGCGTCCTCTAATCCAGTGGTGATCACGCCACTGGTCGCCGCAAACTGGCCAACGAGCGATTCCGGGAAGGGTCCACTACTGGTGTTGCCATCGAATCCCGTAAAATCAAAAACATAGGAGCCCGAGATGGTGGAAAGCTGAAACGCCGCAGTACTCTGCAGGACGAAATTCCCGCTCCCCGTGGATGCTTGGGTACCATTGTTGGTTTCGTCGATCATTAGACCGCCACTAGTCGAGGTAAGAACCATGCCGAAGTTGATCGTGGACGGGGCACTGTTAGAGGTTATGTTGAAAGTCAATGTTCCGCGGCCGTCGGCATTGACGGTGTAGCTGCTGCCGGTGTTGATGGAAACGGTCGAGCTGGTTCCGCCCTGCGCTACAACGTCATACACGCCGCCGGTGATGCCGCCATTTCCATCAGCGATGAAGCTCCCGGCACGCGCCAAGGGCGTAGCTGCCACCGTGCAACCAGCGCAGACTTCGCCGCTGGTCGTGAAGGCATAAGTTCCTTTCAAGCTCGAGAGGCCATATTTCCCAGCCGGGGGAGGCGGCGGAATGGTGGGACCACCGCCGCCGCAGGCGGCGCTCCAGAGAGCACCCAAGAATGAAAAGCCCAAGAGCAGGCGTTTCATCGCACACCTCGCAGCGCTTCCTTTTCCGCTGGCGTCATCACCGATGCCGCAGCGGTCAGAAAGCCTTTGGTGTTGCGCACGGTGACGGCTTGGGCTCCCTTTTGCACAATGCGGGCGGCGAAATAGGTGCTGTCACCGAGGGCTATGGCCTCGCCGATGATGCGTACGCTATCGCCGGGATGCAATGCGAGATGCCCGGCTTGGAGAATTTTGGGGTTGCCGAGATGAACGTCAACCTGCCCAGAAGACGTCTCGAGGAGAACATGCGCGCCCATGGGCGGGGTGTTGGAGGCGGCATCGAATTTTACCACGGTGCCGAGAAGAGAGCTTTCGCGAGCCAAGCTATAAGAGCGCAGCTGCTCTACATCCGGCCGAACTGCTAGCTGAGCAAGCGCCGAAGAGCTCATACCAAGAACGATCCCGAGCGCGAGCATTCCCAATCTGATTTTTTTGGTGCTGATCATACTCCCCTTCCACCTGCAAGAATTCCACCCGGAACCTTTTCCGCATTGCGGGGACGAACGCGAACAACTCCGGAGCGCAAGCCAAAGGTTCATTTCATTAGATGGCCCATCCACTCCCGCTGGTTTCCGCCTGCTCCACGGTTTTCTTCATCGGCAGCGGGTATCGAATCCGATACCATCCGTCTCCGCACAATATTCCCTACTGCTTAGAAACCCGTTCCCGGAAAAAAAGTTTCAGGCGCGAAGGAGAGAAAAAATAGCGATTTAAGACCGCCAAAACCGCCATTTGACAGAACCGCATCTTCCGACGATAATTGTGTGTACGTCACTCCTCCTGAGGGAAAGCAAGCCCGGCGTAGGAACACGGGCTATAAGGATGGCGCCAAAATATATATTTGTAACCGGCGGAGTTGTATCCTCACTGGGAAAAGGCGTAGCTGCCTCCTCGATTGGTTGTCTCCTCGAAAGCCGCGGTTTCAAAGTCACCTTGCAAAAATGCGATCCGTACCTGAACGTGGATCCAGGCACGATGAGCCCGTTTCAGCACGGTGAAGTGTTTGTGACCGAAGACGGCGCGGAGACGGACCTCGATCTGGGCCACTACGAGCGCTTCACCCACGCCAAGCTTTCCCGCGACAATAACTGGACTACCGGACGTATCTACGAAACGATCCTGACCAAGGAGCGCCGCGGCGATTACCTCGGAAAAACCGTGCAGGTGATTCCGCACGTGACTGACGAAATCAAAGCGACCATCAAGAAGGTCTCGGAATCCGTCGATGTCGTCATCGTGGAGATTGGCGGCACGGTGGGCGACATCGAGTCGCTTCCCTTCCTTGAAGCCATTCGCCAGATGCGTCTGGAACTTGGCGCTGAAAATACCCTTTTCGTCCACGTCACGCTGGTGCCCTTTATCGCCGCCGCCGGCGAACTGAAAACCAAGCCGACACAACACAGTGTGAAGGAAATACTGAGCCTCGGAATTCAGCCGGACATATTGCTTTGCCGCAGCGACCATCACCTTCCCTCGGAGCTAAAGAAAAAAATTGCTTTGTTCTGCAACGTCGCGGAAGCTTGCGTCATTTCGATGGAAGATGTGGACACCATTTACGCGGTGCCCGGGGAACTCAGTAAAGAAGGCCTGGACGAGCAGATTCTGCGGCTCTTGAAACTCGAGTCGCGGCCTTCGGATATGAAGCCGTGGCTGGACCTGGTTTACCGCATGCACCATCCGGCGGGTGAAGCGCACATCGCCATCGTCGGCAAGTACGTGCAGCTCGAAGATGCCTACAAAAGCTTGCGCGAGGCCTTGCTGCACGGCGGGCTGGCGCACAATCACAAAACCGTTCTCGCATGGATCGAAGCCGAGGAAATTGATTCACCGGCAACCGCCGCAGCCCGGCTGCACGGTTACGACGGCATTTTAGTTCCTGGCGGCTTTGGCAAGCGCGGCATTCAGGGAATGATTTACACCATTCAGTACGCGCGCGAACACCAGGTGCCCTTCTTCGGTATTTGCCTGGGCATGCAGTGCGCCACCATCGAATACGCGCGCGACGTCGCCGGAATGAAGCAGGCGGACAGCACGGAGTTTGATCCGCAATCGCCGCACCGCGTGATTTATAAATTGCGCGAATTGCTTGGCGTCGATGAAATGGGCGGTACCATGCGCTTGGGCGCCTGGCCCTGCAAACTCGAGCCCGGCTCCTTCGCCCACAAAGCCTACGGTAAGCTGGAAATCAGCGAGCGCCATCGCCACCGTTACGAATTCAACCGCGACTACGAAAAAGCATTGGTGGCGGCGGGCTTGCGCATTACCGGGCGCACGCCTGATGAAAACTACGTGGAAATCGTCGAAGCGCCTGACCATCCGTGGTTCCTCGGCTGCCAGTTCCACCCCGAATTCAAATCCAAGCCGCTGGAACCGCACCCGCTGTTTGCAGCCTTCATCGGCGCAGCCCTCGAACACAAAAGACAGAAACTCCGCCCCGCCGCATCGGTGAGCGAACCGAAGCACGCGCCAGCACTTCGCGCTGCGCCAAGCGCGACAGCCTAAGTTCCAGTTTCAGAGCTGTCAGTAAAACCCTGCGCCGCCCACCTGGGCCTGCCGGACATCAACGTCTTGGATAGTTTGATTTCTCCTGTAAGCGCAAATTGATTTCGCAGTGGTAGACGCCATTCTTGTCGCGCCAGAGCGGCCGAATTGTCGCGAATTTGCCGCGCGCCTCGGACTCGCTCTTCATCGCTTCCGTCAAATACAATCGCCCTCGAACCGCAGCTCTTCGGTCCACTCGACCGGATAACCCGCTCCCCACAAATTGAAATGAACGTGCGCAGGAATGTGCATGCCCGGATAGCGTCCGGGGCGGATGGTGCGCAATGTAAAGCGCCCCTCGGCGTCGGTCTTCATGTACCCTTTATCAGGCGTGGATGGCCGACCTTGCCGTCCGGCGAATAATAGCCGTCCTTGTCGGTGTTGTAGGCATACACGATGATTCCCGCAACAGTGCGCTCGCCATCCGGCGCGGAGACGCGGACCGCAACGATCAGCGGGTCGCCGAGTTCTTTTGCTGGCACGATCGTGGCTGTCCAGGTCGTGTTTAGCGGCTCTGGAGGCGGCGGATCCTGGGCTTCAACAATCGCCGCCGCCAGAAATGGTCCAGTGACGCAGACGATTCCCCATCCGGCTACTCGTTCCTAAGAATTCGCGGCGTCCTTGGTCTTGCAGTTCCATCGGCTTTCTCCTTGCGCTTCCAGACGGGCCAGCAGCACCGACTGTTAACGAGCCGCTGTGGTATGGCGACTTAACTTGCTTGGCCCAAAGTGACCCACCCTCTGCTTTCTTCCGACGTTGCAAACCTGGCGCGGTCTGCGTAGCCTTATAAGCTTGTAATACGCTTAAAATCTTAAATGAGCCCTACACGTGAAATCGCGCTTGGTTCGCTGCGCCTCGGCGGGGGCAATCCCCTGTTTCTGATCGCCGGGCCGTGTGTGATCGAAAGCGAAGCGCACGCGCGCATGATGGCCGAAAAAGTCGCCAAGATCGCGACCGACGCAGGAATGCCCTACATCTTCAAGGCTTCCTACGACAAAGCCAACCGCTCTTCGCTGAAAGCCTTCCGCGGCCTGGGCATGAAGGAAGGTTTGCGCATCCTCGGCAAGATCAAGTCCGACTTAAAGCTCCCCATCCTCACCGACATTCACGAAGCCTCGCAAGCCAAGCCCGCCGCCGATGTCTGCGACGTGCTGCAGATTCCCGCGTTCCTGGCCCGGCAGACGGACTTGCTGATCGAGGCCGGCAAAACCGGCCGCATCATCAACGTGAAAAAGCCGCAGTTCCTGTCGCCGTGGGACATGGGCAATATCACGGAGAAACTGGAGAGCACCGGCAATTCCAAAATCATTCTCACCGAGCGCGGCTCTTCGTTCGGCTATCAAAATCTCGTCGTGGACATGCGTTCATTCCCCATCATGCAGCGCACGGGCTACCCGGTCGTTTTTGACGTGACGCATTCCGTGCAACTTCCCGGTGGAAAAGGCCATGCGAGCGGAGGTCAGCCCCAGTTCATCGAACCGCTGGCGCGCGCAGGAGTGGCCGCGGGCGTGGATGGCATTTTCATTGAAACCCACGATAATCCTGCCAAAGCGCTTTCCGACGGACCGAATGCCCTGCCGCTGCCGGAACTCCTGGGCCTGCTGATGAAATTAAAGGGCCTCAATTCCGTCGTGCGGCGCTGGAGCGAGAAATCATGAACCTGAGGCCATCTGATTTGCTTCGAGGACGTTTATGAGCCTGGACACGGCACGGCGCGTGCTTCGCATCGAAGCGCAGGCTATCCAAGACGTTCTCGCGCGGCTGGATGCCACCTTTGAAAAGGCCGTCGATTTACTCTTTGCCTGCAAAAGCCGCGTGGTGGTCACCGGCATGGGAAAATCCGGACTGATTGGCCGAAAAATTTCGGCGACGCTTTCGAGCACGGGAACTCCGTCGTTCTTTTTGCACGCGGCGGAGGCTCTGCACGGGGATATGGGCATGCTGGCCCGCGGCGATGCCCTTCTGGCCGTCTCCTATGGCGGCGAAACAGAGGAAATTGTCCGCCTTCTGGAGGCGCTGAAGCGCCTGGCAATGCCCCTGGTCACTTTAACCGGCAAACTTCATTCCACACTGGCCGAAGCGAGCGACGTGGCTCTAGACGTCAGCGTGAAAGAAGAAGCCTGTTCGATGAATCTCGCCCCCACGGCGAGCACCACCGTCGCCATGGCCATGGGCGACGCGCTGGCCATTTCGCTCCTCGAACGTCGCGGCTTTCGTCCCGATGATTTCGCCGCGTTGCACCCGGCCGGCAGCCTCGGCAAAAAACTTCTGCGCGTCGAGCATCTCATGCACGCGGGAGATGCGCTCCCTCGCGTTTCGAAGGACACGCTAATGCCCGACGTCTTCCACGAAATGTCCGCCAAAAAGCTCGGCATGACCACGGTCCTCGAGCCCGACGGACACCTCGCTGGTATCCTTACCGACGGCGACCTTCGGCGCTTGATGGAAAAGCACCGCGGCGCCGTCCTGGAAATGCGCGCAGCCGATGGCATGACCAAGCATCCGCAAACCATCGGCCCGCACGTGCTTGCCAGCGAAGCCTTGAACTTGATGGAGAAACGCAAAATCACCTCCATCGTCGTCGTGGACGAAGCAAAAGGCGTCTTAGGCGTGGTCCACCTGCACGACCTCTGGACCCTGGAGTTGATGTGATGGCGGGTTTTTAGTTCCGTTTTTGCAACCCGTGCTTTCGCTCTCGCCGTAGGGCAGGGCTTGCCCCGCCTGCGCGAGAGCGCAGAATAAAACTCGGAAGAGAAAAACAGGAGACGCACATTGCCCAAGCGAGGAAAAAAGATCCCCTTAAAACTAGCGAAGCGCGCCAAGCAAATCCTCGTCTTGCTGATGGACGTAGACGGCACGCTCACCGACGGCAGCGTCACCCTACTGTCGCAATCCGACGGCTCCGCCCTCGAACTGAAAAATTTCGACGCCCACGACGGCCAGGGCCTAACGCTCGCCGTCACCGCTGGACTGCGCACCGGCGTCATCACCGGCCGCGCCAGCGCCGCCCTTCGTCGTCGCTGCAAGGAACTGGACATCGAGTTCGTCTACGAAAAGCAAGGCCACAAAATCGCCGCTTACGAAGACGTCCTCCGCAAAACCGGCGCCCAGGAATCAGAAGTCGCTTTTCTAGGCGATGACCTGCCCGACCTGACGGTCATGCAGCGCGTGGGCCTGGCCGTCGCCGTTCACAACGCCACCCCCGAAGTGCGCCGCGCCGCCCACTACACCACCAAAGCCGA